>JAZNZY010000001.1:0-73887 GCA_045595165.1 Eubacteriales bacterium
CACCCCTGTGGAGCTGTAGAAATCTACTGCCCACCGACTGAAAATTTCTACAAAAACGCAAAATAAAATAAAATATAAGGAAATTCTGTAAGAATTTCTACCTCTGAACCGTTGGAAGCGGACAGCCGAGGACGTCTGTCCCTACGGTTTTCGAAATCTTTTAGTGCGGTTTGCGTTTTTGGTTCTGCGCCGAATGAGCCGGCGCTATTCTATTATGGTAAGCTTCGCGTATGCTCCCAGCAATTTTTTCACCATTCCGTTATCAAACTGTATCTCGTACAGTGCGTCGCCGCCCATAGCTTCGGCGGAGATAATTTCCCCTTCGCCGAAGAAATTGTGTTTTACTCTTGTGCCTGCGGCAAAAATGGGAGATGCGGTCTTTGGTTTTTCGTTAATGAGGGTGGTTTTTGACGTATAGGTATACTCGGGGACTTGGGTGTAGCTTCCTTTTTGGCGGAAGCCTTTTTCCGCTTTTATACATTCTTCGGGAATTTCCTCCGCAAAGCGGGAGATGCGGTTTACGTTGGTCTGTCCGTACATCATACGGGTGGCGGTGTGAAGGATGATAAGCTGTTTTCTCGCTCTGGTCATTGCAACGTAAGCAAGTCTGCGCTCCTCCTCCAGTTCCTTCCTTTCACCCATAGAGCGGGATGAGGGGAACAGACCTTCCTCAAAGCCCGGCAGGAACACGGTGTTGAATTCCAATCCCTTTGCGGAATGGACTGTCATTAAGGTAACGCGGGGTGCATCGGGTTCGTAATCGTCGGTATCCGAAACCAGAGAGATATCCTCCAAAAACGCACGTAAGGAGGGATCTTCCGCGGTTTCTTCGAAAAGTCTGGCAGAGGAAATGAATTCTTCGATATTCCTCAGCTTGTCCTCGCCGTCCTCGCCGGAGATAAGATACTGCTTGTACTGGGTAAGCTCCATAACCTTATCCACCAGCTCGCCGAGAGTGTGCTTTTGGGAAAATTCACGCAATTCCTCGATAAGCATACAAAAAGCGTTAAGCTTTGGGTATGCTCTTGAAAGGGCGGGAAATTCGTCTGCGCGGGAAGCCGCCTCCAAAAGGCTTATTCCCTCTCTGCCCGAAAGGGCTTCAAGCCCGTCAAGAGTGGTTTTTCCGATACCGCGGGCAGGCACGTTGATAATACGCTTTGCACGGATATCATCACGGGGATTAAGTATAAGGGAAAGATATGCCACCGCATCCTTTATCTCCTTACGCTCAAAAAAGCGGATACCGCCGTAAACACGGTACGGGATATGAGCGTGGGAAAGAGCGTTTTCTATAGCGTTTGACTGAGCGTTTACACGGTAAAGCACGGCGAAATCGCCGTAACCGTTCATACGGGTGCGCACCTTATCATCAATATAATTTACAATGTACGCCGCTTCCTCAAGCTGGGTGGGAAGCTTTTTAAGGGTTATCTTTTCCCCGTCCCCCGCATCTGTCCACAGAGTTTTTCCTTTTCTGCCCGTGTTATTTGCAATAACCTCGTTGGCGGCATTAAGAATATTCTGGGTGGAACGGTAGTTTTGCTCAAGGCGGATAACCTTGGCGGCGGGGAAGGTTTTATCGAAATCAAGTATATTTTCCACAGTTGCGCCGCGGAAGGAATAAATGGACTGGTCGTCATCGCCCACCACGCACACGTTCTGTCTGTCCCCTGCAAGGGCTTCTATAAGCTGACTCTGGGAGGGGTTTGTATCCTGATATTCGTCCACAAGTATATATTTGAACTGCTTTTGATATTTTTCAAGTATATCCGGATAAGCATCGAACAGTATGTTGGTATAGAGAATAATATCGTCAAAATCCAGAGCAGATGCCTGTTTCAAGGCTTTTGAATACTCGGTGTAGACCAAGGAAATATGTCTTTCCCTGAAATCGGTGGCGGTCTGCTCATATTCCTCTGCCGTGTAGCCCTTTTCCTTAAGACGGGAAATTTCGTTCTGAAGCACGGCGGGGGTCATAATATCGTCGCTCAAATTCAGCTTTTTAAGGCAGGCGGTAATGGTTTTTTTGCTGTCGTCGCTATCGTATATGGTAAAGCTGTTGTCAAAATCAAGTAAGTGAATATGTCTGCGGAGTATGCGCACGCATATGGAATGGAAGGTGCCTGCCCATATCTCCCCCGCGCTGTCGCCCAGAGAGGATTTAAGACGGGTACGGAATTCCTCCGCCGCCTTGTTGGTAAAGGTAACGCAAAGCACCTGTGAAGGAAACGCGGGATCGACTGCTGTCTGCTTTAAAAAATCCCGTATCTGGATATCATCGCCGTAATCCACAAGATACTGCATATATCCCATATTGATCCCATCGGGAGCTTCGGTTTCGCGGTAATATGCATCGCCGTAATTAATTATATGGGAAATTCGGTTTACCAGCACGGTAGTCTTTCCGCTTCCCGCACCCGCAAGCACCAAAACGGGACCGTTTACGGTAAACACGGCTTCTTTTTGTTTGTTATTCAGATTTCGGTATAACCTGTTAAAAAGTTTTTGTTTCGCCTGAGTGTATGTCATTTTTTCTCCGAATATTACAAAGTTAATCAGTATATTATAGCACACAATGTTTTGAAATGCAAGTGATAATAAGAATGAGAAATGCGGAATGCGGAATGAGAAATTTCGGTAGTTTTTTGCGTGACGCAAAAAACCGTGTAATTGTTTTTGAAATGTGCCGTCTGTAGAACTGAAAGTTTGAAGGGCGCGGAGCATTTGGATGCAGAAAACATCTTTCGCGAGTGGAGAGCTGTAGTAACCTACTGCCTCCCGAGCGAAAGTGTTTACAAAAACGCAAACAAAATAAAATTTTGGAGACGATTTTCGTCGGAAAAATTTTTACCTATTAATGTGTTATTAAAGCGGCGGGGGCAAGCCACCCGCCCTACAAATGGAAAATAACTAAACAGAAATATTTATATATTTTTTGCGTTTTTGGGTCTGCGCCGAATGAACGCGCTCCTCATAAAAAAACGGCGATTTCTCGCCGTTTTTCTACTTTATATCTTCTATAACCTTTTCAGGCTTTTCATCCAAAACTTCGGGATTGGACAAAATGGTGCGGAGGTATTTGAGCGCGGAGGCGAAATAGTGTCCGTCGCAGACGCGCTCGTCGGTAACCACGCAGTAATCCACGTACTTTCTGTCAACGGGAGAGCCGTTTTTATCCAGCTCTACCGCGCTTCTCTTTGCGCCGAAGGATATAAACAGAGGCACGTTACCGAAATTATATATATGGTGGTAAATGGGAGGAATTCCCAAAGAGCCCATAGATGTAATTATCATAGATCCGTGGAAGGGGGAAAGCTGAGAAAGCGAGCGGGGCAGCATACGGTGGTAGTCCATCTTCTTAAGCACCCACACGGCGAATTTAAGAACAAATCTGGGAAGAGATCCGAGTATTTTTGCAACATCATCAAAGCTGCTCACCTCGTTGCGGGCGGTGTCTATCTCCTTGTTTACGATACGGTAAACGTCCTCTGCGGTGGCATCCGGCGGGAATTCCATTTTTATGACCGTATCAGGCGCATCGAGGCGCATTTCTTTTTTTATGGTCATTGCCACCTCGATATTATTGCGGGCGTACACGCGCTGTCCCCGTACAAAGCGGTTTATTCCGGGGCGCTGGGATACGGTGCGCACGTATGCGGCAATAAGCAGATGCATTATACCGAATCCCTTTAAGCCTTCTTTTCTCTTTTTAAAAATATAATCGTCTGCTGCGGCGGTTTCGAAGCTGTCCCGTATCTGGTTGCAGGCGTCGTTGCGCTCTGCCATAATAACACATTCTATGTTCGTCATAGGGGAAATGGTCTTTAATCTTCTGCCTTCTTGCCAGGAGTGCTTTATTTCCATAGATATACCTCACTCGTTTTTAATGAGAAACGAGGAATGCGGCGCGATGCAAAGCATCGCTAAATGAGGAATTTCGGAAGATTTTTGTTCTGCGAACAAAAATCAACCGTAATTCATCATTTCTCATTCATCATTCGTCATTTTATTATACTTGTAAAATTGTAAATTGTCAACACACCGTCTTGATTTTTGGCTTTAACAGTGTTATAATTGCTCTGTGTCAATAAAAAATTAAAAAACGGAGGAATATTTTTAATGAAAAGAGCATTGGCTGTAATATTGCTTGTTCTGCTCGTAGGTGCGGCGTTTGCTTCCTGCAACGATACGTCTGAGGAAAATCCCAGTATGAGCGACGTTTCCGATTCCGGCGAATACGTGGCAAACGTGCCCGAAAAGGATTATAAGGGCGAGAAGATCATCTTCCTCGCTTCCGGCGTTAACGAAACCGCCAATTCCGAAATTCTCTATAACGAATACGCAGACGGTGATGAAAATCAAATTCCCGAGGTAGTTAACGATGCGCTTCGTGAAAGAGCTAATATGCTTTACGAGCAGTACGGATTGGTTCTTGAGGAAAAGTACATATACGATAAGAGCCGTCATCACGGCGACACTATTAACTATATGCGCGATGACCTTGTAACCGGCGCAAAGTCTTATCACGTTGCGGCTCCCTGCCTTTACGACTGTGCTGCCCTGGCGGCAGAAGGCATCCTCGTTGACCTGCTCAGCGGCGAGATCCCTTATCTGGATATGTCCCAGCCCTGGTGGGATCAGTCCTTCAACAGCGAAATGACCCTTAACGGCGCACTTTATTTCACTATCGGTGATATCGGTATCACCAACAAGGACGCTACTTCCTGTATCGCATTCAATAAGAACCTTATCGTTGAATACGGTCTTGACAGCCCCTATGATCTGGTTGATAACAACGAATGGACTATTGATAAGGTTATCGAAATGTCCAAGACCATAAAGAACGACCTTAACCAGGACGGTAAGATCGACTATCAGGATCAGTTCGGTTACGGCGGACAGTACGACGACATGTGGTTCTTGTTCTATGCTTCCGGTGAGCGTACCGCTTCTATCGGCGCAGACGGCTGGCCCGAGATCACCATATACAACGACCGTTCCGTTGACGTTATCGAAAACATCCTTGAGCTTATGCAGAACAGAGATTACTACGTTTGCGCAAACGATTACTTCGGCGTAGTTCAGTGGCCCTCAGAGCTTGTTACTCAGGCGTTTGTTGAAGGAAGATCCATATTCAACCTTTCCGGCCCCTCTTCCACCAGCGCATACAGAGAGATGGAAGACGATTTCGGTCTGGTTCCCTTCCCCAAGTATGACACCGATCAGGAAAACTACCATACCATGGTTAACCCCTGGACCTCCAACGCATTCTGCGTTCCTATCGGTCTTACCGAAAAGCAGTACGAGATGGTAGGTATCGCCCTCGAAGTTATGGGTGCACACTCCAAGAACAATCTGGCTGTTGCATACTATGATATAGCTCTTAAATATCAGAAGACCCGTGATGATGATACCGTAAGAATGCTTGATATAATCTTCGCTTCCCGCGGATGTGATATCGGTATGATCTACAAGTGGGGCAATATGGACACTATGCTTCACGATCTTATTACCAAACCCGCAGGCTCTTTCACTTCTACCTTTGAGGCTATAAAGGACAAAGCCGAATCGGATATGGAAGATACTATCGAATTCTACGAAAACGTACAAAGCAAAAACTAAAATATCGCTTCAAAAGCACCCCAAGAAAACTGCGTTTTCTCGGGGTGCTTTTGCATACATTGACAAAATACCGTATATGTGTTAAAATGCCTCTTGCGTAAGTCGGAAAAACACGTATAAAGGATTTTGTTATGAAAGAATTTTTCGGTTTCGGCGGGTATGAGCGTATACCCGAAGGGTATTTTTCCCGGCAGCATTTAACATTTGTTTCTTCTTTAATGGTAATTATGGTGCTTTGCGCCGTTATATTTGGCTTAAAAAACAAAAACAAAGACGAAAAGACCAAAAACCGCGTGCTTTTGTGGGCGGCAATTATTATCGATTCGGCAGAGCTTTTTAAGATAATCATTTTGTGCTTTCGCTCTGCTGACCCTTGGGCGTGGCTTTACGATCTTCCATTGTTTTTGTGCAGTATTCAGCTTATTGCCATTCCCCTTGCGGCACTTTCTTCGGGCAGATTAAAGCAAGCGGCTTTGGATTTTGTGTTTATCTTCGGGGTGCTGGGCGCGGTTATGGGCACCTACTGCGCAGGGCAGAACTACGCCGCGTATCCCGTTTTAAGCTTTGATAACGTGGTTTCCGGATTTACCCATTCAATATCCGGCTTTGCGGCGCTGTATATCGGCTTTTCCAAAATGATAAGTATGAAAAAGAAAAACATTTGGATAACGTTTACCATTCTTCTGAGCTTTTGCGGAGCCGCCCTCCTTGCAAACAAGATTTTGGATTACAACTATATGTTCCTCCGCGCGGGGGACGGCACGCCTTACGATATAGTGTATAATCTGGTAAACGGAAACGCCGTTTTGTATCCCCTTTGCGTGGTAGGCTTGTTTTTGGTGTATATAGTGGCGTTTTATTATGTGTATTATCTGATAGCGCATTTGGTTGCCAAGAAGAAAAAATAATCACCCCGACAATCAAAAACCTCCGAGAAATCGGAGGTTTTCCTTTTAATATTGGAGCGGAAGGGGCAAGCCCCTTACCTGCGTTGTGGGAATTTGCTAAGCAGAACAATTCACATTTTTTGCGTTTTTGGGGTGATTTTTTTCGGGGTCCCTGAAAACGCGAATAGCGTTTTTGGGGTGATTTTTTATTTTACCGAGCGCCCCTTATTCTTTACAATTACTGCCAGGGAGGCGACCAGTATCACGCCTACCACACCGCAGGCGATCCACATAACGGTATTATTTTTGCCGTTTTCATCATCGGAAGGCGCGCTTTCGGAAGACGAAGAATCGTTTTTGTTTTGCTCGTTTTTAATGCTTTCTTCTCTTAAGCTTTCTTCCTTTTTGCTCTCCTCGATACGGCTTTCTTCGGCTTTGCTGCTTTCCTCATAGGAGCTTTCAAACTCGCTTACGGCGCTGTCATCAATGCCCGTATCGGGAATATCCTCATCGCTTACGACGGTGCGCTGAGTGTTGCTTAAAATTCTTACGATATATTCAAGATCGCTCTTTATCACCTTGTCTGCGGCGGAGGTGCCGAGAGATGCGATAATATCCTTCACCGTATTTACGAGAACGTCGTTTTCGGTAGTGGAAACCGCGCCCTTGAAGGCTTCAAGCTTTGCTTTTAAGCTTTCGCAATCGGCTTTGGATTTACCGCCGAAGGGAAGAATGATATTTACTATTCTGTCAATAGCGTAATCCGCCGAGGCGGTAAGGGCTTTTTCTATATCAAGCGTGGGAGTGATGGCTCTGTTTCTGAAAGCACCGTTTTTCACAAGGAAATCCGAGGTGTTCTTGCCAAGATAGGTGGACGCTTCAAAGAACATAACGCCGTCCGCCCCTTTTTCGTTGGCGAGGATAACGTGAGTAGCCGCATCAAAGCCGCTGTAGGAATCTGCGTATACGCCGATACCGGAAGCCAAGAACTTGCCGTTCATTTTTTCAACGTTTTTATCGGTTGCCTCAACGGAATCCCAGGTGTATGACATAGGCTTGAGCAGATCGATCCAGCCTTTTTTGATCCAAGTTCCGTAGTCCTGATACAAGCCGTTGCGGGCGCCGGAAGCATCGGGACCTACATCTGCGCAGAGGAGAACGTCTTCCCCGTATTCGTTGAACAGCGTGCGCATTTTGCCTACGAAGCCGGTGATAATATCGCATCGGTACTGTACCCAGTTATCCCAATAGGAAGCGGAAGTATCGTACTTGGGAGTAACTCCGTATTTTGCCTTGAATCCGCCTACGGTAAGGGCATCGTAGCCGTAATCGTCGTTGATACCGTCCTGATAACGAATATAATCCAATTCAAAGCCGTCGATATCGTAATTTTCAAGTATGTATTGATAAGTGCCCAGCAGGAACTCCTGCACCTCGGGATGGGCGGGGTTGAGGAAGCAGAAATCGTCGTCGTCTTTAACGCAGGTGTCCTTGCCGCTGTTATTTATGTTGCGCCAGGTGGGATTTTTATACCACACGCTTCTTTCAAGGTTGGAGCAAGTGGTGTGGGAGGAATAGAATATAGGCATCCATACGTGCAGTTCCATTCCTCTTGCGTGGCATTCCTCAATGTAAGCGCCAAGCACGTCAAAACCGTTAAATTTGGGATTTTGCTCGAAATCGCTTCCCTCGGGCGCGGGGAAAATGAGGGTGGAATCGTAAAGAGTTTCTATACAAAGAGTGTTTATGCCGTTATCATAAAGCCGCTGGACGTAATCCGCAACCTCTTGCTTGGTCTTCTGGATAGGTCTTATCCACACGCCGCGGTACTCTACGGTGCGGCTTTCTGCGCAGGCGGAAAGTCCCGCATTGAGAAGTGCGTTTATATCCGCAATACAGTTTGTCATCTCGGTTTCATCCGTAAGGGTTTCGTACTTCGCACGGAGAGAAACCATTTGGTTTATGCAGGAATCTAAAAACTCGTAATCGTAATATGCAAAATTCTTTTTACCCGAATCCCGCTTGTCCCTTAACTGCTGAATGCCGGTATCAATAAGGGAAATATACGCAAAAACATCCATTTCCAGAGTAACTGTCTTTGCGGCGGCATCGTAGGAAGCTTTCATACCCACGCGGGCGTTTTTGGTAAGCCAGTCCGAATTGACTCCGTGGCCGGAGATTATAAATCCGCCCTTAGGAACTGTATTGTTGTTGCCGCCTACTGCGGTAACGCGTCCGTCCGTGCCGACGATAACCTCATAGCCCCATTCGTTGGTGCCGGTCTTGCCGCTTTGGTTATATATTACAAGGGCTCCTTCGCCGCGGGTGCCGTTTACACTCGTGATCTCACGCTGTATGGTATAATACATTCCGCCGAATGCGGTGGGCTCGGTGGAAAGAAGTATGGTGGAAGAACGGGAATCGTAATAGCAGTACATGCCAACCTTGCAGTTTTGCTTTATCCAATCGCCCATACTGCTGTGACCGGAAAGGACGAATCCGCCTTCGGGAATGGTTTCGTTACCCATGGTGGTTACACGGATTATCTTGTTATCCGCATCGACAACCGCTTCCGCACCCCATTGGTTGGTAGCGGTGGACGCACCGAACGCAGGGGTGTATACGATAAGCTCGTCTTCTCCTCTGCCGCGGTTTTCTGCGTGTACGGTCTGAGTGATCTCCTCAGCGGAAACAGCAAAGGAAAGACAGCCCATACACATAACCAGCGCAAGTAAAATAACAATTATTTTCTTCATATTACACGTTAAAGCGGAACAGTACTATGTCCCCATCCTCCATTACGTATTCTTTTCCTTCGCTTCTTACAAGACCTGCGTCCTTGGCGGCGGTCATAGAACCTTTTTCCATAAGGGCATCGTATGCCACTACCTCGGCGCGGATAAATCCGCGCTCGATATCGCTGTGTATCTTTCCTGCCGCCTTGGGCGCCTTGGTGCCTGCGGGAATTGTCCACGCGCGCACCTCGGGAGTGCCTGCGGTGAGGAAGGAAATGAGTCCCAGTAATTTATAGGAAGTCTTTATAAGACGGTTAAGGCCGGATTCGGTAAGTCCCATATCCTCAAGGAAAGCTGCCTGCTCGTCCTCGTCCAGCTCTGCGATCTCCGCTTCGGCGGATGCGCATACGATAAGAACTTCGCTGTTTTCCCCTGCCACAGCCTTTTTCAAGGCTTCGGTGTATTCGTTGCCGTCTACCACGCTGCCCTCGTCCACGTTGGCGGCGTATATAACGGGCTTGAAGGATATAAGATCCATTACGGAAATATATTCAAGCTGTTTTTCGGTAAATTCAATATTTCTTGCGCTCTTTCCGTCCATAAGACCTGCGTAAAGGACCTCCAGCGCCTCCAGCTCGTCGGCGGCGGTCTTGTCGCCCTTGAGCTGTTTTTTAACCTTGTCTATACGGCGCTCGGTCATTTCAAGGTCCGCAAGAACAAGCTCGGTGTTTATGGTTTCCACGTCACGCACAGGGTCTGCCGTTTCGTCCACGTGGACTACCTCGCTTCCGCCGAAGCAGCGTACCACGTGTACTACCGCATCCACGTTACGGATGTGGGAAAGAAACTTGTTGCCCAGACCTTCTCCGCTTGCCGCACCGCGGACAAGACCTGCTATATCCACAAATTCAATGGTGGCATAGGTCTTTTTCTCGGGATTATACATTTCGCACAGACGGTCTATGCGCTCATCGGGCACGGTAACAACGCCCACGTTGGGCTCGATAGTGCAAAAGGGGTAATTGGCAGACGCCGCGCCTGCTTTTGTAAGTGCATTAAAAAGAGTGCTTTTACCCACGTTGGGCAAGCCTACTATTCCTAATTTCATAGTGTATCTCCGCAGTTTTCATATTTTTACATTTTATTATATAATATAAAAGCGAAAAAAGCAACACAAAAGTTATCGGCAAAAAACCTTTAAGACAAAGCGTTTTTATGTTGATATTTTGCCGATACCGTGGTATAATACCCTTGTAAAAAAAGACACGGAGGGCTGTATGGAATATTTATCTGCCGCAAAAATAGCGGAAAAATGGGGAGTTTCGCCCCGAAGCGTGCGGAATTACTGTGCTTTGGGCAGAATTGAGGGGGCAAAGCTTATCGGCAAGATATGGTACCTGCCCGAAAACGCCCAAAAGCCCGAAAGGTCCAACAAGAAAAAGCGTTCCCTTGCCCTGCTTGATATATTGAGAGAGCAAAAATCGGCGCACTTCAAGGGCGGCATCTACCACAAAATACAAATAGACCTTACCTACAATTCCAACCGCATGGAAGGCAGCCGCCTTACCCACGATCAGACCAGATATATTTTTGAAACAAACACCATAGGATTTGAAAACGGGGCGGTTAACGTGGATGATATTATCGAAACCGCCAACCACTTCCGCTGTATCGATACGGTGATCGACCGCGGGGGAGAAAAGCTTACCGAAGGCTTTATAAAAGAGCTTCACGCCATCCTTAAGGCGGGAACCGCTGACAGCCGCAAGGATTGGTTTGCGGTGGGCGAATACAAAAAGCTTCCCAACGAGGTGGGCGGTAATGACACGGCGTTGCCCGAAGAGGTAAAGAAAAAAATGCGTTCCCTCCTCTCCGCTTATAACGCCGATCCCCGCAAAAGCTTTGAAGATATAGTGGCGTTTCACGTTGAATTTGAGCGCATACACCCTTTTCAGGACGGAAACGGCAGAGTGGGACGACTTATTCTGTTTAAGGAATGTCTGAAGCACGGCATTGTACCGTTTATTATCGAAGACGATCTGAAGCTGTTCTATTACCGCGGCTTAAAGGAATGGGACAGAGAAAAAGGTTTTCTTTTGGACACCTGCCTTACCGCCCAAGACAGATTCAAAAAACATCTGGATTATTTCAGAATCGAATATTAATCACCCCGAGAAAAATCACCCCAAGAAGCCTTTCGGCTTCTCGGGGACCCCGAGAAAAAACGGCGGTGGGACCGAAAAAGTCCCACCGCCGTGGTGTTTTATTGAACGGGAGTAGCCGCTGTATCAACAATAGCGTAGGTTGAGAGATAGGGGGCTTCAAAGGTGATAGTGTTGCCGTTTACGGTGGAGGGAACTTCGGTAAGATTTCCGATTCCGTCTACAAAGTATACGCCGTAGGTGCCGCCGTTATTTTCCAGGGGTACGGTCACCGTAGCGGTTCCGCCATTAAGATCGTTAACGGTACCGCCGTACACAGAGTCGGTGCAGTGTATCCAATAGAGATCCACCACGTCCAGCTTATTCAAAGCAGGCTGCTGACCGTATTCACACCACTCTATTTCCAGAGGGTACAATACAAGCCAGAGCTCTGAGCCATCGCGGGATTCAACGATACCGTTCATAGCATCTTGGTCCAGCGTCACAGAGCCGTGCACAAGGGGGATCTGCAAAGAACAGCCCATATCTATTGCCAGTTTTATAACGTCTGTTTGAATCGTTACTCCGTGTTTTGTTTCGGTATACTTGGAGGTAACCGTGCCGTCGATAATCGGCTGATCCATGAACATAAAATCCATCAACGGACCGATTGCCGTTTGCATTTCGACCAGCGGAGTGCCGAAATAAATGTCAACAGATTCTTGCGGAGGTGTCGGTTCGAAATTATCGGAGGGATCGAAAACGCCGACACCGTCCTCGTTAAGCGGCAGATACCACATTTCGCCCCACTGCTCGGTGTTAACGAGGGTAAATTCCGCCAGCGCATTGTGATCCAGAACAATAGAGCCTTCTGCCAGAGGCAGTATAAAATCATAAGGAATTGCCAGCATACTTTCGTATGTCCCCGGCATAACGAAGTAGCCGTTGGCGTTTTGGGCCGAAGGCAGAGTAATCTCACCGTACTCCGGCGCAGACCCCATCAGCATATCGATAATATCGTCGGTTACAATAGGATAAATATCGCGATCGTTGGTGAGGGAAAGCTCCGCCTCTGCTCCAGAAGGACCGCCTTGATCAAGCGCCGCGTATTCCGCGGGACGGTAAACGTCTCCGAAGTTGACGGTTATCTCAAAGCTGCGTTCGCCGCCGTTGTAGGATGCATCGACCCGATTAGTATAGACGATGTGGCAAATGATGTCCGCTTCGCCTTCGCTGTGGCAGGATACCACACCGTTTTCATCCACCGTGGCAACGGAGGGATTGCTTGTGGACCAGTATAATTCGTAATCGCTCTCCGCGGGTATGGAACCGCTGTGGAGATCAAATATTTGTCCCTCATAGCTTGCGTCTACGTAAAGATTTCCCCACTTCATCATATAGGCTTGCTGAGGAACCAAAAGCTTGTAAGCGACGCCGTGCTCAAAATACAAGGTTTCGCCGTTATGTTGGGCAACGAGGTTGGACGCCATAAATCCGTTTTCGTACAGATAGTGTACGCTGCCTGCAGAAAAGCCTGTGGCATTACCTGTGGTGAACCAACCGTTGGCGAACAGCTCGCCCTCCTCGTAATCGGATAAATATATGTAGGCTCCCGCGCCGTCAAGATAGCGGGCTTCGCCGCCCCACTGAGGATCGTAGCCGTAATAATTCAGATCCATGCAGTAGTTCAGGGGTAAGCTGACAAACTGGGTGACGGGTCCATCGGGAGATACGGCAAAAACCTTTCCGTACGCATAGACGGTTGCACCGTTTTCCCTCACAAGGGGCGGAATTGCATTTTTATCGTAGATAGGACTGATACCGCCGACAGAACTTATGTAGAACTCTTTGGCGATCTGCTCTCGGTCGGTAAGGTGTGCGGTTCCCCAAGTGGGATCGTATAAAGCCCACTCCCCGTCCAGATATACGAAGCACCATGCGTGACCGTCGAGTTCAAGCAGATCCTTCGGAGCGATACTGCTCATATAACCGCGCCAACCCACGGCAAATTCTGCGGGAATGCCCAGAGTGCGGCATAGATCACGCATCAACATAGTTTTGCCCAGACAGTTTCCCCCGCCTCCGTAGAGAACGTCGAAGGAAAAAGGAGAAGACAGCTTCCAATACGTGATGTTATTAACGATCCAGTTCTGGATGGCGTTAACCTTTTCTTTGTCCGTGGTACAGCCCGCTGTGATCTGCTGAGCAAAGGCGGTTATTATACGCTGATCCGCGCCGGTGCCGTACTCCCAGCGCAGAGCCATTTCGGGATATTTTTCAACGTATATCTCATCGAGATACCGAAAGGTGTCATCTGCCATCTGAGGCGTGTACAGATAGCAGGCGTTATCTGCAGTCTCACCGTCGGGAGTGCCCACCAGAGGCGGCGCGTCAATATCGGAAACGGAATTGTCTGTCAGCTCGCACGCCGCGGTGACGAGGCATACCAAAAGAATAAGCGCAAGCAAACGGAATACACGTGATCGATTCATAATTCATTCCTCCACATTACTGCTTTGATGAATTTTATGTTATATTATACCTTATCCCCTCTGCTTTTTCAATATAAATTTGCCTTTCGTTGACAAAAGCAGTGGGTGTGTGGTAAAATGTTTTCAAGCAAACGTGGAGTAAGGAGAGTAAAAAAATGAAAAAAACGGTATGCTTGCTTCTTATCACTTTGATTTTTGGAGGTATGCTTATGACAAGCTGTGAAACCAATCCCCCGCTTACAGAGCCGTATGTGCTTGAAAATATACGTGTTTGGCCCGAAAGCGGCACGGTTATGATAGAAAATGAGGGCAAGCGGACCTTGACAAGGGACGATTCCGCTCCCGAGGAGCTTACCTTTACCGATTGGTATAACAACACCCACGTGGAAAAGCTTCCCTTAAGCGGAGTTTCCGTGTTTATAGACATCGGCTTCCCTGCGCAAAGCGGCAAGGTGGAATTAAAGGGTGCGGACTGCTCCTACAAGGTGTACGCTTCCGATGACGGATATAATTTCACAAAGTTTTTGGGCGAGTTTGATACCGAAACCTTTGAATTCAACACCGATTGCAAGGCGTTTAATATAGTTTTTGAAAAAGAAAACGTTACCCTCTCCGCCGTAACGGTTACGGCTTTGCCCTATGCAAAGAAGACCTTGCTTTCTTTGGGCGCTTCTTACGTATGGGAAGGCGTGGGAATGAAGGCGTATTCCGATAAAGACGGGTTAAAGCTTACCGACGGAGTGTATTTTACGGGGGATGACAGCGTTATCGCCGCAAAGACCGCCCACGATACGGATACACGCACGGGCAAAAAGGGAAATATAATTACTATTGATCTGGGAGATATAAAGAATGTTTCCGAGGTGTCTTTTTCCGCCTTCCTCTCGGGGGATATAAAGGCGGTAATCCCCACACGAATCTCCGTGCGCTATTCCGCAGACGGGGAAAACTGGGAGGATTTCGGACAATCATTCCTTGTGGAAACAAAGAAAAACTTAAGCCGTTTCACCGTAACCCGCCCCGCAACCGTCAAAGCGAGATACGTTAAAGTGCTCACCTATGCAGACGGAATTTTCGCCACCGATGAAATTGAGGTCTGGGGCGCAAACGCTCCCGTTGAAGAAAAATCGTACGCGGTTCTTGACCTGCCCGAAGGCGACGTAAACACGGTTAAGAGCGCGGGGGACAAAGCGTTAACCGATAATATATTCAACACCGGCGTAAAGGTGGAAAGCGCGCTTACCGTAAAAGCCAAAGGCGCGGTAACGGCTGTGAATATAGTTTCTACCGCAGAAATCAAGAATATTTCTCCCGCAGGCAAGATGATAAGCAACACCGCCGCAGGACTGCATACTACGCTTATTGTGTTGGAAACCCCCATAGAATCGGGTGAATTTACCCTTTCCTTCGACTGTGCGGGCGAGGTAAACGAAATACAGACCTACGGAAAGACTGTAGCCCTGCCCGTGGTGGACGGGGGCTTTTACCAGCTTCCCACCAACGGCGGTAACGACGTTTCCACCCAGAACGACGCATACAGTTGGTATCTTTCCCTTAAAGGTATGCGGGACTTGGGTATGAGCACGGTGATAATCCAGTATTCCACCCATTTTAATGCAAAGACTACCCTTATAAACGGCAAAAACATTACCGCCGCAGGATATACCTATACACCCACCTACGGCACGGAGGATCTGTGCAAGGCGGTGCTTGACGGGGCTGAAAAGCTGGGCATGAAGGTGTTTATCGGCACTATTCACGATGCGGATTTCACCGCCCCTTCAAAAAATCAGGCGCAGTACGATGCCATTGTGGCAGACGGCGAAAAGGTGATTAAGGATATTCACGAAATGTACGGGGATCACCCCGCTTTCGGCGGATATTATCTTTCCGATGAAACCTGCGATTATTGGCTTAACCTTAAAGGCGGCGTGGAGGCTGCCCGCAAGGTTTACGAGGGACAGTCCAAGGTGATACGTTCTCTTGACGAGGACGCACTTATAATGATCGCACCCGCTATATGGCGTTCCGGCAGCGCAGACAAGATAACGGATAAGCTGTACGAGCTTTTAAAGCCCGCATCCGACGGAGAGAAGCCGGTAGTGGATATCGTTGCGGTGCAGGACTGCCTCGGCAGAGAGCAGACCCTTACCGTAACCGATAAGGTTTACGGAGATTGGCTTAAATACTGTCAGGCTTGGAAAAAGGGAATTGAAAAAGCAGGGGCGGATTTCTGGCACGATGCAGAGGTTTTTGAGATAAATTATTCCTCCAAGCGTTTTGAAGAAACCGAAAAATCGCTTACTCTGGAATACCCGCTTTCCGACGGAATTATCGTTTTTGATATCCCCCATTATATGACTCCCATGGCGCTTTGGGGCAAGGACGATTGGAAGGGTGTATACAAAATGCACCAAATGAAGCAGTATATAGAATATTACAGTAATCTTACACAGGAATAATATGGAAAAAATTTACCATTCGGCAGATGCGCTGATCGGGCGCACACCGATACTTGAACTGAATAATATAAAAAAAGAATACGGGCTTGAGTGCCGTATTCTTGCAAAGCTTGAATCCTTTAACCCCGCAGGAAGCGCCAAGGACAGAGTGGCAAAATATATTCTGGACGAGGGAGAAAAGCAAGGTATAATCAATAAAAACACGGTTATTATCGAGCCTACCTCGGGCAACACGGGTATTGGTCTTGCCGCACTTTGCGCGGTGAGGGGGTATAAATGTGTTATCGTTATGCCCGAAAATATGTCGGAAGAGCGGAAAATGCTTATATCCGCATACGGCGCATCCCTTGTGTTGACACCCAAAAGCGAGGGGATGGACGGCGCCATAAAAAAAGCAAACGAGCTTTTGCGGGAGATCAAAAACAGTATAATTGCCGGGCAGTTTACAAACCCCGCAAACCCCAAAGCCCATTACGAAACCACGGGCAGAGAAATATATGAAGATACCGACGGAAACGTGGATATATTTGTCTGCGGTGTGGGCACGGGCGGTACGATAACCGGCACGGGCAAGTTTTTAAAAGAGAAAAAGGGCAATATAAAAATAGTGGCTGTTGAGCCAAGCAGATCCCCCGTCCTCTCGGGCGGAGAAAAGGGAAGCCACGGCTTGCAGGGGATCGGCGCAGGGTTTGTCCCCGCGGTGCTGGATACCTCCGTTTACGATACGGTGCAGACCGTAACCGAGGAGGAAGCCTTTGAATGCGCACGAATGCTTGCAAAAACAGAAGGCATCTTAGCGGGAATTTCCTCGGGAGCAGCCCTCCACGCCGCGATATGCGAAGCAAAAAAGGAAGAAAATATGGGAAAAACCATAGTCGTCCTCCTTCCCGACACGGGAGAAAGATACCTCACAGCAGGACTGTTTTAACGATGAACTATGAACTATGAACGATGAACTATGAACTATGAACTATGAACTATGGAAGTTTTTGGTCAGCAGACCAAAAACTACCTATTAAGATCTTCACAGCAGCAAGATAGAAGAAGGTTTTAAGACCGGGGATTTGGATGCAGAATGAATTTTTACGAGCGATAGCTGTAGTATTCTACAGCGAGCGAAGTAAAAATTTATAGAAACGCGAATAAAAAGGAATTCCGTAGGCGATTTTCGTCTACGGAATTTTTACCTTATTTTGTAATTAAAGCGGCGGGGGCAAGCCACCCGCCCTACATTGGGGGATTTGCTGAACGGAACTATATATTATTCGCGTTTCGGTCTGCGCCGAATCCACGTCTTAAAACTGGTTCTTGCGCCAGCGGAGGACAAATACCGCAGCCCCGCCCACAACCGCCAGAGCGATTATAACCAGCGCGATTATGAGTCCCACGTTAACGGAGGAGGGAGCCTCGAACACTACGGTGAAGGTGTGATCCTTATCCATGGTTACGGTGTAAACGCCGTCCTCGGCGATATCGATCTCCTCGCCGTCAAGAGTGATCTTTCCTACAACGTATCCCTCGTTGGGAGTTACGGTGATGGTCTTTGTTTCGCCCAAAGCGACCTTGATGGTGCCGGAGGGGTCTACGGTACCGCATTCGGTGTTATAGGTTACGGTGAGAGTTGCCTTGTCCTCGGAAACCTCAACGAATACAAGGTCCTTCTGGTTGGAATAATTAACGGTTGCCCAGCCCTTTTCGTCCGCCGTAAGGGTATCGCCTATGGAATTGAGAGCGCCGGAAAGGAATTCAGCGGGAGAAAGGTCTGCGCCGGAGAATTCGTTGCCCAAGTATATCTCAAGCACGGTGCCTGCGGGGAGTGCGGGAGAAGTGCAATATACGGTTACGAAGGCGGTGGAAGGATATTCGGTGGAAACCGCATCCTGAATAGCAACGAAATTGGGGCTTCCGTTACGCATAAAATCAAAGGAAACCGTATCTCCCTCGGGGTTGAACGCACCGCCGCCGGGGATAACAAGGGAAAATTCGCTGTCGTTAATAAGAATCTTCTTTTCGGGATAATTGGAAGCGGCGCGCTGGAAAATCTCGGTAGAAACGTTGGATTTTTCGGTAACGTCGATAACGATGGTTTCTGCGGTCCAATCAATATCCTCAACGGTGATAGGCGCATCGTTTACGGTAGCCTTCTTGAAGGTTGCGCTTATAACCATATTGGCAGATACGTTCTTAATGGTGTATTTACCGCCGGTGAGGGTTACGTCCTCGCCGTCAACGGTTACGGAATATATTTCGTATCCTTCGTTGGCGGTGATGGTGAAGGTAATATCTCCGCCCTCTTCGATCTCGTTTGCGCCTGCGGGAGTGATAGTGCCGCCGCCGGAAACGAACGCGGTTACGGTATAGAATACCTCTTCGTTTTCCTCGGTGGAACGGAAGGTTGCGGAAACGGTTGCCGCAGTATCGGTACATTCTATGGTATATTCGTTATCCTCGTTAAGCTTTACGGTCTTGCCGCTTACCTTAACGGTGTTGAGCTCGTAATTAACGTGGGGCTCGAAAACGAGAGTGATGCTTTCACCAACGGGAACGTATATGTACTTTTTGCTCTCGATCTCGTACAGCTCGTCCTTTACGGTGATAGAGCCGCCGTTGCCGACAGAAAGGGTGATCTTGCAGTAATCAACCTTTTCCTTGAAGGTTACGGAAACGGTAATATCTCCCTCGGGAGTGAAGGTGTACTGGTTGTCTTCGATCTCTACGGCTTCTTCGTTTACAAGCACTTCGTCAACCTCATAGCCTTCATCGGGAACGAAGGTGAGGGTGGAATTTATGCCCTGAGGAACAACGGTTTCGCCGGAAACGGAAACGCCGTTAAGCAAAACGGAGCCGTTCTCGCCAACGGTAACGGTTGCGCCGTAGGTTTCCAATGCCTCAACAACTACGAGATAACCGGTGTTCTCAACCAGCTTATCCTCGTGAGGATTGTCGATATCCATATATCTGGTGCCGGTGAAATATCTGGTCTGCTTGATAGCATAACCGGGCTTTGCGAAAAATTCGATAGTGAAATCGGTATTTTCCTCAAGACGTGCATTTCCGTTATAGGATTCGCCGTTAACCTTGAAGTACGCGCCGTCAACGGGAGCGCCGTCGGTATCCACGCACTCAACGGTGATGGTGTAGGTGGTAACCTGTCTGAACGTAATTGCAACTTCGTGGTTTGCGGTTACGGTGAAGGTATATGCGCCGTCCTTTGCTTCAACAGCGGTGCCGTCCACGGTAACGGTATCTACCAGATATCCGTCATTGGAAGTAACGGTAAGAACGGCGGTATCGCCGGTAACGTAATAATATTCGTTCTTGGAGGGACGGCTTCCCTCGGTGCTTTCAAGAGTATAATCTCCTCCCGTGCCGCAGGAAACGGTAACGGTGAGATCCTCTTTGACCGCGGGCTCGCTTACCTCGGGGATGCTCTCCTCGGGGATGCTCTCCTCGGTTTTGGAAGTATCCTCGATCACTTCGCTTACGTCGCTGGTTTCAGCAAACGCGGCGAAGGGCACGAGCATAAGAGCTATGATTGCCGCCAGTAAAAAGGCGGTAAGTTTACGTGAAAACATAAATTTTCTCTCCTTCAGACAAGTGGTTTTGTATCAACGCTTGACTTTAACGTTTTGTTTTGTTATACTTGATTTCAAAGTAGTACCTTGTATTATATAATATAAGTATGAACATTTCAAGTACTAAATTCTAAATTGTAATAAACATCTCTGCAAAGGAGTTAAAAAATAGGCTATGAAAGTTTCGGTTTTATTGGGCGAAAGATACAAAAACGCCCCTGCGGATTGTATTGTTGAGAGTCAGGCTCTTATGGTTCGCGGCGGATATATTAAACAGGTTGGAAGCGGTATATATTCCCTTTTTACCCCCGCACAGCGTATAATGAACAAAATAGAAAACATAATCCGCGAGGAGATGGACGCGATCGACGGTCAGGAGGTACTCTTCCCCGTGGTAATGCCCGCATCCCTCTGGAAGGAATCCGGCAGATTTGAGAGCATCGGTTCCGAGCTGCTCCGCTTCAAGGACAGAGGAAACAACGATATGGTTTTGGGTATGACTCACGAGGAGGCGGCTGTTCAGCTTGCCCGCGATACCGCCCAGACCTACACAAAATATCCCTTTATGATATACCAGATACAGACAAAGTTCCGTGATGAGCCCCGCGCAAGAGGCGGTCTTATCCGTGTGCGTGAGTTCACTATGAAGGACGCATACTCCTTCCACAGAACTCAGGAGGATCTGGAGCAGTACTACGAAAGATGCTACAAGGCGTACGAGCGCATTTTTGCCCGCTGCGGTCTTAAAAACGTCGTTGCCGTTAAGTCCGATTCGGGTATGATGGGCGGTAAGGTAAGCCACGAGTTTATGCTGCTTACCGATATCGGCGAGGACACGCTGGTTATATGCGACGATTGCGATTACCGTTCCAATATGGAAGCGGCGGACAGCATTATCGTTAACGATGAAAAGTACCCCGTTGAACCCCTTTCCGAAATTTACACCCCCGGTGTAAAGACGATTGACCAGCTTTGCGGCAAGGTGGGCAGAAAATCCAAGTATTTCTGCAAGGCGGTAGTCTACCGTGTTAACGAGGACGACAGCCACGTGGTAGTATTTATACGCGGCGACCTTGAGGTTAACGAAACCAAGCTCCGCAATTATCTGGGCAAGGAAATTCACCCCGCCGCAGATATTGACGAAAGTCTGCTTACCGCGGGCTTTATCGGTCCCGTAGGCATAAGCAAGGATGTTAAGGTGGTTTACGATGAATCCCTGAAGGGCGCACACAATCTGGTTTGCGGCGCAAACAAGGTTGATTACCACCTCACCGGTCTTGACCTTGAGAGAGATGTGGAGGGGGTTACCTACGTTTCCGTGGCAAAGGCGGTTTCCGGCGGTATATGCCCCGTTTGCGGCAGAAGAAGCTTGAAGATAAAAAAAGGCGTTGAGATCGGCAATATATTCCAGCTGGGCACCAAGTATTCCCAGGTTATGGGATTACGTTATACCGATGAAAACGGCGAACTGCAGACACCTATTATGGGCTGTTACGGTATCGGCGTAGGCAGACTGTGCGCTTGCATTTGTCAGGAAAGCAGAGATAATTACGGTCCTATCTGGCCCAAGTCCGTTGCGCCCTGGCAGGTAGAGGTTTGCGCTTTGCGTGCAGATGAGCCCGCAGTAAAGGAATGTGCGGAAAAGCTGGTAAAAGACCTTGAGGATATGGGAGTTCAGGTATTGTACGATGACAGACCCGTTTCCGCAGGCTTTATGTTCTCGGATGCAGACTTGTTCGGCGTGCCCGTAAGAGCAATAGTAAGCCCCAAGAATATAGATAACGGCGAGATCGAGATCGCCACCCGCGATAAGAGCGTTAAGGTGAACGTGCCTATGGGCGAGGCATTGGCGAAGATTAAGGAATTATTGTAAGACTCTTAAAATGAGAAATGATGAATGATGAATGAGAAATGATGGTTGCTTTTTGCACTGTTGTGCAAAAAGCTTCCGTAATTCCTCATTTAGCTCTTGCTTGCAAGAGCGTCGCATTCCTCATTCCTCATTCATATATCTCGTTTCATATTTTTTCAGAAAGGATATATCATTATGAGCAGACTATTGGGTTCTCACGCTGACATCGATGAGCTTGACAGACCGGATCTTAACAAATGTCCGGATTGCAAGTGCTTTTTCGCTTCCGAAAAATGTCCTCTTTGCGGCAAGGTATGCCCCGAGGAAATGCGGGCAGGCAACCGAAAAGCGGAAAAAAAGCGCCGCAAGCGCGGCGGCGGAAACGGCAGAGTAACCTTTGTGGAATGGTACCACTCATGGTGGTTTATTCTCATAATGATGTTTACCTTTACCGTTGTGGGAATAATACTCCTTGCCACCAGCCCCAGAGCGAAATGGAAAAAGATACTGTTCGGCTCTCTTGCGGCGGTGTATATGGTTATGCCTTACGCTTCCTTTGTTTACCCCGGCGGAATTCCCGCCATGGTTTACGAGATAAAAAGCGTATTTGATAAACCCGTAAACACCTCCCTTTCCAAGGAAGAGTATGAGGCGAAATGCGAATACGTCACGGCAGAGGATTTTTACCGTAATCCCCAAAAATATGAGGACAAATATCTCCGCCTTGAACTGACGGTGGTTAAAAAAGTCTGGGTTTATGAGGATTATTACGCTTCCGATGAGGATTATTACCTGTGCGGATCCGAAGACGGCAGGTTTACTGTTCTGGTAAGAGGCTGTTTCGTTTCGGGGGAAGAATACCTGGTTGAGGGCGATGTTATTTCCGTCTACGGCGAGGGCGCGGGTAAAAAGACCGCATACGATTCCGAAGGAAATGAAGCGGAAGCGCCGTGCTTGAACGGAGCGTACTTATATTTTACAGATTAACTATAATTAAAAGAGCAGACGGTGTCTGCTCTTTTTTTAATGAGGAATGAGAAATGAGAAATGAGAAATGATGGAAACCTTTTTTCGCGTTTTGCGCGAAAAAAGCTACCGAAATTCCTCATTTAGCGATGCTTTGCATCGCGTCGCATTCCTCATTCATCATTTAAATCCGTTGCTTTTTGCATATTCTGCCAGCAGATCTCTTGCAAACACCTCTGCTTCTATTCTGTCGATCTCCGTGAGATTATTGGGGGCGTAAGAGGATGTATAGGAATCCACGATGATGTAATATGTTTCGTTTAAATCTATATTTTTCCTTACGCTTTCGCCGTATTCGCCGCAAAAGATAAAATAGTTATCGTTGCCCGTTTCAAAGAATTTATTAAGAAGATCCCTGCCCGATACGGCGCATAAGGTAAGGTAATTATCAAAGGGGAAAAGGGACTGAAGCGAAGCATAGGTTACATCTCCCTTTGCCAGATACCCCGGACTGCGCACGTTTAAAAAACCCCCGCCCAGGACTATATCGTATTCACTTCCCCATTCTTCCACACCCTTTTGGTAATATAACTGTGCCGCGAGAGCGCGAAGAAAGTTTCTGTTTCTGTCTGCGGAGTTATAGCCCAGAATATCGTCGGCAAAGCCGATATCCGATTCGTATTTTTCAAGCAGCTGTTCCACTATGGGATCATCCGGCATAGCGGAATAGGAATCCGCGGAGATAAGGTCCGCTTTGCTTACCTTAATATTTCCGTTGGCGGTGTTTAACATTATCTCCCCGTGGGAAATACCCTGCTTGTTGTCGCCTCCGTTTTGCAAATGGTACACGCCGTAATCATCGGTAATGCGGTAATACTGGTGGGAGTGTCCCTCGAAAACTATATCCACGTATCCGTCGGAAAGAGAAACGTCGTAATAGGAAGAAAGCCGTCCCGCAGAAGCGTACTGCAGGGATTTTGAGCTTTGGTCGTACCCATCGTGAAGCAGGTATACGATAATATCCGCGCCCATTTCCCGCAAGCGGTCGGATTCCGCCTTGACCAAAGCGGTGAGCGGCGCGCCCGTAATAAAATACACGTCCTCCACCTGCTCGGGAGCGATGGAAGAATAGCAATCCCCCATTGCGCCGATAAAGCCGATCTGATATTTGCCCTTGTCCACAAGCACCGAGGGTTGGCAGTAATCCACGGGGGTATCGGTTTCCCGATCATATATATTTATGGCGAGGAAAGGAAAGGACGCATTTTTATCGTTTTGGATAATGGGCTCTTCGCCCCAATCGTATTCGTGGTTGCCCAAGGTCATACACACAAAGCCCGTTTCGTTCATCCAATCGGTAATAATCGCTCCGTCGGTAAGGTTGGATTCCGCGCTTCCCTGCCACATATCCCCTGCGGAGATAACGAAGGTATTGGGGTTTTCTATGCGGGCGAATTTTAAAAAGGTGGTAAGCTCGTCCACGCCGATATGGTTGCTTCCGTCCGCCAGCTTGCCGTGGAGATCGTTTACCGAATATATATCCACCTCCACCATTACGCTTACGGAACAGATATCGCAGATGCCGTCATCGTTTGTATCTGCGCAGCTGCCGCAGGAAGGATCGAAGGATACATCCCCCGAAGGAACAGAGCAGGAAGACAGTATAAATATTAAAATAAGTACAAAAGCAATATATTTTTTCATAAAAACCGCCCGGACAACACATACTTCCTATTAATTTTACTACACAAACCCTTTTAAAGCAATACAAAAAAAGCAAAAGCGTATGATTTTCTCGTATCATTGACAAACCGCGGGTTTTATTGTAATATAAAATATGTAAGAAAACGCAAGGAGAAATATAAAATGAAGATAAAAAAGCTTATTTCAGCTTTGCTGGTATCAGCGTTTATATGCGGAATCGTTCCCGCTGTGGAAGCGGACGCGGCAACCGTAACCTGGAACGCCAATAAGGTGAACGTGAATTCTTATCAATCCGAGGATGCCATACTCTTTACCGCGGATTTCGGCAAGGATACCATTCCCTTCGGCGCTTACAGCGATTATTCCTGGTGGCGTGTTATCGTGTGCGATTACGATTTTAACGCGGGCGTGTACAAGGTTATAAGCATAAACAACACCACGGGAAGCGGTATGTCCAAATGCGCCGTTATTCCCAAAAACGGTTTTGTTATTGCAGACTGCTATTCTTCCTCCTTTGACGGGCTGGTGAACGTGCATATCGGGGACGAAGCGTATCTGTATATGAACGGAAAAACCGCCAAGGTAACCTTCGGCGGAAAGGGAAGCGGTACTCCCCACACCCCCGAGGAAAAGGGATTTAAAATAAGCTCAAATCTTAATCATATGGGTATAACCGCCGCAACAAAGGACGGATTTACCTTAAAGATAGATAACTACGATAAATCCGTGGGATATTACCTGGTTATAAACGATGCTTCCGTTTGTGATGACGGAAAGGTGATCCAATCTACCAAAAAGCTTACATCCGATACCTACGAAATTCCCGCAAGCGTGTTTAAAAAGTCCGATATGCTCACCGTTTCTCTGTGGGCAAAGAAGGGGGACGAATATTCATCCGTTATCCGCACCAAGATGGTAGTGTTCAGCGATACGGCGCTGGCAAGCCAGCTTACCGAAAAGACGGTGGTTGCCTTCGGCGACAGCCTTACCGCCTTCACGGGCTGGGTAAAGGGTATGCTTACCGTGATCGGAACCGACGTTATCAATTCCGGTGTGGGGGGCGACACATCCCTGATGGGCAAAAACCGCTTTAAAAGGGACGTACTGGATAAAAACCCCGATATATGCATAATAAACTTCGGTATGAACGACCAGGCGGAGGTGGTTGCCACGGGCGAGCCCAACTACCCCCTGGAATCCTACAAGGCAAACATCAAATATTTTATAGAAGAACTGCAAAAGATAGGCTGCGAGGTAATTCTGGTAACACCTCATAATCCCCACAAGGCAGAAAATTACTATTCACCCGGTCAGTACGGCTTGGATTACACGGGTAAGCATCTGGACGCTTTCCGTCAGGCGGTAAGAGATATTGCGGCGGAATACGGCTGTAAGCTGGTGGATATCGCAAAGTTAAGCGAAAACGAGGATATGTCCAAGTTTACTATGCTGTATGACGGACTTCATTGCAGCGAGTACGGTCACAGCAAGTATCTGGAATGGATATCTGAGGCTCTTTTAGAGGATGCGCTTACTGCAGGCGATATGAATTCCGACGGCAAGGTGGACAACACGGATATAGATTCCCTTAAAGCCGCCCTGCTCGCTCCCACGGAGGAGGATATTTCCCCTATAGACTTTAACAGAAACGGCAGAGTGGACGCAAACGATTACCTTTACCTTAAACGCCATCTTGAAGGCGACGGTGAAATGCGATGGAAAAAGTAAGCACCCCAAAAACGCAGGGCGTTTTCGGGGACCCCGCGAGTAAACCCGCCGCGGCGGCTGCAAAACCCGATCACTCGGGGCACAGAGAGCGTATCCGCGCCCGTGTTTACGGCGGCGAGCTTCCCTGCGGAACGGACGATGAGCTGTTGGAGGTTTTGCTGTTTTACGCTATTCCCCGAGGGGACACCCGCCCTATGGCGGAGGAGCTGATAAACCGTTTCGGCTCTCTGCGGGGTGTGGCAAACGCAACAAAATCCCAGCTTATGTCGGTAAAGGGAATCGGCGAAAAAACGGCGATACTTATACAGACCGCCTGCCTGATGGCAAGAAAAACTCCCGTGCCCGAGGAAGCGGTGTATCTTAACACCTATGAAGAAAAGCGCGATTTCTTCTGCAATCTTTTGTCCTCGCTTCCCCACGAGGAGGTGTGGGCGGCATCCCTTTCGGAAAAGGGACAGCTGCTGGATATAACCCGTCTTTCCCGCGGGACGAGGGCGGGAGCCAACTTTTCCCACCGCACACTTTTAAACGCGGTGCTTTCCTGCGGGGCGGCGGCGGTAATTCTTGCCCACAACCACCCCGATAGATCCGCCCGCCCTTCTGCCGACGATATTCTGACCACCCGCGCGGTTTCGGATCTCCTTTCCAAAGTCGCCTGCAGGCTGGAGGAACACATCGTAGTCTGCGGAGATAGAATAATAACTGTAAGATAAGAAAAAGAGCAGATGTCTGCTCTTTTTTTAATGAGGAACGAGAAACGAGGAACGAGGAATTACGGAAGCTTTTTGCACGTTCGTGCAAAAAGCAACCATCATTCATCATTTAGCACTCGCTTTGCGAGTGCGTCGCATTCATCATTCCTCATTTATGGTATCCTCTCGTAAATTCCTTCGGCTTACCCGAAACCTCTTTCTCGTCCGTAATAACAAACAAGCGGTTATGGGAAACGTTTTTATCCAAAAGATAAGTGGGTACGGAATTGAAGATGAGATTGCGGTGGTTATATTCTCCCTGCACGGGGAAGCGGGCGCCCATACGGTCGGTAAGGACGGCTTTGCATCCCTTTACACAGCCGGAAATGTTTTTGATAATACAGTTTTCCGTATGCATTAAAACCTGCCTGCCGTATACGGGATATTCGCCGATCTCCGTCTTAACCGCCTGCGGCGTGACCTCGGGTGAAACGCACACGCCGGAAAAGCCCATTTCCTCAAGCATTTTTGCGGTAAACGTGTTGGTAACGTTTAGGTTTCCGTCCCCGTAAACGGCAAAGCCGCGGCAAAGGGAAATATGCCCGATATTGGTTACGGTAACCCGCTTTACACCAAGCTTTTTCGCTTTTTCAAGGGCTTCCTTTACATCCCTCTCTTCCGAAGTAGTTATAACTCTGGGAAGCAGGAGGGATATTTTTGATACATCATAACGCTTTACGGTGTTTTCGTTAAACTTCCAAAGGGGTATATCTATACGCACAGCGTTATCGGGCACGTTAAATCCGTTTTCGGGGTTGTAGATACGGTATATATCCCCTTTTACGGGAAGATATAAAAGGTCTTCTTTTTTAATATTCGGTGTTGCGTTGCTCTTGGCGGGGGAGTTTTTTAACAGTATCTCTTTTTTGAGCCCCTCCAGCGCTTTACGGCGCATATCGTTTACGGCGGAGGCGGTCATAAATATGCCTTCATCTGCGGTGACGGAAACAATCCCCGCCTTAAAGCCGCTTCCCCCCGTTTTGGAAAGACGGCGGACAAGCTCCGCTTCCTCCGTACCCTTGCCCGTGGCGGGAAGACAAGTGCCGAAGAGGGTAAAGGAATCCTCCCCGCAAAGGGCGGTAACGCAAGCTTCACCGAGGGTAAAATAGCCGAATATATCTACACTTTTTTCTTTTAACGGCGGAATCTCCGCAACCGTTTCTCTGGTTAACGCTTTGTCCTCTTCCCTGCGGACGCCGAACATATTTTTCCCCTTTTTGGAAAGGTAGTACCCTGCGGAAAAGCCGCTGCGGGAAAAGATCTTTTGCAGATCCTCATACTCTTTTTCCGTGGCGGGACGGTGCTCGTCCATAAGCGTGCGGTAGGCTTTGGTTACGGAATACACGTATTCGGGAGATTTCATTCTGCCCTCTATTTTAAAGGAGGCAACTCCCATATCCAAAAGCTCATTTATATACTGTGCAAGGCACATATCCCTTAAAGAAAGGTGGTATCCGCCATCGTAGGGCAGACGGCAGGGCTGGGCGCATTCGCCCCGATTTCCGCTGCGCTTGCCGATGAAGGATGACATTAAGCATCCCCCGGATTGGCTTACGCAATACGCACCGTGGACAAATGCTTCTATTTCCACCCCCGTGGAAACGCACTCCTTAATTTCCTCTCTGCTTGCTTCACGGGCGATAACTACCCGTTCCATTCCCATCTCCTTTGCCTTTAAAACACCGGAAGCGGAATGAACGCACATCTGGGTTGAGCCGTGGAGAGAAAGGCTTGGAAAGTGTTTTTTTATCTCACCCGCCAGACCGAGATCCTGAATAATTATCCCGTCGCACACCTTGTTTTCATAAAGAAAACGGGCGAATTCAAGGGCGGAATCAATTTCACGGTCCGTCACCAGGGTGTTTACGGTAACGTACAGCTTTTTGCCCCAAGAATGCACCTTTTCCGATGCAAGCAAAAGAGAATCGTTATCAAAATTGCCCGCAAAGGCACGGGCACCGAAAGAGGTGCCTGCCAGATATACCGCATCTGCCCCTGCCGACAAAGCGGCATCAAGACAGGACATATTCCCTGCGGGAGAAAGTAATTCCGACATAAGGCACCTCTTAAAAATTTTTATTTTGCGTACATACGCTCAAGCTTTGTGAGCAGCAGTACCAAGGGCACTACCAAAAGTCCTGCGGCGAAATTACCTGCAAGATGGTAAATATCGAAGGTAAGCCCTGCGCTTATCCACACAAGAGTCTGTTTAAGATCAAATCCGCGGACAATCGCTTCCCACGGGGCGCAAAGCACGCCGAAGGAAAGCCCGTACAAGCCGTTCACTATTGCCAAAACGGGATATCCCCACTTAGATGTGTATATCTTTTTGGGAATTAACATTCCCACACCCCAAAGGACAGCCCAAACGTAAAGATACATTACCCACCACGTCCCGAATCCGTCGAAAATACCGCACAGTATTACAAAAATGTATATGGGTACCAATGCTCCCCATCTGTATACGGCGGTAAAGGCAAGTATAAAAAGTCCCACGGGGTGAATGTTGGGCAGGAATTCCACCGCCTCCTTGGCGACGAACATCAAAGCCCCCAACATTGCGTACAATATGAGGCGGAATAAAAACAGCCTGCTTTTACTTTTCGGCTTTGAATTCATATTCGCCGCCATCGGTTATATTAATACCGTCAGCACCGGTCATAGCGTAGGAGCCGTTCTCGTAAAGAGCCCAGTACATACCGTGAGTTTCATAAACCAAGGTCATACCGTTTACTTCGGTAATATACAAGCCGTAATCGCCGAGAGTTCCGTCAATAAGGTCAAGATCTGCAAGAGCGTTACCCAGAGTATCCATATCCGTGTTGATGGTAAAGGTTACGGAATAATCCTCCGCGGTGACGGTAACCTTTATAGTGGTTTCACCCGTGCCGAGAGTGGTATCCTCGGTATAGGCGGCATCATCCCACAGTCCCTCGGGGACGGTCCTGCAGGAAGCAAGAGTAAATACGGCGAGTAACGCCAAAAGTGTTAAAAGTGTTGCTTTTTTCATTGTTTTTTCTCCTAAAAATAAATGTTTTTTTGGGGTCCCCGCAAAAGCGTTTTTCGTGATACGCCGCGTCTGTTGTTACGTAATCAAAAAACCTTTTGTGGGGGAATTCCGCGGAGAAAATCACATTTTCTCTTCTGTGTGTTCGGGGCACACATTGCCCAAGAGAAATGCGCATTTTACGGAAAGAAAAGTATTCCGGCTTTCACGGCAATGGCTGTTGCGTATGGATTTACACCATGCTTTCCTTTACGGCGAGGGACGGGTTTTCTACCTCCGCCCGCGCCACGGTAATTACACCGTTTTCCGCTTTTTTCTTTGGATAGGGTAATTATACAACCGAAAAGAATAAAATGCAACAAGATTTTTAACACGGCTTTATTATATATATTGTAACAAATTTTAAAATTGTCTTGATAAATAGGAAAAAATGGAGTATAATCTTAGAGATAATGAAGAAGTCTGCACACAGATAGCGGCGAAAAAATAAAAACTGATGGACACGAAGCATTTGGATGCAGAAGGAACTTTTACGAGCGGGATATGGCACCACAAAAATGCGTGGATTTTTGGGGACCCCGTCGGGAGCTGTAGTCGACTACAGCAAGCGAAGTAAAAGTTTCTACAAAAACGCAAATTAAACAAATTTAAAGAAATCCGACAGGATTTCTACCTAAACCATTACAGCGGACAGCCGAGGACGTCTGTCCCTACGGTTTTCGAAACATTTATGTGCATTTTGCGTTTTTGGGTCTGCGCCGAATGAGCGTGTCCCAAAAGGAGTATTATTATGTCTAAAATCAAAACACCCGTAGTTACTATAGTTATGGACGGCGTAGGCCTTTGTCCCAGAACCGAGGGCAACGCTGTTGCCGCCGCAAGCACACCTACATTGGATATGCTTATGGCGAATTACCCCACCTTTTCTCTTAAGGCTCACGGAACGGCGGTAGGTCTTCCCTCCGATGACGATATGGGCAACAGCGAGGTTGGCCACAACGCACTGGGCGCAGGTCAGGTATTTGCTCAGGGCGCAAAGCTGGTTTCCTCCGCTATTGAGAGCGAAAAGCTGTTTAACAGCGAAAGCTGGAAAAAGGTTGTTGCCAACGTAGGCGACACCGGTTCTGTACATTTTATCGGCTTGTTTTCCGACGGTAACGTGCATTCCCACATCGACCACCTGAAGGCTATGATAGTTAGAGCCAAGGCGGACGGCGTTAAGAAGGTTCGTATACACATACTGCTTGACGGCCGCGACGTTGGCGAAACGTCCGCGCTTGAATACGTTGATCCCTTTGAAGCTTGGCTTAAAGACCTTTGCGGCGAAGGCTTCGATGCACGCATTGCATCCGGCGGCGGAAGAATGGTTATTACCATGGACAGATACGAAGCAAACTGGTCTATGGTTGAAAAGGGCTGGCACACCCACGTGCTGGGCGAAGGAAGATATTTTGCATCCGCCCACGAGGCTGTTGTTACCTACCGCGAGGAAACCGGCAAGATCGACCAGGATCTTCCTCCCTTCGTTATTGCCGAGGAAAATAAGCCTGTGGGAACTATCGAGGACGGGGACAGCGTAGTATTCTTTAACTTCCGCGGCGACAGAGCTATTGAAATTTCCAAGGCATTTGACGATAAGGATTTTGATAAATTCGACCGTGTGCGCGTGCCCAACGTAGTTTACGCAGGTATGCTGGAGTATGACGGCGACGCTCACGTTCCCTCGATGTATCTGGTTTCTCCTCCCGAAATTTCCAACACCATGGGTGAATACCTTGCTTCTCTGGGCGTTAACCAGTACGCGCTGAGCGAAACCCAGAAATACGGCCACGTTACCTATTTCTGGAACGGAAACAGAAGCGGAAAGTTTAACGAAGAGCTGGAAACCTACGTTGAGGTTCCCTCCGATGTGGTTCCCTTTGAGCAGCGCCCCTGGATGAAGTGCGCAGAGATCACCGATCTGCTGATCGAAGCTATCGAGAGCGGAAAATACGGTTATCTCCGTGTAAACTTCGCCGACGGCGATATGGTTGGTCACACCGGCTCCTTTGCCGCTACCAAGATATCTATGGAAGCCCTGGACCTTTGCCTTGCACGTATTCTCAAGGCAGTTGACAAGGCGGGCGCGGTGGCTGTTATTACCGCAGACCACGGCAACGCCGACGAAATGTACGAATACAACAAGAAAAAGGGCGCAGTTTCTCTTAACGAGGACGGCACTCCCAAGGCAAAGACAAGCCATACTCTTAACCCCGTTCCCTGCATTATCTACGATAACACCGGCAGAAACGACTATGAATGTGTAGAAGGTCAGTACGGCCTTGCAAACGTAGCCGCCACGGTTGTTACGTTGCTGGGCTTTGAGCCTAAAGATATGTGGGAAAGCTCGATGATAAAGATAAAATAACGATGAACGATAAACGATGAACGATGAACGAACCACCCCGCAAAACCGCAGGTTTTGTAGGGACCCCGGAATGGAAACCTTTTTTCGCGTCTTTACGCGAAAAAAGCTACCGAAGTTCATAGTTCATAGTTCCCAGTTCATCGTTTGAGAGATAAACTATGATTATATCTTTTATACAATCCTACCTCGCAGGCGTTTCCCCTGCCGAGATCGCAATTTTTGCATCCCTTACCATTATATCTCTTTTGTTTTCCCTTACGGTGCACGAATGCGCCCACGGATGGATGGCACACAAATGCGGTGACGATACCGCATATATGAACGGGCGCATATCCCTTAATCCCCTTGCGCATCTTGACCCTATGGGTGCATTATCCATGCTGCTTGTGGGCTACGGCTGGGCAAAGCCCGTTCCCGTTAACTACCGCAATCTGAGAAGACCTAAGAGAGATATAGCGTTTGTTGCCCTTGCGGGCCCCGTTTCCAACCTTATACTTGGGTTTATATTCTCCCTGCTCTACACGGCTATAGCTATATTTATGCCCGTGAGCACTGCGGGAACGGTACTGTTTTACGCATTCTATATTGCCGCCACCCTTAATATAGGTCTTGCGGTGTTTAACCTTATACCTCTTCCCCCGTTGGACGGAAGCAAGGTGCTTTCCTGCCTGCTCCCCGGAAGAGTTGCCGCAAAATACCTTATGTGGGAAAGATACTTCTATATAGTAATGCTGGTGCTTATAGTGGGAGATAACGTTCCCGTGATCGGCAACATTATAAATATAATATGGTGGCCCATTGATTATATACGGGAAACGCTTATAGGCATTTTCTCCATTCCCGGCTACGCTTTGTGGTCGCTTATCAGGAGTCTTTTCTGATATGGAAGAAAAAATTGTAAAGATAGAGCAGTACGAAGGTCCTCTGGACCTGCTGCTTGCTCTTATACAAAAGCATAAAATAGATATACTGGATATCCCCATATCCGAAATATGCGAGCAATATATCGAATATATCGAAACTCTGATGTCCCGGCAGATGGAGGTTACGGGAGATTTTATAGTTATGGGATCCACCCTGATGCTTATAAAATCCCGTATGCTTCTCCCCCGCGAAGAAGGGGAAGAAGACCCCAGACAGGTGCTGGTAGACGCACTGCTCGAGCACCGCAAGGCACAGCTTGCGGCGGTGATCTTAAAGGACAGAGCAGAGGAATTTTACGATAGATTTACCCGTGAGCCCGAGGAATTGCCCCCCGGAAGCTATTCAAGGCTTCACCCCGTTTCCCTTTTGGTGGAAGCGTTCATAAGAATGGGCACACGAATTCCCGAGGACAGCCAAAAAAACACCCCCGCTTTGTTTGAAAAGCTGGAAAACGAGCGGTATTTTACGGTGGACGAAAAGGTGCTGCACATATCAAAGCGGCTTTCCCGCCTAAAAAGATGCGTTTTTACCGTCCTTTTTGACGATTGCGGCGGCAGAGGCGAGATCGTCGCCACCTTCCTCGCACTGCTTGAAATGGTGCGGGACGGCGCTTTGCGTGTAGAAGGCAACGGGGACGACGTTTACCTTGAAATTGTAACGGAGGAGGAGTAAAAAAATGAACGTATCCGAAATTTCCGCGGCGATGGAAGCGGTGCTTTTCGCCTGCGGTGCTCCCGTTCAGAAAGAACGCCTTACCGAGCTTTTTGATATAACCTCCGATGAGCTTACTCAGGCGGCAGAGCATTTGCGCGCCCGTCTGGATTCTCCCGAAAGCGGTATTCAGCTTATATTCCTTGACGGCGCGTACCAGATATGCACAAAAAGCTGTATGGCAGACCTTGTGAGAAAAGCGCTGGAGATGAAAAAAACTCCCCCTCTTTCCAAGGCGGCTTTGGAAGTGCTGGCGATAATCGCATACAACCAGCCCGTAACCCGTTCATTTATAGAAACGGTGCGCGGTGTGGATTCCACCTATATCGTGGGTTCTCTGCTGGATAAGGGCTTGATTTGCGAAAAGGGCGTGCTGGATGCACCCGGCAGACCTACACTTCTGGGCACGGGAGAAAACTTCCTGCGCTGTTTCGGGCTTGAAAGCCTTTCCGAACTGCCCGATACCGGCGTGCTGATGGCGGAAAGCGAAACCGTGGGAAGCCTTATACCGGAGGACGAGCAGTGTTAGCTCTTTATATAATACTCGGTATTATCGCGCTTTTTTGTCTTTTCCTATGCCTGCGGGCAAAGGTGTTTGTTACTTGGTGTAATGAACTTTTCGTAAGAGTCGCTTTGGGTAAAATTTCCTATGAATTCGCCTTGAACGATTATATTAAAAAGGAAAAGTCCGAAGAAAAGCCCAAAGAAAAAGCGCCGAAAAAGGAAAAGAAAAAAGCAAAAGGGAAAAAGAAAAAGGAAAAACAAAAAGTTCCCTTTAAAGATCAGCTTGAATTTTTTAAAAACCTCACTATTGCCGCATTCAAGCATTTCGGCAAAAAGATAAGAATAGAAAAATACGTTTTCAAGGTTTCCGTAGGCACGCCCGATGCGGCGCAGACCGCCATACTTTACGGCGGTATATGCGGGCTTATGGCAAACCTGAACGAGGTTATACTTAACTACCGCCACAAAAAAGGGGCAAGGATCTATTCCGAATGCAAGCCCGATTTTCTGAGCGAAAGTATGGATATCTACGTTGATATCGGCGCATCCGTAACGCTGTGGAACGTGGTTATTACGGGAATAGCGGCAGGATTGGTTTGGCTCAGGTTTAAGTTAAAAACAAGAAAACAAGAAACTAAAAAATAAATCCGAAGGACACGGAGCATTTGGATGCAGAAGGAATTTTCGTTAGCGGTAGCTGTAGTAAACTACAGCGAGCGACACGAAAATTTCTACAAAAACGCAAATTAAATTATTTTAAAGAAATTCTGTAAGAATTTCTACCTCTGAACCATTAGAGGCGGGCAGTCGAGGACGCCTGCCCCTACGGTTTTCGAAACATTTGAGTGAATTTTGCGTTTTTGGTTCTGCGCCGAATGAACGTGTCCCCAAAAAGGAGGAAAACATATGAACGATATTCCTTTGAAGCAAGTTATAGAATCAACTTTAGCAAAAATCGGCTCGGTGGCTGACGTAAACACCGTAGTGGGCGACCCCATTACCATTGATGGGGGTATTACTATCGTACCCTTTTCCAAGGTTTCCGTGGGATTTGCATCCGGCGGTGTGGATTACAACGGCAAAAACGAAACGGCAGACAAGGCGCCTCATTTTGCAGGCGGAAACGGCGCGGGAGTAAGCGTTGTTCCCCTTGGATTTTTGCTTATTCAAAACGGCGAGGTGCGTATGCTTGACCTTAAGAACCCCGCCTCCTTTGAATATGCTCCTCAAGACCCCGTGAGCAAAACTATTACTGCGGTGAATTCCCTTATTGACAGAGGTCCCGAATTGGTGCTTAAGATAAAGGACATTATCGCTCAGCCCAAGGCAGAGGAAGAACCCGTAGGGGACAAAACCGAGGAAACCGCCGAATAATGGAGCGTATACAAAAGTACATTGCCTCCTGCGGAGTAATGTCCCGCCGTGCCGCAGAAAAAGAGGTGGAAAAAGGGTCCGTTACCGTTAACGGGCAAAAAGCCGTGATCGGTCAGCCCGTGTGCGAAAAGGACGATATCCGTATAAACGGCGTGCCCGTCAAGCCGGAGAGCGGTAAAATTACGGTTATGCTTAACAAGCCCGGCGGATACGTTACCACTATGAGCGACGAATTGGGCAGAAAGACGGTTAACGATCTTATCGACCTGCCGTACCGTCTGTACCCTGCGGGCAGACTGGACAAGGACAGCGAGGGACTGCTGATAATGACCAACGACGGGGACTTGGCTAACCGTCTTACCCACCCCAAAAGCGGAAAGAAAAAGATATACCACGTGTATATAAGAGGCAATGCGGACAATAACGCATTGGATGCTTTGCGGAATATGCGCACTCTGGAGGGTGAAAAGATAAACCCCGTGGGAGTGGAGCTTATTAAAAGAAGCCCTACGGGAAGCCTGATAAAATTCACCCTTACCGAAGGAAAAAACCGCCAGATACGCCGTATGTGCGAAAGCGTGGGAATTACCATTACCCAGCTTAAGAGGGTGCAGATCGGCACGCTGCGTCTGGGGGATCTAAAAGCGGGACAGTACCGCCGTCTTACAAAAGAAGAAATAGGAGAACTGCTCAAATGATAACCACAAAACAGCGGGCGTACCTTCGCTCCCTTGCCAACAACGTGCAGGCACTGTATATTGCGGGAAAGGGCGAGGTTACGAAAAACCAGCTAAAAGCCTTTGCCGACGGTCTGGAAGCCAGAGAGCTTATTAAAATAACCGTGCTTGAAACCAGCCCCTATACCCCCAGAGAATTGTGTGATATTCTGGTGGAGGAATTGGGCGCAGAGCCTGTGCAGGTGATAGGAAGAAAGGTAGTCCTTTACAAGCAGGCAAAAAATAAAGACAACCGCAAAATAGTCCTTCCCGAAAAATGAGCAGGGAAAAACATATTGCGGGCGTGGTCGCCGCCGCGGAGATGATACGGAGCGAGGTTTTCCCTCATCTTGATAAAGACGAGGTGTTTACCGCCGCTTTCTACCACGATTGCACAAAAAGCGAAGACCAGATATCCCTTTTAAAGGAATACGGTATTGAACCGACAGAGGATCTGTTGCGCTCCCCTGCGGTGATACACGCATTCACGGGGGCGGAAAGGTTAAAAAGAGAAGGCAAAAGCGATTCCGTTGTAAACGCAGTGCGCTACCACACCACCGGCAGACCGAATATGACGGAAATAGAGAAAATTATATTTATTGCCGATTATATCGAGGAAAACCGCGAGTACGAGTCTTGCAAAAGCGCAAGAAACGAATATTTGAAAAGCGAAAAAACGGTTAAAAATATAGATAAATTAATTTATACCGTATTAAAATATACGGTAGATCATTTAAAAGAAAAGAAAGCATACATTCATCCGCTGACATTGGAAGCAGAGGAATGGTATGGAAGGCGGGCAGTCGAGGACGCCTGCCCCTACGGTTTGTAAACAGCCGTGGGATTTCGATAATCGTAGGGACGGGCGTCCTCGACCGTCCGCAAAAGGAGATTTTTATGGCAGAATTGGCATTACAAGACAAGATCGCAGCAGTTGCTCAGGCGGCTCTTGACAGCAAAAACGGACAGAATATTTCGGCTATCCACGTAGCGAAGCAGACAGTTCTTGCGGACTGGTTCGTGCTGGCTACGGGTACATCCAACACCCACATAAATACCCTTGCAGACGAGGTGGAGTTTAAGGTTAAGGAAGAGTTGGGCATAGACCCGCTCCGCACCGAGGGCAGAGGAAACAATATGTGGATACTGGTGGACTACGGATCTGTTATAGTTCATGTGTTCACAAAAGAAGGCAGAGAGTTTTATAAATTAGATAAGCTGTGGACGGTTTAAAACTATGAACGATAAACGATGAACGATGAACTAATGGTTGATTTTTGTTCTGCGAACAAAAATCTTCCGAAGTTCCTAGTTCATAGTTCATAGTTCCTCGTTACAATTATATATCAAGTGAGATTTTATTATGAAGTACGACTACAAACATTACGAATCCTACTGGCAAAACAAATGGGACGAAGACAAGGTCTTTGTCTGCGATATTGACAAAAGCAAAAAGAAATTTTACGGTCTGGTAGAGTTTCCCTACCCTTCGGGTGCGGGAATGCACGTAGGCCACATCAAGGCTTACGGCGGACTTGAGGTCATTACCCGTAAAAAGCGTATGGAGGGATACAACGTTCTGTTCCCCATAGGCTTTGATGCGTTCGGTCTTCCTACCGAAAACTACGCGATAAAGACCAACACCCACCCCAGAACCGTTACGGATAACAACATTGCAAAGTTCACCTCCCAGATGAAGCGTGTGGGCTTTGGCTTTGACTGGACGAGAGTTATCGACACCACCGAAGAGGACTACTACAAGTGGACACAGTGGATATTCCTTAAGCTGTTCGAGCACGGATACGTGTTCCGCGATAAAGCATCCGTAAACTACTGTCCCTCCTGCCGCTGTGTGCTTTCCAACGAGGACAGCCAGGGCGGTAAGTGCGACATATGCCACAGCGACGTTGTGCAGAAATCCAAGGACGTTTGGTATCTGCGCATAACCAAGTATGCGGACAAGCTGCTGCAGGGTCTTAAGGACGTGGACTATCTTCCCAACATAGTGCTCCAGCAGGAAAACTGGATCGGCAAGAGCGAGGGCGCGTTCGCATCCTTCCGGCTTAAAGAGGTTGACGAAAAGCTCCGTATCTACACCACCAGACCCGATACAATGTTCGGCGTTACCTTTATGGTTATGGCGCCCGAGCATCCTCTGATCGACAAATATGCCGAAAAGATAAACAATATGTCCGATGTTCTTGCATACCGCGAGGAATGTGCGAAGAAAACGGAATTCGAGCGCACACAGCTTAACAAGGATAAGACCGGTGTGCGCCTTAACGGTCTTACGGCAATAAATCCCCTTTCCGGCAAGGAAGTTCCCATATTTATTTCCGATTACGTTATGATGGGCTACGGCACCGGCGCGATTATGGCTGTTCCCGCCCACGATGACCGCGATTTTGAGTTTGCAAAGAAATTCGGCGTGGATATTATTCCCGTTATCAAGGGCGGCGACGGCGAGAGTGCCTACACCGGCGACGGAGAAATGATAAACTCCGAATTCTTAAACGGTATTACCAATAAAAAAGAAGCAGTTTCTGCCGCCATTAAGGTTTTGGAAGAAAAAGGCCTGGGCGAGGGCGGTGTTCAGTTCAAGATGAAGGACTGGGCGTTCAACCGCCAGCGTTACTGGGGCGAGCCTATTCCCATCGTTCACTGTGAGCATTGCGGCGACGTGGCTGTGCCTTACGATGAACTTCCCCTCCGTCTGCCCGATATGGAGCAGTTCGTGCCCGGCGAAGGCGGGGAAAGCCCTCTGGCAAAGGTAGAAAGCTTTGTTAACTGCGTCTGTCCCAAGTGCGGCGCTCCCGCAAAGCGTGAAACCGACACTATGCCTCAGTGGGCAGGTTCTTCCTGGTATTTCCTCCGTTATCTTGACCCGCACAACACCGAGGAATTTTGCTCCAAAGAAGCGCTGGATTACTGGATGCCCGTAGACTGGTACAACGGCGGTATGGAGCACGTTACCAGACATATGATCTACTCCCGTTTCTGGCATCGGTTCCTTTACGATATCGGCGAAGTGAACACTGCCGAGCCTTACGCAAAGCGTACCGCTCAGGGACTTATTCTGGGTCCCGACGGAGAGAAGATGTCCAAATCCCGCGGCAACGTGGTTGACCCCAACGAAATAGTGGACAAATTCGGCGCAGACGTTCTGCGTGTGTATATAATGTTTATGGGCGATTACGAAAAGGCATCCCCCTGGAACGATTCTTCCGTGCGCGGATGTAAGAGATTCCTTGACCGTGTGGCAGGTATGGCAGAGCTGCCCGGCTGTGCTTCCGACAGCGCATCCGAATCCGCGCTCCATAAGCTTATCAAGAAGGTTACAAGCGATATTGACAATATGAAGTTCAACACCGCTATTGCGGCTATGATGAGCTACATTAACGGCGTGTACGAAAAGAACGCAATAAATGGCGATGAACTCAAGATTTTTGTTAAGCTGCTCGCTCCCTTTGCACCTCACCTTGCAGAGGAAATGTGGCACGATCTTGGCGAAAATTCTTACGTTTCCCTCGCTTCTTGGCCCCTTTACGACGAGAGCAAGACCGTGGACGATACCGTTGAGATCGCGGTGCAGTTCCTGGGCAAGCTGAAGGGCACCGTAGTGGTTCCCAAGGATGCGGACGAAAACACCGCTTGGGAGATCGTGGAAAAATCCGGCGTGCTGGATCAGGCGCTGGAAGGCAAGACTATTGTTAAAAAGATCTATGTAAAAGGACGTATATTTAACGTTGTCGCTCGGTAAAACACTGTAGATCGAAACGCAAATTAAATAATCCGTAATAACAAATGCGAGGGATTTTAATTTATCTCTCGCATTTTTGTTTTCTTTATAGGTAGAAATCTGTAAACAGATTTCTTTTAATTTTGCGTTTTTGTTCTACAGCGTTTTACCATCGCTCGTCCCTGCAGACTTTGGGTTCTACAGACGGTAGTTATGGCAGCGTTGTAGGGAATGGGCTTGCCCATTCCGTTGTGTGCGAACAGTTTGCGGGACGTCGAGGACGACGTCCCCTACGCAGTTGCCACGGCTGTTCGATAACCGTAGGGGATGACGTCCTCGTCATCCCGCATTAAATAAAAATGTTTTTGCTCCGCAAAAACTACCATAGTTCATAGTTCATAGTTCACAGTTCATAGTTCAAAAAAATCCGTGGAACGCTCCACGGATTTTGAATTATTGCTTTGCAAGTTTTTTGAGATACAATCCCAAAAGTATAGACGTAACGAAGTGTAAAACTACAGTTCCGCCATAGAAAACGGGGGTAAAGAAATTTAAGAAGAAATCGTAAACTGCGCCCGAAGCACTGCCGATACCGTAATCAAGCCACGCTTCCAGAGCCCAGCCGAGATTTTCGAAGGTAACAAAAGTGGTTCTGAGGAAAATAAACGCGCTTACGAGTGCGGCGATCACAAACAGAACGGTGGAAAGTATCCAAAGGTTCGAGGGCTTCTTGCGGGCGATTATTGCGGTAAGCCCCAGAAGGATAAAGCCCAAAGCCATGCACAGACCGGTGGCAATATAGGGAACGTAATCGAGAAGAACGCCGGTTTGGAAATCCGCATAGCCCATCAGCGTATTAAACTTCCATTCTTCAAGCATAGAAGAAACGTCCAGCATAGCAAACGCGGCGTAAGAAACACCGAGCAGGAACAGAGAAACTATAAGGAAAACATTGCTTTTTTTAAAGAAGGTTGCCACAGCTACGCACAAAATGCACAGCATGATAAATAAATAGGAAAGAAGGGTGGGGAAATGAAAAACCTTATCAAAAATAACCTGCATGGGCCAACCGAGGAGGATGGCTCTCAAATAAGGCACTATCATTTCCGCAAATACGAGGAATACGGAAAGAATAAGGGTAATAGAAGCAATAGCGAAAGGTTTTTTCTTATTCGCTGCGGGTACGGGAGTAACGGAATCCATAAAGAATCCTCCTTAATGTTTTGTTAATAAATTATATAATAAACAAGATGATTTGTCAATAAAACTTGAACGAGGAACTGGGAACTAGAAACGAGAAACTATGGTTGATTTTTGTTCACAGAACAAAAATCTTCCAAAATTCCTCATTTAGCATCGCAAAGCGATGCGTCGCATTCCCGGGGTTCCCCGAAAACGCTATGCGTTTTTGGGGTGGGTTCCTCATTCCTCATTTCTATTATAAACTTTGATACATATTTTTTATTTGCAAAATTTAAACGAAATTTATAACATACCTTGACAAAACCGTGAATATATGCTAAAATGCGCTTGAACGGTAAATTGCCGTTTAAAATGATTTTTAAAACGGAGGTAAACAACATATGACAAAAGTATTGGTTATAGACGATGATAACAACATATGCGAGCTGTTAAGAATGTATCTTGAGCGGGAGGGATACGAGGTCCGCACCGCGAATGACGGTCAGGCAGGTATAAACGCGTTCCGCGCGTACGAGCCCGATATGGTGCTTCTTGACGTTATGATGCCCGTTAAGGACGGTTGGCAGGTTTGCCGCGAGATACGCGAGCAGTCCTCCCGCCCCATTATAATGATCACCGCAAAGGGAGAAACTATAGATAAAGTCCTTGGTCTTGAGCTGGGCGCAGACGATTTTATCGTTAAACCCCTTGATATGAAGGAGGTTTTCGCCCGTATAAAGGCTGTCCTTCGCAGATACGTAAACCGCGATGCATCCGACGGAGAGGTTATCCGTTTTGATAATTTGGAAATTTCCCGCCAGAAATACGAGCTTAAGATAAAAGGCAAGGTTATCGACCTGCCTCCCAAGGAATTGGAGCTGCTGTATTTCCTCGCCGCAAACTACAACCGTGTGTTCACCCGCGATCAGCTTTTGGACAAGGTCTGGGGCTTTGATTATCTGGGCGACAGCCGCACTGTTGACGTTCACATCAAGCGCCTGCGCGAGAAATTGGAGGGCGCATCCGAAAAATGGATACTCAAAACCGTTTGGGGCGTTGGGTATAAGTTTGAGGTGATCACAGAAGAATGAGTACTGCAAGTGTAACCTACCGTATTTCCCCTTCGCTTTTTGCGGAATATTGTTATTTTTCTCTTTTCCGCATAAAGAATTACCGTCTTGCGCGGACAATAAGCCTCGTTGCGGTTACCGTGGCAGGCTTGCTTACAGCCCTTGTGGGAATTTTGTATAAGGATATGAATATCACCTTCCTTGGGGGCGCCATCGTTCTGGTTACGGTGATGGTACCTTTCGTGCAGAAAAAGTATATTAAAAGCCGTTATAAGCTGGTTTACGGAAAATCTCTTACCGTTTATACCGCATCCTTTGCCAAAAACGGTACTTTTACCATCTCTGCAGGAGAGATTACCGAAAAATACGAAAATAACGATATTAAATGTGTATACTATATAAGAGGCGGATACGCTGTTTCCACCACGAATAAAGCCACGTTTCTCGTCCCCTTTGCAGATACCCTGCCGGAGAAGGAATGGTTTAAGAATGTGTACGGAAATAAATTTAAAGTATGCGCGTAAATAAATGAGAAATGAGGAATGCGACGCGATGCAAAGCATCGCTAAATGAGGAATTTCGGTAGCTTTTTTGCGCCGAAGCGCAAAAAAGGTTTCCATCCCGGGGTTCCCCGAAAACGCTATGCGTTTTTGGGGTGGGTCATTTCTCATTCATCATTCCTCATTCCTCATTAACAACAGGTGTATTATGATCAACAGAGAGAGTGGAGTTCTATTAAACATCTCCTCCCTGCCCGGCAAGTACGGTATCGGAAAGTTCGGCGCGGAGGCAGTGAGTTTTGCTCATTTTATAAAAAGTATGGGATTTTCCCGCTGGCAGGTGCTGCCCTTTAATCCCATAGGGCCCGGGGACTGCCCTTACGCATCCCCTTCCGCATTCGGCGGAAATATGCTGTATATATCCCCCGATATGCTGTGTGAGGACGGATACGTTACCCCCGAAGATATAAAAGAATGTATATATTACGGCTCTCCCCACGTGGCGGACTATGAGTTCGCCGCCCGTACCACCAAAAGCCTTTTGGAAAAGGCGTACGCGGGGCTTACGGAAGAGAGCAAAAAAAGCTTTTACCCCCTTTTGAACGAGCAGGTGCAGGGATACTGCAAGTTTCTTGCTTTAAAGGAAAAGCACGGTGACAAGCCTTTCCCCAGGTGGGGCGAGGATGCGTATTTTGAAAAAGCATCACCCGATACAGACCGTGTGAACTTTTACGCTTTTTGCCAATGTATGTTTTTTGACCAATGGGCAAGAACGAAAAAGGAGATAAACGAAGCGGGTATAAAGATAATAGGCGATATTCCCATATACGTTTATTCCGATTCCGCCGACGTATGGCAGGGCGGAAAGGTGTTTAAGATAAACGAGGATTTTTCCCTTTCCAACGTGGCAGGGGCACCGCCCGATTATTTTTCCGAGGACGGTCAGCTTTGGGGAAACCCCTTGTACGATTGGGATTACCTTGCATCCACGGACTTTGATTGGTGGTGCAAGCGTATAAAAGCCAGCATGGAACTGTACGATACCGTGCGTATCGACCATTTCCGCGGGCTTGCATCCTACTGGTCTGTGGACGGCAAGGAAGAAACCGCCCGCAACGGAAAGTGGGAAAAGGGCCCCGGTATCGCACTTTTTGAGAGTATCGAAAAGGCTGTGCCCGAAGCGGACATTATCGCAGAGGACCTTGGCGAGTTCGGCGAGGACGTTATTCAGCTCCTTGAGGATACGGGCTACGCAGGTATGCGTATAATTCAGTTCGGCTTTACACCAAACGATAATTCATCTCATATCCCCCACAATTATCCCGAGAATTCGGTGGCGTACACCGGCACTCACGATAACGATACTCTTTTGGGCTGGCTGTATTCGGCAAGTCCCGAGGAGAGAGAATTCGCCCTTAAATACTGCCGTTTTGAAGGCGGCAACTGGGGCGAGGGCGGCGTAAACGCGCCCGCTGTTAAAAGCATTATCGAAACTCTGTGGCGGTCCAACTCCTTTTTGGCAGTCCTGCCCGTGCAGGATATGCTGGGATTTGGAGAGGATGCCAGAATGAACCGTCCCGGTGTGCCCGAGGGACAGTGGCGGTTCAGAGCAACGCAGGAATTTCTGGACGCGGTGGACAGGGATAGGTATGCTGAGATGAACAGAATATGTTTTAGATATAATTAAAACTATGAACGAGGAACTATGAACTATGAACTATGGTTGATTTTTGCCCAAAAGGCAAAAATCTTCCGAAGTTTCTCGTTTCTCGTTCATCGTTCATCGTTAATTTTACGGAGTAAAATCTTATGCTTTCACCACGATTACAAGCAGCAGCCGATCTTATAACCTACGCCGATTCCATCATTGACATCGGTACGGATCACGGATATTTACCCATATATTTGCTTAAAAGCGGCAAGACGAAGACGGCGTGCGCAGCGGATATACGGATCGGCCCTCTTGACAACGCCAGAGAAAATATATTATCCTATGGCGTGGAGTGCGAATGCATACTTTCCGACGGGTTTAAAAATATATGTAAAAAATACTCCCTCGCCTGCATTTGCGGTATGGGAGGAGAAACCATTGCAAATATTATTACCGAAGGTAAAAATATCACCCCCGATACGCTGATATTACAGCCAATGACGGGGGCAGACAAGTTGCGCAAATTTTTGTTTGAAAACGGGTATACCGTAACCGACGAAGCCTTCGTTACCGAGGGTGAAAAGGTATACTGCATAATAAAAGCCCATAAAACGGGGGAAAACACCCCCTATACATATTCCGACTTGTTTTTGGGACATATCCGCCCGAAAACAGAGGGATATATAAAATGGAAAGAAAAAGTCCGCCTGCAAGCAGAAAAACGGCTTCTGGGCGGAAGGAACAAAGCTGATGAACAGCTTTGCAATGAGGAATGAGGAATGAGGAATGAGGAACGAGTAACCCACCCCAAAAACGCATAGCGTTTTCGGGGAACCCCGGGAACGAGGAATTTCGGAAGATTTTTGTTCGCAGAACAAAAATCAACCATCATTTCTCATTTATCATTTATCATTCCTCATTAAGATCACACTTCCAGCTTTTCTTCAAGCTCCTTAAATGCTCTCTTTATCTTATCTGCGGGGGTGCGCTTTTTTCTGCAGGACATAACCATACAGATAACGGCGCCGCCCACCATAAGACCCAAAATATGTGCTAAAAGAATACGGCACTTTTCTTTTTTACTGCAACGCATAAACACACAAGACACCACCTTTCGCCCTTATTGTGCGCAAAAGAAAGAGTTTTAATGCAAAAAAACATATAAAAAATCCCCGTTTTACGCAAATTTCTTTAAAAAAACTGTTGACAAATCCAACCCTTGTATATATAATGAAAGGTACTGTGCAAATGAAAATTAATATACTACCACTCCTGCGCGGAGAAAAAGACAATATCTCTTTTTGCTTTACTGAGGACATGCGGGGATTTTCCTCCGACATTACCGAGGGAAAGTATAATGCCACGGGAAAGGTTAAAAATTTCTCGGGCTATATGCTCCTTGAGGGAGAGGTGGATATGGAGTTTTCCGCTACCTGCGGTAGATGCTCCTGCAGCACAAAACAAAATTTAAAAGCGTGTTTTTCCCGTCCGGTTGCCCAGAGCCTTAACCAAGAGGACGACGATTATATCCTCGCTTCGGAAAACGGAGATATGGATATAAGAGAAGCTGTTGAGGAAGCGGTTTATATGGAAATGCCGGTGCGCTTTTTGTGCAAAGAGGACTGCAAAGGCCTGTGCCCCAAGTGCGGTGCCAACCTTAATGACACATCTTGCTCCTGTGTCGAGGACAAAACAGATCCCAGACTTGCAAAATTGCGGGAATACCTTAATAATTTGGAAGAATAAAATTTTTACATAACTTAAAGGAGGCGTCAAGAAATGGCAGTACCTAAGAGAAAAACATCTAAAGCACGCAGAGATAAAAGACGTTCATCTACCTGGAAGCTCACCCTCCCCGGTATGACAAAGTGCCCCAAGTGCGGTGAATACGTGCTTAGCCACAGAGTCTGCAAGAAGTGCGGAGTTTATCACGGCAAGGAAGTTCTCGCTGTAGAAGAATAAGTATTAAAAAAGGCGGGTATAATACCGCCTTTTTAAATTATCGGGACGCGTTCATTCGGCGCAGATTATTTAATGAGGAATGAGGAATGAGAAATGAGGAATTACGGTAGCTTTTTCGCGTAAAGACGCGAAAAAGGTTTCCATCATTCATCATTTAGCATCGCGTACGCGATGCGTCGCATTTATCATTCATCATTTTTGGAGTTACTTATGGTCTTTGTTACTGGTGTTCTACCTCATTCGCCTGCAGAAAAAGCAGGTATCCGTTCCGGAGATGCAATCCTCACGGTAAACGGCAACGAGGTTAACGACGTATTGGATTATCAATTTTATACATCCGAAGTAGCCCTCTCGCTGGAAGTAAAGCGAGGGGATGGCACTTTACGCATTTTTTTGGGCAAAGGGGAATACGAGGACCCGGGAATGGAGTTCTGCACCTATCTTATGGACGATAAAAGACGGTGCCGCAACGGATGTATGTTTTGCTTTATTGACCAAAACCCCAAGGGAATGCGGGAAACCATATATTTTAAAGACGATGACGAGCGCCTCTCCTTCCTGCACGGAAACTACGTAACATTAACCAACCTTACGGAAAAGGAAATTGACCGTATTATAAAAATGCGCCTTTCCCCCGTGAACATTTCCGTACACACCACCAACCCCGAGCTGCGTGTGAAGATGATGAAAAACCGCTTTGCGGGCGAGGTACTCTCCTTTATTCCCCGCCTTAACGATGGGGGCATACAGATAAACGCACAGCTTGTGCTGTGCCGCGGAATTAACGACGGGGCGGAGCTGGAAAGAAGCCTCAACGACCTTATCTCCTATGAGCATCTGGAATCCTGCGCCTGCGTGCCTGCGGGACTTACCGACCACAGAGAAGGTCTGTACCCTCTCACCCCTTACGATAAAGAGAGTGCTTTGGAAACTCTCGATATTATCAACAAATATGGGGATAAAACTGTGGAAAAGTTCGGGATGAGAAAGGTTTTCGCATCCGATGAATTTTATCTTTTGGCAGGATTACCTATTCCGAGCGCCGAATATTACGAGGACTACCCCCAGATCGAAAACGGAGTTGGTATGTTAAGATCCTTTGAGGACGAATTTCTGGACGAGCTGGAATACAGTGAAGAATGCTCGGGCGAAAAAGTATATATCGCCACGGGAAAAGCGGCATACCCCACAATGAAAAGACTTATAGAAAAAGCAAAAGAGAAATTTACAAACCTTGATTGCACGGTGTTTGAAATAGAAAACCGCTTCTTTGGCAAAAACATTACAGTAAGCGGTCTTATTACGGGAAAAGACCTTCTGGACCAGCTTGCGGGCAAGGTGGAAGAGGGCGGATATCTGCTGCTCCCTGCCAATATGTTTAAAGCGGACGAAGAAGTGTTCCTTGATGACGTTAAATTGCGCCAAGTAAGAAAAAATCTTAAAGTAAAGACAATTATAGCAGGAAAGGACGGATACGAGCTATGTCAAAAGGTGTTGTTGCCGTCGTAGGCAGACCTAACGTAGGTAAATCTACCTTCTTTAATAAAATAACGGGAAAGCGTATTTCCATTGTTGACGATACCCCCGGCGTTACCCGCGACAGAATATACCACGAGATCACCTGGAACGGCGTTACTATGACACTCATAGATACCGGCGGTATCGAGCCCAAGACCGATTCCAACCTTTTGCGTATGATGCGTGAGCAGGCGCAAGTGGCTATTTCCCACGCGGACGTTATAATTTTTATGTGCGAGCTTATGACGGGCGTTACCGCCAACGACCGCGATATTGCCACCATGCTTAAAAAAAGCGGAAAGCCCGTGGTGCTTTGCGTAAACAAGGTGGATTCCGTAGGTGCGCTGCCTCCCGAATTTTATGAATTTTACGAATTGGGATTTGATGACGACCCCATCCCCCTTTCCTCCCTCCACGGAACGGGAAGCGGCGATATACTTGATAAAGTTGTGGAATATCTGCCCGACGATGCCGACGGAGCGGAAAGCGACACGGGTATAAAGGTTGCGGTCATCGGCAAGCCCAACGCAGGCAAAAGCTCTATTGTAAACCGTATTGCGGGAGAAGAGAGAGTTATCGTTTCCGATATGCCCGGCACTACCAGAGATGCTATTGATACCTATATAGAAAACAGCTACGGAAAATACACCTTCATAGATACCGCAGGTATACGCAGAAACGCAAAAATAGAAGATGATATCGAAAGATATTCAGTTCTCCGTGCCAAGATGGCTGTAGAAAAGGCAGACGTTTGCCTGCTGATGGTGGACGCAAACGAAGGCGTTACCGCCCAAGACGAGCGTATTGCAGGTATCGCCCACGAAAGCGGAAAGGCGTGTATTATAGTTATAAATAAATGGGACAGTATTGAAAAGGACAACGATTCCGTAAATGCGTTCCGCCGCAAGGTGTACGAAGCCCTTTCATATATGACCTACGCGCCCCTTATGTTTGTTTCCGCAAAAACGGGACAGAGGGTGGAAAAGCTGTTCCCCTTAATAAACGAGGTTTACGCCAACAGCGGAAGACGTATTACCACAGGTGTGCTTAACGATCTTCTTAACGATGCCACCAACCGTGTTCAGCCCCCCTCCGACAGAGGCAGAAGATTAAAGATATACTATATGACCCAGACGGGTGTTAATCCTCCCAACTTTGTAGTGTTTGTAAACTCCGCAGAGCTGTTCCATTTTTCATACAGAAGATATCTGGAAAACTGCCTGCGGGATGCCTTTGATTTTACCGGAACTCCCATAAGAATGACGGTAAAGCAGAAAGGAGAAAGCAATAAATGATCTATCTCGTTGATCTGATGTTTATCGGAAACTATATCTTTATCCCCTTTTACGGGCAAATGATATATTTCCTCTTGTGTATGGTCTGCGGTTATCTGCTGGGAAGCATTAACACGGCGATAATCGTGAGCAAGAAAAAGTACGGAAAAGATATACGTAACTTCGGCTCGGGCAACGCGGGTCTTACCAATATGAAGCGTGTCTACGGCTGGGGCGCCGCAGGATATACCCTCCTTGGGGATATGGGCAAGCAGGTTGCCGCTGTGGGTATCGGTATGTTTTTGGGACACGTGCCCGGCGCATATATTGCAGGTCTGTTTTGCATTATAGGTCATATCCTCCCCTGCTGGTACGGCTTTAAGGGCGGAAAGGGCGTGCTTACCGCCGCCACACTTATTCTGCTGCTTGACCCTATGGTGTTTGCCATCCTGCTCATAATCTGGTTTGCTGTACTGCTTCTTACCAGATACGTTTCCCTGGCTTCTATCGTAGCCGCATTCGCATATCCCGCCGCTATGTACGCAAGATATCAGGGAAAAGACCCGTTCTCCCTCATTTTCGCCCTTGTTATCGGTCTTTTTGTAATATATATGCACAGAAGCAATATTAAGAGATTATTCAATAACCAGGAAAGCAAGTTTACGTTTAAAAATAAAAAGTAGCGGGGAGCGCGTTCATTCGGCGCAGAACCAAAAACGCAAAAGCAAGAGTAAGATATTTCGATAACCGTAGGGTACGACGTCCTCGTCGTACCGCCTCTCACAGTTTAGAGGTAGAAATTCTTACAGAATTTCTTTAAATTTAATTTATTTGCGTTTTTGTAGAAATTTTCGCGTCGCTCGCTGTAGTTTACTACAGCTACCGCTAGCGAAAATTCCTTCTGCATCCAAATGCTCCGCGCCCTTCAGACTTTCTGCGCTACAGACGTTACATATCAAAAATTTAACTTAAAATCCGCGTACAGCGGATTTTTACCGAACCTTTTCACTCTTCACTTTTCACTCTTAACTTTTTATAGGGGTATATACTATGCCACTTGCCGATTCCATCCGCCCCACGACCCTTGCCGAAATGGCAGGTCAGGAGCATTTATTACAAAACGGCGCCCCGTTGCGCCGCATATTGGAAAGCGGACATTTGCCCTCCATGATATTTTACGGTCCCCCCGGCACGGGAAAGACCACCCTTGCAAATATCGCGGCGAAATTGACCGAAAAACAGATTTTCCGCATAAACGCCACCACTGCATCTCTTTCCGACGTAAAAGAGGTTTTACAGGAAACGGACAGTCTGTTTTCCGCAGGGGGAATACTGCTGTATATCGATGAAATTCAGTATTTCAACAAAAAGCAGCAGCAGGCGCTCCTCGAATACGTGGAGGACGGCAGAGTTACCCTTATTTGCTCCACCACCGAAAACCCCTATTTCGCCCTGTACGGCGCGTTACTTTCCAGAAGCACGGTTTTTGAATTCAAGCCCGTGTCCCCAAAGGAATGTCTTAAAACCTTAAAGCGGGGTCTTGAAGCGCTTAACGAGCAAACGAACGGTAACAAAAAGTGCGATGACGCCTTGCTTTTGGATATTGCATCCGGTTGCGGCGGGGACGTGAGAAAATCTCTTACCGCGCTTGAAAACCTGTATTACGCCAGCGTGGGCGACGAGATCGAAAAGGATTTTGCAAACAGCCTCATTCAGAGAAGCGGTATGCGGTTTGACGTTAGCGGCGACGTGCATTACGATATCCTTTCCGCATTCCAGAAATCTATTCGCGGCAGCGACGAAAACGCCGCTGTCCATTACCTTGCCCGTCTTCTTGCGGGAGGAGATCTCCTTTCCCCCTGCAGACGTCTGCTGGTTATCGCCAGCGAGGATATAGGACTTGCCTACCCTCAGGCGGTGAGTATGGTAAAAGCCTGCGTGGATTCAGCCCTTCACCTCGGTCTGCCCGAAGCGGGACTCCCTCTGGCTGAGGCTACCATTCTTCTTGCCACCGCGCCAAAGAGTAATTCCGCATCTGCCGCATATTGGGCGGCGATGGAGGACGTGGAAAACGGACTTGCCGTTTCTGTTCCCTCTCATTTGCAGGATACCCATTATTCCGGCGCGAAAAAATTGGGCAGAGGCGGATATAAATATCCCCACGCATATCCCAATAACTTCGTGGAACAGCAGTACCTGCCCGACGAACTGAAGGACAAGGTGTACTACGTACCGGGAACCAATAAGACCGAGCAAGCCATGAAGGAATATTGGTTAAAAGTAAAATGAGGAATGCGGAATGCGACGCGATGCAAAGCATCGCTAAATGAGGAATTTCGGAAGATTTTTGTTCACAGAACAAAAATCAACCATCATTTCTCATTCATCATTCATCATTCCTCATTAAAAAATAAAATCCCGTGGTGTCCACGGGATTTTGTTTTTGCAAAAAATTATTCAGCGGTTTCTTCCTTGATCATCTTGGGGATACCCATATCGATGGTGCCGAGCTGAGCCTGGAATTCTTCTTCGGTCATCTGAAGAACCTTGATGCCCTGGATGATACCCATGATACCGTTAATGGTAGCCATAACGCCGAAGGTTACGCAGGAAAGAACGATTCTGATAACGCCTGCCTTGGTTTGGCCCTGAATGAAGCAGGGAACGCCGTATGCGTTGAACAGAATGGTAAGAATACCGAAAAGTGTCTTGTTCATAATATGTACTCCTTAATAAATTTACTGTGAATATATTATATATTTAAATGTATAAAATGTCAATATTATTTTAAATTTGTTTTTGTTGCTTTTTGTTATTCTGCGTGGTATAATTAAACGTTAAAATATATTCTTATCCGGAGAATAGAAGCTATGACAAGACGTGAATCCCGCGAGGCGGCTCTTTGCCTCATTTACGAGCAGACTTTTTCCCCCGAAATAAGCACCGACGAGATTATTGAAAAAGCAAGGGAGATCCGCGAAGAGAAGGTTTCGGATTTTGCCGCCACCCTCTTTAACGGTGTTTGCCAGAATACCCAAAACCTTGACCTGCGTATTTCTGCCGCGGCGGAAAAATGGTCGCTGGACAGAATTTCCCGCGTTTCCCTTTCCGTACTGCGCCTCGCCGCATACGAGATAATATATCTGGGCACCGAGAAGCAGATCGCCGTTAACGAAGCATTGGAGCTGGCGAGAAAATATGATGATGAGAAAGCGGTAAGCTTTATTAATGGAGTACTTGCAGGCATAATAAATTAGGACATCCTCATTCGGCGCAGAACCAAAAACGCAAAAGCAAGAGTAAAATGTTTCGATAACCGTAGGGACAGACGTCCTCGGCTGTCCGCCTCTATTAGTTCAGAGGTAGAAATTCTTACAGAATTTCCTTATATTTTATTTATTTTGCGTTTTTGTAGAAATTTTCGCGTCGCTCGCTGTAGTTTACTACAGCTACCGCTAACGAAAATTTCTTCTGCATCCAAATGAGTTAGTCCTTAGTATCTATTTTTTTGGAGTCTTTTCTTGGAACAAAAAGCCATCACCGTCACCCAATTAAACAACTACATAAAAGGTATCCTCGAAAACATACCTCCTCTCAGGGACATATACGTTAAGGGCGAGATAAGCAATTATTCTCCAAACCGCACGGGGCACGTATTTTTTACCCTTAAGGACGAGGGAAGCTTAATTCCCGCGGTGATGTTTAAATATGACCTTTCACAGATAACCTTCAAGCCCGAAAACGGCATGAAGGTGATTTGCCGCGGGCGGATTAGCGCATACCCCGCCCAGGGAAAATACCAGCTGTACGTTTCCGAAATGACACCCGACGGGGTGGGAAGCCTTTATATCGCCTTTGAGCAGTTGAAGGCGAAGCTGGCGGAGGAAGGCTTATTTGACGAGCGTTATAAAAAGCCCATACCGAAAATTCCCCACCGTATCGGCATTATTACCGCACCCACGGGGGCTGCGGTGAGAGATATGATCACCGTAACGGGCAGGCGCTTTCCTGCGGCGGAGATACGGCTTTACCCCTCTTTGGTGCAGGGTGAAAACGCCCCTGCGGACCTGATAAAAGCACTGGATTATTTCGATAAAGAGGGCAAGTGCGACGTAATAATTATCGGCAGAGGGGGCGGAAGCATTGAGGACCTTTGGGCGTTTAATAACGAAGCGTTAGCCAGAAGGATATTTGCCTGCCGTATTCCCGTAATTTCCGCGGTGGGACACGAAACGGATTTCACCATTGCGGATTTCGTGGCGGACAAGCGTGCGCCTACACCGAGCGCGGCGGCGGAGATCGCCGTGCCCGACGCAAAGGACACAAAACGACAGCTTTTGAACGTTTCAAAACGGCTGGAGAGCATACTTAATATGTATATTAAGGACAGACGGGTGCACGTTAAGGAGCTTGCCTCCTCCCGCGCAATGACAGTCCCCAGAAGCGCAATTGACGAAAAGCGGCTTGCTTTAAGCGCCCTTGACAACCGTATGTGCAGGACTATGGACGGTTACCTGCACCGCGCGGGTGCAAAAAAAGACACGCTGTGCGCAAAGCTGGAGTCCTTAAATCCCCTTGCAATTCTGGCGCGAGGTTACGGCGCCGCGTTTGACAAGGACGGAAAGATTATTAAAAGTATCGACCAGATAAATTCGGGTGATATTTTCACTCTGCGGTTATCCGACGGAGAAATGGAGGCTATTAAAAAATGAACGATAAATATACATTTGAGCAAGCCCTGGCACGTCTTGAAGAGATAGTAAAGGGATTGGAAAACGGTTCTCTGCCGTTGGATAAAAGTATTGAGCTGTTTGAAGAAGGTAACGCTTTGGTAAAGCTTTGCACACAAAAATTGGATGCGGCAGAGCAAAAGGTGCGTATTCTTACAGAAACCGCCACCGGTATTACGGAGAGTGATTTTAATGCGTGAAATTATTGCGCAAAAGGTAAACGAATATTTAAAAAAATCCCTTTCCTGCCCATCGGATGCGGCATACAAAAAGCTGTATGATTCTATGAATTATTCTGTTGATGCCGGCGGAAAGCGGATCCGCCCCTATTTATGCGCGGAATTTTACTGTATGCTTTCGGGAAGTGAAGATTTCACCCCCGTCATTCCCTACTGCGCGGCGGTGGAGATGGTACATACATCATCTCTTATTCACGATGACCTGCCTGCAATGGATAACGACGTATTGCGGAGAGGAATTCCCACAAACCACGTAAAATTCGGGGAAGCCACGGCAATTTTGGCGGGAGATACTCTGCTTCTCAAAGCTTGCCAAGCGGCGGCATCCAACCCGTATCTGGACGGAAAGACCAACGCGGCGGCTTGTGCGCTTATTGCGAGAAAAAGCTGCGGTATGATGGCGGGACAGCAAATAGACCTGATATCATCGACTTTTTCTACAAAATTAGATGAACTTATACAGCTTCAATCATTAAAAACAGGATGCCTGCTTTCTCTTTCCTGTATGCTGGGCGCATTGGCGGCAGGTAAAGATCCCGAGCCTGCGGAAGCATTCGGAACCGTATACGGTCTGCTGTTCCAGATAACCGATGATCTTCTGGATTCCGACCCCGATTCCGACACGGGCAAAACCCGAGGCAAGGACGAGCGTGACCATAAAGCCACGTTTGTAACCCTGCTTGGCAGAGAAAAAGCGGAAAAAAGAGCAGACGATCTGCTTAAAGCCGCTATAAAAACGCTGGATTCCTTTGCTGAAAGCGAAAGCAAGCGCAGACTTACAGAGCTGTGCAACAAAACAAGATACAGAAAAAATTAACCTGCGAGAGCAGGTTTTTTTGCATCCTGCGGATGCGTGATATGTTGCGTACCGCAACGTGATATGAACACTCCGTGTTCGTGATATGCCACTGCGGGGCGTGATATGTTGCTACGCAACGTTTGGGTAGTTTTTTGCGAGAACGCAAAAAACAATTAATTAAAATTATTGATATGTAACGTCTGTAATAACTAAAAGTCTGATTGAAGCCGGCGGCTGTATAAACAAACCAGAATGAATTTTCAGGCGCGGGGTGCTGTAGAAATCTACTGCCCCCCGACTGAAAATTTATAGAAAAACGCAAATAAAAATAAAAAGAAATCCGTATAAAACGGATTTCTACATTAAGATGAACAAAAAAGAAACGGCAAAGAAAAAAATCTTCTTTGCCGTACTTTTATTTATCTGTTTGCGTTTTTCGGTCTGGGAAGTTTAGACAGTCGCCGTTACTTTCGATTTTTTTCTTTGCCTTCCAGACATATTACTATGCGTCTTTCCGCATCCTGACCGATAGAATATGTAGCCACGCCGGCGATCTTCTGGATCTCGGTATGGATAACACGTCTTTCATAGGGATTCATAGGCTCAAGAGCAAAGCTTCTCTTAAACTTGAGTACCTTTTCTGCCTGCTTCTGCGCAAGGCGGCGGAGGGTTTCCTCACGCTTTTCGCGGTAGCCCTCAACATCCAGCGTTATGCGGTAAAACCCATCGTAAACGCGGTTTGCGGCGAGGGAAGCGAGATACTGCAGGGAATCCAAAACTTCGCCGTGGCGTCCGATAAGCGAGCCCAAGCCCTTTCCGGATACTACGAGGGTAGCTTCGTCTTTCTTTTCTTCCTTGACGCTTACCTGGGCGGTAAGGCCCATATCACCCAAAACCTTTTCAACAAATTCAACTGCTTTGCTTGCGGGGGTTATTTGTATATATACTCTTACCTTTGCGTTGGAAGCGCCGATACCAAGGAAGCCCTTGCTGGGCTGCTCCAGCACCTCAAATTCAACGGAGGTAAGATCTGTGCCAAGCTCCTGCGCGCCCAATTCAACGGCGGCTTCGATAGTCTTGGCAGATACAATAGCTTCTCTTACCATTGCTTACTCCTTATCTGTCTTTTCGGTCTTTTCGTCAAGACCGGTAGAACGTTTTGCGGGAAGCTCGCTTTCGTCAACGGACAGCATCTTTATTCTTCTGGTGCCGGCAGCGGGCTTTTCTTCTTCGCCCTCCGCAGCATCGGAAACCTTTAATCCGTCATAGGAATGATCATCCTCGTCTACTTCGATAACGATCTTCTTTTTCTTCTTTGTCTTGGTTACTTCTTTAATAGCCGCCTTTATCTCTTCCTCGGTATAAGTGGGGATAGGATAAACCTTGGCGAAGATAAGCTGTTTACCCATAGAGAATACGCTTCTCCATACCCAGTAAACGCCCAGTGCCGCCTGGAAGCTGAATGCAAACCAAAGGGACATAAGGGGCATACCCCATTCCATCATCTTGCCGCCGGGCATCTTGACGGGGTTTCCGTCCGCATCCAGATTCTGAGGCTGAAGCTTTCTGGAAAGCCAGGCAGACATAAAGGATGTGAGGAATACCAAAAGGGGAATGATAACCAGCCAGTTTATATTCTTTATACTGGGAGTATCCAGCAGGGATCTTCCGAACATAGAGTAATTGGGAAGTTCCTGAATAGCGTTATAATATACGTCGGTTTCTTCGTAATCGAAAGCGGTCTTGAGAATATCATCGGTAGAAGCGGAAAGAAATTCGCCGCAGAGTCCTTTTTCCTCAAGAGGTTCGCGGACGTACATATCGAAATACTCCGTCATTGCGACCACGCGGTATTCGTTCTTTACGCTCTTTTTTGCGTCTTCGTGGATATCCTCGTCATCGCTGAAATAGAATGTATATTTATCCGCTTCCTCATCGTAATAGTACTTATCGCACATAGTCTTTTGGTACTCTGTGAGACCTGCGGAGAAATTCTTGATAAATTCTATCTTTTCCTGCTGTTCTTCGGAAGGCTCTTCGATCTTTAAAAGCTCATCCAATTCGTAATTTACCTGCTCCTTTACGGTTTCGCACAGCTCGATTGAATTTTTATACATTACGTTGAGCTGATCGTCATCCATAAAAAGGGTGTACTGCAGGGGCTGGCGTACGATACTGTAAAGTATCATAATAATGGGAAGCTGAATAAGGAGGGGAAGACAGCCGCCAAACATATTGTAGCCGTTCTTCTGATACATTTCCTGTATCTCCATATTCATTTGCTGCTGAGATTCTTTATCCGTTCTGTTCTTGTACTTGCGCTTTATGGCGATCTCCTTGGGACGGAGAGTTGCCTGCTTAACGGAAGATTTCTGCTGCTTGATGGAAAGAGGCAAAAGCACAACTTCCATAATGAGAGAAAAAAGGATTATGGCTACCCAGTAATAATTCTGGCCTACCCAAAGACAACCCTTCATTACATACCCGAACGGTATGTAAAAAATATCCATAATGTTCAATTTTGTTTTCTCTTTTCTTTTTTAATTTTTTTGTTTTTTGCATTTTTGCAAAAAACATACCGAAACGTTGCGAAGCAACATATCACGTGCGTGAAACGCACATATCACGAACACGGAGTGTTCATATCACGTTGCGGTACGCAACATATCACGCATCCGAAGGATGCTCAACGCTTCCTTTTCGGCACCGGATCGTACCCGCCCTTGCAAAGGGGCTGGCAGCGCAAAAGCCGCCAAAGGCTTAAAAAAATGCCGATAATAACGCCCCATTCCTCGATCGCCTCGATAGCGTATTGAGAGCAGGTGGGATAAAAACGGCAGTTTGCCCCAAGAGAGGGTGATACGTGTTTTTGATAAAAGCGTATTGGTGCGGTAAAAATTTTTTTAAACATAGTCTTTTTCCGTATCCTCGCAAAGGAGTGCCGCCCCGGTCAATATATCTTTAAGCTGGGAATACACAACGGCGCTTGTGGAATTCATACAGCCTTGTCGGGCGACTGCCACTATAATATATCCTTCCTTCACTTGCGGATAAAGTCGGCGGAACGCCTCTCTTATGATCCGCTTTGCACGGTTTCTTTCTACCGCTTTTCCCCGTTTTTTTGAAACGGTTATGCCAAGCATCGTCTTGGCGGAAGCACGGCGGTTTTTTAAAATATATACCGCCAGCGCCTGACGGGTATGGCATTTTCCTTTTGCATACGCCAACCCGAAAAGGTGATTTTGCTTGAGGGAAATTACTCTTTTTGTTTCTTGCAAAATAACCACCTCTTTAAAAAAATTTAAGGGCAAAAAGCAAATGAATAAGGAAAAAAACCGACATTGTCGGTTTTTTACCGAAACTATTCATTTTTCACTTTTACTTTTTACTTTCACTTATTAATTTTAAAACTGCGTTTTTAAATTAATAAGTGAGTCTTGCTCTGCCCTTAGCGCGTCTTCTCTTAAGAACCTTTCTGCCGTTAGCGGTAGCCATTCTCTTTCTGAAGCCGTGTTCTTTCTGTCTGTGGATCTTTTTAGGCTGATATGTTCTGAGCATTCGGAATGCACCTCCTGATAAATATTCAAAGTAAATTATTTTTGCGCCGTTTTTCCTGCGTAAAAGCAGGCAAAGGATATTATAACCACAAAAGTTAGAGTTTGTCAAGAGTTTTTTAGAAAAATGATGAATGAGAAATGATGAATGAGGAATTTCGGTACGTTTTTTGCATTACGCAAAAAACTTTTTTTGATTATTTAATTATTTAAAATTCGCGTGATGCGAATTTTTACCATAATTTCTCATTTCTCATTCCGAATTCCTCATTAAAAAAACTTGCTTTTTTTACACATAGATGTTATAATATAATATATATAACTATAACTATATATTATAGAGGTGAAAAATGGATTACAACAACCCGGAAAACAGAGAACGGATATATGCCGCCGTTCTTGAGGAAATGAAAACCAAATGTTCCGACGCCTCCTTCAACTGGCTTTTTAAAAACACTATTTTAACATATATGTCCCCTACCCAGGCAGATCTTCTTACGCCCGACGTGGTGGCGGCAAACACTATTAATAACAGATATCTTACAGCTCTGGAAGAGGCGTTTGCAAAATACACCTTTTCCAACGTGCGCGTTACGGTAAGCAGTAAGACCGCCGCTCCGAGAGAGCAAAAAAAGGAAGAAACAGAGGACGATAACAAATACACCGCGTACAAGCTTCGTTATAACCCTAATTTCACCTTTGATAATTTCGTTATCGGATCTTCAAATCAGGTGGCGGCGAAGGCATCCTTTGCCATAGCGGAGCATCCCGCCGAGCTGTATAACCCTCTCTTTATATACGGCCCTCCGGGACTGGGAAAGACACATTTGCTCTTTGCCATAGTAAACCACCTGCGGGACAGAAATCCACATGCTGACATACTGTATAAGACGGGTGAGGAATTCACACAGGAAATGGTGGATTCGCTGGTGCAGAAATCCAACGTGGCGTTCCGTGAAAAGTACCGTAATCTGGACGTTTTGCTGATCGACGATATTCAGTTTATCGAAGGTAAGGACAAAACGCAGGAGGAATTTTTCCACACTATAGACACACTTTTTCAACAGCAAAAGCAGGTGATAATCACATCCGACCGTCCGCCCAAGGAAATTAACCTTGAGGACAGGCTTAAAAGCCGTTGCGAAATGGGCTTGATTGCGGACATAAAACCGCCGGATGCAGAGCTGAGAACCGCTATTTTCAAGAAAAAGAGCGTGGATATGGGTGTAGATATACCCGATAACGTTTTGGGCTTTTTGGCGGAAAATATTAAAACGAATATCCGTCAGATAGAAGGCGCGATAAAAAAATTAAAGGCTCATTCCTTTATCGAGGACAGAGAGATCACTTTGGATATGGCTGTTTCGGTATTGAGCGAATATTTGAAAACCGCCGAAACGCAGGATAACAAAGTGCAAAATATATTCGATTATATCTGCAAAAAATACTCTGTCAAAAAAGAAGTGCTTACCTCGGGTAAGCGAAACGCGGATATAGTTTACGCCAGAAACCTTTGTATTTTCGCTCTGCGCTCCTTAACGGATATGTCCCTTAAAAAGATAGGCGCAATGTTCGGCAAGGACCACACCACAATTATAAATTCCATTTCCAACGTGGAAAACAAAATGAAAAACGAGCCTGCATACGAGCGCGAGGTAAATCTGATGTTAAAGGAATTGGGAGAATAGTGTATCACCCCACAAAACTTCGTTTTGCGGGGACCCCGAAAAATATCTGTTGACTTTAATTAACAAATATTTTCGGTTTTACACACCTTTTTCAAAAAAACCGACATAATTTTACACAGGTTTTCAACATTCTTTCAACAGGAAATTTCACTTTTAAAAAATATAAAAAACGTTTTAAAAATAAATATTTTTTATACTTTTCCACAAACCTGACACGGTCAATAATCAATAATACCTACAACAAAACCTTTTAACACTTGATTCTTGCTACACTCTGTACACAGACAAGGAGATTTTTGAAAAAATGGCTATTAAGTTTATAACCGACAGAAAGACACTTCTTTCTTTAATACAGCCGGCTATGACGGCTACTTCAAATAAAAGCACACTCCCCGCTTTGGAAGGATTACTTTTAAGCCTTGAAAAAGACGGTGTGCTTACCGTTTGCGGATATGACCTTGAAAAAGGCGTAAAGACCTCCTCCCCCGTTTATCCCAAGGAGGTAGGAAGCGTAATACTCAACGCCCAAAAGATATACGCAATTATTAAAAATATGCCCGAATGTGAAATAGAGATAAATGCGGACGAGAAAAACGCCGTTACCATTAAAGGCGGCGCTTCCGAATTTACTATTCACGGTCTGGCGGCAGAGGCGTTCCCGAACCTGCCAGAGCTTATCGGCGACAGATCCTTTACCATCACTCAAGGGCTGTTAAAGGAAATGATAAATTCCACCATCTTCGCCGTGGCGCAGATAGACGCCCGCCCCATACTTACGGGAGAGCTTTTCCAGATAGAGGAAAACAAGCTTACCATAGTTGCTCTTGACGGCGCCCGTCTTGCTCTGCGTGAAGAAAAGAACGCTGTTTTTGATAATAAAGAAACCTTCCGTTTTGTTGTGCCCGGAAAATCCCTTTCCGACCTGTGCAAGCTGATAACGGATAACGATGAAATGATGAAGGTTGAATTCACACGCAAGCATATCGTGTTCCGTATAGGCGATATTATCTTTTTCTCCCGTCTGCTTGAGGGCGAATATCTTGATTACACCCGCGCGCTGCCTCAGCAAAGCAAGATTTTCGTTGAGGTAGAAAGAAGCGAGTTTATAGAAAGCGTGGAAAGAGCGTCCCTGCTGGTTGACGAAAGACTTAAAACTCCCCTCCGCTTCCGTTTTGAGGATACCTTGCTTCACGTTTACTGTTCTACCCAGTATGGCAAGGTAAACGATCAGGTAAGAATTAAAAAAGAGGGCGACGATCTGGAGATAAGCTTTAATAACCGTTATCTTTTAGATGCGCTCCGCGCCTGCAAGGACGAAACCATACTTGCATCTCTTACGGGACCGCTGACATCTATGATGCTCACTCCCGTAGGACACAGAGATTCTTCGTATATATATCTGGTACTCCCCTGCAGAGTTAAAAGCTGATGCAGATAAACGACCTTTATTTAAAGGATTGGCGTAACGGAGAGGAGAATAAGATATCCTTTTCGCCGGATACCACCCTTATCTGCGGCGAGAATGCCGCAGGAAAGACGAATTTGCTGGAGGGTATATGTTTCTTTGCCGCGGGAAAAAGCTTCCGCGGATGCAAGGATAAGGAGCTTATACGCTTCGGGTGCGATTCCGCCTCCGCAGATATTACCTATACGTCAAGAGGCGTAACCAACAAAATGGGTGTGCGTCTTAAAAAGAACGCCAAAAAGACATTCCTTAAAAATAACGTGCCCATATCCAAAATGAGCGAATTTTTGGGCGCGTTCAGATGCGTTATATTCACCCCCGATCATCTTGATCTGGTAAAGGGCGCTCCCGAGGGAAGAAGACGGTTTATAGATATGGCGATATGCCAATCCTTCCCCCGTCACGTAGCCGCATTAAACGAATATAACCGTCTGCTTATACAAAAAAACGCTCATTTAAAAGGAAACGCTGTGTTCGACGAGCTGCTTGACGTTTACGACGAGCGTATGGCGGCTCTTGCCGCGAATATTACCGTAAACAGAAAAAAATATATAAAAGCTTTGGAAGAAAGCGGAAAAAGGTTTCTTTACGATATGTCGGTGGAGAGGGAGGAAATGTCCCTTACCTATATCACCCAAAGCGAGGGTGAAACGGCAAACGAGATAAAAGAAAGCTATACTGCGCTTTTTAAGGAAAAGCGGAGTACGGAAATTGAAAAGAGAATGACTCTGTGCGGCACTCAAAAGGACGATTTTTTAATACACATAAACCGCAAAAGCGCAAAAAGCTACGGAAGCCAGGGACAGCAGCGAAGCGTGGTCCTTGCCCTTAAGCTGGCGGAGGGTGAAATTTCAAGATCCCTTACGGGTGAATACCCCGTATTTTTGCTGGACGACGTGCTGAGCGAATTGGATGACAGCCGCAGAGAGTATATTTTAAAGCGTATCGAGGGCAGACAGGTGATTATCACCGGCTGTGATGAAAGTCTGATCGACATTCTCCCCCGCGCGCAGGTAATAAAGGTGGAAATGGGCAAATGTTTGTAAACCCCGGAAATGATATAAGTATAAAAAAGAAAGAAATTATCGGTATTTTTAATATGGATACCGCAACCGTTTCCCCCGTTACCAAGGATTTTTTGAAAAATGCCGAAAAGGAGCTTAAGGTGGTCTACGCAGGTAAGCGTATGCCCGAGAGCTTCGTGGTGTCGGACGATGGAATATCGGAAAGCGTGTATATAAGTTCATTTACGGCGGATACGCTGGTGAACAGAACGGAGAAGTAATGAGAAATGATAAATGATAAATGATGAATGATGGTTGATTTTTGCGTAAAACGCAAAAATCTTCCGTAATTTCTCATTCCTCATTCCTCATTCCTCATTCCAAAAAGGAGTCAAAATTATGAGTGACATCAAAAATTACGACGATAGTCAAATCCAAGTCCTGGAAGGCTTGGAGGCGGTGAGAAAGCGTCCGGGTATGTATATCGGTACTACCTCGGCGAGGGGACTTCACCACCTTATATATGAAATTGTGGATAACTCGATTGACGAGATCCTTGCAGGCTACTGTAAGGACGTTATCGTCGTGCTTGAAAAAGACGGAAGCTGTACCGTAAAGGATAACGGACGCGGCGTGCCCAGCGGTATTCACCCCACACAGGGCAAGCCTACCTTGGAGGTAATATTCTCCGTGCTCCACGCCGGCGGTAAATTCGGCGGCGGCGGTTACCAGATAGCGGGCGGTCTTCACGGCGTCGGCGCATCTGTTGTTAACGCTCTTTCCAAGCGTCTGGAGGCTTACAACCACCGTGACGGAAAGCAGTATTACGTGGCTTTTGAAAGAGGCGCAATGGTTGAGCCCATGCGTGAAACCGGCAAAACTACCGAGCACGGTCTTACCGTGCGTTTCTGGCCCGATGAAGAGATTTTCGAAACCGTAGAATTTGATACCGAAACCGTGCGCACCCGTCTGCGCGAGCAGGCGTGTCTTAACGCAGGGGCATCCATTCTCCTCCGTGACGAGAGAGTCGAGCCCGCAACGGAAGAGCATTTTTGCTTTGAAGGCGGTATAAGAGAGTTCGTATCCTATATAAACGAGCAAAAAGGCGCGGAAAATCTGCACAGCGACGTTATTTATATAAACGGTGAAAAGGGCACTTCCGTTGCGGAGGTTGCTTTACAGTACAACGATACTTATAACGACAGCATAATTTCCTTTGCCAACAATATGCACACCATAGAGGGCGGTACCCACGAAACGGGATTCCGCAGTGCAATTACCAAGGTTTTAAACGATTACGGCAAAAAATACAATATTTTAAAAGAGGGCGACAAGCTGAGCGGTGACGACGTGCGTGAAGGTCTTACCGCCGTTGTAAGCGTAAAGCTGGTTGACGCCCAGTTTGAATCCCAGACAAAGGCAAAACTGGGTAACTCCGAGATACGCACCCTTGTAGAAAGTATGGTAAACGAAAAGCTTGCCATATATCTTGAGGAAAACGCTTCCACCGCAAAGATAATTTTGGAAAAGGCGGTTTCCGCATCCCGCGCAAGAGAAGCGGCAAGAAGAGCGAGAGAATTAACAAGACGAAAAGGTCTGCTTGAATCCTCCTCCCTGCCCGGAAAATTGGCGGACTGTAACGAAAGAAGAGCCGAGTACACCGAGCTTTATTTGGTAGAGGGTGATTCCGCAGGCGGTACGGCAAAGGATTGCCGCGACCACAGATTCCAAGCAATACTCCCTCTCAGAGGTAAAATTCTTAACGTAGAAAAAGCCCGTCTTGAGCGTATATATTCTTCCACCCAGATAATACCCATTATCCTTGCGCTGGGCACGGGTATCGGCGCGGAATTCGATATTACCAAGCTTCGCTACGGCAAGATAGTTATTATGGCGGATGCGGACGTTGACGGTGCACATATAAAGACACTGCTTCTCACCTTCTTCTTCAGACATATGCGTCCGTTGATCGAAAACGGCCACGTATTTGCGGCACAGCCTCCCCTTTACAAGGTATATAAGGGCAAGCAGGAGAGATACGCTTTCTCCGACGAAGAAAGAGATGTGTGTATAGCCGAGCTTGGCGCAGGTGCGCAGGCTGAAAGATATAAAGGTCTTGGTGAAATGGACGCAGACCAGCTCTGGGAAACCACTATGGACCCCGAAAAGAGAACCTTAAAGCGCGTAACCATCGAGGACGCACTTATGGCGGATGCGCTGTTCAGCGTGCTGATGGGCGACAAGGTCGAGCCCAGACGTGAATTTATAGAAATGAATGCAAAATACGCAGAGAATATCGACGTTTAATAAGAAAGGAGGGCATTTTTTAAATGGCACACGAGGAATACGATTACTCATCCCACGAGAACCAATGTATAGTAAATATCGGCATTGAAAAAGAGATAAAGACAAGCTATATCGAATACGCTATGTCGGTTATCGTCGGCAGAGCGTTGCCTGACGTGCGCGACGGACTTAAGCCCGTTCACCGCCGTATACTTTATTCGATGTATGAAGAACATCTCACCCACGATAAGCCCTTCCGTAAATCCGCTACCACGGTAGGATACGTGCTTGGTCACTACCATCCCCACGGCGATGCTTCCGTTTACGACGCCATGGTACGTCTTGCCCAGCCCTTCTCTATGAGATATACTCTTGTTGAAGGACACGGTAACTTCGGTAATATCGACGGCGACGGCGCCGCTGCATACCGTTATACCGAAGCAAGAATGCAACGTCTTGCGAACTATATGCTTAAGGATATAGAAAAGGAAGTCGTTGATTTTATTCCCAATTTCGATAACAAGGCGAAAGAGCCCGTCTGCCTGCCCAGCCGTTTTCCCAACCTTTTGGTAAACGGTTCTATCGGTATCGCAGTCGGTATGGCGACAAATATCCCTCCCCACAACCTGGGCGAGGTTATTGATGCTACCAAGCATCTTATGGATAATCCCGATTGCACCGTAAAGGATCTTATGCAGTTTGTAAAGGGACCGGATTTCCCTACCTACGGCACCATCCACGGCACGGCGGGTATTTACGAAGCATACACCACGGGCAAGGGCAGAATTAAGGTAAGAGCTAAATGCCACTTTGAGGAAAAGAAAAACAAGACCTCTATTATAGTTACCGAGCTTCCCTACCAGGTAAACCGTTCTATGCTTCTTGACTATATGGCTTCTCTTGTTAAGGACAAGCGTATTGAGGGCATTTCCGATATACGCAACGAATCCGGCAGAGAGGGTATGCGTATAGTTATCGACCTGAAGAAGGACGCAAACAAAGAGGTCGTTTTAAATCTGTTGTATAAATATACACAGCTTGAGGACACCTGCGCCATAAATATGCTGGCTCTGGTGGACGGCGAGCCTAAAACTCTCTCCTTAAAGGATATACTTACCCACTATATTAACCACCAGATAGACGTGGTTACAAGAAGAACCCGTTTTGAGCTGGCAAAGGCGGAAAGAGAAGCCCATCTTTACGAGGGATACAAGATAGCCATCGATAATATCGACGAGGTTATAAATATCATCCGTTCTTCCGCTTCTATTCCCGATGCAAAGGAAAAGCTTATCGCCCGTTTCGGTCTGTCCGACGTGCAGGCGCAGGCTATTGTTGAAATGCCTTTGGGACGTCTTTCCGGTATGGAGAGAAAGAAGATAGAAGAACGTCTTGCCGCTTTGTACGCTACTATTGACGAACTGCGCGGTATCCTTGCAGACGATAACAAGATAAAGCAGATCATCAAGGACGAGATGGACGATATCGCAACCCGTTTCGGCGATGAAAGACGAACCGCCATCGAGGAAGCGGAAAACGATATTCTCATTGAAGACCTTATCCAGCGCGAGTACTGCGTTATCACCGCTACTCACGATGGATACGTAAAGCGTCTTCCCTCCGATACTTATTCTTCCCAGCGCAGAGGCGGTAAGGGTATTACCGCAATGTCTACCAAGGAAGAGGATTTCGTAGAGGACGTTATTATATCCCATTCCCACGACTTTTTGCTGTTCTTCTCGGATAAGGGAAAGATATACTTTAAAAAGTGCTACGAGGTGCCCGAAGCATCCCGTACCGCCAAGGGAACAAACCTTGTAAACGTGCTTTCTCTTGACGAAAAGGAGAAAATTACCGCAATAATCCCCGTGGCAGGCTTTACGGACGATAAATATATTGTCCTCCTTACCAGAAACGGCATTATTAAGCGTGTAAATCTTATGGATTACCACACCCGCCGTACCACGGGTATATACGCCATCAACCTGGACGAGGGCGATGCGCTTCTCTACGTTATGCTTACAAACGGCAACGATGATATTATCTGCGCTACCTCCAAGGGTCTTGGCATCCGCTTTAACGAAAACGATATCCGCTGTATGGGCAGACTAGCCCGTGGTGTAAAGGCGGTTACTCTGGCAGAGGACGATTACGTTGTCGGTGCGGCTGTCATACCCGAAGTGGATGACGGAAAAGTGCTTATTACCGTTACGGAAAGCGGCTTCGGTAAGCGTACAGAGCCCTCTGAATATCCCGTGCAAAAGCGCGGCGGCAAGGGTATGATATGCCACCGCATTACCGAAAAAACCGGTAAGCTTTGCGGTATTAAGATGGTTTCCGAAACGGATGACGTTATGCTTATAACCGATTCCGGCGTTATCATCCGTACAGCAGTAAACGAAATTCCCGTTTACGGCAGACCTGCCGCAGGCGTTATCGTTATGCGTACCGGCGAGGATGCAAGGATTTCCCGTTTCGCTGTAGTAAAGCAGGATGAAAATTCGGAAGAGAATGCTGAAAACGCCGATGAAACCGTAGGGGACGACATCCCTGTCGTCCCGCCCATAGAAAATACACAAAACACAACTTCCGCGGAGGAATAAATAATGGCTATTAAAACTTATGTACTTGATAATATCGCAGACAGAGAACAGCGCCACGCATTGGTTACCGAAAAAGCGAGAGAGCATTTCGGTAATCCCGATGTGGAGGTGGTTTACGGCAAAAAGGGTAAGCCAAGCGTTAAGGGTATCGACAAAAAATACGTGTCCGTTACCACTACGGGTGCTGTAATGGTTGTTGTATTTTCCGATAAACCCGTGGGTATCGACGGGGAGTATCTGGGCAGATTCAAAGGCGGCACCAAGATCGATTACCTGGCTATTGCAGAGCGGTTTTTCACCGAGGAAGAGGCGGAATACGTCCGTGATAACGATGGCGACCCCATTGCCTTTGCAAAGGTGTGGGTGCGCAAGGAAGCGTATTCCAAATACACGGGTAAGGGACTTTCCGATTTCGCAAACTTTTCCGTTTCCGACGGCGAACGGCTTAACTCAAAGGTAAATAATGTTACGGTGAAGAAGTTTAACGTAACATTCCCGGGAAGCAATGAATATATCTTCGCTTTAGCCGGTTCCGAGAACTGACGCTCGGTAAAAAACCGTAGAACAAAAACGCAAAAACAAATAAAACGTAATAAGAAATGCGAGAGATTGTAGTTTATCTCTCGCATTTTTGTTTTTTTATTAGGTAGGAATTTGAAAACAAATTCCTTTTTATTTTGCGTTTTTTAAAGGCTTTCGCTTCGCTGGCTGTAGATTACTACAGCTCCCGCTTGCGAAAGACCTTTTCTACAGCTTTTTACCTTCGCTCTCGCTCGGTCATCGAACAGACGGAATGTATCGAAAACAATTATTACGGTTTTTTGCTCCGCAAAAAACTACCGAAGTTTCTCGTTCCTCGTTTCTCGTTTCTCGTTCCTAATTCTTAAGGCTCTGTATGGGTGCAGGAATTCTTCCGCCTCGGCGAATAAATACTTCGGGTGAAGCAGTATTCACCTTCATAACCGGTCCGCCGCCCAGCAGACCGCCGAAGTTTAATTCCTCCCCTGCTTTTTTGCCGATAGCGGGAATTACGCGCACTGCGGTGGTTTTTGAATTTACCATACCGATCGCAGCTTCATCCGCAATAATGGCAGAGATTATCTCCGGTGTTACGTCACCGGGAATATTGATCATATCCAAGCCCACGGAGCAGACTGCTGTCATAGCCTCTAATTTTTCTATGGTAAGACAACCGCTTCTTGCGGCATCGATCATACCTGCATCCTCGGTTACGGGGATAAACGCCCCCGAAAGTCCGCCAACGTGGCTGGATGCCATTACGCCGCCTTTTTTGACCGCATCGTTAAGCATGGCAAGGCATGCGGTGGTGCCGGTGCATCCGCAGGATTCCAAACCCATTTCCTCTAAAATATGGGCGACGGAATCTCCTATAGCGGGAGTGGGAGCGAGGGAAAGATCAACTATACCGAAAGGTACTTTAAGCCTCTCGCTGGCTTTCATAGCCACAAGCTGACCCATACGGGTTATCTTGAAAGCGGTTTTTTTGATAATATCCGCAATTTCGTTTATGCCGGCATCCTTGGGAGCTTTTGCTATGGCGCTTCTCACCACGCCGGGGCCCGAAACGCCTACGTTTATAACGCAATCCGGCTCGCCTAACCCGTGAAACGCTCCTGCCATAAAGGGGTTATCATCGGGAGCGTTGCAAAGCACAACCAATTTCGCCGCACCGATACAATCACGGTCGGCAGTAAGCAGGGCGGTCTGCTTTACGGTTTCGCCCATAAGACGCACCGCATCCATATTGATACCCGCTTTGGTAGAGCCGATATTTACGGAAGCGCAGATATGCTCGGTTTCCGCAAGCGCGCGGGGAATTGAACGGATAAGCTCTATATCCCCTGCCGCAAAGCCTTTTTGTACCAAAGCGGAATAACCGCCGATAAAGTTAACCCCCGTTTCGCGTGAAGCCTTTTCAAGGGCGTACGCAAATTCGATAGGATCTTTTTCCTTGCAGGCGCCTGCAAGAATGGCAACAGGCGTTACGGCAACACGCTTGTTGATTATGGGAATACCCAATTCTTTTTCTATATTATTCGCCACGGGAACCAGGTTTTTGGCAGAAAAACAGATCTTATCATAAACCTTCTGCGCCGCTTTGTCTATGCAGGGGTCGATACAATCGGTTAAGGAAATTCCCATCGTAACCGTGCGGATATCAAGGTGCTCGTCCTCGATCATCTGTATGGTTTCAAGAATATCTCTTGTTTCTATCATTGTTTTTTACCCCTCAGATCCTATGCATGGAGTTAAAGATATCCTCGTGCATAACGTGGACACGCAGGTTGTTTTGCTCGCCTATTTCTGCGGCGGTATCCACAAATACGCCGAAATCGCAATCGATCTTGCTTATATCGCACATCATTATCATACAGAACATATCCTGCAAGATCGTCTGTGTAACGTCGGTTACGTTTACGTTGTGATTTGCACAAAAGGAGCTTATCTTTGCAAGGATACCGACCGTATCCTTACCTACTACGGTAATTACAGCTTTCATAAGGGAAAACCTCCGTGGGTAAAGTTTTGTATATAATACCATAAATATTACGATATTAAAAGGGTTTTACACAAAAAAGTGAATATTTATTTGTATTGACGAAAGGTACGGTATGTGGTATAATGAAGAATGATAAATGATAAATGAGAAATGATGAATTGTGGTTGATTTTTGTTCACAGAACAAAAATCTTCCGTAATTTCTCATTCCTCGTTCCTCATTCCTCATTAAAAAAAGGAGAAACTTTTACTATGAAGAAAATCGCACTTATCCTTGCTCTTGTTATGGTTTTTGCTGTAGCTCTCGTTGCTTGCGACGAAACTCCCGCAGAATCTACTCCCGTAACAAACGAATCCACACCCGTTGATGAATCCACTCCCGCAGATGAATCCGAACCCGCAGAGGAAGAGGAAGAAAAGGTTCTTTCCGAAGGCAAGACCTATACTTATACCGAAACCGGTCTTTACTACATCACCTGGGACGAAAGCTGGACAGTAAGTAAGAACGCAGCGGCTTGCCTTACCGATGGCGTTACCGTTGGTGAAAACGTATACTATGGCGACGCTTCTCTCGTTGGCTGGTCCGGCGAAGTTCCCGTTGTAACTATCGATCTTGGCGAAGAAAAAACCGTTACCGGCATTAAGTACTATGCTTACGGCGGTATGGACGGTATCGCTGTTCCCTTTGGCGCTACCGTTGAAGTTTCTGTTGACGGCGAAACCTGGACCGAGATTTACTGCCTCTCCGCAGAAACCGATAAGGTTACCTCCGAGCTTTCCTGGGCTGCAGAAGGTTATATTTCCGAATTCGTCCTCACCGCTACCGAAGAGGCTGCTGCACGCTACGTAAGACTTACCTATAACAAGGAAGGCACATTCGTATTCCTTACCGAAATTCAGGTACTGGGCAAATAAAGATTGACAAAAGAGTAATGATATAGTAAAATGATGAATGATGAATGCGACGCACTCGCAAAGCGAGCGCTAAATGAGGAATTTCGGTAGCTTTTTTCGCGCTAAACGCGAAAAAAGGTTTCCATCCCGGGGTTCCCCGAAAACGCTATGCGTTTTTGGGGTGGGTTCCTCGTTCCTCGTTTCTAGTTCCTCATTTCTCATTAAATTATTCAAAGGAGAAAACAAAAATGAAAAAGATTGCACTTATCCTCGCGCTTGTTATGGCGTTTTCTGTAGTTTTGGTTGCTTGCGACGAAACTCCCGCAGAATCTACCCCCGTAACAAATGAGTCCACCCCCGTTGACGAATCTACTCCCGTAGATGAATCCGAGCCCGCAGACGAATCTACTCCCGTAGATGAATCCACCCCCGATGAAGAGTCTGCTCCCGCATACGAAAAGAATCCCGACGCGGTTTCCACCGAAGGCAACAACGTTGCTGCAGGCAAGACCTATGAGATCTCCGAGCAGTTCCGTATGAGCACAGAAACTTGGGGCTGGGACGAAACCTTCCCCGTTTCTTATCCCGATGAAAACTACGAGCTGACCGACGGTTACGTTCCCACCAATGACGACGCATACAACGCAGCTTGCTGGATGGGCTTCCATCAGAACACCCCCGCACAGAGCGAACGCGGATATGCTATCGTAAAGATCGACCTCGGCCAGATCTATGAGCTCAGCAGCGTTGCTCTTACCGCTCTTAAGGATACCGAAACCGGCATCACCTGCCCCTACAACGTAGAAGTTCTCATCTCCGAAGATGGCGAAACCTGGCACTCTGCATCCGTTCTTGATATCACCGCCGACCTTGAAGGTCTGGCAGATAAGTCCGCTCATACCCTCACCGCTGAAGTTGACGTTACCGCTCGTTATGTTGAGCTGCACATTACTTCCTATGGCTGGGCATTCCTTGGTGAACTTGAAATCAAGTAATCTGTCGCTCGGTAAAACACTGTAGAACGAAACGCAAAAAATAGTATATAATTCTGTTTAGTGCGTTTCCAAATGTAGGGCGGGTGGCTTGCCCCCGCCGAACACCATATTAAAAGGAAAACTTCCGTAGAAAAAATCTACGGAAGTTCTTTTATTTTTATTTTGCGTTTCTAACCATTTTCGCTCGGGGGGCAGTAGAATACTACAGCTCCCCACTCGCAAAAATGGTTTCTACAGCGTTTTACCATCGCTCACTTCAAAAACTTGCTTTTTCTGTATTATAGACGGTAGTTTCGGCTGTGTTGTAGGGGAGAATGTCCCGCTTGAAGGACAAAACAAAAAAACATTGACAAACAGCGGGTTTTGTATTAAAATGTTTTTACAGAATATTTTATAAGGAGAAAAAAATGAAAAAGATTGCACTTATTCTTGCGCTTGTTATGGTTTTCGCAGTTGCTCTCGTTGCATGTGACGAAACTCCCGCAGAATCCACCCCCGTAACAAATGAATCCACCCCCGCAGATGAATCTACTCCCGCAGATGAATCCGAGCCCGCAGACGAATCTGTTCCTGCAGATGAATCCGAGCCCGCAGATGAATCCGAGCCCGAAGAAGAATCCAAAGCTCCCGCAGCAGAGGTTGGCGAACTCGTTTCTGTTGGCAAGACATACACCACTTCCAATCTGTTCCGCCAGAGCAGCGAAACCTGGAGCTGGGACGAAAATTCTCCCATTGCTTATCCCGATGAAGACGGCGTTTCCCTTACCGACGGCGTTAAGGATCCCGGCGACAACGATTTCCACAATGTTGTATGGGCAGGCTTTAACGGCAACGGCACTCCCGATTATCTTGAAAACGGCTACAGCTGGATCGTTATCGATCTCGGCGCAGTAACCGAAATTTCCAAGATCTCCGTAACCACCGCATCCGAAGCGCTGGGCAGCGGTATCGCTTCCAACAATATGTCTATTGAGTTCCTCGTATCCGACGACGGCGAAAACTGGACCTCTCTCGGCACCGTAGAAACTGTTGACGACGCTACCGTTAACTTTGTAGAAACCGATATCGGCACCACCGCTTCCGGTCAGTACGTAAGAGTTCAGCTTACCCGTTCCGGTTGGATGTTTGTTTCTGAAGTGGAAGTATACGATATCGCAAAGTAATTTCGCTCTCGCTCGGTAAAACACTGTCGATCGAAACGCAAAATGTTTAATACGTAATTACAAATGCGAGAGATATTAGTTTATCTCTCGCATTTTTGTTTGTTATTTAGGAAGGAATTTGTAAAAACAAATTCCTTTTTATTTGCGTTTCTAAACGTCTTTACTTCGCTAGCTGTAGATTACTACAGCACGCTCGTAAAGGACGTTTTCTACAGCGTTTTACCTTCGCTCACTTCAAAAACTTGCTTTTTCGATGCAACAGACGGTAGTTTTGTCTGTATTGTAGGGCGGGTGGCTTATCCGGGGTCCCCAAAAAATGCAAGTCGGAGGCCAAGCGGTCTTAGGAAGACAATCTCACCAGTCAACTCCTTGGCTCACAGAACGACATGGCTACGATCCGACTTCTTCAAAAACTTGCTTTTTCGATGCAACAGACGGTAGTTTTGTCTGTATTGTAGGGCGGGTGGCTTATCCGGGGTCCCCAAAAAATGC
>JAZNZY010000002.1:0-38807 GCA_045595165.1 Eubacteriales bacterium
TGTATTCCGCATCCAGATTTGCGGATATGATCTTCCGCAACGCTTCCTACTGCGATGGATATTTTACCGTCAAGGGACTTAAAAAAGGGGAGTTTATCACCGCTTCCGACGGAACGACTCTAATCTTCGGAGGGGAAAACATCACCGTATCTACACCCTGCGGAACGTTTGAAAACTGCTCCCTTTGGATAACCAATCACGAGAATACTACCTACAGCACGTATTACAAGACCGATGTAGGTATCGTTAAGCAGGAGAAAAAGGATTCCCTCGTTACCGAAACGAGAACCCTTAAAAACTACCGCATATTCGGCGGAAAAGGATTGCTTCCATTTGCGGCGGGAAATATGTGGGAATACGATGCAGGGTATAACAGTGAAATTATGAGCCACAGTTGTGTGTTTACGGTATGCCACGCAGATAAAGATAGTATAATAATTTCCGGCAACAACGAAATACACCGCCACAAGTACGATGAAAACTCGTGGCTGGATATGATACAGCAGATAAGAAGCGAATATTGGGTTGAAAGCGGCGACGGCAGGGAATTGATACAAGACGTTTCCCGCGCAGTTGAACGGGCAGACGCTTTGGCAAAAACTCCTATGGAAAAAGCACACACCAAGGCGGCGTGCTCGGTTGTAAGAAGAATTCTGGATACAGATCCCGCCTTTAATCCCAATTACACCGCCACGGGACATTGGAACTTTTTTGAACGTAACGTTATTACCGTTTACGGTGCAAAAGCCGTTATGACCGACGATTTCCGTTGGTCCTTTGAGTGGAAGCGGGACCCTTCGGAAGCGCTTCTGTGCAACGATATTTACGGCATACTCCAGGATGCGGTGGGGTGCTTGTGGTCGGATGAGTTTAAAGCAGGCGCATCCTTTGAGCATACCCATTTGCTGTGGGACGAGATCCCCATAAAAACTCTCGTAAACTGCGAAGCGGTGGATGAAATTACCGTAAAAGCGGGCACATTTAAGGATTGTCTTAAAATAACCCTTGATATTTCCGAATACCCTTCAGGTCTTGAATACCGAGGCGGCAAAAAGGAATATTACTTTGCAAAGGGAATCGGTATTATAAAAACGGTAAACTATTTTTATAAAGGCGCAGTTACTGCCACTTACGAATTGGAGTCATTTGTCGGCGAGGGCGAGGGCTATATGCCCCTTGTTGACGGTGCGTCCCGCTCCTATGTGGGCGTAAACCTTACGGACGGAGACGTGTGCGGCGAAAACTGCTATTTCGTGAAGGACGAAGACGGCAACACCATTTTGTTTGAGGACCGTATCGGCGTGCGCAAAAAGCTTGAGCCTATCAGCGATTACAGTTCCATTCACGGCGAAAATATCGAAGATGAGCTTTGGGAAGCGGGCAAGCACGATGAAAGCAGATTAAAGCACGATATAAATAATTTCCATCTGCTTTGCCATTTCCTCGGCAGGTCGGGTAGATATTGGAACGCTGTGGAAAAAGCCGTGGCGTGGAACAAATACCGTCTTAAGATAATGGAAGACCTTAACGGCGACGGCACGGTACCTCAGGCTTGGTTGGGCTTGTATGCCGCCACCCAGCTCAGAACGGGTTGCGCTCTTTGCGGTCTTGGCAGACCGGAGGAGGGAAAGCCCTTTTTGCAAGCATCGCTGGATAGCTTTGTAAAATGGGAGGCTATCCCCAAAGATACTCCGATGGACGTAGGCGATCCGCTTATCTACGGCGGAATTAAGCTTGTAAAAGGCACGGAGCTTTTGCTTCTTCCCAACGGCGAATATGACCGTGTGAGCAGGGATTATCCCTATCTGTTCCGTGACCGAATTGGCTTGCTGGAACACGCCGTAACCGCGCCCCACGGTTGGGAATGGTTTGACGGAGTGCGGAATGAACAGTGGTTTAAGGATTTTACCGAAAAAGTAAAAGCCGCCTCCGCCGAACAGAAATGAATACAAAAAAAACCTCGGATAACCCGAGGTTTTTTACGTCTATTTTTTGTTTTTCAATTCTCTCTCAAGCCAGATTGTGCCGATCTCGAACGCATCGAAAAAGCTCTTTTTCTCGCACTGCTTAACGACCTTCTGGGCGAAGGAAACGTTTTCGTCGGTATCCTGAATCTGAACGAGAACGCGGGTGGCAACCTCAAGGTCGCCGTCCTTTTTGGTTTCAAGTATATTCATAAAAAGAATATATTTATCATCGGGATAGCCGTAAAACAGAAATCTGCCCTGTCTTACCAACGGCTTACCCTTATACATAAGAGTATTAACGTCTGCCATTTTTAGTTACCTCTCTTGGGTGAGGCTTTAAGATAGCTTTGAACAAGTATCTTTAAAAGCTCATCTCTGTCTATCTTGGTAATGATCGTTCTTGCGTTGTTGTGGTTGGTGATATAGGTGGGGTCACCGGAAAGGATGTAACCTACAATCTGGTTAATGGGATTATATCCCTTTTCGGTAAGAGAATTGTATACCGATTGCAACGCCATACGTATTTCCAATTCTTTTTGTTCCTGTATGGAAAAAGGTACTGTCTTTGTTGAATTTTCTCTCATCTGTATACCCTCCGTTGTTTTAATATCTGTTAATTCAATTATACATTACCCAAAACCATATTTCAAGGGGAAATATGGTTTTGAGTAGAATTTGTTTTTGGGTGGTTTTTTAGGGAGTTGATTTTATGCTCTCATTACTATGCCGTGTTCTGCTTCAAGCTTTTTGAGCAGCTTGTTTATAGCGTTATCAGCTTCGGTATCGGAAAGCGTTCTGTCGGAAGCGCGGAGCGTAAGTCTGAACGCAACGCTCTTCTTTCCTTCGGGAACGCCCTTGCCTTTGTAAAGGTCAAAAGCAACGATATTTTCAAGGGATTTGCCGCAGTATTTCTTTGCCGCCGCATAAACGGTTGCGGCTGTCTGGTCATCGTCCATAAGTAAAGCGATATCGCGCTCCATAGCGGGATATACAGCCAAAGGCTTGTAATCCTTCTTGCCGCTGGTAGTTGCAAGAGCGGCGGGAACATTGATTTCTGCGGCGTAAACGGGTACGTCGATATCGAAATTATTCGCTACGGTAGGATGTACCTGACCGAGAACACCGATAACCGTGTTGCTCTTGGAGATCACTGCGCATCTGCCGGGGTGGTAAGAGGGATTGTTTTCCTCTGCTTCTATAGTGTAATCGCGGATGTTGAGCTTATCAAGTAAGCCTTCAACGTATCCCTTGAGATCGTAAAAATCTTCGCTTCCGTCAAAGAATGCCATGGTAAGCACCTTGTGCTCTTTGGACATTTCCGTTTCATCGGGGAAGTATACACAAGCGTTTTCAAACAGATGACAGCTTTGTGCGCGCATATTTTTATTAAGCGCAACTACCTCAAGCATAGAGGGGAGTGCGGTGGTACGCATTACGGAAGTATCGTCGCCCAGAGGATTGATAAGCTTAATGTTATTTCTGCAAACGCTGTCCTCGGGAAGATTTATCATATCATACCACTTGGGGGAGATAAAGGAATAGGTATAAACCTCGTTGAATCCGTATGCGGTCATAGTGGAAAGCATATTGGAAACAAACTTTTGCTCTTCGGTATATTTACCTTCCTTTGCCTCTGCTTTAAACAAAGTGGGGGTTATGTTTGCATATCCGTACAGACGTGCAACTTCTTCTGCTATATCTGCGGTGGTAACAACGTCGCTTCTGTAGGGAGAAACGATAAGGTTACCCTTTCCGTCTGAAATGAGATCCAGAGGCGCAAGCAGCTCACTCTGCTTTTCAAGGGAAAGATCGGTGCCCAGAAGTGCGTTTACACGCTCCCAGTCATAGGGGATAACGGTAGGCTCGATATTTACGTTGCAAACGTCTATCATACCGTCAACCACTTCTCCGCAACCGAGGAGCTGTACCAATTCACAAGCTCTTTCCAGAGCGGGAACGGTGTTGACCGGAGGAAGTCCCTTTTCAAACTTCGCGCTGGATTCGGTACGCAGGTTAACTGCACGGGAGGTAAGACGGATATTCATTCTTGCAAAGTTTGCGGATTCGAATACTACGGTGTTGGTGGTATCGAGGATTTCGCTGTTCTCACCGCCCATAATACCTGCAAGTGCAACGGGCTTTTCGCCGTCCGCAATACAAAGCATATCGGAGGTAAGCTCGTGTATGTTTCCGTCAAGAGTGGTGATTTTTTCACCTGTTTTGGCATTTCTTACAATAATTTCCTTGGAGGAAATGTAGTTGTAATCGAAGGCGTGCATAGGCTGACCGTACTCAAGCATTACGTAGTTGGTAATATCAACTATATTATTTATGGGGCGCACGCCTGCGCTTCTCAGCTTTGCTCTCAGCCACAGAGGGGAGGGAGCAATTTTTACATTCTTTATAACCTTTGCGGAATATCTGGGGCAAAGCTCGGTGTTTTCAACCTTAACGGAGATGTATTTGGAAATATCGTCGCCGTCGTTTGCGGGCTTTACAACGGGTTTATTTATGCGGAGATCGGTACCGAATGAAGCGGCAACCTCTCTTGCAATACCAAGATAAGAAAGACAATCGGGACGGTTGAAGGTAAGCTCAAATTCTACTAAAGTATCGTTAAGCAGGCACACATCGCGGATATCGTCACCGGGTTTGCAATCTTCCCGGAGTATAAATATACCGTCTTCGATAGCATAAGGGAAATCGTGGGTGGTAAGTCCCAATTCGCCGAGAGAGCACATCATACCCTGAGATACTACGCCTCTCAATTTACCGCTTTTAATAACCTTTCCGCCGGGCAGATGCGCGCCGTCAAGACAAGCGGGAACGAGATCGCCAACGGAAACGTTTTGCGCGCCGGTAACTATCTGTACGTTTTCTTCCTTTCCAACGTCTACCTGGCAGATCCACAGATGGTCGCTGTCAGGATGGCGCTCCATAGTCATAACCTTACCTACAACTACGTTGGTAATATCCTCGCCAAGGATCTCATAACCCTCAACCTTTGTACCGGTGTGGGTAAGCACTTCCGCAAATTCTCTGGGAGTGCAGCCAATATCTACGTATTCTTTAAGCCAATTAAGTGGTGTTTTCATTATACTGCTCTCCTTTCGTTAAAATTGTCCGAGGAAACGGATATCGTTTTCATAAAGATGACGCATATCGTCAATACCGTAGCTGGTCATAACGACACGCTCAATACCCATACCGAAAGCAAGACCGCTGTAAATCTCGGGGTCTATACCGCCTGCTTTAAGTACGTTGGGGTGTACCAGACCTGCGCCGAGAAGCTCTATCCAGCCTTCGCCCTTGCACAGACGGCATCCCTTGCCGCCGCATACGAAGCAGGAGACGTCAACTTCTGCACTGGGCTCGGTAAAGGGGAAATTGTGGGGACGGAAGCGGGTTTTGGTATCGCTGCCGAACATTTCCTTTGCCCACAGCTCCAGCAGACCCTTAAGGTCGCCCAGAGTTATGTTTTTATCTATAACCAATCCCTCAAGCTGATGGAACATAGGGGAGTGGGTAGCGTCAACCTCATCACAGCGGTAAACTCTGCCGGGAGAGATTATTCTTATAGGAGGTGTCATAGTCTTCATTGCACGGATCTGTACGGGAGAGGTCTGTGTACGAAGCAGGGTAGTATCGTTAATATAGAAGGTATCCTGAAAATCTCTGGAGGGGTGGTCGGCAGGTGCGTTAAGAGCGTCAAAGTTGTTGTATGCGCTTTCGACCTCGGGACCTTCCACGATGTCAAATCCCAGACCTACGAATATCTCCTTCATCCGGTTTTCAACCTGTGTGATGGGGTGAAGCTTGCCGATCGTCTTTATCTTTGCGGGCATGGTAACATCAAGCTTTTCTTTAACGAGAGCGTTTTTAAGCTCTTCGGAAGCAAGGGCAGCGCCCTTTTCCTCAAGCATTGCTTCTATGTTTGCTCTTACAGTATTTGCGTATGCGCCGATAACGGGTCTTTCCTCGGCGGTAAGTGCGCCCATTCCGCGGAGTATTGCGGTGAGTGCGCCTTTTTTGCCCAGATATTTTATTCTTACTGCTTCCAGCGAAGCTTTATCTGAAGCAGATGCGATCTCCTGCGCGGCGGCAACAGAGATGTTATCAAGTTGTGCTTTCATTTATTTTTATTCCTCCGTAAAACTTACTGTTTTGCTATGTATTCGGATATGATAGCCGCTTTTTCTGCGGCAACGGCGGCGAATTGATCGAATATCTTTTCGTCTGCCGCGAAATCGCTTATTGCTCTTATAATAACAAAGGGTACCTTGTTGTTAAAACAAACGTGAGCAATAGCCGCGCCCTCCATTTCGGTACAGAGCGCATCGGGATATTCGGCAAAAATATCATCTCTCTGCTTCTCGGTAGAAACAAAGCAATCTCCCGTGACCACCGTACCCACACGGTAAGGGATATTGTTTTCCACGCAGGCTGTTACGGCAGTGTCCGCCATATTTTTGTCGGAACGAATATACTTGTCGCCTACCATATCCACCACGATGGAAACGGGCTTGAAATCGTGATATGCGGCTTTTTCGGCTATGATGATATCGCCGATATTCATTCCCTCTGCAAGTCCTCCTGCCGTGCCCGTGTTGATGATACGGTTGGGCTCGTACTTATCTATAAGACGCTGGGTAAGAGATGCGGCGTTAACTTTTCCAATACCGCATTGGCATATTATCATGGTGTCGTCGCCGTTTTGAGCAACGAAAATACCGTTTTCCGTTTCTTTTGCGCCAAAGGTTTTGCAAAGTGTTTCCACTTCAATCTTCATTGCGCCGATAATTGCTGTGGTCATATTTCTTACTCCAGATAATCCTTTAATTTTTTGCTTCTGCTGGGATGACGGAGCTTACGGAGCGCCTTTGCCTCTATCTGGCGGATACGCTCGCGGGTAATATCAAAAACCTTGCCCACTTCTTCAAGAGTGCGAGGTCTGCCGTCTTCAAGGCCGAAACGAAGCTTGAGCACGCTTTCCTCACGGGGAGTGAGGGTTTTGAGTACCTCGATAAGCTGTTCACGAAGCATCATGGAGTTTGCCGCTTCGGAGGGGGCGGGAGTCTTGTCGTCTGCAATAAAATCTCCCAGATGGCTGTCCTCTTCTTCGCCTATGGGCATTTCCAGAGAAACGGGCTCCTGAGCGATTTTCAGAATCTCGCGCACCTTTTCTGCGGGTATTTTCATTTCTTCTGCGATTTCCTCGTCGGTGGGATCTCTTCCCAGTTCCTGCAAAAGCTGACGGGATACACGTAAAACCTTGTTTATTGTTTCAACCATATGAACGGGAACACGAATGGTTCTCGCCTGGTCTGCAATAGCTCTGGTAATTGCCTGTCTTATCCACCAGGTAGCATAGGTGGAGAACTTAAATCCCTTGCCGTAATCGAACTTTTCAACGGCTTTCATAAGACCCAGGTTACCTTCCTGAATAAGATCGAGGAAGAACATACCGCGGTTAACGTATCTCTTTGCAATACTTACAACCAGACGAAGGTTTGCTTCAACCAACTGTTGCTTTGCCGCCGTATCGCCGTTTACCATGCGTTCTGCAAGCTCGTGCTCCTTTTCGGGCGTGAGCAGAGGCACTTTGCCGATATCCTTAAGATACATTCTTACGGGATCGTCTACCGCTACGCCTTCCTGCGCCAGCAGAACCTCTACTTCTTCTGGGTTATCGTCGATTGTGTCTTCAAAATCCTCGTCGGGCATTTCGAAAGCGGAAGCATCTATATCGTGAGTTACTTCTATTCCGTGGGATTCCAACGCTTCAAAGGTCTTCTCCAACGCTTCCATAGAAGAATCGGTATCGTCCAGCGCCTCCATAACCTCTTCTGCGGTTATACTTCCTTTGGCTTTCGCCTTTTCGATAAGTTCAGCCGCTATTTGCTTTTGGGTCTTTTCCATTTATGTTTCCTCCTTGCGGTTTGCTTTAATTCCTTTAATGTATTCGCTCAGCGCCGAAACGGGATCGGCTTCAATTTTTTTATCGTATTCCCGTTTTTTGCTTTCTGCTTTAAGCACGTCTATAAGGGCGTTCAGGGTGGATTCACCGTTATCGGTAAACTGTGCCCGTCCGGCTATCATACGGGATACTGCTCCAAGCTGTTGGGTATCAAGGGTTCCGTCCTTTGAAAGCACGGCTTCCTTCCCCTCGGAAAATTCGGGTAAAAACAGTTCGTATACCATTTTTCCGAATTTGGTAACAAAATCCTCAGGGCTTAACCTTTGAACGGCCTTTTGTGTAAGATCGGGGCGGGAAAGAAGTATTCCCAGTATTTTTTCTTCCGTTGCCGCGGCGGCGGAAAAACGAATTTTATCGGTATTCACTCTGTCGCCGTAACCCATGGAATTTCTTATATCCTGCTCCTGGGTTTCCTTTTTCGTCCTTCTCTCCGCCGCTTTTGCTTTGCGGTTTGCATCCTCTAAAAGAGATTTTTTTGAAATATCCATTTTTTCGGACGCCCGTCCCGCATACACGTCCCTTTGTACCTCGGGCCAGAGGGTGGATAGGAATGTGGTCATCTCGTCTGCGGCGTGCAGCTTCTGGTCGGGCAGAGTTATATCGTAGCGGGAAAGTATCTCGTCTATTTTATAATCTACTTGTCCGCTGGAGCCTTTTAGCTTTTGCCTGAACGCCTCTGCGCCGTGGGCTTTAATATATTCATCGGGGTCCTTTTCGTTGGCGCCCAAATCAATTATTTTTGTGGAAACTCCCACTTGGTTAAGCAGGTCAATGCCTTTCATAGTGGCTCTTCTGCCTGCTTTATCAATATCGTATGCCAGATATACCGTTTTTGCATATCGGGCGATTATACGGGCGTGCTCTGCGGTTATCGCCGTGCCCAGTGTGGCTATTGCGTTTCCGAATCCCGCTTGATGCATTGCAATGGCATCGGGTGATCCTTCACAGAGAATAAGCGTGCCGTCCTCGGTGTTTTTCGCAATATTCAAACCGAACAGCACCCTGCTTTTTTTGAATATGGGCGTGTCCGACGTGTTGACGTATTTTCTTTCGTCTGCTTCGTTAAGTCTTCTTCCGGAAAAAGCCACAACTTCTCCCGTTACGTCGAATATGGGGAACATTATGCGGTTTCTGAAAATATCAAAAGGGTTGCCTTTTTTGCTTATTCCGCAAAGGAACGCTGTTTTTATTTCCTCTACCGTAAACCCTTCGGAAATAAGCTTTTTGGTAAGTGCATCCCAACTGTCGGGCGCGTATCCTATACCGAATCTGCGCAGGGTGGTGGGGGAAAATTTGCGTTTTTCCAGCAGATACCGTCTTGCCTCCTCGCCTTGAGGGGAGTTAAGCGCAGCAACGAAAAATCTTGCGGCGGCTTTTGTTACCGCATATATCCTTTCGCGGTTGACGGCGCTTCTTTCCGTCCTGCCGTTTGCCTCTTCCTCTATGGGGATTCCGGAAAGCTTTGCAAGATACTCCACGGCATCTCTGTAATCCAGATTTTCCGCCCGCATTATAAAGCTTATAACGTCGCCTCCCGCGCCGCAACCGAAGCAGTAATATGACCTCGTTGCGGGGAACACGGTAAAGGATGGGGATTTTTCGTTATGGAACGGGCACAGACCGACTACGTTGCTACCTGCCCGTTTAAGGGTAAGATATCTGCTTATTATCTCTTCAATTCCGTTGCGGTTCTTAACTTCTTCTATAAACGCTTGAGAAAAAGCCACGGTCTGCACCTCCTTTCACAGTATTTTGATTTTTAAGGTTGGTTTTTCTCGCGGGGTCCCCTGAAAAATCGTTTTCTGTGAAATTCATCGTCTGCTTGAAACGCAATCAGAAAACATTTTTTGGGGTGATTTTTTTATTTATATTGCCATACTTTGGGGATGAATAATTCTTCGTATTTTGCCAGCGCGTATCTGTCTGTCATGCAGGCGATATAATCGCACACGACTCTGTCCACGCCGTCTTCTTCGATAAATTTCGAATACTCTGCGGGAAGCTTGTCCACGTTCTTTTTGTAGTAATTATAGAGATGCTGTATCATCTCGATAACCTTGCCGTCCTCGCTTTTTGCCTTGCTGTTATGGTAAACACGGCTGAACATAAACTCCCGCAGTTCCATCGTCGCCGCTCCGAAAGGCTCTGTAAAGCCGATATCCTCTTCAATTCCGTGAGCAACAACGGAGCGTATCATAGTGTCTATTCTCTTGCTGTGAGTTTCTCCCAAAATGTCCGTAAGATGCTTTGGAATATCCTCTTTGTTAAGTATTCCCGCACGTATCGCATCGTCGATATCGTGGTTTATATATGCGATACGGTCGGCATATTTTATTATCTGCCCTTCCAGAGTGTTCGCTTTTCTTTTTCCCGTGTGGTTGACTATTGCGTCCCTTACTTCCATTGTAAGGTTCAGATTTTCCAGCTTGTCTGCCACGCGCAGGGACTGCTCGTTGTGCTGGAAACCGTGGGGGCAAATTTCGTCAAGGGCTCTTTCTCCCGAATGACCGAAGGGGGTGTGTCCCAGATCGTGTCCCAAAGCCGCCGCTTCGGTAAGGTCCTCGTTAAGACGAAGGTTTCTCGCAATAGCGCGGGCGATTTGCGCCACCTCAAGAGTGTGGGTAAGACGTGTGCGGTAATGGTCGCCCTCGGGCGCCAAAAATACCTGCATTTTGTGCATAAGTCTGCGGAAGGATTTACAGTGTATTATTTTATCTCTGTCCCGCATAAAAGCGGTGCGCATATCGTCGTTTCTGTAAGGGTAAAGTCTTCCCTTCGTGTTCTCGGAAAAGAATGCCTTTTCACACAGCATCTTTTTCTCAAGCTCAAAAACATCTTTCTTCACGTTCTACACTCCTTTTTGCAAAATAGGGTGTGTTTCGGCACAAAAAAGCAGACACATACAATTATACGCACTTAAAAACAAAAATCCTTTATTTTTTATTAAAAAAATTAAAATAAATATATTTTTAATTTATGTCCTATTTTCACTAAACTAAAAGACACATTTTTATACTAAATTTTGTTGCAAAATGCGGTTATATATGGTATAATATACTGATAAAGAATGGAGTGGTATGCTTGTTTGGCTATATACGCCCCGAAATGGGCGAACTTAAAACGAAACATCTTGCATTGTACCGTTCCGTTTACTGCGGGATATGCCGTTGCAGCGGCAAGCACATATCCCATTTTTCCAGATTTTTGCTTAATTACGATTTCGTTTTTCTTGCCGTGGTAAGACTTGCGCTTACGGGAGAAAAGTACGTCATCAAGCCCCGCCGCTGTATTGCGGGTTTAAAAAAGCGGGGAGTAATGGAGCCTAACGAGGCGTTGAAGTTTACTTCTGCCGCTTTCGGAAGTCTTAGCTATTACAAGGCGTTGGACGACGTTAATGACGAAAAGGGCTTCAAGCGTTTTTACACTCGGCTTTTTCTTCCCTTTTTCCGCCGTATGGCAAAAAAAGCGGAGAGAATGTACCCCGGAATAAGCGATACGGTAAAAACACCTCTCGAACAGCTTGGGGAATTGGAAAAGAAAAACTGCTTCACGCCCGATGAAGCGGCGGATAGCTTTGCAGTACTTACCGCAAATATTGCCTCCTTCGGTCTTTGTGGGGATGTTTCCCGCGTGGCAAAGGATATCGGATATCATATCGGCAGATTCGTTTATCTGGCAGACGCTTTGGACGATCGGTTTGAGGATGAAAAACGGGGAAGCTATAATCCCTTGAACCTTGCTTACGGCGGGTCCGACGGAGTGGAGAAAAACATATCCTTTTTGCGCCGTACGTTGCTTGACAGCGGCGCCGCCATATCAAGAAGCTACGCTCTTGCCGATGGAAATTCTTTCGATGGCATTATATACAATATCGCCGGTTACGGAATCGAATCGGCAGTGGAAAAGGTTATCAACAAGGAGAAAAATAAATGAGAGATCCTTATCAGGTGTTGGGAGTTAATCCGAATGCGACGGATGAAGAGGTAAAAAAGGCATACCGTGAGCTTGCTAAAAAATACCATCCCGATACTTACGTCGGCAACCCTTTGGCGGATCTGGCGGCAGAAAAAATGAAAGAAATAAACGAAGCTTACGATACCATAACGAAACAGCGGGCTTCGGGCAACAGAAATACGGGATATTCCAATTCCTACGGCGGTTCAAACACATACGGCGGAGGCGGCGGAAATACCCTTCACCGCGTGCGTGAGCTTTTGTCCGCAAACCGCGTTACGGAGGCGGAAACCATACTTTCCCGTATTCCCAATGCCGAGAGAAACGCAGAGTGGTATTTCCTTATGGGACACGTTATGGCTCGTAAAAACTGGCTGGGTGAAGCCCGCAAGTATTTCGAGCAGGCGTGTAAAATGGATCCGTATAACGCCGAGTACAGAAATACCCTTAACAATATGGCATCCCACTCCACAGCAGGCGGCTATAATACAACCGCAAGTAACGGCGATGATTACGGCGGATGCGATCTGTGTACGGGGCTTTTGTGTGCCAACCTTCTTTGTAATTGCTGCAGATGAAAAAGAAAATTTTAAAAATATCCTTTTGTGCCCTGCTTTGCGCCCTTTCCGTGGTGCTTATGCTTTTGGGCTGCGTTATACAGTCCCTTGATCTTACGGCTTCTATTGCTGCAGGACTTACCGTTGCGGTGGCTATGATCGAATACGGTATGGTGTGGTCGGTAATGCTTTATGCATCCACATCCGTGCTTGCTTTTGCTTTGCTTCCCGTAAAGACACCCGCGCTTTTTTACCTGATTATAGGCGGGATATATCCCATACTCAAAGCCTTGGTTGAGCGCATACCCAACCGGAAGCTCACCTGGATGCTGAAATTTATCGGTTTTAATCTTTTTTACACGGCGCTTATAGCCGCAGGAAATTTTTTGCTAAAAATCGAAGATCCAATATTTTCGTTTAATATTTTCGTTTATGCGTTGGGTAACGTAACCTTTTTCGTGTACGATATCGCCTTCACACGGCTGGTTACCCTTTATGTAAAACGGATACGGAGGAAATTGAAATGATAAAAAGTATGTCCGGCTACGGAAGACAAAAATCCCTTGTGGGCGGAAAGAATATCACCTTTGAGATAAAGTCCGTCAACAACCGCTTCGCGGATATTTCCGTAAGAATGCCCCGTCAGTATCTCCCCTTGGAGGGCAACATAAAGGAGCTTTGCGCAAAATACGTTACCCGCGGAAAGATAGACCTTTATCTTACCGTTGAAAACATAGACGGCGATCCCGTTTCCCTTACTCTCAACAAGGAGTTTGTGGAGGGATACCTTAAACTGCTGGAGCAGATAAAGACAGAATATTCCGTTCCGGGTGAAATTACCCTTTCAATGCTTTCCGGAAAATCGGATATTATGACAGTTACCCGTGCAGACGAGGACGCGGAGCAGATGTGGAAGGAAATAGAGCCTATCTGCCGCGGCGCCTTTGAACAGTATAATTCTATGCGTGAGTCCGAGGGCGGCAGATTAAAGGAAAAGTTGCTTACTTATCTGGAAACCGTAGAATCTTTGCGCAACGAGGTTGCTTCTCTTGCTCCCGTAGCGTTAAAGCAAAATCTTGAGAAAATGCGCGCCCGTATAAACGACCTTTTGGCAGGCGTCCCCGTAAACGAGGACAGATTGCTTACCGAATGTGCCGTGTTTACCGACAAGACCGACGTTACCGAGGAATTGGTCCGCCTGCAGTCCCATTGCACCGAGTTCCGCGCAACGCTGGAGTCTGACGGTCCCGTGGGCAAAAAGCTTGAGTATATCGTGCCCGAAATGCTTAGAGAAACCAATACGTTGGGCTCCAAGTGTAACGATTACGAAATTTCCCGCCGTGTAGTGGCTATAAAGACCGAGATAGAAAAACTGCGTGAGCAGGTAGCAAATCTTGAGTGAGGTAAGAAAAATGGAGTTTGTAGATATCGGCTTCGGCAACCGTGTGAATTCTCACCGTATAGTGTCTGTTCTCAGTCCTGACAGCTTGCCTATCCGCCGTCTGGTGCAGGACTCAAAAAACGCAGGCAGAGTAATAGATTGCAGCTGCGGTAAAAAGACAAGGTCTGTTATTATTACCGACAGTGAACACGTTATACTTTCTTCCGAGGAAGTGGACGTTATTGCGGGGAGGCTGTAATGAGTAGAAAAAGAGGCACTCTCCTTGTGGTATCCGGCCCTGCGGGAAGCGGAAAAGGAACCGTAAACGGTATTTTGCTTCAGAATACCTCGAAATACGTTTTTTCCGTGTCTGCCACCACCCGCTCACCCAGACCGGGGGAAATTGACGGCAAGCATTATTTCTTTATGACTAAAGAAAAATTCACATCTCTCGTAGCGGAGGATAGCTTTTTGGAGCACGCGGAGTACGTAGGTAATTATTACGGAACGCTTCGCTCTTTTGTGGAGGAAAATCTTAATAACGGCAAAAACGTTATTTTGGAAATTGAGGTTCAGGGTGCTTTGCAGATAAGAGAAAAGATGCCCGAAGCTATGCTCATTTTCCTTTGCCCGCCGGATTACGCTACCTTGGAAAAGCGTCTGCGCGGCAGAGGTACGGAAACGGATGAAGTTATCAAAAAGCGTCTTGCTACCGCCTTGGGCGAAATTCAAATCGCTGCGGGGTACGATTATCTTGTGGTAAACGAGGACGGCGAGTCCGAAAAGTGCGCCGCAAAGATAGACGAGATAGTGGATACCCGTCCCGAGAAAAACAAAGAATATATTTTGAATTTTATAAAAAATTTTACTGAATAAAGGTGTTAAAATGATCTATCCTACAATCAAAGAAATCACAAAAGAAAAATACAACCGTTATACTCTGGTTATAGCAACCGCAAAGTCTGCACGCCATATAACCGATAAAGCTGTTCAGGCAGCTGAAAAAGCGGCAGAAAGCGCAGACAGCAAGGATTCCAAGGCAGGCGTAGAGTTCCTTGGCGAAAAGGCTGTTACTCTGGCTGTAGATAAGCTTCTCACCGGCGAATACAAGGTTATTTCCTCAGAAAACGAATAAATATGAACGGAAAGCTGTACTGTTCGGTAAGGATCACCGATATCGCATATTCCGCAGATAAAGGGTATGCCTATCTGGTTCCTCCCTCCATGCGGGATACCCTTCGCAAAGGGAGTATTGTCCTTGTGCCCTTCGGTCACGGCAACCGTTTGCGTAAGGGAATCGTTACGGGATTTTCCGATTACTGCGAATATCAGGGGATAAAGCCCGTGTCCGATATTTTGGAGGATTACGGTCTTGTTTCCGAAGAAACGGTGGATATGTGCCTTTTTATGGCCGAACGGTGCTTTTGTACCGTGGGCGCGGCGTTAAGGGCTATACTTCCTCCGGGAATGGAATCCTCCGTGGAATATCTGTACTCCCGGGGCGAGGCGGATGAAGACGCCCTAAATCCCAAAGCACAGGTGCTTTACCGCACGCTTAAGGAAAAGAGTGTTACCGAAAGCGAGATATTGTCTTCCTTCGGTGAGGAGGCAAAAAGCCTGCTCTCCGCTATGCTCAAAAGCGGCGCAGTAAAAAGACAGCCCGTAGCAATAGAAAATATAAACGAAAAAAGCCTTTCCTTCGTACGGCTCACCGTGGATACGGAAACCGCTTATGAAACGGCGAAAACGGAAAAGCAGATAGCCCTTGTGGACGCATTGGCATTGGAGGGGGAGATATCCGTTACCGATCTGGAACGGTTTTTCTCGGTTTCCCGTTCGGTGGTCAACACCCTTTGTAAAAAGCAGGTGTGCGAGGTGTTCGAGCGGAGAATTATCCGTGATCCCGTTTCCGCCGGCTCGGCGCAGGAGAAAAAGACGGTAAGCCTTACCGCCGAGCAGCAGGATGCCGTAAGCGCGGTAGAAGAACTGCTTTTATCGGGCGAGCCCAAGGCGGCACTTCTTTACGGCGTTACGGGAAGCGGAAAGACGAGAGTAATTATCGAATCGGTAAAAAAGACTCTTGCTATGGGCAAGACCGCTATCGTCCTTATTCCCGAAATAGGGCTTACATCCGAAGCTGTCAGCATATATTCCGCAGAATTCGGCGCCGATCTCGCTGTGGTTCATTCGATGTTGAGTATCGGTGAGCGCATAGATACCGCCAGAGCTATCGCGCAGGGCGAGAAAAAGGTAATTATCGGTACACGGAGCGCCGTATTTTCTCCCGTAAAAAATCTGGGACTCATCGTTATGGATGAGGAGCAGGAGCATACCTATAAATCCGAAAACACGCCCAAATTCCACGCAAGAGATATTGCCCGCTTCCGTTGCGCGCAAAACAACTGCGTTATGCTTCTTGCCAGCGCCACCCCCTCGGTGGAGAGCTTTTATAAGGCAAAGCAGGGCATATATAAATTAATAACCTTAAAAAACCGCTATGGCGCCGCTCAACTGCCCGATATTACTTTGGCAGACGTAAAGCAGGACTCCAAATTCAACGGAGGAAGGCTTATCGGCACACAACTGGGCGAAAAACTGGTTTCAGCCGTGGAGGACGGCAAGCAGGCAATACTTTTCGTGGGAAGAAGAGGCTACAGCTCCTTTGTAAGCTGTGCATCCTGCGGAGAGGTCATTTCCTGCCCCAACTGCTCGGTTTCTCTCACCTACCACGCCTTTAGCGGAGAAAAACGGAAAAATGAAAAGTTAAACTGCCATTATTGCGGCTACAGCATACCATTGCCGGAGGAATGTCCTTCCTGCGGTAAAAGAAGCATTACCCGCTTTGGGTTCGGAACGCAAAAATTGCAGGAGGAATTGGAAAAGCATTATCCCGCTATCCGCGGTATACGTATGGATACGGATACTACCGCCACCCGTCATTCCCACGAAAACCGCTTTAACGCTTTCAGAAAAAAGGAAGCCGACCTTTTGTACGGCACCCAGATGATCGCAAAAGGACTGGATTTCCCGCTGGTTTCTTTGGTGGGCGTGGTGTCTGTGGATGCTATGCTGTATCAAAACGATTTCCGTGCCGCCGAGCGCACCTTTTCTCTTCTCACACAGCTTGCGGGCAGAGCAGGCAGAGCGGGGGAGGAGGGGGAAGCCATACTTCAGACGGCAAACCCTCAAAGCGATATTTTAAAGCTGGTACAGACACAGAATTACGAAAAGTTTTTCGATGGCGAGATCGCTATGCGCCGCGCCGTTGTATTCCCTCCGTTTTGCGATATTGCTCTTTTCCGCATATCGGGTGAAAACGAGCAGGATACCCGCCGTGCCGCAACCGCCTTTTCGGTTATTTTTGAAAAGCTTATAACAGAAAAATATCCCGAGCTTAAAACGGTCCGCTTCGGACCCTTCGGCGAGGGAATATATAAAATTAATAATCGCTATAGAATGCGGCTTACGGTCAAATACAAGGACTGCGCCGCCGCAAGAAGCTGTTTCCGCGACGCTCTACACACTTTTGCAAAGACAGATCGTACGGGAACGCTTTTGGATATTGATATTAATCCCATTACAGTTTAGGAGGCAATTATATGGCACTTCTTAAAATATTAAGAGATCCCGATCCCACTCTGCGCAAAACTTCCCGTCCCGTGGATGCCATCACTCCACGTATCCGCGTTCTTATCGAGGATATGAAGGATACTCTCCGTAAGGCAGAGGGTGTGGGACTTGCCGCACCTCAGGTAGGCGTGCTCCGCCGTGTGGTTATAGTGGATATGGGCAAGGGAAAATTGCAGGAATTCATTAACCCCGAAATTATTTTTGCCGAAGGCACTCAGGAAGAGGTAGAAGGCTGCCTTTCCTGCCCCGGCAAAGCAGGTATTGTTGAGCGTCCCGCAAAGGTGACTGTTCGTGCCCTTAACGTGCAGGGACAGACCTTTGAAGCCACGGGAACCGAGCTTATCGCCCGTTGCTTCTGCCACGAGATAGACCATCTTGATGGCGTGCTGTATATAGACAAAGCAAAGGAAATGCTTGATCCGGAGGAAAACTGATGCGTATCGTATTTATGGGCACGCCGGATTTTGCCCTTACCGCCCTTAAAGCAATATACGAAGCAGGACACGATATAGCTTTGGTGGTGTCCCAGCCCGATAAACCCTCGGGCAGAGGTTACGTTCTCACTCCTTCTCCCGTAAAGCAGTTCGCTCTGGAGAAGGGAATAGAGGTGGTTACCCCCAAGACTATGCGTGATGAAGCGGCGGAGGAAACGCTCCGTGCTGTAAATGCGGACGTGTTTGTGGTTGCGGCATTCGGCAAAATATTGCCGCAGAATATACTTGATATTCCTCCTCACGGATGTATTTGTATACACGCATCTCTGCTTCCCGCACTTCGCGGTGCGGCTCCCATTAACCGCGCGGTTATGGAAGGACATTCCGAGGGCGGAATAACCATAATGTATATGGATGCGGGCATAGACACGGGAGATATCATCCTCCAGCGTTCTATCCCCATTACCGAGAATATGACGGCGGGCGAGTACCACGATGAGATGGCGCGCCTCGGCGGTGAATTGATACTTGAATACCTCTCTCTTGCGGCTTCGGGCAACGTAACCCGCACGCCCCAGACCGAGGAAGGCTCCTCTTACGCCGCGAAAATAGACAAAAAAGAAGCCTACGAGGATTTCTCCCGTACTGCAAAGCAAACTCACGACCGCATCCGCGGACTTTCCCCTTACCCCGGCGCATACGCGCTGTTAAAGGGCAAGCGTATAAAATTCCTTGCCTCCGTTCTTTCAGACGGTTCCGGTGTACCCGGCACGGTGCTTTCTACCGATAAGGGTATAGAGATCGCCTGCAAGGAGGGAAGCGTTACCATAACCCACCTTCAGCCCGAGGGAAAAGGAAAAATGGATTACGCCAGCTTTTTGCGGGGCAATTCTGTAAAAAAAGGTGATATTTTCAATGTCTGATCCACGCAAAGTCGCTTTTGATATATTGTATCGCATATCCTCTTCGGGTGCATACAGCAATATCGGTCTTCTTTCCGCAGACTTAAGCGGTATCGACCGCGCCTTTTGCACCGAGCTTATAAAAGGCGTAACCGAGCGCAGACGCACCCTTGACCATATTATTGCCCGCTACGTAAACAAAAAGCCTGATGGAAAAATAACCGAGCTTTTGCGTATGGGTGTATACCAGATAATATTTCTTTCCCGTGTGCCCGATCACGCCGTGTGCGATGAATCGGTAAAAACGGCAAAGCAGATAAACAGAGGCTCTGCAGGATTTGTTAACGCCGTGCTTCGCAGCGTGTGCAGAGAAAAGGAAAATATAATTTCCTCTCTTTCCTCTCTTCCCGAATCGGTTTATTATTCGGTTTCCGATAGTGTTTTTGAGCTGGTGAAGAGCCAATATCCCAATGAATACAAGGATATTTTTGAGGCATTCTTTGAAAAACGTCCCGTTACCGTAAGGGCAAACACCTTAAAGGACACGCCTTACGTAGACGGTGTGAACGAAAACACCAATATGGCAGACATAGAAAAGGGACTGTTCTTCGTTCAGGGGCTTTCCTCTCAGCAAGCGGTAAAAGCGCTTGATGCCAAGCCGGGAATGACGGTTATAGACCTTTGCGCCTGCCCCGGCGGAAAAAGCTTCGGCGCGGCAATAGATATGAAAAACGAGGGAAGAATAATATCCTCGGATCTTCACAAAAACAAGCTTTCCCTTATACGGCAGGGCGCAGAGAAAATGGGAATAACCATTATCGAAACCGTGGAGCGGGATGCCCGTGTAACCGATGAAAGCCTTGTAGGTTACGCGGATCGTGTAATTTGCGACGTTCCCTGCTCGGGAATAGGCGTTATAGGTACGAAGCCGGAGATCCGCTATAAAAACGCTTTGGATTTCAAGGGCTTGTACCCCACGCAGGAAAAAATACTGGAAAACGCGCTTTTATACCTTAAAAAAGGCGGCAGGGCGGTGTATTCCACCTGCACTGTAAACAAGTGCGAAAACAGTGATATTATTAATAAAGTTGTAAAAAACAAAGATGGATACCGTTTGGTATCGGAACGTACCATTCTCCCCGGTAACGGGTACGATGGATTTTATATAGCAGTTATCGAAAGAGATTAAAAATGACCGACCTTAAAAGTATGCTTCCCTCGGAGATAGAGGAATATCTTGTAAATATCGGCGAAAAGCGTTTCCGCGCAAAGCAGATATTCCGTTGGATATCCGCAGGGGAAACGGATATAGATAATATGACAGACCTTTCCGTATCCCTTCGTGAAAAGCTGAAGGCGGAGTGTACGGTAACGAGGGCGAAGATCGTTTCAAAGCTTGTATCGAAAATTGACGGCACTGTGAAATATCTTTTCGAGCTTGCCGACGGAGAGAAGATAGAAACCGTATTTATGCGTTATAAGTACGGAAATACCGTGTGTATCTCTACTCAGGCGGGCTGCCGAATGGGCTGTACCTTTTGTGCATCTCATATCAACGGCTTCCGCAGACATCTCACTCCCGCCGAAATGCTTGAGCAGATAATGGCGGCAATGCGTGATACGGGCGAAAAGGTAAAAGGCATAGTGCTTATGGGCATTGGCGAGCCTTTGGATAATTACGATAACGTTTTGCAGTTTTTGCGCCTTGTCCACCATCCGGACGGGCTTAATATCTCACACAGACATATTTCCCTCTCCACCTGCGGATTGGTAAATAAAATAGATATGCTGGCGCAGGAAAAGCTGCAGATAACACTTTCCGTGTCCCTTCACGCCCCTAACGATGAGATCCGCAGACAGACTATGCCGGTGGCAAGAAAGTTCCCCTATGAAACTCTTATTGATGCCTGCAAACGGTATATCGATATAACCAACCGCCGTATTTCCTTTGAATACGCCCTTATTTCGGGAGTGAACGATTCGGAGCAGAATGCTCATCAGCTTGGCAAGGTGCTTTCGGGTATTCTTTGCCACGTCAATCTTATTCCTGTTAACGAAGTAAAGGAAAGAGGATACAAAAAGAGCACCCGTGAGCAGGTGGCGCGGTTTACGGAAATACTTAATTCATATAAAATAAACACTACAGTCCGCCGTAAGTTGGGCGGAGATATAAATGCCTCCTGCGGACAGCTCCGCGCGGAGCATAGAGAGGAGTGATGTATCTTGCGCATTTACGGCAGTACCGATGTAGGAAAGCAAAGAAAGAATAATCAGGATTATTTCCACATATACAACGGAAGAGATTACGTTTCCGCCGTTATTTGCGATGGAATGGGCGGCGCCGCAAGCGGAAATGTTGCAAGCCGTCTTGCCTGCGAGATATATCAGGAAACTCTGTCTTCTTCTTTAAAGGGTGTTAACTTATATACCATCACTCGCGAGGATATAATAAAGATACTGCGTCTTTCCGTGGTTTGTGCAAATAAGGCTGTATATGCGAAGGCACAGACGGATAACGATTGCTTCGGAATGGGCACCACTCTGGTAGCATTCTTTTCCTGCCCTGCAATAAACGTTGCCGTCAACGTGGGGGACAGCCGTCTGTATACTATAAGCAATCATATGGCAATACAGATCACCAAGGATCATTCCCTGGTTCAGATGCTGGTGGATAACGGCGCATTAAGCGAAAAAGAGGCGCTTCAGCATCCAAAGAAAAACATAATCCTCCGCGCTTTGGGCGTAGAGGATATGGTAGAGCCCGATATGTTTTTCAATATTGAATTCGATTATATACTTCTCTGCTCCGATGGACTTTCAAATCTCGTGTCCAGACGTGAGATGGAGGATATAATATATGCAAAACCCCGTTGGCGCACCATTACGGACGAAAAACGGGTAAAAATGCTTATTGATCTTGCAAATAAAAAAGGCGGTACGGATAATATTACCGCAGTGCTCATCGGAAAGGAGTAAGCTGATGAACAACAAATATCAAAGCTTTGTCGGCAAGGTGCTGGACGGCAGATATAAGATTATCGAGCTTTTGGGCGTAGGCGGAATGGCTTTCGTTTTAAAGGCAGAGGATCTGCTTATGGACCGTACCGTTGCCATAAAGATACTCAACGATGAATATAACGGAGATAAGCAGGCTGAATCCAGATTCATAAACGAATCCAAGGCTGTTGCTATGCTGTCCCACAAAAACCTTGTAAGTATATATGACGTTGCTATTTATCCCGATATGAAATATATCGTTATGGAATATCTTGACGGTATAACCTTAAAGGAATATCTGGATAAAAAGGGCGTGCTTCCCTGGAAGGAAGCGTGTCTGTATACCGTACAGATACTCAAAGCTCTGGAGCACGCTCACAGTAAGGACGTTGTCCACAGAGATATTAAGCCCCAGAATATTATTCTGCAAAGAAACGGCGAAATAAAGGTTACCGATTTCGGTATTGCCAAAACTCCTCACGAGGCTATGAATTCGGACAGAGAGCGTGCTATCGGCACTGTGTACTATATCAGTCCCGAGCAGGCTTCCAGCAAGGAAACGACCTTCGCTTCCGATATTTATTCCGTGGGAATTATGCTTTACGAAATGGTTACCGGAGTTTTACCCTTTACTGCGGAAAACTTGCTTGAGATCGCAATGATGCAGATCAACGATGAGCCGGGCAACCCCTGCGAGCTTAATCCTCAGCTTCCCTTCGGTGTGGCGCAGATAATCCGCAAGGCCATGGAAAAAGATCCTTCAAATCGCTTTGCATCTGCTCATAGTATGATAAAAGCTATAGATATGGTGCTTCGTAACCCCACCGTGACCTTCGCTTTGGGTAATGATTACCCCGTTGGCGAGGCGTTGCCTTATAACGTTGTTCCCATTGATTCTATCGCAACCTCCGAGCTGGAATATGACGATGTTTCGGGCAAAAAGCCCGTTGTCGCCGGTGGAAGCGCAAAGACACGCTATGTGAAAAAGCGCAAGAGAAAGAAGCGCTCCGTTCGAGAAAGCCGTTCGCTCCTTCCCGTTATCGCCGCAATCGCTCTGTCATTCTTGCTGGTGTGTGCATCCTGCGGCGTGTATTACGTTATTTACGCTTTGGGACTTACCACAGGTCCCGCTACCGGAAACGAAGTTGTTGTTCCCAAGCTTGTGGGACAGATATGGTCCGATGAGCTTTCAAGTAAGCTGATCAACGGTAATTATGATACTTCGGGCGTTAAGTTCAAGGTGCTTGAGGTTATAAAGGTATATAAATCAGGCTACGGAAACGGAGAGATCATCGAGCAGGATCCCGTTGCCCATCATATAGGCAAGCTTCCGGACGGTCAGATATTCTTTGAGATAGATTCTATAAAAATAAACGTAGTGCCCGATGACGTTGCTATACCTTATATCCGCGGATACACATATAAGGAAGCGGAAATAAAGTTAACGGAAATGGGCTTAAAGGTAGAAAAAGAGATCGTTTACGATGAATACGGCTTTGCAAATCAGGTCGTTCGTACCGAGCCTGAGTTTGGCACGTTGGTGGATGCGGGAAGCACCGTAAAGGTGTTCGTTTCTATGGGCAAGGATATTACTACCGCTCATCCCGTTCCCGATCTTAAGGGGATGACACTTAAAGAGGCAAAGGTTGCTCTTGAACGTGCGAATCTCGCTTTAGGTGAAGTAACCTATGAATATGACGGGGAATTCACCAACGAAGTTATAAAGCAAAGCGTTAAGCCCGACCGTGAAGGTCTTGAACCCTTTACCGAAATAGATATCGTTATTTCCGGCGCATCAAACGGAAGCGAATATACCAAGGGCGATATGCCGGATCTGTTTGGTTTGTCACAGGAAGAAGCAGAGGATTTCCTTATTGCTATCGGTCTTGTGCCTAACCGTATAACCGAGATATATTCCGATGAATTTGAGCCCGGCACAGTCTGCGGTCAGAGTATGGAATACGGATTGCCCGTAAACGATGGTGATAAGATCGACCTTATTGTATGTGTCGGACCTGCCGAAGACGGAACCGACGTTTCGGATACGGAGGAATAACCGTGCCTACGGGAATACTGCTTAAAGGTCAAAAAGGGTTGTATACCGTTTTTGATGGAGAAAAACAGATCCAGTGCCGTGCGGGAAGCCGCTTGCGCAAAGGCGATATGCGCCTTTCTCCCGGCGATAACGTGGAATTTACGTTAAACGCCGATGACACCGGATTTATTACAGAAATACTGCCGCGGAAGAACGCATTCGTGCGTCCTCCCGTGGCAAACATAGATGTATTTGTGATCGTAACTGCCGCCGCTTCTCCCGACCCGGATATATATTATCTGGATTCCCTTTGCGCTATTGCAACCCTTTCGGGAGCGGAGGTAATGCTGGTAATAAATAAAACGGATATAAAATCCCCCAAGTTTCTCACGGATATATACGAGAAGACACCCATAAAGGTGTTCTGTGTACAAGCCGTAAACGGCATAGGTGTGGACGAGCTCCGAGAGGAGTTGCGAGGAAAGACCGCCGTGTTTGCAGGCCCTTCCGGAGCGGGAAAATCAAGTCTGCTCAATGCGTTGTGTCCCTCGCTTTCCGCAGAAACGGGAGAGCTTTCCGAAAGGCTTATGCGGGGAAAAAATACCACCCGCGTTTCGGAATTGTTTTTGCTGGAGGGCGATATACGCCTTGCGGATACTCCCGGATTTACTATGCTGGATTTTGTTGCCTGCGGAATTACGGATTACAAAAACGTTATAGAAGCTTTTCCCGAAATGCTTCCCTATACTTGCGATTGCAGGTGGAGGGATTGCGCTCATACCGTAGAGGAAGGCTGTGCTGTACTCGAAAAGGTAGAGCAGGGGATAATACCAAAATCACGGCACGAAAGCTTCGTTCGCATTTATACGGAGCTTAAACAAAAAACTACTTATTAGAGGTGTATAAAATGTTTATAGGTTTTATCAACCTTGCAAACGTAATAACTCTGGGAGGATTGTGTTCTTCGGCGCTTGCAATGTTTTGCGCCGCAAACCACAAATATTGTCTTGCACTTACGTTCTTTCTGTTGGCTGGTATATGTGATATGACAGACGGAACGGCGGCGCGGCGCACTCCCGGCAGAAGCGATCGTGCCAAGGTATACGGAATTCAGTTGGATAGCCTTTGCGATATGGTAAGCTTCGGCGTTACTCCTTGTATTATCGCTTGGTTTTTGGGCTACAATACGTTCTTTGATATTATCGTGTATATGCTTTTCCTCATAGCATCTGCTACCCGCCTTGCATATTTTAATACGTTAACAATGGAAAAAGCAGATCTTTCCTCTAAATCCTTTGTGGGTATGCCTATTCCTTTTTCCTGCTTTTCCACCGCATTTCTCATGATGCTTTTGTCCATTGGCGTATCTTCCGCCGCAATGGCGTGGGCGTTCAGGCTGGTATTCCTGCTTGTGGCTATGCTGTATGTACTCAGAATAAAGATTCCCAAGCCCTCTTTGAAGGTTGCAATCGTCTTTGGTGCGGTTATTGCGGTAATTTACGTTGTAACCCTGATACAGTGGAGCGGAAACTCCGTTACCACCGGTGTAGAAAACTATATAACCTTAACTGCATAAAAAACGCCCCGAGAAATCTCCAAAAACCCGTGATATGTTCACGGGTTTTTAACATTTCACCCTTGACGAACCGCATTTGTGTATGATAATATATAGATGAAAGGAAGACTTTTCCTTTAAAACTGCCACAAAAGGAGGACGATTTTATGTGTATGCTTGAACACAAAAACCGCCCTCGGCGGTGTTTGAAACTCTGCGCAAGGATATATGGCAACAATATCCGCGCATAGTGCAATAGGGCATTATGCGCTACTTTCGGGGTCCCCTAAAATCGAAGATTTTAGGGGTGATACTTACAACTGAATAATATTAAGGAGATTCAAAATGAAAAAAACGATTCTGTTATTGGGTTGTATTCTTTTAATAGTTTTTTTGACATCTTGTGATGGACGAAACTCCGACATTTCAAACGAACAGGTGCGTTATGTAATTTATTCATACTCTTCTGCCGCAGAAGAAAACGCAAACAACGCAACCTCCGGCAATATAGCGTTTGAAAGTGCAGACAAAAAGGTGTTCTCTTTTTCAAGTAGAACCGAGATAAACAGGCCAGCTGATGCCGATGAAAAATATACACTTGAATTAAACGGGAAGTCTTATTCTTTGTGTTACGATAAATCGTATGAAACCGCGATTTCTAAGTCAAAAGATCATAAAGCGTATGGACAGTTTAATGCGTATGAAAGCGACAAAATCAGCGCCTATACGAGATTTTCCACAAATGATCTTTTGTTATTTGCCAATTTTGATGAAAATGTTTGCACGGCAAAAGGAGATCTGACCGAAGAAGAAGCGAGAGGAATTGCTGATTCGGTACTTTTGTCGCTTTACGGAGAAACAACAAAGCAAGAGTACTCATATGAAACTGCTGTGTTTACCGACACGAGGTTAGGAACTCATTATACCGTGGTGTATCGCAAATTTGTCTGGGATGTTCCGACAAACGACTCGATACAGATAACTGTTAATATGAATGGAGATATTATAGGTGTAAACGCGAAACATTTCGGTATGTTTTCCTCGTCAGAAAGCCAAGTTTCAAGCGAAGAACTGCAAAATGCGATTTCCGTCATAAGAGAAAAGTATTCCGAAAAATGGACAATCGGCACTATGCAGCTTGTTCTCGATTCCGAAGGGGACTACTATATTTACGCACAGCTGAGTAGTATGTCAACAGAAGATGCGATGGAGATATACATAAATGTGAAATGAAGTTTTCCTACATATTCTTTATGATCAATGGGTGTGGTTAACATTTGACGAAACGAACACCTGTACAGAAGCAACAACACAAGATCGTTCTGTTTGGGAATAGCATCAATTAATAAAAACCAAAATCTCCCCGTTTTCGGGGAGATTCTTTGTCGCGGGTGTTTTTTCGGGGTCCCCAAAAATCCGAAGGATTTTAGGGGTGTACTTATATTTCTACTTCCATTCCGTCGTATGAGGTTAAAAATCCGTCCTTTGCCGCAATAGGCACAAGCTCATCGTATATTGCACCGCCGTTATGGGAAAAATGATTAACGCAGAATACGGTATTATCGTCTGCAATACCTTTTTCCCGCATCATATCTGCAGTAATCTTGCAGGTATCCAGCCCCAGATGTCCGCCGGAGCCGGGCAGGGTAACGAAGGTACAGTCAAGGGAAACGAAATCTGCTTTTATCTTGCTCTTTTCAAGATATTCCCAAACGTCATCATACAAAAGTCCCGTATCGTGGAGATACAGTAGGTTTTTTCCGCCCTCTTCTATAATATAACAGCAGGCGTTATTTTCGTCCAACGTATGGTTGGCGCGGACGGGGGTTATCTTATACTGACCGAATTCGTAGGTAACGTAGTTTTCCAAAACCATAGGAGTTATGTATTTACATCTCCGCTCATCGGAATAACGGCTGAAATAGTTTTCGTAAGCATCTATGACCTTTTGCGGGCCTGCCAAAACCATCTTTTTTTCCGTAAGATTGTGTGCGTAATACGCCTCATCTCTGAAAGCGAGGTCCAGCGGCGCGAAATGGTCGGAATGGGGATGTGTAACGATAAGATACTTCACCGCGCTGTAATCAATATTGTTTAACAGCATATGCATATTTGCATCCGGCGGGAAATCTATAAGCAGATCGGAATTGACTATTGCCTGAGAACGGGTGCGGATATTCTTTCCACCCGCAGCTCTTGCTCTGTCGCAATGAGGACATCTGCAAAACACCGCAGGCCAGCCCTCCGCCGCCGCAGTGCCGAGATAACGAAGCTTCATATACAAAACCTCCCGTGTTTTTTTGGTGTGATTACATTATAACTTAAATAATTTAAAAATACAATAAAAAATGCAAAAAAGGTATTGCATTTAATGTTTTTTTATGGTATACTTGCTCGGTGAGAAAGTGAGGTATAATGACATGAAGCAGGCTATTCATCCTGAATACAAGGAAACCGTAGTTAAATGCGCTTGTGGCGAAGAATATGTTACTAAGTCTACAAAACAGAATTTGAAGGTTGATATATGCTCTAAGTGCCATCCGTTCTATACCGGCAAGCAGAAGCTTGTTGATAGCGGCGGACGTGTAGATTCCTTTAAGAAGAAGTACAACCTTAAGTAATTTAAAGCATTTTCATTCGCATAAGGACAGCGGCTACCGCTGTCCTTTTTTACTTCTTTACAAAAGGAGGAAATGATAATGGAAAATATTTTTGATCAAAAAATAATCACCCGTGCCGTGCTGGTTGCCCTTACTCTGGATATGACAGAAGACCAGGTTTCTGTTTCTCTGGACGAGCTGGAGCGTTTGCTGGACACCGCCGGCGGTGAAGCGGTTGCACGTGTGGTGCAGTCCCGCGTTAATCCCGACCCTCGCACCTATATCGGTTCGGGCAAAGCAGAGGAGATAGCAGAGTTTATCCGCACTCAGGAAAAGGACGTAAATCTTGTAGTGTTTGATAACGAGCTGTCCCCCTCCCAGATAGCCTCTCTTGAGGATATTTTAGGCGTTCGGGTAATCGACCGAACAATGCTTATTCTTGATATATTCGCCCTTCACGCTGTTACAGGCGAAGGAAAACTGCAGGTGGAGATCGCCTGCCTCCGTTACACCGCACCTCGCCTTGTAGGTAAGGGAAAACAGCTTTCCCGTCTGGGCGGCGGTATCGGTACACGAGGTCCCGGTGAATCTAAGCTGGAAACTGATCGCCGTCATCTTAAAAGACGTATTGCGGCTTTGCAGGAAGAAATAGACGCCGTGGAAAAGGTGCGCGCTACCAAGCGTGCCTCCCGTGAGAGATCGGGAATTCCCACCGCGGCAATAGTAGGATATACCAATGCAGGAAAATCCACCCTGCTCAACCGTCTTACTGATGCGGGCATTCTGGCAGAGGACAAGCTGTTCGCAACCCTCGATCCCACCACCCGCCGTCTTACCTTGCCCGATGGCAACGAGGTTTTATTAACGGATACGGTTGGATTTATCGACCGTCTGCCCACTCATCTGGTTAAAGCATTTCGTTCCACCTTGGAGGAATTGGGATATGCGGATATTATTATCGTGCTTACTGATTGCTCTGAGCGTGATGAAGAACGCCGCCGCAAAAACGAGGTTACCTTTAAGCTTATAGACGATCTGGGCGCAAAGGGAAAGCCTATTTTGCAGGTATACAATAAATGTGATATGGCTGTGGATACGGATTTTATTCCCAGAGATGCAGTGTGCATTTCCGCCGCCACCGGTGACGGAATAGACGAATTGCTTAACAAGATAAGCGAGCTGGTAAAAGAAGGCAAACGAATTCTTCGCATGCTGTTCCCTTACGATAAACAGTCGGAAGCGTCCTCGGTGCATAGATTTGCCCGAGTGATAAGTACTGAATATCTTGATACAGGCGTGCTTGTTACTGCCGAGTGCGATGCCAAAGCGGCAGGCAAGTTTTCCGCATTTATACAAAATGATTAAAGGAGTTGGCGGGTTTGGAAAAATGTTCTGAGCAGTACCGTAAATATCTTGATATATTAAAAGAGGAATTGCGTCCTGCCATGGGCTGTACCGAGCCCGTGTCTTTGGCGTATGCCGCCGCCCTTGCAAGAGATGTTTTGGGAGAACTTCCCGAAAAGGTCGTTTTAAAGGTAAGCGGTAATATAATAAAAAACGTAAAAAGCGTGGTTATTCCCAATACGGACGGGCTCCACGGTATTTCCGCCGCAGTTGCTGCGGGTATCGTTGCGGGCAGGGCAGAAAGATGCCTTGAAACCTTGGGTAAGGTTTCGGACCGGCAAAAGAAGGATATCCGCGTCTTTTTGGAAAAAGCGGAAATTTTAGTTTCTCCTGCCGTGGACGGACTCGCCTTTGATATTGATATAACCGTGCATAAGGGCGGTAATAACGCCCGTGTGCGTATTGTAAACAGCCATACCAATATTGTACATATATCCAAAAACGGCGTTGTGGAATCGGATATGCCCTTTACCAATCATTCCGAGGACAGCTTAACTGATAAATCCTGCCTTAATATTGACGATATCGTCGCTTTTGCGGATATCGTGGATATTGAAGAGCTTAAAGAAACCGTGGGCAAGCAGATCGAATATAATATGGCTATTGCCGAAGAGGGCATACAAAATAATTGGGGTGCCAATATCGGCAAGGTTATCCTGCGCAGACAGGGTACGGGCGTGGAAAAACGGGCTTGTGCTTATGCCGCCGCAGGAAGCGATGCCCGTATGAGCGGCTGCGAAAAGCCGGTGTATATTATTTCGGGCAGCGGAAATCAGGGTATAACCGCCTCCGTTCCCGTGGCTGTATATGCAAAAGAGATCGGGGCAGACGAAGAAACCCTTCTTCGTGCCGTTGCGGTTTCGGACCTTGTTACCATTCACCAAAAAGCAGGTATCGGCAGGCTTTCCGCTTTTTGCGGTGCTATAAGCGCGGGCTGCGGAGCAGGGGCAGGGGTTGCATACCTTTGCGGCGGCAAAGCCCACGCAGTTGCCCATACCGTGGTTAACGCTATCGCTATTCTTTCCGGCACTATTTGCGATGGAGCCAAGCCCTCCTGCGCGGCGAAGATCGCTTCTGCCGTAGATGCGGGACTTTTGGGGTACGATATGTATCTGGAGCATCAGCAGTTTTACGGCGGGGACGGTATTGTAACCAAGGGCGCGGACAAAACCGTGGATAACGTAGGTCGTCTTGCCCGCGAGGGTATGAAGGAAACCGACAACACCATACTCAAAATAATGCTGGAGGAGTAGTAAAAACGCTTTTCTTGACATACCTTTTAAAAGGTGATATAATCCCAGTAATGTTTGATAAAACGAGGCATTTTTTATGAACAAGGTTTACATCCCCGAAGGCTACTCGCCCGCTTTGGGCAGTTACGATACCCAGCGGGCAATAGAATTTATAAAAGAGAATTTCCAGAAAGCACTTTCGGAAAATCTCCATTTGAAGCGCGTTTCCGCACCGCTTTTCGTTACGGCGCAGTCCGGTCTAAACGACAACCTCTCCGGCAAGGAGCGCCCCGTTTCCTTTGATATCCCCGCAGTTGACGGAGAGGGGCAGGTGGTACATTCCCTTGCAAAATGGAAGCGTCTTGCGTTAAAGAGATACGGCTTTGTAATGCACAGAGGTCTTTTTACGGATATGAACGCTATCCGCCGCGATGAGGAGCTTGATAACCTCCATTCCATTTACGTTGACCAATGGGACTGGGAAAAGATAATCTGTGCCGAAGACCGTACCACGGAATATCTTTACAAAACGGTAGAGAGCATCGTTTCCGCAATTTGCGATACTTGCGATAAATTAAAACAAAAGTATCCCGTCCTTAAAACATCTCTTTCCCGCGAGGTGGCGTTCATCACCTCCGAGGAGTTGGAGGAAATGTATCCAACGCTTGCGCCCGATGAAAGGGAGCACGAATACACCCGTATACACCGCACGGTGTTCGTTTCCCGTATCGGCGCGCCTCTCAAAAACGGCAAGCCTCACGGTATGCGCGCTCCCGACTATGACGATTGGTCCTTAAACGGCGATATCCTTTTCTGGCACGATGCGCTGGATACTCATATAGAAATATCCTCTATGGGCATCCGTGTGGACCCCGCTTCTCTTGATGCACAGCTTACTTTTTCCGGTTGTGATGACAGACGCGCTCTTCCCTTCCACAGTATGCTTCTTAATGGGGAATTACCCCTTACTATCGGCGGCGGTATAGGTCAGTCCCGTCTGTGCCTGCTTATGCTGGGCAACGTGCATATCGGTGAAGTTCAGTCTTCCGTGTGGGACAGCGAAACTATCCGTGTCTGCGCCGAAAAAGGAGTTCCTCTGCTGTAATGAAAGAAAAATGGAACGCATATACCGCTGACGGCACGCTGACAGACACCGTGCTTACTCGCGGAGAACCTATCCCCGCAGGGCTGTACCATATGGTGTGCGAGGTGCTGGTAAAACATACCGATGGAAGTGTTCTGTGTATGAAACGCGCTTCCACAAAGCCGGCGAACACTTATCCCGGATATTACGAAGCCACCGCAGGCGGTTCTGCACTGCTTGGGGAAACTAAAGAGGAATGCGTAAAGCGGGAATTAAAAGAAGAAACGGGTATAGACGACGTTTCTTTTGAGCTTATAAGAAGAACCGTTACAAAGGATACTATCTATTATACCTACGTGTGCACCACCGATTGGGATAAAACGAACGTGACCTTACAGCAAGGCGAAACGGAGGATTTTGTCTGGATGAGCGAGCGGGAATTTGCCGCTTTTATAAATTCCAAGGACTTTATCCCCGTGCATAAAGAACGATATAAAGAGTATTTTATAAAAATGGGATATATGTAAGATATATCCCTTATTTTTCGAGGAGTTGATCATTATGTCTGCAATTTGTATCTTTAAAAACCACAAATTTATATTTAACAGGAGAAATAATGATACAACTGAAAGGCAAAAGAAATTCAGCTTTAATTTTTGCGGATAAAATCGATAAACAAACAAAAACACAGCTTTCGGATATATTGCGTAACGAAGCTTATTCGGACAGCAAGATACGCATTATGCCGGATACTCATTCGGGCAAATACGTTCCCGTGGGCACTACTATGACGGTTTCAAACCGTGTATCCCCTTCCTTAGTGGGGGTGGATATAGGCTGCGGAATGGAAGTGGTGTATATCGACAAAACCGAAGTGGATTTTGGAAGACTGGATGCAGTTATTCGGTCTCGCATACCAAGCGGTTCAAAGGTTCATTCAAGCCCGAATACCGATTTCGATTTTTCACCGTTAAGATGCAGGGATAATATAGACCTGCGCCGTGCCGCCTGCAGTATGGGGACCTTGGGCGGCGGAAACCATTTTATCGAACTTGATATTACCGAAGACGGCGGCTTGGTGTTGGTAATACATTCCGGCTCAAGGCAGTTGGGGAACGATGTGGCTATGTTTTATCAGGACAAAGCATATCGTATTCAGTGCGGGTTGGCGCGCAGAAACGCAAAACGGTATTATGAAAAGGGCGACGAAGAGTTTTACGGCGTAAAAAAGTTTAAAAGCAAGGATATCCCAAAGGTTAGCTTCGGTGAAGCCGTTTTAGAAGGAAAGGATTTTGAAGATTATCTTTTTGATCTTAAAACAGTAACCGATTTCGCCGACAAAAACCGCAAAACCATGGCGGATATCATTTGCGTCGAAATGGGCTTTGCAGTAACCGACCGTTTTTCTTGCATCCATAATTATATAGATGCGGAGCATATGATATTGCGCAAGGGCGCAGTTTCCGCAAGGTTGGATGAACGGGTAATAATACCTCTCAATATGCGTGACGGATCGCTTATATGCAGAGGGCTTGGAAATTCGGATTGGAATTTTTCCGCACCTCACGGCGCGGGCAGAGCCTGCAGCCGCATTGACGCAAAGTACGCCTATACGGTAGAGGAATTTGTGGCGGAAATGGAAGGTATATATTCCACCACCGTTTGCAAAGAAACCGTGGACGAATGTCCTATGGCGTATAAAGCTCCGGATAGAATAATAGACTTTATACAAGACACCGTTGAGATAGAGCAAACTATTAAACCCATCTACAATTTCAAAGGCGTAAAATGACAACAAAAAGCACCGATTTCTCGGTGCTTTTTGCTTCCGCAAGTGCAGCTTGACACGGGCAAGAAATTGATGCTTGCAAAATAAGACGATATAGTGCATAATGTAGTTAGCCCCCGAAAGGAGTAAAAATTATGACTGTCGGTGAAAAAATACAATATTACAGAAAAAAGCAAGGCTTGTCCCAAGAGGATCTCGGTCAAAAGCTGATGGTAAGTAGACAGACCATAAGCCTTTGGGAAATGGATAAAACCGTTCCGTCCATAGATAATCTTATGCGGCTGAAAGAGATCTTCGGCGTTTCAATAGACGATATTCTGTGCGGCGGGGAAGTTAAAGCCGAAAACGCAGATCAGCCTCTTGAATCATATTCCTTTACCTATACAAAGGAGGAGGCAAAAGGGCTTTTCAAATATTCCGCAAGGTCTATATTAACACGCTTTTTAATCTCACTTTTTGCTTTAATATTTTTGTTCATTACTTCGTTAAACGCTGCCGATCTTATAAAAGGCTTTTTTCTCGGTATCATCGTACTGTGGATACTCGCGTTTATAAGAACTGTTTTTCTTTTCCGCAAAAACCGCAAAGAGGGAACGGAAAAAATGTCCCAAAGCACGTACACTTACGATGTTTATGAAGAATTTTTAAAGGTGACCATAGACAGTCCCGATAAAAACAGAAACCTTACGGTAAAGTACAGCGATGTAAAAAAAGTGTCCTTTACGGATAAGTACGTTATTATGCAGGTGAAAAACGAGCTGCTTTCAATAAAAAGAGAACTGTTACCTGAAAACTCTTATGTTTATACTCTTTTAAAGCTTGCCACTGCTAAAAATCCGCTCCGCGTCAAAACCAAATGGCATCTGCTGTCGATAATACTGTTTGTATCATCTATTTTCAGCATTATACTTGCCATGTTTTCCGTTGCCGTAGCAGGCACTATCAACGGCAAAGACGTACAGAATATGTGGCTGTTTTTCCTGTATCTGCCTATTCCAATTGCTTCTATCGTATTTTACGTTGTACTGAAGCGCAGGGGTATCGTGTTTAAAAAGAACCTTATCGTGGGAATAATAATGTCGGCACTCCTTTGTATTTACGGAAGCTTCGTTTTGATCCCCGAACAGGTGTCCGTAAACGGGGGTTACGAGGCATCTATCGAAAACGTCCTTTCTGAAGATTATACTTCTCCCGACGTTATCAAGGTATTTCCCCTTAAAAAGGCAGAAGAACACATAGAGACCATTTGTATTTTTCAAACCGAGGACAAGGGCTTGGTGGTAGGCGCGCTGTATGCCTACGAGGACGAAGACGAAACCTATTTTGAGGAATTTGAATCCAACGTGCAAATCGGTAAGCGTTATTATTCCGACGGCTGTACTTCCGATTACGATATAGGATACCAGATATACGCAACCCGCAAGGACGCACCTGATGTTTCCTATGAATTGCAGGAGATAACCGTTGACGGTGAAAAATATTATTTCTGCGTGGGATATATCGGCGACTATATGTCTGACGAAACTCACTGGGTGATTGAATAAAGTAAACAAAAAAGCACCGATTTCTCGGTGCTTTTTCTTGTGTTTGTTATTAGTTATATTTTTTGCGTGCGGTGTAGTGGGTGTGGAGAAGCTCGTGAGCCTTATGTCCGCCGATCTCGCCGAGGTATTCTGCGTAAAGCTTCTTAACCTCTTCGTTTTCGTGGGACTTTCTCTTTGCCTTGCCTGCATCCTCTGCGTACAGAGCCTTTGCACGCTCAGCTTTAACGTCAACGTAGCTGCGCTCGGTAGCACTAACGATAGGAGTACCGCCGCCGTGGATACATCCGCCGGGACAAGCCATAACTTCGATAAAATCGTACTGCTTTTCGCCGCTCTTTATGGATTCAAGCAGAGCCTTTGCGTTTGCGGTGCCGTGAGCAACTGCAACGCGTACTATCTTACCGTTAAGGTCAACTTCAGCTTCCTTTATACCGTCAAGGCCGCGTACTGCGGTGAGGTTAACGTCGGTAAGCTCGTTGCCGGTAACAACCTCGTATACGGTACGGAGAGCAGCCTCCATAACGCCGCCGGTGGTACCGAATATTACGGATGCGCCGGTGGATTCGCCCATAAGGCTATCGAAATCGCTATCGGGCAGACGAACGAAGTCTATGCTTGCGGTCTTGATCATTCTTGCAAGCTCTCTCACGGTGAGAACCGCGTCAACATCCTGCATACCATCTCTGGAAAGCTCGGGACGTGCAGCCTCGTACTTCTTGGAGGTACAGGGCATTACGGATACAACGTAGATATCCTTGGGATCGATACCTTCTTTTTCTGCGAAGTAGCTCTTAATAAGAGCGCCTTCCATCTCGTGAGGAGATTTGCAGGAAGAAAGGTTGGGAATAAATTCGGGGAAGAAGGTTTCGCAGTACTTGATCCAACCGGGAGAGCAGGAGGTGATCATAGGAAGCGTTCCGCCGTTCTGCATACGCTGAAGCAGCTCGGTGCCCTCTTCCATAATGGTAAGGTCTGCGCCGAAATCGGTATCAAATACTTTATCAAAGCCCAGTCTGCGGAGCGCGGTAACCAGCTTGCCGGTTACGGAAGTGCCCATAGGCATACCGAACTCTTCGCCCAGAGTTGCTCTTACTGCGGGAGCAGGCTGAACAACAACGTATTTTTTAGGATCGTTGAGGGCAGCCCAAACGTCCTGAGTATTATCCTTTTCCTTAAGCGCGCCAACGGGGCAGGCGAGTATACACTGACCGCAGTATACGCAGGGTGCGTCTACGATAGAACGCTCAAACGCGCTTCCCACAACAGTCTTTATACCGCGCTTGGAAAGACCGATAGCACCGATCTTCTGTACGTCGTTACAAGCGGAGATACAACGGCGGCAGGAGATACACTTGCTGTTATCACGTACGAGAGAAGGGGAAAGGTCATCTATCTCGTATTCGTATTTTTCGCCGTCATAGGGATAATCATTTACTCCGTATTCCTTGCAGAGAGTAGCAAGTTCGCAGTTACCGCTGCGTACGCAGGAGGTACACTCTCTGTTATGAGTGGAAAGGATGAGCTCAAGGTTGATCTTTCTTGCCTTGCGGAGCTTTTCGGTGTTGGTGTATATCTCCATTCCGTCGGAAATGGGAGCAACACAAGCTGCCTGATAAGCTCTTGCGCCCTTGATCTCTACAAGACACAGACGGCAAGCGCCGATCTGCTGTACGTCTTTAAGATAGCAAAGGGTGGGGATGTTTATTTGTGCTTCTCTGGCGGCTTCAAGCACAGTATAATTTGCGGGCACTGTTACCTTGATGCCGTCTATAGTAATTGTTACGTTGTTCATTTCGTTTCCCCCTTATTTCTTTACGATTGCCTTCTTGGGGCAGCTTGCGAGACATACACCGCACTTGATACACTTGTCCTGATCTATAACGTAAGGGCTCTTGATAACGCCGGAAATAGCACCAACAGGGCACTTTCTGGAGCAGAGAGAACAGCCGATACATTTTTCGGGGTCGATAGTGATCTTTGCAAGAGCTTTACAAGCGCCTGCGGGACATCTCTTTTCACGGATATGAGCTTCATACTCATCACGGAAATAACGAATGGTGGAAAGTACGGGGTTGGGAGCTGTCTGACCAAGACCGCAGAGTGCGGTAGCCTTAATGGTGTTACCCAGCTCTTCCAGCTTTTCGATATCGCCTTCTTCGCCCTTGCCTTCAGTGATGCGCTCAAGAATTTCAAGCATTCTTCTGGTACCTATACGGCAGGGAGTACACTTACCGCAGGATTCATCAACGGTGAAGCCGAGGAAGAATTTAGCGATATCTACCATACAGTTGTCTTCGTCCATTACGATCAGACCGCCGGAGCCCATCATAGAGCCGATAGCGATAAGGTTGTCGTAATCAACGGGAGTATCGATAAGGTCTGCGGGGATACATCCGCCGGAAGGACCGCCGGTCTGAGCAGCCTTGAACTTCTTGCCGTTGGGAATACCGCCGCCGATCTCTTCGATAATGGTGCGGAGGGGAGTACCCATGGGAATTTCAACAAGACCGGTGTTGGTGATCTTGCCGCCAAGCGCAAACACCTTGGTGCCGTGGGACTTTTCAGTACCGATACCCTTGAACCAATCTGCGCCGTTTATAATGATCTGGGGAATGTTAGCGTAAGTTTCAACATTGTTGAGTATGGTGGGCTTGCCGAACAGACCCTTTACTGCGGGGAAAGGAGGACGAGGTCTGGGCTCGCCGCGGTGACCTTCGATAGAGGTCATAAGTGCGGTTTCCTCACCGCAAACGAATGCGCCTGCGCCAAGACGGATATCCAAATTAAAGCTGAAATCTGTTCCGAATATGTTATCGCCCAGCAGACCGTACTCCTTTGCCTGGTTAATAGCGGTGGTAAGACGCTGTACAGCGATAGGATACTCTGCACGGATGTATATGTAGCCCTGATCTGCGCCGATAGCGTATCCTGCGATAGCCATTGCTTCGATAACTGCGTGGGGGTCGCCTTCAAGGATGGATCTGTCCATAAATGCGCCGGGGTCGCCTTCGTCGGCGTTACAGCAAACGTATTTCTGAACGTTGCCTCTGTTGCCGGAAGCGAATTTCCACTTAAGACCGGTGGGGAAGCCCGCACCGCCGCGTCCGCGGAGTCCGGAATCCAGAACTAATTGTATAACTTCATCGGGAGTCATTTCGGTAAGGCACTTACCGAGTGCGGTATAACCGTTACGGCCGATATATTCTTCAATGTTTTCAGGGTCTACAACGCCGCAGTTACGGAGAGCGATACGCATCTGGCTCTTGTAGAATGCGGTTTCGTTAAGAGAAGAAGCAGCTTCGCCGCCTTCAACAACGGGATCGTTGTAAACGAGTCTTTGAACGGGACGTCCCTTAAGAAGATGTTCTTCTACTATTTCGGGAATGTCTTCCGCAGTAACTCTGGAATAGAAGATACCCTCGGGATAAACTATCATTATAGGGCCGAGAGCGCACAGACCGAAGCATCCGGTCTGGACCATTTTAATTTCCTCAGTAAGTCCGTGCTTTTCAAGCTCGGCGGTCAGTGCTTTTCTTACAGCGGCACTGCCGGAGGAGGTACAACCTGTACCTGCACAAATAAGTACGTGAGCACGAATCATTTAATCATTTCCTCCGTTTTTATATCTTGTAGTTGCCGATAGTATTTTCGGTAACGATCTTACCGCCCTTGATGTGTTCCGCAACTATGCGCTTTGCGATCTCGGGAGTTACCTTTACGTAAGTGACCTTTTCCTTGCCAAGTCGGATCGTAGCCATGTCGTTC
>JAZNZY010000003.1:0-88005 GCA_045595165.1 Eubacteriales bacterium
TCCGTTGAGGATGATCTGGCAGATATTTGCGAGGGTGTCTACGTTATTGATGATGGTGGGCTTGCCGAACAGACCCTTGACAGCGGGGAACGGAGGACGGGGACGGGGCTCGCCGCGGTGACCCTCGATGGAGGTGAGAAGCGCGGTTTCTTCGCCGCAAACGAAAGCGCCTGCGCCGAGACGGAGCGTGATCTTGAAGTTGAAGCCGGTGCCGAAGATGTTCTGGCCGAGAACGCCGTTTTCTTCAGCCTGCTTGATTGCGATCTGGAGACGGTTAACAGCGATCGGATACTCTGCGCGAACGTAGATGTAGCCTTCGTCAGCACCGATTGCATAGCCTGCGATAGCCATTGCTTCGAGAACTGCGTGGGGGTCGCCCTCGAGAACGGAGCGGTCCATGAATGCGCCGGGGTCGCCCTCGTCGGCGTTACATACGACGTATTTCTTGCCTGCCGGCTGAGCTTCGGCGAAGGACCACTTTTTACCGGTGGGGAAGCCTGCACCGCCGCGTCCGCGTAAGCCGGAATCCAAAATAAGCTGAATAACCTCGTCGGGAGTCATTTCGGTAAGGCACTTACCGAGCGCCGCATAACCGTCGCGTCCGATATATTCTTCGATATTCTCGGGGTCGATAACACCACAGTTACGGAGTGCGATACGCATCTGACTCTTGTAGAACGCAGTCTCGCTGAGAGAAGAAGCGGCTTCGCCGCCTTCAACAACGGGATCGTTGTAAACAAGTCTCTGAACGGGACGTCCCTTAAGAAGATGTTCTTCAACTATTTCGGGGATATCCTCAGCGGTAACTCTGGAATAAAAGATACCTTCGGGATAAACTATCATTATGGGGCCCAGTGCGCACAGACCGAAGCATCCGGTCTGCACCATTTTAATTTCCTCTGTAAGACCGTGCTTTTCAAGCTCGGCGGTCAGTGCCTCTCTTACTGCGGCACTGCCGGAGGAGGTACATCCTGTACCTGCGCAAATAAGTACGTGAGCGCGAATCATTTATATATTTCCTCCGTTTATATCTTATTTATTTTCTGAAGTGTATTCGGTTACGGGCTTGCCACCTTTGATATGCTCTGCAACGATGCGCTTTGCCATATCGGGGGTTACGTTGATATAGGTAACCTTTTCTTTGCCTGCTTCGATAACCTCTACCACGGGCTCGTACTGGCACATGCCGATACAGCCGGTTTGAAGTACTGTAGCTGCAGAGGACAGTCCCTCGTTTGCTACCTCTTCAACAAGAGTGTTGAGAACAAGTCTTGCGCCTGCTGCAATACCGCAGGTGCCCATACCCACTACTATGCGTACACCGTTTACGCCTTCGCGGATACCGACCTTGTCCTTCATCTTATCTCTGATCTGGGCAAGTTCTGCTAATGTTTTCATTAAAAAAGATCCTTTCTTTTTTCGGTATATTTACATTTTTATATTTTCGTATTGTTGTTTGACGTAGTCCTTTATCCAAAGCTGTACGTCGGGATTTGAAAGGGGCAATCCCTGCAGGGCTTCCCGTAAAGCCCTTGTATCCAGCTCTACCGTTTTGCCCATAACGTCGTGTTTGAATACCACATCTCCCTCGCCGCAGCCGTGCGCCATAAGGCATACGGTGGACGCCATATCGCCCAGCGGTGTGAAATCTATATGGTCTTTAAAAAACACTCCGATTATTGCTGTTCCGTGTTTTTTCTCATCCTGCGAGCTTTGTATTTCAACGTGACCTCCGGTCTGCTCTGCAGCCTGACGGAAAAACGGAATACCGAGTCCGACGTTTCTGGTGGTGCGGGTAGTGTAGAACGGGTCGGAAACCTTGTTAAGCGTTTCCTCACTCATACCGCTGCCGTTATCCTTTATGCATACGATAAGCCTGTCCTCCGTTTCTTTCAACAGAACTTCTGTCAGCGAGGAGCGGGCTTCAAAGGAATTTTGGGCGATATCAAGTATATTAAGGGATAACTCTTTCATTTTCCGCCTCGTGGTGATCGATAATATATATTACAGTATCTTGCTCAGCTTCGTGCAGATATCGTAAGCGTTATCAGGCATAAGCAAAAGGTTGATTCCTCTTGTTTCCGCCATGGAGATAACGTCATCCTCAGGACGGGCGTTTTCTCCGATAACAACACAGCTTACGTCTGCAAGAGATGCCACGGCAAGAACGTTGATATTTGACATTATCGTTACCCACACGTTGCACGGGCGCGCTTTACCCATTACCCGACTGAGGAGATCACCGGTATAACAGCCGCGCACAGTCTTTTCTCCGCAAGGCAGTGCAAGCACTTGCGGTTCAAGCAGCGTAATAAGCTCGTTTACCGTCATTTTGTACATCTCCTTTCGGATACGTTGTTGCGCCAGGGGGAAAGCGCCGGTTTGAAAGCCGGAAAACATCTGTATCCTTTTAGTTTCTGTATTTATCCAGAATATCCTTAACGTCTGCGGGAGTAAGACGACCGTAAACGTCTTCGTTTATTGTCATTACGGGTGCAAGACCGCAGCAACCGAGGCAGCGGGTGTCCTGAATAGTGAACAATCCGTCAGCAGTGGTTTCGCCTGCGCCGATACCGAGTATCTCCATAACCTTATCAAGAACTGCCTGCGCACCTTTAACGTAGCAAGCGGTACCTGTGCATACGCTGATAATGTATTCTCCCTTGGGTTTAAGAGAAAACTGGGCATAGAATGTAGCAACGCCGTAAACCTCGGAAAGAGGGATATCCAGCGAATCTGCTATAAGCTCTTGTGTTTCCAAAGAAAGGTATCCGAAGAGTCCCTGTGCGTATTGCATGATGGGCATAAGAGGGCCGTCCATATTCTTGTGTTCCTCAATAAACGCCTTGAGCTCGGCTGTCTTTTGCTCCATCTTCTCTTTTGTTAATGCCATTCTTTTTTGTCCTCCTGAAAAACTTATTTAACAGTTTTAGACCTGTTTGTTTTTGTAAAAATATCAAGCGTTATATAAAAAAGTATATAACAGCATATATGTTCACCATATAATAGCACATCCTTAAGTTTTTTTCAACAAAAAATGCAAAAAAATTTCACTTAATTTATATAAAATATTTGTGTATTGGAAAAAAGTGTGATATAATTTATGAGAAAGGAGTAATGAACCTCATGAAAAACAAAACTTGGTGGCACGATAAAGTCGCGTATCAGATATATCCCCGTTCTTTTATGGATTCCAACGGCGACGGTATCGGCGATATAAACGGCATTATCAGCAAGCTTGATTACCTTAAAGACTTGGGTGTGGAGATAGTTTGGCTTTCTCCCGTATACCGCTCTCCTATGGACGACGGCGGTTACGATATCTCCGATTATTACGATATAGACCCTATCTTCGGCAAAAAAGAAGATATGGATAAGCTTTTGGAAGAGGCAAATAAGCGGGGCATAAAGATACTTATGGACCTTGTTATCAACCATTGCTCCGATGAGCACGAGTGGTTCCAAAAGGCTCTTGCAGACCCGAACTGCGAGGAAGCGGATTATTTCTGGTTCCGCGAGAGTGAGAACGGCCCTCCCAACAACTGGCGCTCTATGTTCGGCGGCTCTGCTTGGGAAAACGTTGGCGGAAACAGGTACTATATGCATCTGTTCTCTAAAAAACAGCCCGATCTTAACTGGGAAAACCCCGTTTTAAGACAAAAACTGTACGATATGATCAATTATTGGCTGGATAAGGGCTTGGGCGGCTTCCGTATAGATGCTATCACTCACATAAAGAAGGACCCTACATTAAAATCCTACCCTGCGGATGCGGACGGAATGGCAGGCTGCTTTGCTCCTACCAGAAACTTCCCCGGTATCGGCGAATATCTCACGGATCTGCGCAAAAACACCTTCGATAATTACGAATGTGTTACCGTTGCGGAGGCGGCAGGTGTGCCCTATCAGGATCTTGGCGCATACATAGGCGCGGAAGACGGATATTTTGATACTATGTTCGATTTCTCTTATTCCGAGCCTTACGCGTACGGAAACGGTTGGCACGATTGCTATCGTCCCGGTGAATGGGATTTTGTTTCCTGGAGAGATACTTTGTATATGAGCCAGACCGAAACCGAAAAAATCGGATTCGGCGCGGTGTTTATAGAAAACCACGATTACCCCCGTTCTATGGATAAATTCATTCCCGATGCGTACAGAAGCGAGCGTGCTCAGAGAATGCTGGGCAATATGTATTTCTTTATGCGGGGTATTCCCTTTATTTATCAGGGGCAGGAATTGGGTATGACCAACACCCGTATGGACAGAATCGAGGATTTTGACGATATCTCCACCAAAAACCACTACCGCGTAGCTTTAAGGGACGGTCTTTCTCCCGAAAAAGCGCTGGCTGGAGTTATGCGTTATTCCCGCGATAACGCTCGCGTTCCGTTCCCTTGGACAACGGGTGAAAACGGCGGCTTTACCACAGGCACTCCTTGGCTTAAATGTCATCCCGATTACAAGGAATTCGCCGCAGAAGAGCTGATGAAAGACGAAAACAGCATGTACCACTGGTACAAGAATATGATCCGCATCCGCTCCGAATACAAGGATATACTTGTAGAAGGCTCTTTTGCTCCTCTTGATTTCGGTGTTGAAAAGAGCGTGTGCTATTCCCGCACCTCACAAAGCGGAAAGATAGTAAGCATAAACTCCTTTACTCCCGAAGCTACCGAATACGCTTGCGGATCAGGCAAGGTTATTAACGGCGACGGCATAAAGAGCTATGAAAACGGCGTGCTTACCCTTGAGCCCTTCGGCTGTGCTTTGATACTTTTGTAAAGGAAAAATATATGATTAAAATAGGATTAAGCGGCGTTGGCAGAATGGGCTCGTACCACCTCGCCGTGTACGAAAAATTAATGAACGAGGGCTTTCCCGTTAAGGTTGTCGCTGTTTGCGACGTAGATGTTTCCCGTCTTGACGGAAGTAAATCCACCCTTTCCAATTTGGCAGGGGAAAAAGGTAATATTTCCGCATATAACCAGTATACCGACCTTGACGAAATGCTAAAAAACGAAGAGCTGGACGCAGTTGATATAATTATGCCCACATACCTTCACAGCGCTGCGGCTGTTAAGGTGCTTAACAGCGGCAGACATTGTATGTGCGAAAAGCCTATGGCACTTAACGAAGATGAGTGCCGCGCAATGATAGACGCTGCCGATAAAAACGGCAAAATCCTTATGATCGGTCATTGCCTCCGTTTCTGGAAGGAATACGCATATCTTAAGGATATTACCGAAAAAGGCGTTTACGGTGCCTGCCTCAAGGCGTCATTCTGGCGGGGCGGATATCAGGACCACGTTAATTCCCCCTCTTGGGAGGATTGGATAATCACCCGTGAAAAGGGCGGCGGCGGTCTGTTTGACCAGCATATTCACGATGCAGACTGTATCCGCTGGCTGTTCGGCGATCCCGAAACGGTTTCCGTTTTCGGCAAGACCGTTCATCCCAAGAGCGCCCACGATATCGTAAACGCCAACTACGTGTATTCCGATAAACCCGTTTACGCTCACGATGATGTGGCTTACAAGGGTTATCCCTTCGGTTACGGATTTACCGTAAGCTATGAGCACGGCACGGTGGAATATAAAGATAACCTTCTTACCGTTTATCCCGAGGAGGGCGAAAAGTTCACACCCGACCTCACCTCCTACGGCGAAACCACGGATGCATATTACAACGAGCTTAAATATTTCCTCACCTGCGTGCTGGAAGGACGTAAGCCCGAAAGATGTATGCCTTATGAAAGTATGCAGGCTGTAAAGCTGGTTACCGCAGAAACCCTTTCCGCAGACAACGGCGGAAAAATGATACAATATAAATAAAATCACCCCAAGAAACCTTACGGCTTCTCGGGAACCCCGATAATTAAAAACGCCCGAATTTCTCGGGCGTTTTATTATGGAGTGATTATGCTGTTAAATAATCGGGAAGAAGATATCATAAAAAGAGTAATATTTGTGATACCACGCGCCGAAGCCTTCGTATTCGCGTACCGAATGTCCGCCGGTGGCGTAGGAATGGTACTCCTTCTTTATAATTTCTCCGTCTTCGTTATAAGTGTATTCCCAAACCTCGTCTTGTTTACCGCTGAACTCGTTGTATCCTTTTTCCACCGATTTTATAATTCTTCCGTATTCATCGGTGGTATACTCAATACGTCCGTAACTATTAAGTCCGTCTATAGAATCCCATTCCTCGGATTTAATAAAACCGTTTTCGTCGTATTCGTATACATAGCGGTAAATTTGATTTTCTCCGCTTTTCTTTTCCTTGACCAAAAGATTTCCGTTTTCATCGTAGGTTCGGGTTTCGATAGCGATAGTTCCGTCAAAATACGGTTCTTCCGTCTTTACAAGCTTACCGTTTTCTCCGTAGGTATACTTGGTTATACTGCCGTTAAGGGATTCCTCGATAATTCTTCCTTGTTCATCGTGCTTCCATTTCTGTATACGGTAAACTCCCATATCGCTTTTGTAGGTTTCGTAGTGGATAATTCTTCCGTTACCGTCATAAGCAAATCTTTTTATTTCCAAAACGTCGTCGGAAGAATGGGTGGTGGTTTCAATCCGTTCAAGCATACCGTAATCGTTCCAGAAAAACAGCTTTGTCTGCGAATATCCGTCCCGTATTTCAGTACGCTTGATAAGTCTTCCCTCGGAATCGTAATAATATTTATGATAACTGTCCGAAACCGTGTGTAACAAACCGTTGCTGTCGAAGTAAAATCCGGTTACGCTGTCGTGAGGTGATCCTGAGCCGTGGTGGTATTCGTATACTGTCAAATATACGCTTTTGGGATTGCCGTTTTCGTAAAACCGGCAAAAATAGTTATAAGTCCCGTCTATTCCGCGTAACGTATCGTGAAACTGATACTTTTGGGTTTCATAATAAGAACCGAAGTTGTTGAGCAGTTGGGTGGCATAAATATCGTATTCTTTTTCTTTTAGCAATCTGTATGCTTGTGTGTATTCGCCGCTGTTGATAAGAGTGTGTATTTCCTCATATCCTTCCGGTATTTGTATTACATCCGGCGTTTTGGGGAAATTCTCGCTTATCATTGGCTGTGCGTAGCTTTTTTCGTCAGCGTCGCTCTCTTCCGCAGGCTTGCTTTCCTCGGGTTTGCTGTCCTCGGGTTTGCTTTCCTCGGGCGCAGATTCGTTTACGCTTTCTTCTGCGGATTCGGAGCGGGAAACATTACTGCTCACGTCGGCGGGGTCGTCGGCTATGCATGAAACCGTAAACAAAACGATAGATAAAATAAGTGCTGTAAGTACAAAAAGCTTGGTTTTCATATGTTTCTCCTCCATTAGTAATTATATATATTCGGCTGTTAACCTTTACACTTATATTATACATAATATGGTAAAAATGTCTATAAATAAATTATGAATAAAATGAATTTTGTGTAAATGAACAATAAATTATTTGTAATTTGTAGATTTTATACTAATCACCCTAAGAAGCCGCAAGGCTTCTTGGGGACCCCGACAAAAAGCGGCATTCGCAAAAAACGGATGCCGCTTTAAAAGCTATTTGGTTTTACGAAGAATTCTCACGTAATCGTTAAGGGTTACTTTGCCGTCGCCATTGGCGTCGGGATATCCGCGGGGAACGTCCTCGCCCAAAATTATTTTGCGGATATATTCGGCATCCCGCTTTTCGATCTTTCCGTTGTAATCCGCATCGCCGTTTATCACTCGCGTAGCCGCTTCCACGGATTCGGTTACCATATACGCTGTGCCGTCGGTATCAATAACGTAATCGGGCAGGGTAGCGGAGGGGGAATATCTGTGCTTTTCAAGCCGTGTTCCTTCGGATGTCATCGCCTCGTAATATTTGTTTACCAGACTCATAAAATAATTCCATCCGGTTCCGTCGTGTATCAGTTGCTTATTTGTATTTAACCGCATATAATATGGGCATTGCTTTGAGTGGAAATAATACACATCGGTATGCTGAAGAATCTTATCCGGCGTAAGCTCGTATTTTACCAGCAATTCTGCGGTAAGCACAGCCGCGTTTTCCATTGCGGGAGTAAATGTTTCTTCATACCATTTATCGAATTCCGCACCGCTTGTTATGGGGTCGTTGTTACCGCCGGGACCTACGGGCGCACCCTGAAGACAAATCTCTATGCCGATAGTATAAAAATTATAATTGGTGGCGGCGTGCCAGCCCGCAACTGCATCGGGCAAGCCGTGGTAAATCACGTTTCCGTCTACGGTATAGTGCCACGAGGAGGAAGAGCCGTCCGTCTTGTGGACAAGATAATTGTGAACAAAATCCGCATCGGAGTAATATTCACACATGCCCGTGTTGTGTATTACGATATAGCGGATATCGTTGACGTAATGGGAATAATAAGGTCTTCCCACCGACATAAAATCGTTTATAACCTTTACTTTTTCTCCGAATCCTTCACCGATGTAAAAGGTTTTACCGGGTTCGTCAAAATTCGCGGTAGAGGGATATGCGTATCCCGATACTTTTTTGATACTGTTTTCAAGCACGCCTTCGGGAATAGCGTATCCGCTGGAGAAATCGTATATTCTGCCTTCGCCGTCGCCGCCGAGAGAGGTTATATGCTCAATGTTTCCGTAAGCGGAAACGCATATTTCATCTGTAAGAGTGGTGTACTTTGCATCCTGTGTAAAGGTCACGCGGATATATCTTGCGGAAAAGGTTTCTTCAAGCTGAATTCGGTTTATCAGTATTTCGGTGCGCTTGTTTTCAACGTTTTGCACCATCAGGTCGCCTACGGAGAAAAAGTTTTCCCCGTCAACGGATGCCTTTACAGAAATAGAAGGCGTAAGACCTGAAATTCTGCGTTCCGTCATAGTGCGTATGAAGACTTGACCGATCTCCCGCGCTACGTAGCCTATATCCAGAGTTACGGTAACGGAATAAGTCCCCTCGCCGCTTTCGGATTTATATCCTACCCAACCGTTGCTTCCTATCCAATCCGTGTTGTTGTAATCGATAACAGGCGCGAAAATACCGTCCGTAAGCTCGTTGCCGTCGTCCGTGTAGTTTTCGAGAGGGATCGCGTCATTATATTCCACAGTATAGTTCTTGTTTTGGGATACGGTCGCTTGTCTTGTGGCAGCGCGTTCCTCGGTATCGTATACAGGCGTTGCGTTTGCCGCTGTTGCCGCTATGGGAAACAGCGCCAGAATTACCGCCATTACGAATAAAACTGTCTTTTTCAAAATCTTCATCAACCTTTTTTGGATTCTACGGCTCTGCTTATTTTCTTGATTGCATCGTCTGTCATGGCATCGGGATGTACCGTAAACATTACTTTTGCGTTATCGGTGCTTATTTCAATTACAAAGCATTCAACGTAGCGGTTTTTCTTTTTTATTTCCTTAGTGTAGCTTTTGTCAATAAGTTCGATATTCTTTATCTCGGAAAGAGGCGCGTTGAATCGGGTAATGTTCGTATCGCCGCTCATAAGGTCAAGATTGCCCGCAACAACGTACAGCGTATCCGGTGTATAAGTAACGGCGCCGCCGCCGTACCGGTCACAGCGGGGAGTGTTGTCCCCTCCGAACACCAAAGCGGTTATATCATTATCCCACAGCTCGTATCCGCCTGAAACGTAATCGAAAACGCGGTTTATCTTTGCGTGCTTTTCGGTTTCGTTTACAAAGCTTTCCAGCTCGTTTTCCAATTTCTTGTGGAAGGTAGCGGAATATTCATCCACCGAGCCATCCTTTATACGTACTGCGAAATGGCATATTATTACTACAACGCCTGCCACTATAGTTAGCCAGGATGCCTGATACAACTGCCATTCGTGAAGCAGGAAATCATTGAGGAAGTACAGTATAATTCCCGCAATAACGATTCCCACACCCGTAAAAAGCAGTTTTTTCGTTTGAGTGAAATATTTTTTAAAGCTCTTTTTCTCCATTAATTAACCTTCGACTTTCTTTATCGTGTCCTTCAGACTGTCATAAATTGCCTGTGCGTATGTTTTGTAGGTGGTATCCTTGGGATGCAATCCGTCGGTAAATATCTCCTTCTGTCCTTTTCCCCAGGTATACAGATCTATTGTTTCAAGTGAAAATTCCTCGGCGATCTGCTTTATGAGGGGAAGGGAATATGCGTCAATATTTGCGTTCCAGCCGTCGGCGTTCCAGTGATCCGTGCCTACCTTGAAAAGAGGTGTGGGCAGACAAATGTATATCTGTACGTCCTTGTTCTTTTTATAAAAAGAATTCAGAAGTGCTCTTGCGGAATTAAGGAACATATCCTTTCTGTCGGGATCGGACCAATCCTTCCAATCCTGACCGGGGTTGGAATCGTTGGTGCCCAGCGCAAATATTACCACGTCGGGATCAAACTTCAATGCGTCGCTGTACTGCTTGCTTTTTCCGTATGCGTAAGGATCGTTACTGCAGATGGAATATCCGCTCAGTCCCGCGTTAAGCACGCAGTAATCCCAGCCCAGCATTTGCTGAATGTATGCGGGATATGTCATATCGTTTCTTGTGGAGTTTATACCTTGGGTAATACTGTCGCCCACGCAGGCAACCTTTATAACCGGTTCGTTACCACTGGTCATAAAATCCGTAAGATCTCCGTCTTTATCGGTCTTGCAAACTTTTATCAGCTTTTCCAAAGCAAAGTGCCAGCCGTTTGCATGGCTTCCCGCCAGCATGATCTTGGTTCCCTTTACTACCAGGGAATATTGACCTGCTTCAAAGGAATCTCTGTCAAAAGCGTTGCGCAGGCTTCTTCCCGATGTAAATCCCACCAGAATCTCGTACTCAGTTTGGGCAACGGTATCGGGTACCGCTTTGAGAGTGTAACCGCAGTATTCCTGCAAAAATGCGTTTATCTCGTCAACTACCAGACGGTAGTGGTTATAATTATCGTAGGTGGCGGAATTGCAGTAAACAATGGTAAATTCCTTAAGGCTTACACCGTTTACCGTAATCTCTCGGGGACCGAATCCCTCGTCTTTGGATACTTCTTTGCTTTGTTCGTCGCTCGCGTCGGATACTTCGGGGGTATCGGTGCAGGCAAAAAGGGTAATGGTAAAGCAAAGGCAAAGTAAAAGCGCAATAATTTTTTTCATTTTGTTCACTCCGCGTTAATTATTATATCCATTATAATTGTTTTTTGTCCATATGTCAATTGATTTAATATATATTTATTGATACAACCGCCCTGTTTTTTCAATTTGCGTGTCTATGTACATATATGTTTATATAGACGGTGTATAATCAAGCAAATTGTCAAGAATATATACCTCTAATAAAATATATACATTGAGAGGTGTATGGTAATGGTCAAAATTATTCTTGATAAAGCATTGAAAGACCGTGGTATGAGCAGATATCGCTTGGCTCAGCTTACGGGAACACAGTTTCAGGTTGTAGATAAATATTATAAAAACAAAGTAGTGCGTTACGATAGCTATTTGCTTGATAAGTTCTGTCAGGCGCTTAATTGCGAAATAGGAGATATAATCGAATATATTCCCGAGTAAAAAAGCACGGCGCACCGTTTTGGTGCGCCGTATAATATTATTTTAACGCTTCGTTTTGTATTTCCATTATTTCCTTTAAGCCTTTTGTGCCCAAAGCAAGTAATTTGTTCAGCTCGTCTGCGGTAAAGGCTCTGCCTTCGCCCGTGCCCTGAATTTCTATAAACGCGCCGGTATCGTCCATTACAAGGTTCATATCCACCTCTGCGCTTGAATCTTCTTTGTAGCAAAGGTCCAGAAGGGGAGTATCTCCGTTTATACCTACAGATACCGCCGCGATCTGATGCATCAAGGGATTTTTTGAAATTATACCCTGCTTAAGCCACTTTTTCACGCCAAGTGCAAGGGCAACGTATGCGCCGGTTATAGAAGCTGTGCGGGTGCCTCCGTCGGCTTGAATAACGTCGCAATCTATCCATATGGTCTTTTCGCCCAGGGCTTCAAAATCCACAGCCTGCCGCAACGCTCTGCCTATAAGACGCTTGATTTCGGTACTGCGTCCGTCGGGCTTTAAGGTTTCTCTCTTTTTCCTTCCGCCGGTGGAGGAGGGGAGCATAGCGTATTCCGCCGTAAGCCAGCCTTTTCCCGTATCCTTTAAAAAGGGCATGGTGCCTTCCTCGATAAGCGCGGTGCATATAACACGGGTCTTTCCCCAGTTTATCAGTACGCTGCCGCCGGTTGTTTCGGTGAAGTTTACGGTTATATCAATATTTCTTAAGTTATCGGGCGTTCTTCCGTCAATACGATTCATATCAGCATCTCCTATTGTTTTTATAAACGTATTATATATAATACTATTTGAAAAGTCAATCAAAATACATATACCGAGGTAAATATGTTTGGAAAATTATTAAGAGATTACCGTAAAAAACACAGAATAAGCCAAAAAGTTTTAGCCGTTATGAGCGGCGTTGACAGAAGCACTATTTCCCGAATCGAAAGAGGGACGGAGCAAACAGATAATTGTGTTCAGGCAAAGCTTGTAAACGCGCTGCTGCGGAATACCCGCCATTTTCGCCCCGAAAACACCACGGGATACGAGCGGGGCGAACAGCTTGGTGTTTTGCTGGGTACACTTTCTCCCGAAATGGCGGATCGAGTATACAGAGATATTATAGAAAAACTCAAAGATTACGTGTCATTTCAGATAAATCTGGATATAGAAACCGTTTATCCCAAGGAAACAGTAACACGCCGCAAACGCAAGTATATGTATTATAAATTCGATTCTCCCATAGAATAATCGTAAAAAAGCACTCGGAGGAGTGCTTTTTAAAATACTATAATTTTCTGTTAAGCTTTTTGGTGGTCGCCTTTACGGAAAGATAAACTATAATCCATATTGTAAAATATCCTACCACAAAAATTGCCGTGAAAATAAGCACAGCCATCAGTTCAAAGGGTATCCATGTGTTGATGAGATAACATCCGACATATGCGATATAAATAGACGCGAAATGGCAAAGGAGCGATTTCGTAATCGGCCATTCCTCGATTTGGTTGAATACAGATGCTCCCGCCTGCACAAAAGCGAGAATATATGTTGATAATATGGCTATAAATACCTGATATCCCGTAAGCGAAAAATCCGTTAACGTTTTTCCGAGAATGAGGAAAACAATCCCTGCGATTATAGGTCCGAATCCTCCGAAAGCGACACCGCGCTGTAAAAATCCTTTTAAATACTTGTTCATTATATTCCTATCCTTTCTTTTACCGTTTTAAACTGTCTTCGGGAAACGTAATCTTTGTACCCGTTTTTGAATATTATAAGCATACTGCCCGATACTGACACGTCAAATTTTTTGATCTGTTTGATATTTGCTATGCAGGATTGATTTATCTTAACAAAGTTTGCGGGCAGCTTTTCTTCGAGCTGATACAAACGAGGCTTGATGACAAGCTTTTCTTCTTTTGTAAGGGCATATACCTTGTTATCCTCGGTAATAAAACAATACACCTCTGCAAGGTCTATCTGCTTGTAGGAATAATCCGCATAACCCATCACGTTAAAATTATGCTCGTTCACCGCATCGCTTATGGTTTTGATCAACTCCGAGTTTTCGTGGGTGAAAATTATTATTTCTTCTTCTCTTGTTTTATCAATATTAATGGTCAGCTTCAAAGCACGTCCTCCTTTCAAAAAATAATATACACCGTTTTTCCGCCGTTTTCAACTGTTTTGAGTATTCGGCGTTTTTTTCTCCGTATTCGGCAAAAAACACACTCTAAAGCAATGAAACCACCGGCTTAACCGGTGGTTTTGTCTCACTTTTTTATTCGCTTGAATTCTGCGGAAGGACGGGTACGAGTGAATCCGCACGACTTTGCAACAGCTTCCGATTCCGGAGTTATGGCATATCCGTAATGGGGGTATAGACCGTTTTTCAGCAGGTCGTAAGAAAAATGCAAGGTCAACAGCTTGCCGTAGCTTTTGCCACGATAAGCAGGAGCCACGTAAACCCAGCCGATATCATAATAATTACGAAATCCGCATTCTCCACGCAGGAAACCGATAATTTTATCTCCATCCTTTAAAAGATAGAGTCGGGTATCAAAAAAGCAATCGCAACTGTCAAACAGCTCTACGTTGCGAAGCTCCTCTTCCAATGCGTTCAAAACGGATATGTCTGCTGCCGCTGCCTTTCTGTCCTCTTCCGTGGCAAGGGAAACAATCACTTCTTGAGAGAGCGTAATTGGTGTCAGGTCATCGGGCGAAAGCAACCCGTAAATAGGCGCGCCTCTTTCCGATGAAACGAAAGAGAGCCTTTCAACTACATAAGGATGAACGAAGAACTCCTCGTATGTTGCGCTTACGTCGATCTCTTTTGCTGTCAAAGAGAAAATGAAGTCCGCGGCATCATTCCAAAACTTTTCTTCCGGTGAATTGACGTTTATTACCAAAGAATCGTCCCAATAGGTTTTCACACAAACAAACGAATAAAGGCGTGGGAAACCATCCTCGGTGAAATATGCAATTTCTTTGATTTTATATCCGTCCCTGCCTGCCATCTCGGTATCGTAGCAGTAGTAAAAATAGCGATCTATATCCTGTGCAAACAGCGCAAGCATTTCCTCGTTGGATATCTTCTTCATATGTTCAGCCTTTTACAGTGTTTTCATCCAGTCTTCGATAATGGGAGTAATAATATTATATCCCGAAGAGTTGGGGTGGATATGGTCGGGCAGGTTGTCCGTAAGATGAGTTTTAAGCTTGTTTTTGTTTAAGTCCTCATCAAAAAACAGATCCAGATAAGGTATGCCCCATTTATCGCATATCTTTTTGGAAAGAGCAAAATATTCGCTCATGTCCGACATTCTTCCGAATTCAGCAGCAGGCATGGTAAAGGTAACGATAAACCCGAAGGTAGCGTCGGTGAAATTATCCTTTGCATATTTTATGGTGTTTTCAAAACCTCCCGCAAAGGTGGTAGTATCGAAAGGACCTTCAAATCCCTCTGTAATTTCGCCTACGGGCGCACTTTCCCAAGCGTCGTTTCCGCCGCCTTCAAGGATCAGATAATCGTATTCGTTGCCCGTCATATCGATAAGCTGGTTTATAACGGTATTTTCACCGCGGCAATCGGAAAGGGATGCGCCGCCCAGACTTCTGTTAAGCCCGCCCATCTCGTTTGCCTTCATAATTCTGCCTGCCCAGCCTACTTTATCGCCGTAATCGGCGGTATTTTTCTCGCAATAAGCCTCGCAAAGAGAATCTCCCACAAATAAAACACTTTTTCCATATAAAGGATTATTTTTCATTCCGTTTCCTTCTTTCCGTAAATGTTTTCAAAATCTTTTTTGCCTAAATTCCACAGTTTTTTGCATATAAAGAACACGCCTGTAAGGAACACTGCGGTTATGGCAAGGTAAATAATCGCATACACCGCGCTGTCAATTACGTTTAACGGGCCGAAGGTGTATTTATCCACCCAAGCTCCGTAGATCAGGTTGTACCATTCGCTGGATACTTTGTCCAGATACCTTCTGAAGAACAGCACACAGCCCAGAAATCTTACGATCTCACCGATAATAACCAGACTCACCGTCTTTTTTACCCACATATTTTTATCTTCGCTTCTGTGGTAAAGGGCGGGGAATTTTATAAATAGGAATACGGATGTAACACCCCAGCTTATAACGAGGTGAAGTGCCGTCATAATCAGCAATGCAAGCACGTATACGGCGATATTGGTAAGGGCGTTTTTGAAAATTGCGTTTACTATCCAATAACTCAGGTTTGAGGATATTAGCATGGCAATAAACGCTACCACCGCGTATATCGCCTTCATGTCCATAGATACTCTTTTTTCCATATAAAACCTCCTACAGTATCAAAGAAAGCCACAGGGGCAGGGTTACCAGAGAAAGTATGTGGGATATAAGTGCAAGCCGCGCGCCGGGCTTGCAATCCTCGCCCACAAGCTTGGGGAACACGATCGTGTTCAGTCCGCAGGGCATAACGGTGATTATGAGTATAAAGGGGAGCAAAGCATCAAGCCCAAAGAGAGTGCATACCCCGTATGCGATTGCAGGGAACAATATAAGCCGCAGACCGCAGAAAATATATGCTTGCTTGTTTATAAAAAGCTCCTTTAACGAGAAAGCGGCAAGGGTAATACCCGTAAGCAGCATGCTCAAAGGTCCCACGCAGGCAGATGCCATAGACGTTACGGATGAGATTACATCGGGTATTTTTACAGATGTCATTCCGCATATCATACCAAGGACAATAGCGATCGTTATGGGGTTGATAAGCCGTTTTACGGGGTTCTTTCCTCCCGTGAGCATTGCGTAGCCCGCGGTGTAGGTGTAGATAATAAAGGGAATGGCAAAAAAGATAAAGTTGGAAAGCATCTCTTCGCCGAACACTCCCTCGATCAGAGCGTAGCCAAGGTATGCGTAGTTGGATATGGCAAAGGAATATCGGTATACCTTGCGTTCATAAGGGTGCTTTGTAATCAGCTTTGATGCAAAGTAAGCGGCAATAACCAAAATCAGCAGAAGTACTGCGGATACGGGTAAAAATATGTATTTTTCTTTAAAATCCGCAACCGTAAAATTGTTTGCAAAGGTGTTGAATATCTTGCAGGGCAGTAAAAGGTTTACAATAAGAACGGATAAAATATCCCCGCTTACCGCCTTTTTCCGCTTTCCTATAACCCATCCCGCAAACAAAAATATATACAGTATAAAAAGCTGCTTGAATACAAGAAACATCTGCGTATCTCTCCTTGGGGTTTTCCGTTATTACCTAATCCCCTATTCGTTTGAATCAATATACTCCTGCAACGCCGTAATGTGAGCTTCGATATTGCCCGGGGGTTCGGGTATCAGCCAATCGTCGATACCCAGAATATCGTAACAGCAGCACACGAAGAACGCGGCGTTCAGTGAATTCAAAGGCGTTTCCAAAGTGTAGGAAAGAATATAAGGCACACCCTCTTTTCCAAACTCCGCAAGAGCATTGTATTCTTCGGGATATTGCTCGGTATACAGCGTGGGATCGGATAAATTCGTTACCATTATATGAAACGCCGTGTATTCGGCACTTACGTCGATTTTTTCCATAGTTTTATATATTTTCGCCTTTTGTCCCGTGCAGGAAGCAAGCGTAATGCAAAGCAGAATGGCGAGGAAAAAAGCTGTTTTTTTCATAAGTAATTCTTTACCTCTCAAAGAGTTGAAATTTAAGACTGCGTTGTTTTTTTGAGTATTGTTTCTATAATTTCGGTTTCCGCTTCTTTTCCGTAAGCGTAAAGCGTAACAGTCACTTTTGAGCCGTCTTTTAGAGTCAAGGCGTGAAAAAAGCAATCGCCGGTATAAATTACGTCGCCTTTGCGAAATGTACTTTTTACGGATATGACTTCTTCAAACCGAATAACCGTTTTTCGTAAAAGTCTTTCTCCGTTTTTTTCAGCACCTCTCGGAAAAATGATTTTTTCGGAATCCATCACCAAATATCTGCTTTTTTCTGCAAGAAAAGCGGCAAGAAAGATTACACTTGTCATACCGCCGAGCAGCGCAAATCCAAATCCGACAGAAAAATCAACAAATGCCAATATTACTCCGACTGCCGAAATCACGGCACAAGACAAAGTAACGATTGCCAACGGTTTTGTAGCACGGGATGTGTATTTTTTCATAAGCACTCCTTTTTTGCTCTGTTATTCTTTTTTCGGTAACGTATGTACGAAAGATAAAAGCTTGATTAAATTTTGAATCGACTTGGGATTTCTTGCTTGATCTCTGTAATGAAACGAAATCAAATCGTAAATATCCGTTAAGCCATCCGGATACAAAGTACTGAATTTTTTGATAAAGTCGGGGGCTCCGATCAGAATCCCGATTCCGGATTCAAGCCCTTCTTCAATTACAATAACCCAATCAAATTTATCGGATGTGATAAAAGATACCGAATAAAGATTCAAGTTTATATATTCCTCGTAGGACATTGGCAGGTCAAACCGAAACGTTTCACCGGAATCGTTTTGCGCAATATAAAGAGCCTTGTAAGAAGAAGTAATATCCATCAATGCGTCAAACTGCTTTTTGTTCAGCCAAAGGTCGTCTGTGTTATACAGCAGGGCGGTCGGAATATCGGAGGGGATGTTTAAATCCAATATTGAATCATTGATCTTGCTTTCGCCCAAAAAGAGTTTTAATTTCTCAACAAGGTCTTGCTTTGTCATTCGTATCACCGCCTTTCGTATATTTGTGTACAGTAATTTTGGCAGAAATCCTTCACAACAGATTTTATGGAACCGTCTATTCGCATATCGCAAAAGCGTTTTATATGTTCGGGAATTTCTTTATAATATGCTTCTGCAATTCCGCCGGCGATACAAGCCTGCGTATCTGCATCACCGCCGAGAGAAACGGCATTTCTGATGGCGCTTTCATAATCTGTTGATTCCAGAAACGCAATTATGGCCGGAGGAACGCTGTATGATGTACGGCTGTCGAACACGTGAGTTTCTTTTATAGCGGAAAGGGGAACAGACAGCTTGAATTTGAATGTTTTTTCCAAATATGTCTTTATGTTTTCTTTGCTCTCTCCGTTTCGTGCCAAAAAGACTGCAGCGGCAACAGCTTGTGCGCCTTTTATTGCCTCTTTGTGGTTGTGCGTGGAAATACAACTCGCTTTTGCTTGCAAAAGTGTCTGTTCCAAAGTATTGTAGGCATATCCGATAGGGATCACACGCATGGATGCACCGTTGGCATAGCTGTGCCCGTTTTTTGAATACGGGTCTTTCGCCCAAGCGGTGAACATATTGCCGAATCCGGCATGGGGATGATACGAATAATATCGGCGGTATTGAGCGGCGTATTCTCTTGAACGGGCGCGGATACTCCATTTGGATATATCGTTTGGAGCAGTAATTATTGCTTTACATACCGCCGCAATCAAAACGCTGTCATCGGTAAAGAAACTGTCTTTATTGAATTCAAAATTATAATCCTTTGTACAATGCACTTCATAGTACGAGCCGATTACATCTCCGTATATTGCGCCAAACATCGTATCACCGCCTTTCGTGTTTTTATCATATCACAATTTCTTAAATAAATCAAGGCGCAAGACTTGTATATCATCCGCAACTTGTTGCGGTATGGAATTGGCACGAAGTGCCGTATGGAATCATCACGAAGTGATGTATGGCATCAATCCGAAGGTGGATACACGCTGACGCGTGATGCCATACGCCTGCGGCGATTCCATACACCCTGCGGGTGATTACATACCAATCCTTCGGATTGGATAGCAAAAAGCACTTGCGAAAGCAAGTGCTTTTTGCTGGCAGGGATAGCTGGATTCGAACCAGCGAGATGACGGAGTCAAAGTCCGTTGCCTTACCGCTTGGCTATATCCCTATATTAAATTGCCAAATGATTATATAACAAATAACTCTTTTTGTCAAGAGAAATAAAAGCAAGAGTTTTGTTGATTTTATTAGCATTATATGTTAAAATGCTTATATTAAAGTGCGCGAGGTAGTAAATATGAAAAAATGGTCTTTTTACACTTCCAATGAAATAAAGCCTTTGGGATGGGTAAAGCGTCAGCTTGAAATACAGGCGCAGTCCCTTTGCGGAAACCTACACAAGGTCTGGCCCGATGTGCGTGACAGCAAGTGGATCGGCGGTACGGCAGAAGGCTGGGAGCGTGTCCCTTATTGGCTGGACGGATTTATACCCATGGCGTATCTCCTTGAAGACGAAGAGCTTATTTCCGTAGCCCAAAAATATATGGACGCAATACTCTCTTTCCAACAGCCCGACGGATGGCTGTGCCCCTGCGAAGAGGAAAAGCGTCCCACTTACGATACCTGGGCGGTGTTGCTGCTTTCCAAGGTGCTCACCGTGTATTACCAATGCTCGGGCAAAGAGCAGGCGGTGGATGCGCTGTATAAAATGCTTAAAAACTATCACGAACTGCTCAAAAACGGCACGGTAAAGCTGTTTGAGTGGGGAAAATACCGTTGGTACGAAGGATTTATCGCTATCGACTTTTTGTATTCCCGCTGCGGCGAAGAATGGCTTTTGGACCTTGCTCGCATACTTAAAGAGCAGGGAATGGATTACGATACTGTAACCCACCTCTGGGAACGCCCTATGAACTGGTGGCGGTTTGATACACATATAGTAAACCTTGCAATGATGCTTAAATCCGAAGCGGTATCTGCGGCTCTTCTCGGTGATCAGTACACGGATAAAGCACAAAAATACTACGATATTCTGGAAAAGTACAACGGTATGCCCGCAGGCGTTTTCACGGGGGATGAATGTCTTTCCGGCGTAAGCCCCATTCAGGGCGCGGAGCTTTGCTCGGTAGTGGAATTAATGTATTCCTATGAGCATCTCTATGCCTGCACCGGGGATAAAAAGTGGGCGGAACGTCTGGAGAAAATTGCCTTCAACGCACTTCCCGCCGCTATAAGCGACGATATGTGGGCGCACCAGTATGTTCAGCAAAGCAACCAGATATCCTGCATACGCTTCCCCGGAAAATCCGTTTTCCGCACCAACAACAGCGAAGCCCACCTTTTCGGTCTTGAGCCCAATTTCGGATGCTGTACGGCGAATTTCGGTCAGGGCTGGCCCAAGCTTGTGCTGTCCTCATTTATGTATAACGGGGATAGGGTTATAAATGCCGTTCCCGTTCCCTCGGTACTTAAGACGGAGGACGTATATGTTTCTCTTGAAACCGAGTATCCCTTCAAAAACACCTTTAAATACACCGTAAAAGCGGAAAAAGATTTTACTCTCGTTCTCCGCGTGCCCACCTTTGCCGTCGATTATACCGTTAACGGCGAAAAAGCGTGGGTTGAGGAGGTTTCCGTGCCCGTAAAGGCAGGGGAAAACAAGGTCATTAACGTGTCCTTTGAAGTAACACCTCGTTTTGAAAAACGTTCGGGCAACCTCAACACGGTGGAAATGGGCTCTCTGCTGTTCTCCCTGCCCATAGAGTACCGCACCCTTATAAAGGAATACGAGCGTGACGGTGTGGAGCGCAAATTCCCGTACTGCGATTACGAATATTACCCCGAAACTCCTTGGCAGTTCGGCTTTGCGGATACTGCTTTAAAAGCAGAATACCGCGGTGTTACCGAAACTCCTTTTTCTTCCCACAATCCCCCCGTTATCGTAAAAGCGAGCGTAAATGAAATCGCTTGGGGCTATGCGGACGGATACGATACCGTCTGTGCAAAATATCCCGAGAGCCGCGAGGGCATTGGCGAAGTGAAGGAGATAGAACTGTATCCTTACGGCTGTGCAAAGCTTCGTATGACTGAGCTTCCTTTCTGCGAAGAGGAATGAGAAATGGAAAAAATACGCGAATATTTCGAAAAATCTCTTTTGGCAGGCGCAAAAAGATTTGTTATAAGCAACCCCGTTTCCAAGGATGCACAGTACAAAAAGATTATTGCCGATAAAAAGTCAGCGGGATTTCAGATTGCCAAATATACCGAAAAGCAGGTGTTTCACGAAAACGTTTCGGAAACCGACCTTGCTATACGCTGTGCGGAGCTTGTTTACGGCAACTACAAGCAGGTAAACGGCTTTGCCGAAAATAACGAGCATATCCTGCTCATTTCCAAAAAAGGCGTAAGCAGATATTCGGTAAAGAAAAGCGCCTCCTTGTCTGTGCCCGAAAGCACGCAGCATAACAGAGAGAAAAACTATATCCTTTCCCAAGGAGAAAACATCCCTCCGCTTATAGATATGGGAGTGTTTACCAAGGACGGCAAGGTAATAAACGCTATGTACCACAAGTACAAGCAGATAAACCGCTTTCTGGAAACGGTGGACGATGAAATTTCCGCATACCCTTCGGAAACCTTAAACGTAATAGATTTCGGCTGCGGGAAATCATATCTTACGTTTATTCTTTATTATTACCTTACCGCCGTTAAGGGCAAAAAGGTAAATATGATAGGTCTTGACCTTAAAAAAGAGGTAATAGAAAAGTGTGAAGCTTCTGCACGTAAATACGGCTACGACGGATTGCATTTTGAGCTTGGAGATATAAACGGCTATAAGGCTCCCTTTAAGGTGGATATGGTGGTTACTCTCCATGCTTGCGATACCGCCACCGATCACGCTTTGTATAACGCTGTAAGCTGGGGTGCGAGGATGATCTTTTCCGTGCCCTGCTGCCAGCACGAGCTGAACAGGCAGATGCAGCCGAAAAATCTTGATATAATCTCCCGTTACGGCATTATACAAGAGCGTTTTTGCGCCCTCGCCACAGATGCCATACGGGGAAATATATTGGAATACTGCGGCTATAAGACCCAGATAATGGAATTTATCGAACTTGACCATACCCCGAAAAATATCCTTATCCGCGCCGTAAAACGTCCGTCCACCCCCCAAAAAGTAAAACAAAAAGCGCTGGACGAGATAAACGCAGTCATAAACGAATTCGGCTTTAAGCCAACGCTTTACCAGCTTTTAATACAAAAAAACGACACTTGTGTAGTATAGTCTGCATATGGAAGTTTCAGCAAGAAAAGGAGAATGTTGATATGAAAAAAATCATTTCTATCTTCATAGTTACCGTGTGTATTTGCGCGTTGTTTACATTAAATACAACTGCTGCCCGCGATCCTCTGGCAGAAAAGTTTGAGGATGCACTTTGGAGTCTTGATCATTTTTACGATTATGATTATGATTACATGATCCGTATCGCCAGCGACCAATTTGTGAACTGGGATGAAGACGGTCCCTTTACCGCTACTGCCGAGGAATTTGACGGTGTTTTGCGTAAATATTTTGCCATTACCGACAAGCAGATACAAGAGCTCCGCGAATACGGTAACCGTGATTACAAAAACGAAATATACGATGAAGAAACCTGGGAAGTAATTGAGGTTATTCCTTTCTTTAACGAAGCGACACAGACATACACCTTCCGTTTTTACGGAGGCTTTGGCGGCAATCTGCCTCCCCGTCAATATCTTGGCTACGTTAAAAACGGCGAAACTTACGACGTGTATTTTCAGCACCTGACTTATGCTTATCTTGAAGATTATCTGCCCGAAGGCGTTGACGAGAATGAGCTTATAGAAGGATGGCCCGAATTTATAGAATATGACGGTCTTCGCTTTGTGGGCGGTCCCGAAGGTTATTATACGACTCTTTCCTATGACGATTACGGCAGAAGATATACCGTAGAGCTTAACGGCGACGTAGTGCGCATTATTGATTGCATAGACTATAACGAAAGTCATCTGCCCAAGGCTTTTGACGATAAAGAAGTGCCTGATGTAATATACGATATTCCCGCAGATGTCACTATTCCCGAAAACGATTGCTTTGAAGGCAACACGATCGTTAAGGCTGAAGAAATAAAAACCGGCAGTACGATGGAAAAAGTAGCTGCGGCTATGAAATCTATTGCCAAAAATTACATAGCTTTTGAATTTATCGCCACAAAAGATAATACAGCGGTTCAACCTAAGGGTAAATTAGCGGTAACTTTTGCCATACCCCAGGGATATAGCAACAACGTTACTGTGTTCTATATGGCACAAAACGGATCTTTGGAGCGGCTTAACACTACTGTAAACGCCGCAAACAGAACTGCGAGTGCAGAGTTAGAGCATTTCAGCGTTTACATTTTAGCGGATGAAGACAGCGCAGAACACGAGCATAATTATGAAACTGTTGTAGTTGAGCCCACCTGCACAACAAAGGGATATACCACATATACCTGTGCGTGCGGTGATACTTATACTGATGATGAAGTAGATGCTATCGACCATAGCTTCGGCGAATGGACAGTAACCAAAACAGGGGAAGAAACAAGACAGTGTGAAAATTGCGAATTTTTCGAAACCCGTTCCGACGGGGACTCTTCGTCCGAACAGGTAGAAAGTAAACCAGAAACGAATTCATCCTGCATTATTCCCGATGATTCGGATGATGCTGGAGGTTCCGGCAATACTGTTATTATCATCATTTCAGTTGTAGCTACGGTGGTTGTGGCGGCGGTTGTTGTTTTTGTAACAATCGGTAAAAAGAAAGCAAAATAACTTTAATATTATAGTTTAAAAAGAGCTCGGCACTTCATAAACCGAGCTCTTTTGATTTGTTGTTTTTATGCAAAGTGTTTTCTATATCCGTCCGTAAGGATTTTTCCGTGGTCGGATGCGATATCCTCGCTCTTTCCTTCGGGGGAAAGGGTAAGTACCGTTTCGCCGTGAGAAAGGGTAAAGCCCTTTTCGCTTACGGAAATATCAAACCATTTAGCGTCCGCCGCATCGTCCCCTGCTTCGGTTTTGGGCATTTTTTCAAGTACTTGAGTAAACGCCACGGTGATTATACGGGTGCGGGGGTCGCGCTTGGGGTCTGAATAAACCCTTAACTGCTCGGGGTATGCCTCCACGCCCGTTTCCTCCATAAGCTCACGGGATGCCGCTTGCTCGCAGGTTTCGTTCGGCTCCACAAATCCGCCGGGGAGCGCCCAAGTATCTATAAAGGGATGGTTTGCCCGTTTTATTAAAAGCACCTTGTTTTCGCAAAAGATAACCATATCCACGGTTACGGAAGGACGCTCAAATTTACTCGCATCGTAAGCGGCAAGAAATTCCGCTTCCGTCTGGCCCTGGGCGTTGCGTTTTTCTGTCATTTGTTTTTACCGCCTTTATAAAGGTTTTTTCATAATTCTGCCGTTTGCTCTGGGGTATTCGGCAGGGGTAGAGGATATCTTTTTTATAACTATAACGGTGTGGCTTCTGTCAAAAACGGGGATGGGAGCTTCAAAAAGCTCTGCCTCGCCGCCGCCCAGAACTTTTATGGCGTTGCGCGCTTCCTCCAGTTCTTCTCTGCCGCGGTTGCCCTTCATTGCTATAAAATATCCGCCCTTTTTAACCAAAGGCAAACACCATTCGCACAGCACGTTAAGGCGGGCTACCCCGCGGGAAACGGCTATATCGTATTTTTCTCTGTGCCCGCCCTTGCCTGCTTCCTCTGCGCGGGCGCACAGAGTGGATATGTTGGAAATACCCGCTTCCCGCGCGGTTTCTTCAACAAATCTCAGTTTTTTTGCGGTGCTGTCCAATCCCGTGAAATGGCAGTCGGGAGCACATATCGCCAGAGGGAAGGTGGGGAACCCTCCTCCGCAGCCAATGTCAATAACCTTTTTGTTTTTAAAAAGTCCGGTTTTAAGAGGGGAGAGGGAATCCACAAAATGCAGCAGCGCAATCTCTTCGTCGGTCTTAAGGTCGGTTACGTTCAGGTTTCCTTCTATCCGTTTAAGTCCCTCCGCCACGGCGTAAAACTGCTTTTCCTGCTCCTCCGTAAAGGATATGGGGGAATATTTTTTTGTAATATCAATTATGTTTTTCATTGTTTTTCCTTTGAGTAAGCCATACCAGCAAAACGGAAATATCCGCAGGCGAAATGCCGGATATTCGGGATGCCTGACCAACGGAAGCGGGACGGAGTGCATTAAGCTTTTGCGCCGCTTCAAGACGTATTCCTTTGATTTGGGAATAGTCTGCGTCTGCAGGGAGCGCCTTATCCTCCAATTTGCTCACACGTTTAACCTCGTCAAGCTCTTTTTTGATATAGCCTTCGTATTTAATTTCGGTTTCTGCCCTGCGGGCAACCTCCCGCTTTACGTTGCGTCCGTCAAGAGCGCAAATATCTGCGTGGGTTATGGCGGGACGCTTTATCAGCTCCGCTTTACGCATACCGCCTTCGCTTTCGCCGTAGCCCCTCTCGGTAAGAAGCTGTGTAAGCGCCTCCGTTTTGGGCACGGAATTTGTGCGGAGATGGTTTATCTCCTCCTCCACTTCCTTGTAAAGGGCGATGTATTCGGCATATTTTTCGTCGGATATAAGCCCTGCGTATCTGCCGTATTCTATAAGTCTTTGCTTTGCGTTGTCCTGCCTCAAAAGCAAGCGGTATTCGCTTCGGGATGTCATCATACGGTAAGGCTCATTCGTGCCCTTGGTAACCAGGTCGTCTATAAGGGTGCCGATATATCCTTCGCTCCGCTTAAGCACTATCTGCTCCCTGCCTTGAACAGCCAATGCGGCGTTTATACCCGCAATAATTCCCTGCGCCGCCGCTTCCTCGTAGCCGGAGGAGCCGTTGAACTGTCCTGCCCCGTAAAGACCTTTTAAGTTTTTAAACTCCAAGGTGGGGTGTAATTGAGTAGGGTCTGCGCAATCATATTCAATAGCGTATGCGGTGCGCATAAATACTGCGTTTTCAAGTCCCTTTATGGAATGAACTATCTGCTTTTGCACTTCCTCGGGCAGGGATGAGGAAAGCCCCTGCAGGTACATTTCCTTGGTGTGCTCGCCCATAGGCTCTACAAATATCTGGTGTCTTTCCTTATCGGAAAAACGCACCACTTTATCCTCTATAGAGGGGCAGTATCTGGGTCCCGTGCCCTTTATCACACCCGAAAAAAGCGGGGAACGGTGGAGGTTTTCTTTAATAATACGGTGGGTTTCGGGATTGGTGTAGGTAATATAACATTCTCGCTTGTTTACTCCCGCCTGCTCATCGGAAAAACGTGTGGCAAACTCATCCCCAACCTGCTTTTCCATTTTATCGTAATCCAGAGAATCCGCGTGCACTCTGGGGGGAGTTCCCGTCTTGAATCGGGTAAGCTTTATTCCGTTTGCTTCCAGCGTTTGGGAAAGCTTGTCTGCGGATATGCTGTTATCGGGTCCCGAGGAATATGCGTGCTCGCCTGCAATAATTTTTCCTTTAAGGGACGTTCCCGTGGCGATTATTACCTTTTTTGCGGGAAAATGTCCTCCGAAAGCGGTGTCCACTCCCGTAATGCAACCGTCCTCGGCGGTTATTCCCGTAACCTCTGCTTGAATAAGGGTAAGGTTAGGGGTGCTTTCCACCACCTCGGTCATATAGTTTCTGTATGCAACTCTGTCCGCCTGCAGTCTTAAGGAATGTACCGCAGGTCCCTTGCTGGAATTCAGCATTCTGCTTTGAAGCATAGCGTGGTCGGCGGCTTTTCCCATTTCTCCGCCCAAAGCGTCTACCTCATATACCAGATGGCCTTTTCCCGTTCCTCCGATAGAGGGGTTGCAGGGCATATTTCCCACAAGATCAAGGGTAAGGGTGAACAGCGCCGTCTTCAAACCCATGCGTGCGGATGCAAGAGCCGCTTCAATACCTGCGTGTCCTGCACCTACCACGATTATATCATAATTTTCCGCTGTATAACTCATATTTATTTACCTACGCAAAAATGTGAAAAAATTTCGTTTACAATTTCCAGTGCGGCAGTTCTGCCGTCAATTTCCCCAAGTGCGGATACGGCACGTTCTATACATTCGCCCGCAATATCCTGGGTAAATCCGTCAAGGGCGTGTATAGCATCGTCAACGTTTTCCAAAGCTCTCTCAATGGCGGAAAACTGTCTTGCGGAAACGATTATATCCTGTGTGTCTGCCTCTGCCGCCCCTGCAAAGGAAAGTATTTTCTTCTGTAATTCTTCAAATCCCTCGCCCGTTGCCGCAGACATATATACTGCGTTTTCAAAGGGGGAAGCGGTTTTTTTGCCCATATCGCATTTGTTCATTACCGTTATAACACGGTCTTCTTTTCCTTTAAGCAGAGAAACAAGCTCGTTATCCTCCTCGGTAAGAGGGGAAGAACAATCAAACACCGCAATAATAAGGGAGGATCTTTCTATTTCCTTTATACTTCTTTTAATTCCTGCCGCTTCAACGGTTTCTTCGCTTTCTCTTATTCCCGCCGTGTCCGCAAGGTTGAGCAGTACGTCCCCCACCTTAACCTGCTCGGTGATAACGTCGCGGGTGGTGCCTGCAATATCGGTTACAATGGCTCTGTCAGTACCGCATAAAAGGTTCATCAAAGTGGATTTACCCGTGTTGGGCTTGCCCGCAATAACGGTGGGTATACCTTCGGATATAGCCTTGCCGAACTTGTGAGTTCCCGCAAGGGAAACAAGCTCTGCTTTTACCTTGTTAAGCCGTGTGAGCATTTCGGGAACGGACATATCTGTCATATCCTCGTCGGGATAATCGATATACGCATACACGGTGGCGGCGGTCAAAATAAGCTCGTTACATAAAGCGTTTATTTTTTCGCTCATCTTTCCGTCCAGCTGGCGCAGGCTTACCTGAAGGTGCTTTTCGCTGTGGGCATCAATAAGTCCGCCTACCGCCTCCGCTTGGGAAAGGGTTATTTTGCCGTTTATATATGCCCGTCTTGTAAATTCTCCCGCACCTGCAGGCACAGCTCCTGCCCAAAAGCAGGCTTTAAGCAGCTTTTCCTGCACCAAGGCACCGCCGTGACAGCACAGCTCCGCCGTATCCTCCCCCGTAAATGAACGGGGAGAAATGAACATAGTTGCCATTCCGTCGTCAAAATTTCCGTCTTTATCGCAAAAATATCCGTGCACAGCCTTTCCTGCGGGATATTCGGTAATATCCTTTCCGGAAGCAGGGGAAAAAACCTTGCGGCAAACCTGCAAGGCGTCCTCTCCGGATATTCGTATAAGTGCAACGCCCCCTTTTCCTCTGGGGGTGGATATTGCCGCTACTGTGCTCATTTGAATAAATCTCCCTCGGTCTTAAAACCTTCAAAATCTCTTTGTCTTAACGCTTCGTAAACTGCAATGGCGGCGGCATTTGAAAGGTTAAGACTGCGTATTTCGTCCTGCATAGGAATTCTCACGCAGTTTTCTTTGTGTGCAAAAAGCAAATCCTCGGGAAGTCCTTTTGTTTCTTTACCGAAGATAAGGTATACCTTGCCTTTGGCGTAGGAAACGTCGGTATACTTTTTATCCGCCTTGGTGGTGAAGAACCAATATTCCCCTTCGTTTGCTTTAAAAAATTCATCTATATTTTTGTAATACTTTACGTCCAGATACTTCCAGTAATCCAGTCCCGCCCGCTTTAAGGTGCGGTCGCTTATCTCAAAACCGAAAGGCTCTATAAGGTGAAGCGTTACCCCCGTTGCCGCGCAGGTACGGGAAATGTTACCCGTGTTCTGGGGTATTTCAGGCTCCAAAAGTACTATGTTTATATCGTTCAACGGTCAAAACCTCTTTTCTGTCCCATGTAGTATATAACATTTTAAAGAAATATGCAATTATTTTTACAAAAAGGTATGTATTTTTCTGTTTTTTTGATGTATAATAAGCTGATTAAGAATATAATCGGAGGATTTTATCTATATGTCTTTTCTTTCTTCCCTCTTTCCGTCCTACAGCCAACGGCAAATAAAGAAGCTTAACGTTATTGCAGATAAAGTTGATGCTCTTGCAGACAAATATTCTGTTATGAGCGATGCAGAGCTGAAATCGCAAACAGATATATTCCGCACCCGTCTTGCCGGCGGTGAAACTACAGACGATATTTTGCCCGAAGCCTTTGCGGTGGTTCGCGAGGTAGCAGACCGTGTGCTTGGCAAGCGTCCCTTCCGCGTGCAGATACTTGCGGGTATCGTCTTGCATCAGGGCAGAATTGCGGAAATGAAGACGGGTGAAGGTAAGACCCTTATGGCAACCCTTCCCGCATACCTTAACGCTCTTGAGGGCAAGGGTGTACACGTTGTTACCGTTAACGATTACCTTGCTAAGCGTGACAGCGAATGGAACGGAAACATATTCCGTTTTCTCGGTCTGTCCGTTGGACTTATCGTAAACGGACTTAACGCCCAGCAGCGTAAGGAAGCTTATGCCTGCGATATTACCTACGGCACCAATAATGAATTGGGCTTTGATTATCTTCGTGATAATATGGTGGTATACAAGAGAAACCAGGTGCAGAGAGGACATCATTTCGCTATCGTGGACGAGGTGGACTCCATACTTATCGACGAAGCCCGTACTCCTCTGATCATCTCCGGTGCAGGCGAGAAAAGCTCGGATATGTACGAAAAGGCAGACAGATTTGTCCGCCGTCTTAAATGTTTGCGTATAAAGGAAAACGATTCCAAAAAATCCGATGAGGACTTGGAAGAGGATTATATCGTTGACGAAAAAGCCCGCAACGCCGTGCTTACGGGCAACGGTATAAGAAAAGCGGAGGAATATTTCGGTATAGCTAATTTCGGCGATTACGAAAATACAGATCTCGTTCACTATATAAACAACGCTATCCGCGCCCACGGCGTTATGCAGTGCGACGTGGACTATATCGTGCGTGACGGAGAAGTGCTTATTATAGACTCCTTTACGGGACGTATTATGCCCGGCAGACGTTATTCCAACGGCTTGCATCAGGCGATAGAAGCCAAGGAAGGCGTAACTGTGGAAAAGGAAAATATGACACAGGCTACCATCACCTTCCAGAATTACTTCAGAATGTATAAAAAGCTTTCCGGTATGACGGGTACTGCCCTTACCGAGGAAGAGGAATTCAGAGGAATATACAGCCTTGACGTTGTGGAGATACCCACCAACCGTCCTATGATACGTAAGGATCACAACGATGTAATGTATACTACCTTAAACGGCAAATACCGTGCAATTATTCAGCAGGTATTGGAGTGCAACAAAAAGGGACAGCCCGTGCTTGTGGGTACGTCGTCTATTGAAAAAAGTGAATTCTTATCAAAGGTGCTTTCCAAAAACGGTATAAAGCACAACGTTCTAAATGCGAAAAATCACGAAAAAGAAGCGGAGATAATCGCGCAGGCGGGCAAGTTCGGCGCCGTAACCATCGCTACCAATATGGCGGGAAGAGGTACGGATATTATGCTGGGCGGTAACTCGGAATATCTGGCAAAAGCCCAGATGCGTTCTGAGGGATTTACCGAAGAGCAGATATTTGAATCCACCGAATTCGGTGCAACGGACGACGAGGGTATCCTTGCGGCACGCGCACGCTTTAAGGAGATCGAAACAGAAAAGCGTGTGGTTACCGATGAGGAGAAATTGCGCGTTCTCGAAGCGGGCGGATTGTTTATTCTTGGTACTGAGCGACATGAGAGCCGCCGTATCGATAACCAGCTCCGCGGCCGTTCGGGAAGACAGGGCGACCCCGGTGAAAGCCGTTTCTTCCTCTCTATGCAGGACGATCTTATGCGTCTGTTCGGCGGGGACAGAATTCAGGCGATCGCCGCAAATATTCCCGATGATCAGCCTATTGACCTGAAGCTTCTTTCCAATAGCGTTGAAACAGCCCAAAAGCGTCTTGAGGGCAACAACTACGAGCGCCGTAAAAATGTGCTTCAGTATGATGACGTTATGAACCGTCAGCGTGAGCTTATTTACAAGCAGCGTAATGACGTGCTTGAGAATAAAGACCTTAAAAACACTATTTGGAAGATGGTGGAAGAATACGTTTACGGCGGAGTGGATGCATTTACAAACGCTGACGATGCTTCGGGATGGAACTTTGAAGGCTTGCGTGCCCACTTTATGGGTGTGCTTTGCGGTGAAAACGATTTCCGCTATACCGAAGAAGAGCTGAAAAAGCTTGAAAAGGACGATATTTCCGCCCTTCTTATTGACCGCGCGGAAAAGAGATACGAAATGCAGGAGCAGATCTTTACTCCCGAGGTATTCCGTGAGGTGGAACGCAGAGAACTGCTTATGCGTGTTGATAAAAACTGGGTAGTTCATATTGATGCAATGGACGATCTTATTTCCAGCGTGGGACTTAACGCATACGCTCAAAGAGATCCCGTTACTCAGTATAAAATTCAGGGAAGCGAAATGTTTGATGAAATGATCGCTACCATCCGCGAGGAAACGGTACGCGGTATCCTCACCGTTGCTCCCAGAAGAGTTGTGGAGCGCAAGCAGGTGCTTGTAGACGGCACGGCAGGTCTTAAAGGGGACAAAGCCGTTAACCGCACCGTTAAAAAAGCGCCCGAAAAAGCAGGCCCCAACGATCCCTGCCCTTGCGGAAGCGGCAAAAAGTACAAAAAGTGCTGCGGCTCTCCCGCAAACGCTTCCAAGGGTGAATAATAATGGGCTTTGGATTAATACTTGTAGGTCTGGCGCTTCTCGTGGGTGTTGAAGCAGGCTTTGGCGTGGTGGGATATATCCTCATTTTCGTCGGCTGCAGAAAGCTTTCCCGCATTCACGATGATTTCAATATCTGCGCCGTACTTGCGTTACTTAACGTGCCCTATTCTCTGGCATCCGCTTTAACCCTTTTCAAGGTTTTGCCTCAGGGAAACATTGTTGTAAACAGTCTTAACGTAATGCATTTTGTCTTTTCTGCGGCAATGTTCTGGTATTTTTGTATGCGCATACGCTCTATAGCCTTATCGGGGGATGACGAAAAATTAGCCTCCTCCGCTTTGCGCAACGGGCTTATGTCGGTTATGTATTATTTCTGGACATTTTTGGTGCTCATATTACCCTTTATACGAAATACGGTTATGGTAGGTATACTCGCTTTGTTCAAATACCTGCTTATCGTCTGCGGAATTCTGTTTTTACTTTCCTGCGGCGCAAAAATAACCACGCCTTCCCAAATGGCGAAGGAGAACAGAGATAAAGCCAAAAACGTTTAAAAAAGGAGAATTAAAATGGCAAAAAACAAATCTTTACCGTTTTTCTTTTCGCCTCTTGCGGCGGTAGGAATAGTTTTTCTTGCCAATCCCATATTCGGAATAGTTGACATTTTGCCGGATGCGTTGGGTTGTCTGTGTCTGTGGCTTGCCCTTACCGAGCTTTCGTATATCGACAGCCGTATAGACACTGCCCGAAGCCGCCTTTTACTCCTTGCGGGGATAGAAGGAATAAAGCTTGTTTTAACTCCCACGCTGTATAAAAGCGTAGTGTCATCGGACACCTTGGCGGCAACGGCGTTTTTCGGCGTTATAGAAGGACTGTTGCTCATATTGGCTTTCAACAATCTTTACGAAGGACTTTCTTATTCCGTTTCCCGTCGGGGAGATGGAAAAAGTCTTAACGTGTTTGAGGGCGCAAAGGCGCTGTGCTTCGTTTTCGTGGTGCTCAGGGTGCTTATGAATATCGTTCCCGAATGCGCCGCGCTTTTTGAGCTTGCGGCTCACAGCGATATTACCAATGCGGAATTGTTCTACAGCATTGCGGGACTAAAAAATTATTTCCACCTGCTTAACGGATTTATAGTTATCATTATGGGCGTATGGTGGAGCATAAGTGCTTGCGGAATGTTTAAAAAGCTTCGGAGGGACAGCGCATTTACACAGTCCCTTGCTATTTCCTACGGGGAAGGCTATTCCGCCAATCTTCGGGTAAAGACCTCTTCCTGGTTCAGAACTGCCGCCCGTATAGTTATGGTTGCACTTGTATTCTTTTTCAATTTCGATCTGGGATACCGCAGTATGCTGCCGAATTTTGTGGGAACAGCATTTCTTTTGGCAGGAGTCGCCGTGTTGGGATACCCTCTCAAAAAACAGCTATACAAGCGTTTTTCCCTGCCTGTTATTATATACGCCTTTGCCGTTCAGATAGGTGCGTACATATACCGCGCTTTGAATGTGGATCTTACCATCGAATTTTTCACACAGCTCAATTGGGTGGACGTTACTGTGTGCGGAGTTATCGGACTGGCGGAATTTATATCGTTTATACTGCTGGCGAGAATGTGCGAAAAAATATTTACCGAATACGTAAACGGTATCTGCGGTGAAAAGACGGCAGGTCTTATGTATTCCGTAAAGATCGCCGTATACGCTTCGGGCTTTATATATTGGGTGGGCTACACCCTGCCTCTGTTAAGAGGATATCTTGTTTTACCTCAGATCGTTGCACTTATCGCCATCGGCGCAATTATAAACGCAAACGTGAATTTTGTTCGCGGATGCGTAGAAAATCCGGAGGAAAATGTAAATCTATGTGCGGATTTATAGGAATTTTAAATAACAACGGTATTACCGAAAGAGATATAGCGGACACAAAGGCGATGTCCCACGTTATAAGGCACAGGGGTCCCGATCTTGACAAAGGTTATACGGGGGACAAGGTGTGCTTCGGCTTCCGCCGTCTTTCCATAATCGATCTTGAGGGCGGAACACAGCCTTACGTTTCTCCCGACGGACGCTATTCCTGCGTCTACAACGGCGAGGTATATAATTATCTTGAACTCCGTAACGAGCTTCTTGCCAAGGGTGAAAAGTTTGAATCCAATTCCGAAATAGAAGTAATGGTCCGTCTGTACTCTTTGTACGGGGAAAGCTTTATATCCCGCCTCCGCGGTATGTTCGCTTTTCTTATATACGATAAAGAAACGGGCACTCTAATGGCGGGAAGAGATCCTTTCGGTATAAAGCCCCTGTACTTCCGCGTGGAAAAGGAACGCACCGTGTTCGCCAGCGAGATGAAGGCGTTTTTCGCAGACAGCGAGTACGAGGGCTTTTCCGTGGACAGCACCCTCCTGCAGCATTATTTCTCCTTCCAGTTTGTGCCCGAGCCCGATACCGTGGGAGGGGATATAAAGAGCGTGCCCAAGGGCTCATATATGCTGGTGAAGGGTGATACGAGAGAAACCTTTTCTTACTGGAAGCCCGTTTTTGCTCCTGACCGTACAGGTACTTACGATACCCGAAAAAAGGCTCTTCGTGAAGCCGTAGAAAGCTCGGTTCAGTATCATATGCTGGCAGACGTTCCCGTGGGAAGCTTTCTCTCCTCTGGCGTGGATTCCGCCATTATCACCGCAGTTGCTTCCAAGCTTCAGCCGGGTATAAAAGCGTTCACCGTGGGATTTGACGTAAAAGGCTTTTCCGAAATCGAAGACGCCTGCGAAATTTCCGCACATCTTGATATAGACCATATTACTCTCCGCGCAACGGTGGAGGATTTTAAAGAAGCCTTTGAAAAAACCATATATCATCTGGATTCTCCCGTAGCAGACCCTTCCGTTGTGGCGATCTATCTGATCTCCCGTGAAGCGTCCAGGCACGTAAAAACTATTCTTTCGGGCGAGGGAAGTGATGAATTGTTCGGCGGCTACCGTCAGTACGCCACCGCCGCGCCCAGCGCGCGAATGAACTCTCTGCCCGGATTTATTAAGAGCTTTCTTTTGTTTATTGCAAATATGATGCCCGACGGAATGAAGGGCAAGGGTTATATCACCCGCGGCTGTGTTCCTATCGAAAAACGCTTCGTAGGCGGCTCGTTTATATTTACCGAGCAGCAAAAATCAAAGTTTTTGCGCACATTTGATAAAGACGTTCACTTTACCCAGCGCACCGCGCCTATCTTTGAATCCGCAGTGGGCTACACACCGCTTCAAAAAATGCAGCATTGCGATCTTAATTGCTGGCTTCCTTCGGATATCCTTGTAAAAGGGGACAGGCTTTCTATGGCGCACTCCCTTGAAGCCCGCGTTCCTTTTCTGGATAAAGAGGTGTTCAAGGCGGCAAGATGTCTGCTGGACAGCGATAAGATCTCCCACGGCACCACAAAGTATATCTTAAGAGATACTTTTTCCGATCTGCTTAACAGCGAAACGGTGGTCCGTCCCAAGAAGGGATATCCCGTTCCCGTAAGAATATGGCTTAAGGACGAATTGTTTGATTGGGCAAAGAATATTCTTGCAAACAACCCCGCGCCTCAGTTTATAGACGAACGGTACGTTATCGATCTGCTTGAAAAGCACGCTTCCGGCAAGGGGGATTATTACCGTCAGATATGGGCGGTCATAGCCTTTATGACATGGTACCGCCTTTACGTTACCGAGGCGGATATCACCCGTAATAAGATCGTTGCGGGCGAGTTTTAAAAAATAAATAAAAAAATAACGGCTTTTTCCTTTTAAAATAAGGATAAAGCCGTTTTTTTGTCGGGGTCCCGAAGAAGTCGCAGACTTCTTGGGGTGATTTGGGATTATTATGTATCAACGCTCCCTTTTTTGGACAAAATACGCATATACAATGTAGTATTATATGTTCGGGAGGTAAAGTATATGCATATTGATTACAAATTAAGAGGAACCACACTCACTGCATCGCTTCACGGAGAAATAGATCATCACACCGCGGCGATAGCCCGTTCGGAGATCGATATGGAAATAGACCGTGTAAAAGCCACGGGGCTGAATCTTGATCTTTCGGATATTTCCTTTTGCGATTCATCGGGACTTGGTCTGGTGATGGGTAGGCTTAAAAAAATGAAAGCGGGCGGCGGAAGTGCTGTAGTGGTAAATCCGTCGGAACGGGTGGAAAAGGTATTGCATCTGGCAGGAATAGACACACTTATGCCCATAAAAAAGGAGGAAAGAAAATGAGTAAATCTCCCCTTAATCGTTTTAAGGCGGAATTTCCCGCCAAAAGTATTAACGAAGGCTATGCCAGAATGGTGGCGGCGGCTTTCGTTTCCCAGCTTGATCCCACTGTTGCGGATCTTGCGGATATAAAAACAGCGGTAAGCGAGGCGGTTACAAACTGTATCGTCCACGCATACCGTGATAAAACGGATTATTGCCCCATCTACATAACGGGAGCATATTATGCTGACGGAAAAACAGTTATCACCGTCCGTGATAAGGGTTGTGGCATAGAGGATATATCCAAAGCGGTAACCCCTTTATATACCACGGACCCCGGGGGCGAGCGAAGCGGAATGGGTTTTACCATTATGGAAAGCTTTTGCGATAAAATGACAGTTTCCTCCCGTGTGGGGAAGGGTACTACGGTTCGGTTGGTGAAGAAAATTGTTCGTCCGCAGTCCTGATACTCCGTCACTCATAGCCTCCGCACAGCAGGGGGACAAGGAAGCGTTGGATATTCTTGTAAAAGAGAATATGGGCTTGGTAAAATCTATTGCTTTTCGCTTCCGCGACCGTGCCGAAATCGATGATCTTATTCAGCTGGGCGTAATAGGGCTTATAAAGGCGATACGGGGCTTTTCTTTTGAACGTGAAACCGTTTTGTCTACCTATGCTGTTCCTTTGATCACGGGGGAAATAAAGCGTTTTTTAAGGGATGACGGTACCGTTAAGGTTTCCCGAGAACTGAAAAAACGAGGAAGAACAGTACTTAAAGCGAGGGAATATATAATTTCCGAAACAGGCAGTGAGCCTACCTTAAAATATCTGGCAGAGTATTGCGGTCTTTCCGAAGAGCAGACCTTGGAAGCACTGGATTGCGCTTTGCCCATACTATCCTTTTCCTCCCCCGTGGGGGACAAAACGGTGGAGGAATATGTGGGGGAAGACTGTATGGCACCGCTAACGGAAAGCATTGCTCTTACCCAAGCGATAGGTGCCCTTCCCGAGGAAGAACGGGTTTTGGTGGAATGCCGCTTTTACCGCGGTCTTTCCCAACAGCAAACGGGTGTCATTCTGGGCTGTACCCAGGTGAAAATATCCCGTATGGAAAAAAGAGTAATAGAAAAATTAAGACAGCAGTTAAAATGAAAAAGCAAGGCGCGCCCTTGCTTTTTGTTACATTTTCACAAACTTTTAAAAAACGTAAAAATTTTATAGATGTTTTTGCTTTTTCAGTCACTATATAATAAGAAGAGGAAATCAATGCAACTGTAAACGCATATGCGCCCACGTCAAATTGCACAAATTTGCACTTGTTCACAAAATATTTATAGACTTTTTGCCCATATTATGGTAATATGTATATGACAAGTTAAACAGGTTAAAGGACGCGTTGAAAGGAGGTAATATTCAAGTCGTCCAATGCCGTAAAATCACCCACTACAACAAAATAAAGAAAGGATAATTACAACCATGAAAAGACGTTTTACAAAAGTAACGGCTTTCATCCTTGCCATTACCCTTACTTTACCGTTTACGGTATTTGCTGCAGCGCAGGATGAAAAAGCCTCGAGCGATAGCACCGACATTGCTTATGAACTTACAGAATTACGAAACGAATTTGAAAAGCACTTCCTTATGTCGGACGGCACGGTAGTTGCCGCCACGTACGCCGAACCGGTCAATTATTATGATAAAGCTGAAGGTATGTGGAAGGAAATTGATAACACTCTTACACACAGTAACGGACGCTACCGCAACAAAGGACACGGCGGGTTCGACGTATCATTCCGAGGAGAAAACACAGGCGGAGATATGGTGGAAATGTCAGACGGCAGCCACACGATATCCTGGACTGTTTCCGTGCAAAACGAACTCGGCAAAAAAGACACGGTAAAAAGCCGAATTGATGCTTCCGTAAAACAAGAGAGAAGCGATAGCGGAAATAAATTTGCCGCAGACAGGGCAGGTTCGGCAATTAAGTATAATTCCCCTTTTTCCGGCAACAAGTTAATAAACGTAGATTACACCGTTTCCCAGTATAAGGTTAAAGAGGATATAACCATATATTCCTCCAAAGACGGAAACGCGATACACTACACTTACAACTGCGGGGATCTTACAGCGATTCTCAACCCTGACAACAGTATTGATTTTGTTGACCGGGAAGGCGAACCCGTATATACCGTTCATAAACCGTATATGTATGATTCCGCAGGTAACGGTTCATATAATTTCAGCATAACCTTAAAACAACAGGGCGGCGTTTGCACAGTAGTTATGACCCCCGACAAAGAATGGCTTGACACTGCGGTTTATCCCGTTGTTATCGACCCGACGGTGACTAATAATAAAATTACTACCAATTACGATGACACGTATATTCATTCGGGTGACAGCGCAGGTGATCACATAAATGAAGAAACTATGACGGTCGGATTACTTGGCGGCGTACAAAACTACGGCTTGTTAAAGTTACACGTATTACCCACCATACCTGCCAACGCAACCGTCGCTAAAGCGGAATTGGTGCTCAGGCTGCCCACAGGCTCTACCAGCGGCGGACCGTTTACTTTAAGACAAATAACCACCTCTTGGTCGGAAAATACAGTTAGCTTCAGCAGCCGGCCTATTGCAACAAAGGCAGTAGATTCTTCTGTTGCCGCAGACTTCGGCGCATTGAAAATAACTTTTGATATAACCACCCACTACAACGCTGTGTTGGCAGGAACAAGAACCGACTACGGCTTCCAGATAGAGAATACCAACAAATCCTTGAACGACTTCAACTGCCCATACACAAGTAATTGCGGGGATCTTTCGCAGTTTCCTGTAGTGCAGATACGATACACGCCGACAAACGAAAGCGAATCCAACAACACCTTTGCCACTGCGGACGAAATAGAGCTTTTACCGCAGCCCGGCATCAAAACTTATATATAGGGTACAAAGGCGAGCGGAACATCGGCAGATTATGACTATTTCAAATTCGTTGCGCCAAGACACGGCAGAGTAGAAGTTTTTTTAACGGTGTATGGCACCACAGCTTACACTTTGTCGGTATATAACGAAAATCAAAGCCTGAACGACTCGACCACTACGGCGCTCCTCACGCATTATTCCGACGGCACCAAAACGATGACAGGCGGTTTGTCGTTTACCGCAACAAAAGACGGAGATTCGAATGGAAATTTAGACACCTATTACATTCGTGTGTATGCCCCTGCAAGCGCTACCTGTTCTTATCGCTTAATGATAGAATACTCGACTGACTATGCTTCACTCAACTGGCAGTATCCGCTACCCACCAACTGGGTTGACGTTTCTTCCCCTGCGGGAACACGGCTTTTCAACGGCTCTTATGAATATCACGAAGGAATTGACATTCCGGCAAACAGCGGCGTTGATGTGCTCGCCGTTGCCGATGCATATGTTTATAGAAGCAGCTGGGATTCCAGTATGGGGAATTACGTAACATTATATACTGCTGTTGTAGAGAATTTAGCAATCAAAAGCCGATTAGACGTTGACCCTTACGACTCCGAAGCGTCGTTTGTTATAACATATATGCATTTATCGTTGCTTTCTGTTGCCGAAGGTACCGATGTAACTAAAGAACAAAAAATAGGAGAGGTCGGAACAACCGGCTATTCAACAGGCAATCATTTGCATATAGGTATATTTTCCAGCAGCACTTTGCCGAATTATATGACCGCCAATTTGCCTACTGATGTAATTAATCCCTACGACTTTTTCTACGACGATGTTTCTTTCACCGGGACGCCATACTAAGGAGGTAACTCTATATGAAAAAGATTTTGCTTATTACTGCAGTTTTTATATTGCTATGCGTTTTGCTTATTTCGTGCAACAAGTTAACAGACGATGAAAACAGCAAAAACGTTATGCAAAACGAAGCATCATTAACAGAACTTTCTGTTCCCCTCGACATTTCAATAACGGAGGATGAGGAAGTCTCAAAAACAGATGTTTCCGTTCCCACCGAAAACTCCGTAAACGAAGACCCGCCGCCCGAAACTTCCGAAACCGAAAAAAGCCGGACCGAAGTAACCGAATCATACATATGGTATGGCGAAAAGGAAATGGACGAATGGTTTGCCGAAGCTAAAGACGGCTGGGAAAAGGAAGATTCTTTAGACGGAAAGCACATAAGATTTTTTCACCAGGTAGACGGACGTCTAATAAATTACATCGTCACTCAAGAAAAGTTCTACCACTACGTCTCCTTTGCGGGAGACACGAAATTAGGCGGCACAACCGCTGCAGTGTGCGAATATTTTGGAATCAGCAAAGAAGAATATATGGCATACTATAACAATCATTTGATGAATTCCGGAAAGGTGCCGTACGGCGTAATTCCGATAGGGATATACGGGAATATCGATCTCTATCGTTATGATGCAATATTTTCGGAGGAATTCTGGAATCATCCCGACTATTTGTTAAGCGGTTACGTTGCTCCGGAAACAGATGATTACTACACGTCATTGAAAGACAGAAACGGCTATATGAGAGTATACTATATCATAGACCGTCTGCTCATAGAACATGTCGGCATAGATGCTTTTGAACAATGGCTTGAAGAAAAAGAGGATTCAGACCAAAACATTATTGAATTCGTTAAAGATTTCGGTATAACACGTGAAATTTATGAGGATATATACCGCGAAACCTGCTATTCCGAGTGGCTCGATAGATGGAGTATGATCCCGTATAACCCCGATTATCTTTTCGGCACGCCCGAAATGCAGGATGAATACTTCAAGGTCCATCCTTTGAACAAAGAATAAAACACAAAAAAGCCGCGAAAATATCGCGGCTTTTAGTCTTTTCGTGTGATTAGTTTTTGGGTTCCGTTCTTATGGTAATGCTCTTGATCACAGGCTTATCTGAATCGGCAACTGCGCCGTTGTAGCCTTGGGGTACGGTTTCGCATATTTTGTCCACCACTTCCATACCGCTTATAACGTGGCCGAAAGCGGCGTACTTGCCGTCAAGACTGTCTTCGCTGTCCTCGTGTACGATAAAGAACTGGCTGCTTGCGCTGTTGGGATCGTTGGCACGAGCCATAGAGATTACGCCTCTCTTGTGGGAGATGGGATTGTCGTGTCCGTTTGCGGAAAATTCGCCCACAACCGTCTTTTCCGCACCGCCGGTACCGTTACCCTCGGGGTCTCCGCCCTGCATCATAAAGCCTTTCATAATACGGTGGAAGGTGAGTCCATCGTAAAATCCGCTTTGGGCAAGGGAAATAAAGTTGCCAACTGTTTTGGGTGCGGCGCTTTGGTCAAGCTTTACGGTTATCATACCGTAGTCTTTAATATCTATATCCGCATAATAGGTAAGGTTGGGGTCTGCTTCCACGTATTTTATCTCATTTTTGCAGGAGCTTATTCCAACTATTACTCCTATCAGCACCGCTACGCACAATACTGCTATGATAGAGTAAATAACCGTTTTCTTTTGCTGCTCGGCTTTTCTTTGCTGTGCCGCATAGCTGTTTTTCTTTGACATAAATAATTCCTTTTCTAATTCAATTCCTTGTAAATTTCGTTTTTGGGTACGCCTCTGTCCTTTGCCACGGCTTTTGTGGCGTCCATTTTGGAAAGACCGAGGTTAACATAATGTTCAAAGTGCTGTTCCACTGACATATCTGCCCAGAACATATCGCTTTCATCAGCTTCGTATCCCGTTACGATCAGTACGAATTCTCCCTTGGGGTTTATCTCCCCGCTTTTAAAGCCTTCCTTTATTTGGGAAAGAGTAAGGGAAAAATATCTTTCGTTTATTTTGGTTATTTCCTTTGCCAGTACCGCCTGTCTGTCCCCAAGGAATTCTATCAGATCTGAAATATCCTTTTCCGTATCGTGAGGGGATACGTGGAATATCATTGTCCGCACGTCCTTGCAGACAGAACGCAGATATTCCTCTCTCTCCTTGTTGGACTGGGGCAGAAAGCCTTCAAATGAAAACCTGCGTGAAGGCAATCCGCTGGCAGAAAGTGCGGTAATCGCGGCGCAGGCACCGGGCAGGGCAATAACGTTTATACCCGCCTTGCGGCATTTGCGCACCAGATCTTCACCGGGGTCGGAAACGGCGGGAGTACCTGCATCGGTGACCAAAGCACAATCCTCTCCGTCAAGAATACGGTTTACTATTGCCTTTCCGCTTTTTTCTTTGTTGTGCTCGTGGTAGCTTACCAGGTTTGAATGTATATTCAAAAGCTGTAAAAGCCGTCCGCTAACGCGGGTGTCCTCTGCGGCGACAAAGTGAACCTTTTCCAGCGTTTCCTTTGCCCGCAAGGTAATATCACCCATATTACCGATAGGGGTGGGGACTATATAAAGTGTTCCTGCCATATTATTCTCCCTTCGCCTCAAACCAGTTTTTGCCCACGTTTGCATCTACGGACATAGGCACCGCAAGGCTGCAAGCGTTTTCCATACAAGAAACCAAAATTTCCTTTACCTTTTCTGCGTCTTTTTCGCTTGCTTCCACTATCAGTTCGTCGTGTACCTGAAGTATAAGTGCGGCATCACAGCCGGATTCCTTCAGGGCTTGTTCGGTCTTTACCATAGCGATCTTTATTATATCTGCCGCCGTGCCCTGTATGGGAGTGTTCATCGCCACACGCTCGCCGAATGCACGAATTGTCGCTTTGGGTGAGCGAAGCTCGGGAACGTATCTTCTTCTGCCGAACAGGGTGGTTACGTACCCGTTTTCTTTTGCCGTTTCTTTGCAGGAATCCAGATACTCTTTTATTGCGGGATATCTTGCAAAGTACGCTTTAATATATTCGTCCGCTTCCTTTCGGGTAACTCCTATATCATCGGAAAGAGAAAAGGCGGAAATACCATATACTATTCCGAAATTCACCGCTTTTGCATGCTTACGCATTGCGGGAGTAACCATTTCTATGGGGATGCCGAACACTTCGGATGCAGTGAGTGTGTGAATATCATCACCGGATAAAAAAGCGTTTATCATTTTTTCGTCCCCCGAAACGGCGGCGAGCACACGCAGTTCTATCTGTGAATAGTCTGCGTCAATAAGGACTCGTCCTTCGGGTGCGACGAAAAATCTGCGCATCTCCCTACCCAGCTCGGTGCGGACGGGAATATTCTGCAAATTGGGCTCAACGGATGAAAGACGTCCCGTTTGGGTAAGCGTCTGTCTGAACGTGGTGTGAATACGGCCGTCCTCGGGGCTTATCACGTTAAGCATTCCGTCGGTATAAGTGCCTTTAAGCTTTGCAAGAGTACGGTAATGAAGGATGTAGTCCACTATCTCGTGACGTTCTTTCAGCTTTTCCAGCACCTCTGCATCGGTGGAATAACCGTTTTTATTCTTTTTGTTCTTGGGGGCGGGAAGTCCAAGCACCTCGAAAAGTATGTGTCCGAGCTGTTTTGGAGAGTTTATATTAAATTCTTCTCCCGCGCAAAAATAAATGCTTTCTTCAAGCTGTTTTATATTTTCTGACAAGTATTCGCCAAAATCAATAATACCCTGCTTGTCTACCGCAAAGCCTCTTTTTTCCATATTGAACAGCACCTTTGCAAGGGGCAGCTCGGTGTCTTTATAAAGGCTTGTCTGGTCCTGCTCTTTGAGAATAGGGTAAACCTTTTCCGCAATCAACGGCAGGCAGGACAGAGTATCCGTTACAGCCTCCGCATCTGCATATGCGGTGGCGGCTTTTGCAACCGTCATACCGCTGTCCGCAGGAGATGCGGTATAGCACATAAGCGAAATATCATCGGTAAAATCGGTAAATTCTATACCGATCTTGTCCAATGCGTGCATAGTGTCCTTTACGGACCAGGCACATACGTTGTTAAGAAGTGCTATCTCCTTGGGATCGAGTATAATATACTTTTCCCCGTCGGTAGCGTAAAGCCCGTCCTCTCTCAACTCCACAAAAACACGCTTTGTACCGCAAAAATCCTTTGCGTTTCCCCGTGTATATACCGCTTCGGGCAGGGGAGAAACAGTTTTTGTGAGGGACATTCTTTCTATAAGTGAAGTGAACTCCAGCTCGGTAAATAGGTCTATAAGGCTGTCTGCATCCTTACCGTAGTAAACGTAGTTTTCGAGATTGGTATCAATAGGCGCATCAAGACGGATAGTGGCGAGAAAACGGCTTTCGTATGCGCTGTCCTTGCCGTCGATAATCTTTTTGCCGGTAGAGCCGCTTATTTCATTCGCGTGTTCATAGATCCCGTCAAGAGTGCCGTATTCTTTAAGCAGATTTACTGCACCCTTTTCGCCTATTCCGGGCACACCCTTAATATTGTCGGAGCTATCCCCCATAAGCGCTTTAAGGTCAATAAGCTTTTCGGGAGGAATACCGTATTTTAAGGTAACCGCTTCGGTATCCATTATCTGCGTTTCGTTGGTGGCGGCAAGATAAACCACCGTGCCGTCCCCAACAAGCTGAAGACTGTCACGGTCGCCGGTTACTATAACGCATTCCACGCCGTTCTCTTTTGCGGCCTTGGACAACGTGCCCAGCACGTCGTCCGCCTCAAAATTTTCGCAGGTGGTTATTTTAAGCCCCAATCCTGCGGCGGCTCTGTAGGCGTAAGGCATTTGCTGTGCCAGATCCTCGGGCATACCCTTGCGGGTTGCCTTATAGCTGTCCACCGCCTTGTGCCGAAAAGTCTTTCCCGGCAGATCGAAGGCTATGGCGGCGTAATCCGGTTGGACCGCCGCCATATTTTTCTCTATAATATTTATGAATCCGAGTACCGCGTTGGTGGGAATACCGCCTTTTGTGGTAAGAGGACGTATTCCGTAATAAGCGCGGTTGAGTATGCTGTTTCCGTCAAAGACGATAAACTTCATATTTTACTCCTTGTTTTTTTGTTTTAGAGAAGGATTGTCTTGCGGATACCTGCAATTGCAGATATCTTTGCGCAAATAGAGTCATCAACTTCGTCGTTGGTTTCAAACATAGCAACACCGTTTGTGCCCTTGGAGGAGGACATCATATGCTCGATGTTGATACGATCTGCAGAGAATACCGAGGATGCCTGAGCGATCATATTGGGGATATTCTCGTGAAGCACTACTATTCTGTGCTTTGCGCCTCTGGGCATAGAAATTGCGGGATAGTTTACGCTGTTCTTAATATTACCGTCAAGCAGGTAATCCATAAGCTGTTCAGCCGCCATAACTGCGCAGTTTTCCTCGCTTTCGGGAGTGGATGCGCCCAGATGGGGGATGCAGATAACGTTCTTTTTGCCGATCAGCTTTTCATCGGGAAAATCGGTAACGTAGCAAGATACCTTGCCGCTTTCAATAGCCGCAAGAATATCGTCGGTTACAACAATATTTCCGCGGGAAAGGTTGATAATACGCACGCCGTCCTTCATTTTTGCAATGGACTCGGCGTTTATCATACCGATAGTATCCTTAACGGAAGGAACGTGAACGGTAATGTAATCGCACTGGGGATACAGTTCGTCGTAGGTGTCTGCCTTAACTACCTTGCGGGAAAGATGCCATGCGGCGTTTACCGTCATAAACGGGTCGCAGCCGATAACCTTCATGCCCAAAGATTCTGCGGCGTTGGCAACGGGACCGCCGATAGCGCCCAGACCGATAACGCCCAGAGTCTTTCCCTTTATTTCGGGACCTGCAAATGCGCTCTTGCCTTTTTCAACCTGCTTGGGTACGTCGTCACCGGTAAGGGAGGAAGCCCACGCAATACCGTCGGTTATCTTTCTGGAGGAAAGAAGCAATGCGGTAATAGCAAGCTCTTTAACGCCGTTTGCGTTTGCGCCGGGAGTGTTGAATACAACGATACCCTCTTCCGCACAGCGGTCAAGAGGAATGTTGTTTACACCTGCGCCCGCACGGGCTATAGCCTTTAAGGAAGAAGGAAACTCCGCTTCCAAGAGGGACGCACTGCGCACCATATACGCATCGGGATTTTCAATATCTTCGCCGTATGCAAATCTGTCGTCAAAAACGTCCAGACCGGCTTTGTCGATCTTATTTATAAGCTTAACGTTCATTTTTTGCTCCTCTCGAATTCTGCCATGAATTCTACAAGTTTGTCAACACCCTCTGCAGGCATTGCGTTGTATATTGATGCACGCATACCGCCTACGGAACGGTGTCCCTTGAGGTTTTCAAATCCTGCCTTCTTTGCGGCGGAAACGAACTCTTTGTCAAGCTCTGCGTCGCCGGTAACGAAGCAAGCGTTCATAATGGAGCGGAACTCCTTGTCTGCGGTCGCCTTGAACATTTCGGATGAATCAAGGTAATCATAAAGCACCTTTGCCTTTGCCACGTTGCGCTGTTCCATTACGGAAAGACCGCCCATATCAAGGAGCCACTTGAATACAAGACCTGCAACGTAAATGGAATAGCAGGGAGGAGTATTATACATAGAGCCGTTATCTGCCTGAATTTTGTAATCCAGCATAACGGGCGTGCCTTCTCTTGCGTTGCCGATAAGGTCTTCTCTTATAATAACCACGGTAAGACCGGAGGGACCCATATTCTTTTGAGCGCCTGCATAAAGCATACCGAACTTTGTTACGTCTATGGGACGGGAAAGTATGCAGGAGGAAACGTCTGCAACCAAGGGAATATCGCCGGTTTCGGGAATATAGTTGTAGGTAGTGCCGTAAATAGTGTTGTTAAGGCAGATGTGAACGTAATCCGCATCGGGAGAGAAGGAATCAACGTAAGGCACGTATGCAAAATTTCTGTCCTTGGAGGAAGCAAGAATATTTACCTCGCCGTACTTTGCGGCTTCATCCGCCGCCTTTTTGGAAAACTGACCGGATACGATATAATCAGCCTTCTTATTCTTGTTCATAAGATTAAGAGGTACTGCGGAAAACTGTGTGGTAGCACCGCCCTGCAGGAACAGTACGCGGTAGTTATCGGGAATTTCCATAAGAGTGCGGAGGTCTGCTTCTGCTTGCTTGATGATATTATCGTAAACCGGAGATCGGTGACTCATCTCCATAACAGAACACCCGCTGCCCTGGTAATCCAGCATTTCGGAAGCGGCTTGGGTCAATACTTCTACGGGAAGCATAGAAGGTCCTGCGGAGAAATTGTAAATTCTTTTCATAGCGTTTTTTCACCTTTTTCGGTTTATAAATTTTCAGTGATACTGAATAATAATTTATTATATTACATTTTGGCTGTTAAGTCAAGGCTTAAATAGCTTTCCGTTAAAGATTATCATTTTTGTTTCACAATAAGCTTAAATAAAAGTAAGAGGCAAGGAATTTTCCTTGCCTCTGTTTTGTGTGTGCTTCGGGGTCCCCAAAAAATTGTTTTTACGCGAATTGTTATGTCTATTGCGGGCGATTCGTGAATCGCCCCTACATTCCTAAAAACATTTTTTGGGGGATTTTTACTTCTCCCAGATCTTGAGGGACTTAATCTTGGATACCATAGTATCTGCCAGTTTTTCGTTTATCTTCATACCGGGATGTCCCGCCGCCGCGTAATCCTTTTTGGGGTTGGCAACGGATATGGGGACGAAATGCAGTTTTTCGTCGGTTTCACCCATACGCTTGAACAGCTTTTTAAGAAGTCCCATATAAGGATCGCCCATAAGACCGTAGCACCAGATAATATGTGCGTGGGTGTATTTGGAACGGATATCGTTTATAAGCGCGGTTGCGCCTTTTTCAAAATCCTCTGCGCTCACGCCGCCCCAACCGTCGTTGGTGCCGCCGTTTATCATAACCACCTGGGGAGTCCATTTGCTGTGATCCCACACTTCTCCGTTACGGGAGGTCATATTAAACATCTGGTCAAAGGTAAGGTCCAAAGCGCCCTCGCAGTTGCGTACGATACCCTTGCCGGAAGCACATTGGCAGTGCAGGTCTGCGCCCAGCTCCTCTGCAACAAGAAACGCCCAAGCGGCAGTGGAATCCTCATCGCAGGTGCGAAAAACGGTGGTATCCTGATCACCTCTTACGCCGTATCCGCAGGTGATGGAATCGCCCAGAACCTCTATACGGCGCACGCTTTCAAGGGGAGGAGGCAGAATTTCACCGTATATTTCAAGCCCTTTTATGTACAGCTTATCTTCTCCCTCGGTAATGCGGAGAACGCGAACGGTGTGCTCTTCGTTTTTAAGATCGTCAACAATAACGTGTTCTTTTCCGTCGCTCACGCAGTATCTTGCGGTATCACCGCTCCAGCCGAAGAGCTTCTTTTCACGGTCAATATCCGCTCTTATGTATACGGGCTGGTCAGCCTTGTGCTCGCCGAAGATTATATGGAAACCCGTTCCCTTGAACTTAAAGGAAAATCCGCTGTTTGACCAATCCAGAAGCAGTGCGTCTGCCGCAAGGACGTGTCTGCCGTGGTACAAGAAATTATCACGCTCGGTAAGATAAACTGTTTTCATTTTTTTACACTTCCCACTTTATATTTTTCATTTTTTGTTTTTTATTATCTTAAATATTTCACATACGGGGATAGGAGCGAAGGATAGTACTGCCACCGTTATCCATTCATAAATATTTAAACTTGCCGCTCCGAAAAGCGCCGCCGCGGGAGGAAACAGCATTATTCCCGCCTGCAAAGCCATACAAAGCATTACACTTAACAAAAGAGGCGTATTACTTGGAATGTTTCTTTTAAAAAACGGCTTTTCCGAACGCATATTGAAGGTGTGGAAAAGCTGTGAGAACGAGAGCACTCCAAAGCACATTGTACTTGCTATCTGTGTATCACCCGTTTTTAGTCCCAGCAAAAAGGCGGTGAGGGACATACAGCCCACCAAAATTCCTTCGGCGATGATCTTTATTCCCAGCCCCTCCGCAAAAAGACTTTGGTCCTTCGGCATAGGCTTCCGCTCCATAACGCTGTTATGTACTTTTTCCATACCCAGCGCCACGGCGGGAAGGGAATCCGTTACAAGATTTACCCACAAAAGCTGTATTGCGGAAAGGGGAGAGGGCAGGGACATTACCAGCGCGGCAAAAACGGTTATTATCTCTCCTATATTGCAAGAGAGCAAAAAACGCACAGCTCTGCGTATATTGTCGTAAATGCTCCTACCGTATCTTACTGCTTCTATAATAGTCGAAAAATTGTCATCTGTCAAGATAATATCTGCGGCTTCTTTTGCAACGTCTGTGCCGCCTTTTCCCATAGCACAGCCTATATCGGATTTTTTTAATGCGGGGGCATCGTTTACTCCGTCCCCGGTCATCGCCACCACTTGGTTGCCGTACTTATACGCCTCTACTATCTTTACCTTGAATTCGGGGGTGGTTCTCGCAAAAACCGTACAGTTTTTAATAGCCTTTGCAAGGGAAGGCGTATCCAGACCGATTATTTCCCCTTGTGTCAGCACCGTGTCCCCCTCGCGGAGTATGCCTATATTCTTTGCCACCGCCGCCGCAGTTGCGGGGTGGTCGCCGGTTATCATAACGGGCTTGATTCCCGCTTTTCTGCATTTTCTCACAGCCTCCTTTACTTCGGGACGGGGCGGGTCCTCCATACCGCATACACCGCAGGGAATGAATTTGCAGTTTTCCATATCCGACGGTAAGGACGGCAAATAACAATAGGAAAAAGCAATAACACGCTTTCCGTCAAGTGCCATTATGGAAGCGCGGCTTGCAAGTTCGGATTGCGGGCTTAAAACCTTTTCGGGCGCGCCTTTTTTTATGGCAAGGTATCCATTTTTATCTTTGTGCAGGGTGACCATATATTTTTTATCCGAATCAAATGGGATCTCTTTTATACGGGTGTATTCTGCCGTTTTTGCGTTTTTCTCCTTTCCCCATTCAAAAAGTGCGTTTTCTGTGGGTGATTCTCTGTCGTTGCAAATCAGGGCAAAAACCGCGGTTCTTTCCTCGTCGCCGTAAAAGGCGGTTACTGTCATTTTGTTTTGAGTAAGGGTTCCCGTTTTGTCCGAGCAGATCACCGCGGCCGTACCCAGAGTTTCCACAGCGGGCAGACGTTTTACCACTGCCCTTTTTTCAGCCATCTGCTTAACTCCGATAGACAGAATTATGGTCACTATAGCGGGCAAACCTTCGGGGATAGCCGCTACCGCAAGGGAAACCGATGTCAAAAACATATCCTTTACGGGCATACCCCGTATAAGTGAGATTACGAATATCACACCGCATATAACCAAAGCGATATTGCCCAATATACCGCTTGTTTTGCCCAACCTTACCTGCAAGGGAGTTTTTTTGTTTTCATTTTCTTCCAGCATACCTGCAATACTTCCCATATAGCTGTCCATTCCCGTGGCGGTTACAATAGCCTTTCCGTTTCCGCCGCACACCGTAGTGCCGGAATATACCATATTTTTTATTTCCGAAGGGTGGGCGTTTTCAGGTGACGGGGAACAGCTTTTTTCCACGGGCATACTTTCACCCGTAATGGCGGATTCGTCGGTCATCAGCCCCGTTTGCTCAAAAATATACCCGTCCGCAGGGATAAGACACCCTTTTTTGAGTACGAGTATATCTCCCTTTACAATATCTTCGGAAGAAATTTCCGTTTCCTTTCCGTCCCGTATTACCGTTGAGTGAGGGGATGTCATTTTGCTTAGTGCTTCCAACGCTTTTTCTGCCTTACTTTCCTGAATTACTCCCAAAACACCGTTGAGTACGACTATCGCGAGGATGATTACGGTATCCGCCTTGCTTTCACCGCTTATAACCGCCGCGGCAAAGCTTATAATTGCGGCGATGAGGAGTATTACCGTCATTCTGTCGCAAAGAGAAAGCAAAAGCTTTTTAAAAAAAGACGCTTTCTTTTTGGATTTAAGTAGATTTTTTCCATCTTTTTTCAAGCGGGTTTCCGCTTCGTCGGAGGACAGCCCGCGGTTAAGGGAAACTCCATATGCTTTTGCGGCTTGGTTTTTGGTAAATGTATGGGGCTTCAAAACAGTATTTCCTTTCTTTTTTTGATCAAAGCGTATAAATTGGGAAACAGCATAAGCGCGTTGAATATGTCCGCGGCGCTCCAAATACTGTCCGCATCCTGAACGCATCCGAAAAATGCTGATAATATCACCAAAAATCTGTATATGGCAACGAGAATTCTTTTGCTTTTGCAGATGTGTCCGATCAGGCTTTCGCTGTAAAAGCACCAGCTTATAACGGCGGAATACGCAAATATCCCCACCGTCGCCGCAAGCATAATTCCTCCTGCGCTTCCGAAGCAGACAAAAAACATTTCTTCCGCGCTCTCGCTTTTGGTTGTCAGCAAAGCCAAAGCGGTGATAGTGCTTACGGCAAAGGTATCCACAAAAACCTCAATAATTCCAAAGCACGCGGCACCTTGGGGAGTTGTGTCCGCCGCCGCGTGGGCGATAGGAGATGAGCCCATACCCGCTTCGTGAGAGAAAACGCCCTTGGACACCCCCGTACGTAGGGCTACGGATATGGCGGTGCCCGTAAACCCCGCCCCCATTTCCGAAAATCCGAAGGCGGATGTAAATATTTTAAAAAATGCCTGCGGTATCTCCTTTGCGTTGTAAACCGTTATTCCCAAAGCGGCGGCAATAAACAAAATTGCCGCAAGGGGAACCAGCATTCCGTTTACACGGGCAATAAGCTTTTGTCCGCCAAGAACTGCGGGAATAAGCAGCAATGCGAATACTATTCCAACGGTATATTTGTTTGCACCTGCTTCTGCGGCGGCGGAAGAAAATGCGTTTGCTTGTGCCAGATTTCCGCTTCCGAAGGATGCGAGTATTCCCGTTACGGCAAAAAACACCGCGGTTTTTCTTTTTCCCATAGCGGCAAGAACGGTAGCGGCGCTTCCCTGTACTCCTTGCTTTCTGCATTCCTTTACCGTAATATAATTTTCCGCATATTTCAGCATCATACAGAAAAAGGAGCTTATCCACATCCACAGCAGCGCGCCTGCGCCGCCTTGAGTAATAGCGTATGCCACACCCGTAATGCTTCCCACACCTACCGTTCCGCCCAATGCGGTCATCAACCCGCGGACAGGAGATATTTCCGTGTTACCGTCGCTTTCCTTTACGCTCTTTATTATTTTCCCAAGGCATCTTATTGGGAAAAATCTGCTTTTGAACGTAAAATACATTCCCGTGCCCATAAGAAGGACCATTGTGGGAAAAGACCATAAAGCGTTTTTAATAAGGTTAAGCAAAAACATACCTTCTTTTTTTGAAAAAGTGATTGCATATAGGGGAAAAGGGTGATAAAATATAATAAATATGTTTTTACGGAGGTAAACGATTTGCGTACCGCAATAATAACGGGTGCTTCTGCCGGACTTGGAAAAGAATACGTCCTTGCAGTTGCGAAAAAATATACGGATATAAAGGAATTCTGGCTTATCGCCCGCAGAGTTGATCTGCTGGAGGAACTAAAAGCTATGCTTCCCGCGGATCTTTCCGTAAAAATATTGGATATGGACCTTAATGACAGAGCTTGCTTTTCACAGCTTTGCTCCTTGCTTGAGGAAGAAAAGCCCGAAGTAGGCTTGCTCATAAACAATGCAGGATTCGGCAAGCTGGGATACGTTTGGGAGATAGATCCCAACGTACAGCGGGATATGATCGATCTTAATTGCGGCGCGCTTACCGCCGTTACCTCTGCGGTGATCCCTTATATGCCAAAAGGGAGCGGAATACTGAACGTGTGCTCCATAGCATCCTTCGTGCCCAACACCAGAATGACGGTATATTCCTCCACCAAGGCGTACGTTATGTCATTTTCCAGAGCATTGCGTGAGGAATTAAAGCAAAAGCACATAAACGTGCTTGCCGTCTGCCCCGGACCGATGAGTACGGAATTCTTATCCCGCGCTCATATTAGCAAAGGCGCATCAAAAACCTTTGATACTTTGCCGTATTGCAATCCCAAGGAGATAGCGGTAAAGAGTCTTAACGCTCTTAAAAAGGGAAAAGCGGTATATACCAACAGATTTTTATATAAGCTTTACCGCGTGCTGGGCAAGCTTGTTCCCAAGGCGGTTATGATGAAATTTGCAAAATGCTGAAAGGAAATTTATTACTATGAAGAATATAGCAAAGCAAGTAAGAGAGTTTATGGAAAGAGAGGATATAAAGCAGCAGTTCGAGCAGGATCTTGCATCCATTATATCCATTCCTTCCGTATCTGAAAAAGGGGAAGGGAAATACGTTTTCGGCGAAAATTGCGCTCGTGTTCTTGAAACCACTCTTGCCATAGGTGAAAAATACGGCTTCAAGCCCGAAAACCACGAATACTACTGCGGTTCTCTTATATACGGTGAGGGAGAAAAGGAGATAGGTATCGTTTCCCATCTTGACGTTGTGCCCTGCGGCGGCGGTTGGAGCGTAGAGCCCTATGCACTTACCGTGAAGGACGGTCTGTATATCGGCAGAGGCACCGAGGACGATAAAGGTCCTATGCTTATTTCTATGTACGCTATCCGTTTTCTTATGGAAAAGGGGTATGATCTTCCCTTTGCTGTTCGTATGATACTCGGCTGTGATGAAGAGGTTGGCAGTACCGATCTCCGTCATTTTGCATCCGTAAGAAACGTGCCCGATTTTTCCTTCACGCCCGATAGCGGATTTCCCGTTTGCATAGGAGAAAAGGGGATTTTCTCCTTTGATATTCTGCTTGGCGAAAAGCCCGCAAACATACTTGAGATCGGCGGCGGTACTGCAAGCAATTCCGTGGCGGATTCCGCATATTGCGTTGTAAAGACCGACGTTGTTCCCGGAGAAAAAGACGGTATCACCGTTGCAAAGGAAGGCGACTCTATTCGTATTACCGCAACGGGAAAGGGAGCCCACGCCTCTCTGCCCGAAAACAGCTTAAGCGCAGTAAAGTTGCTTTGCGAATATCTTTTGGAAAACGGCATTGCCGATACCAAAGGACTGCGTTTTCTTGCCGAGGCTTGCTCCGAATACAAGGGTAAGACCTTCGGCATAGACAAAGAGGATAAGGACTTCGGATATCTTACCTGCATCTGCGGTCTGCTGGGCGAAAAAGAAGGCAAGCTTTGGGCAAACTTCAACGTCCGCTATATTCCCTCCGTTCCTTACGAGGAGATTATCGCAACTATCAAGAAAACTGCCGAGGATAACGGCTTTTCCGCATACAGCGGCGGCTGCTCAGAGGGATATATAATGTCTTCCGATGATCCCCGTATTCAGGCGCTTACCGATTCCTGCCGTGATATTATCGAGGAGGACTGCTCTCCTTATACTATGGGCGGCGGCACTTACGCCAGATATATGAAAAACACCGTTGCCTTCGGCGCAACCATTTCCGCTTACCGCGGACTTTTGGGCGAGGGTAAGGGCGGCGCTCACGAGAGAGATGAATACATCTCCCGCGAGGAAGTCATCCGTGCGGCGCAGATATTCGTATTGTCTATTTTAAGACTCAAAAAGGTTTATTCGGGTTAAATTTTATTTCCTGCCGCATAGCAATATTTTTGTTTATTACAACGTGTGCTTTTAACCGGTACACGTTGTTTTTTATACTTTCCTCCGTTTCGATGCTGACTATTTCACCGTCTGAAACCTTTTCCCACCAAAGCTGTAAGGCTTTATCTGCTTTTCTTTTAGCTTCTTCCTCGGTAATTTGGTATTCACGGGTTACGTATTCCTTGTAAACCACTGTAGAGATCTTCACCGGCAGCTTCAGCCCGAAAATTTTAAGGTTTCTTTCTTCCGTAACCGCATCGCAGGAAGAAAAGGAAGATTCTTGGTTTGTATATAACCTTATAGGAAAGCCGATTATATATATTTCCCGCTTTACGTCTTCTTTTCCCGTGTATTCCTTGCCCGAAGCCGTTAACGAAATATCAAACACCTGTATTTCAGCCACATCGGCGTAAACGTATCCCTTGGAATTCACTATTTTATATGCACCGTATCTGTTTTCCACAAGCCCGTTTATGAGAAGCTGTCCTTGGGTAACCACATCGCCCACTTTTATCTCGGGGTGTCCTTCAGCCGCTACTACGTTGGTTATTATTCCGTCCCATCCTGCGACCAGATTACAGTATCCCTCTTCGGGAAAAACGGTTTCGGGCTTTGGCACCCGCTCAATAACGTCCACGGTTGCCACGGTTCCTTTCACGTTTATGGCAAGGGAGGAGAGGGGGGAATAATCAAGCAATATGTATTCGGCAGTGAGATCGGCATCCATATCGGGTATAAACGTACCTACCTTTACACCGTAGGATGCCAGCACCTTTGTAATTTCCTCTGCAGAAACGTTAACGTTGCCCGTAATGTTAATTTCCCATATAAATAAAGATGATATCAAAAGAAAAGCGGCACCAAGCAGGATTCCTGCGTATATGCCGTATCTTTTTCGGTAGCGGGATATCAAAAACGGCAATCCCCGCTGTTTTACGATTACAGCGTCTATTCCCAGTTCATGGGCGGTATCAATAAAGGCTTTGCAGGAAAACAGGCTTGCGTTTGCCGTTACCGTATCTCCATCTGCCAATGGGGAAAAGAAGAATATGTCTTTTTCCTTGCATTTGTTCAGCAGCTTTGGTGCATCGTCTTTTGGAAAAGCGATGGTATAAGATCCAAAAAAATTACGTATTATTCGGTTCATATTCCACACTCCGTATGTAACCGTCGATTCCTATTTTCTCTCCGGATAAGTAATTCATTTTCAATCTTTTTCCCGTTACGGTTATTTTAAGGCTTTTTCCTGCCAGAACTATTTTTTCATTTCCGTATACCAGCATTTTTCCGTATCCGTCTGCGGCAAGATAAGTATTGCCTCTTATTTCCAAAAACTCACCGAACAAGGTATCGGGTAATTTTTTCATATTTTTCCCGCCTTTCCGTATATATTATTATGGGAGTTGATGGTTTATGAATAAAGCCGCACGCAGAGTTTGGATAAAAGCGGTAAATCTTATGTTCATAGGCGTGTTTGCTTTTCTTTTGGTATACCCAAGCTATGTCAGCGTCGCTACAGCACGTGCTGTAACCTTTTGCCTTAAAAATATAATTCCCTCCCTTTTCATTTATCTCGTGTTTTCCCGGCGTATAACAGCCATAACAGCAGTGACAAAGCTTTGCGCCAATCCATTGTGGGGAAGCGTTTTCACAGTATTGCTGGGCTTTCTCTGCGGATATCCCGCAGGGGCGAGAAATTGCGTGTGTCTGTACGAAAGCGGCGTTATTTCACGAAAAAGAGGGGAGTATCTGTGCTGTCTTTGCTCGGGCGCGTCTGTTGCGTTCGTCCTCGCTTTTGCAGGTGCATCGGTTATGGGAAGTGTAAAATACGGCTTAAAGCTTTTGGTATTCCAGTTCGCCGCCACACTTGTCACAGCGGTTATCTTTTACCCGTTTATGCTGAAAAATGATGATAAAATAGTGCCCTGCGCTCAGAACACATACGTGCGAAATGTGGATTTTTCCTTGGCGGTATCCGAATCTGCTTTGCTTATGGTGCGGATCTGCGGATTCATCGTGTGTTTTTTTGTGTTGGGCGCTATCGTTTCCGACCTTTTTCCTGCGGAAAGTATGCGGTCCGTGTTGGTTAAAGGATTGTTTGAGTTTTCATCCGGAATAGCCGAAAGCGCATTCTTTTCCCTTCCCACCCGCGAGGTACTGTGCAGCTTGTTTCTGGGGTTCGGTTCACTTTCCGCAATATTTCAGACCGTGTCTGTAATAAAGGAAGTTTTTTCCGTAAAGCCGTTTATAATATCCCGCTTGGTTATTGCTTCACTTATGGCCGTTTTCGCTTTGCTCACTTGACAAAACATCTTTAAGGTCGTATAATAATCTGCGAGGTGAAAAAAATGTCTGCTTCTGTCGAAAAACAATGCCTGAATTGTGTTCACTCCAACGGAGATTTTGATAAATGCTATTGTCTGTATAAGGGTGAGGTATCATTTTCAGCCAAGTGCCGTAAGTATAAATTGGATCTGCTAAAAATAAAACCCCGCCCTCCTATCAACCTTAATGCGGAAGATATAGTTATAGAACGAATATAAAAAGCACCCCAAGAAAGGTTTTTAGGGGGAGTGTGGCGATTTGCAAATCGCCCGCAACAGACATAACAAATGCATTAAAAACGCTTTCTCGGGGGACCCCGCAAAAAGCACCCTAAGAAATTTGCAATTTCCCAATAACCCGATAATCACCCCAAGAAGCCTTGCGGCTTTTCTGGAACCCCGATAATAAAAAAGTGCTGTCGTTTTGACAGCACTTTTGTGTTTTTATTCTATTATTTCATAGCCCTGCTTTACATAGTGTTTATCCGAAAACTGCTCGTACAGACTTTGTATGCTTTCAAACTCAACGGTAAGGTTAAGCACGCAGACCATACACGCACTCTCGTCGTTATCCACAAGGCTGTACAATTCCTTTACGGAATCAGCGTTATAATAATTCATAGCGTAGTCATGCTCACTTAAATTACCGTAGAATTCGTAGGTGTATTCTTTTATAACACCGTCTTCGGTAACGTAAACCAGATACACGTCGCAATCCAGCGCTCGGTTATACGGTTTTTTGACTACCAGCTTTTGCTCATCGGACATTCCCATTTCTTGCACGTACGCATCCATCGCTTCGTCATCACGAAGGATCTTGCTTCTGCCATCGTCTGCGATACAGGATGGCAGCACAAGGAAAATCACGATAAGCGCAATAATAAACGCTCTGTACTTCATAGTTTAATCAAGAAGTCCCTTTGCATAAAGGAATTCTGCGGTAAGCAATCCGCCGCCTGCGGCACCGCGGAGTGTGTTGTGGGAAAGGCATACGAACTTGTAATCGAATATGCTGTCCTTGCGGAGTCTGCCTACGCAAATACCCATACCGCCCTCGGTATCACGGTCAACGCCGGTCTGGGGACGGTTATCCTCTTCAAAATAGGTTATAAACTGCTTGGGCGCGGAGGGAAGACCAAGTTTTTGGGGCTCGCCTTCAAAATTCTTCCAAGCGTCAAGCATTTCCTGCTCTGTGGGAGGATTTGTAAACTTTACGGAAACGGTTGCAAGGTGTCCGTCGGAAACGGGCACGCGAACGCACTGAGCGGAGATAACGGGCTTCTCTGCGTTAACGATAACGCCGTTTTCTACCTTACCCCAGATCTTGAGAGGCTCTTTTTCGCTTTTTTCTTCTTCGCCGCCGATATAAGGAATAATGTTATCCAATATACCCTCAAAGCTTTCCAGAGTTTTTCCTGCGCCGGAAACTGCCTGATAGGTGCTTACGTTGATATATTCGATACCGCGATCCATAAGGGGAGTAAGGGCGGGAACGTAGGTCTGGATAGAGCAGTTGGGCTTAACTGCGATAAATCCGCGCTTTGTGCCCAAACGCTTTTTCTGTGCTTCGATTACCTCGGTATGATGAGGGTTGAGCTCGGGAATAAACATAGGAACGTCGGCAACACCGCGGTTTGCGGAGTTGTTGGAAACTACGATGATCTCTGCCTTTGCATAGGTTTCCTCGAGATTTTTCGTGTATGCTTTATCCATATCGATAGCGCAGAATACGAAATCGCACTTTTCCTTTATGGTTTCTATATCCTCGGAATCTACTATTTTCATATCCTTAACGTATTCGGGCATGGGAAGGGGAACGCGCCATCTGTTGCCTACAGCTTCGGTATAGGTCTTTCCTGCGCTTCTTGCAGATGCGGCAAGACAGGTAACGTCAAAATAAGGGTGGTTTTCAAGTAAGGTAATAAAGCGCTGACCTACCATACCGGTTGCGCCTACAATACCGGCTCTTTTTTTCATAATGTTGGTTTTCCTTTGCTAAATAAGATCTTTATATACACCGGGAACGCTGTTTTCTATAACTGTCGCTCCACAGCACTTTTCATAAAAATGTACGGGTCCCGCAGAACCTATAATTGCGTATCCGTATCCTTCTTCCCGCATAGCCTCAAGGCATTTAAGAAGCAATGCTTTGCCCAGACCTTTTCCGCGGTAATCGGGATGTACGCCGGTAGGACCGAAGAAATCTCTGCAGGTACAATCGTAGCCTGCGAAGCCTATTACGCGCTTTTCTTTATTATCATATGCGATAAAGCAGGAAACGGGGAAGCGGGTGAACGCGGTGCTTATTTCATCTGCCCAGCCTGTTCCGAAATTTTCGACTATAAATTCACGGATAGGCGTCTGATTAGGTGTCATAGGGCGGATAATACGAATATCCTGCTCTTCTATGGATTTATACAGCTCTGTGCTGTCGGGAAGCTCATAAAGCTTGACGAGCATATCGGGCATAATGCATTTTCTCCTTTTTATGTTGTATTTTGGGGACGGATTTTACATATTCCGTCCCCATTTTTGTATTTGTTTTATTTGGAAGCTTCGTCGGAAACGTCCGCAGAGGTGTCTTCTTTGGAGGTTTCGTCCTTGGAAGTTTCGTTCTTATCGGTCTTGTCCTTGGAGTTGTTGTCCTTGGTTATGGTAGCCTTGGTATATGCATCCAGAGCCTTCCAATCGGTGATCATATTATCCTTAAAGTTAAGGGTCTTTATCTTTTCCACATCAAAAGCGCCCTTAAGATCGGTAAGATCATTGATCATATTATCGGAAAGGTTAAGAGAAGTAAGCTCCTTCTTATTCTTAAGACCGCTTACGTCCTGGATCTTATTAGCGGAAAGATCGATAGTGGTAAGCTTGGAAAGCTTTTCAAGAGCAGCAGTGCTGGTAACGCCGCTGTTGTTGAGAGTAAGAGCAGTGAGCTTTGTAAGACCTGCAAGAGGAGTGATATCCTTAATGCCGGTGTAGCTTATGGTAAGAGTTTCAAGCTCGGTCATATCCTTAAGAGCTTCGAGGCTTACAAGCTGGTTTGCGGGCTTCTTATCGGTAAAGGTAAGGCCCAGACCGGTAAGCTTGGTCATTCCTGCGATAGGAGTGAGGTCCACGATGGTGTTGTTGCCGGAAAGATCAAGAGTTTCAACAGTGGTGAGATCCTTAAGACCGTCGAGAGCAGCAAGCTTGTTATCGGAAAGATTAAGGGTTTCAAGAACGGGTGCGGTAACTGCGATCTCTGCGATCTCGTTTCCGTCCGCATAGAGAGATTTAAGGTTGTTAAGATTCAGTTCCAGCTTCTTAAGCTTATTGGAAGAAAGGGAAAGGTTTGTAAGCTTGGAATCTGCCTTGAAGGAGGGGATGGACTCAAGCTTATTGGAGGAAACTTCGAGAGTTTCGAGCTTTTCAAGCTTTTCTACGCCTGCAACGGAGGTAAGGGAGTTGCTGCCAAGGTAAAGAGCGATAAGCTCGGATGCCTTTTCAACGCCCTCAACAGAGGTCAGCTTGCAGGAAGAAGCGTCAAGTGCAACGAGCTTGGGGAAGTTCTCAATACCCTCAAGGTTTGCAACGTGAGAATATGCTACGCCCAGGTACTCAAGATTTGTGAGTGCGGAAATGTCCTTAAGAGAGGTAAGATCATCGGGAACGATAGCATTGTAGATGGCAGAAGCGGAAACAGAGGATGAGGTTCCGAGAAGCTGTGCATACATACTTGCCATATAAACGTTGTAGTTTATATCGTAAGCGGTGCTGCTGTCAATTACGGAAAGCACGCGGAGATTGGTGAACTTAACTATATCTGCTATAGTGGAAGGAGTAGCGTAAACCTGAACGGTGTCAAATTTGGGTCCTTCGTCCTCGGAGGTATCGGAAGTTTCTGCGGATTCTTCCTTTTCTTCTTCCTCTTCCTTCTCTTCGTTCATAGTGCGGGTGTTTTCAATGATGTAATCAGCGTAATCTGCATAACCCAGAGTTACGTAAGGAATGGTAACAGCCTGGTAACCGGTGCTTGCGTCACAGGATACGTAGCAGGAAACTACCATAACTTCGAATTTTTCGATATCGTCTTCGCCAAGGAAGCGGGCAGTCTTATCAAGTCCGTCAGCAAGTGCGGAAGCGAAGGCCTGATCTTCGAAATAGGGGGATACGGAAAGGAATTTGTCAATGGCGATCCAAGCGATCATCGCTACAAGGATCACCGCCAGAGAAACTGCGATGATTGATGTAAGTTTCTTTTCGTTTTTCTTAAGAAAATTGCTCATTTTAATTTGGGCTCCTTTTGGGATTTTTTTATAAAAGTAAAAATTATAACCTAATCTTTGTACGCAAACAGCTCGTTAAACAGCTCTACATTTGCCTTGTATTCCTCTTCGGTTCTGCCGAACAGCAATTCACCGGCTTCGCTGTTGGGGAAACGGCGTATGCATACTATAATATCTTCCGGCATCGTATTAAACCCGGGAAGGGAATATATGTCCAGATCCTTAAGGTATACGGAATATTCATCTCTGGGGTTTTCGGGCATATTATCTTCCTCCAGCACGGTGTCCAAAGGTGCTATTACCTTCATAGACAATGCCAGATCGTAATAATATTCCTCCATAAGATAAATTACCGAATCTCCTATGGTAACTGCCATATTAAACTGCTCTTTCGTATCGGAATCAAGGTCGGCATTTACAACCACTCTTGAATATTCTACGTCTGCAGAAGGATCGGCGAGTATTATCTCCCCATCGGAAACGTAATCGTCTTCGCCCAATATGGGATAATTCTCATATCTCGTTTCTGCGGCGATGCTTTGTACGGATACTATTCTTTCTCCGTCCCCGTTGGCATCGGGTATCATATCCTGCAGCGAGCCTTGCAACAGATCCTGAACGGATATGGAAAGCTTTAAAGGACCGACGTAGAGAATGTTAACGTCGGGCTCGTCGTTTCTCGAGCAGGATACTACTGCAAAGATCACCAAAGCGATAATAAGAGCAATAGATATTATCATCCATTTGTGGGACCACCAAAGGTGCTCCAGCCACAAACGGGCTTCACTTTTTCTTTTTTCTTCCATAATTTATTTACTTTCGGGCTTCATGGTGGGGAAGAAGAGAACGTCGCGTATAGCGGGGCTGTCTGTAAGCAGCATTACCAAACGGTCTATTCCGTAGCCGATACCGCCCGTGGGAGGCATACCCAGCTCAAGGGCATAAAGGAAATCCTCGTCGGTGGTGTTGGCTTCTTCGTCACCCTGTGCCAGCAAGGCTTCCTGCGCCTTAAAGCGTTCGCGCTGGTCGATGGGATCGTTAAGCTCGGAATATGCGTTGCACATTTCCCAACCGTTCATAAACATTTCAAAACGTTCAACGTATTCGGGATTACCGGGCTTTTTCTTGGTAAGAGGGGATATCTCAATGGGATGATCCATAACGAAGGTAGGCTGAATAAGATGCTCTTCAACGAATTCTTCAAAGAAGAGATTGAGTATATCGCCCTTCATGTGGCGATCCTCGTATTCAACGTGATGCTCCTTGGCAACCGCGCGCGCCTGCTCAAGGGTGGTTATTTCGTTAAAATCAACGCCGGAGTACTTCTTTACAGCGTCAACCATAGTGATGCGCTCAAAGGGCTTGCCCAGATCCATTTCCACACCGTTGTATGTAATGGTGGTAGTGCCGAGAACCTCCTGCGCTACGTGACGGAACATGTTTTCCGTAAGATCCATCATACCGTTGTAATCGGTATACGCCTGATAAAGCTCCATAAGAGTGAATTCGGGATTGTGTCTGGTATCAAGACCCTCGTTACGGAAAACTCTTCCGATCTCGTAAACCTTCTCCAAACCGCCGACAATAAGGCGCTTCAAGTAAAGCTCAAGAGATATTCTCAGCTTGATGTCAAGATCCAGTGCGTTAAAGTGGGTCTGGAAAGGTCTTGCAGCCGCGCCGCCCGCATTGGAAACCAGCATAGGCGTTTCAACTTCCATAAAGCCCTGACTGTCAAGATATTTCCGGATGGAGCTTATGATCCTGGAACGGTTGATAAAGGTCTGCTTTACCTCGCTGTTCATTATAAGGTCAACGTAACGCTGACGGTAACGCATATCGGTATTGGTAAGACCATGGTACTTCTCGGGAAGTATCTGCAAGCTCTTGGAAAGCAGGGTAACCTTGGAAGCGTGAATGGATATTTCACCGGTCTTGGTAAGGAACACTTCGCCTTCGATACCCACGAGATCGCCGATATCCAGCTTTTTAAACGCTTTGTACTCTTCTTCGCCGATACTGTCCCTTGCTACGTAGGACTGAATGCTTCCCTTAAGGTCCTGAACGTTACAGAAGGAAGCCTTTCCCATAACACGCTTGGACATAAGTCTTCCTGCGATAGAAACGGTCTTGCCCTCCATATTTTCAAAATCAGCCTTGATATCTGCGCTGTGATGTGTCTGGTTATATTTGGTTATTTCAAAAGGATCGTTACCGCTTTCCTGCAGTTCGGCAAGCTTTTCACGGCGTACACGGATAAGCTCGTTTACGTTTACCGTGTTTTCTCCGCCTTGTGCCTTTATGTTTTCGTTTTCCATAGATCCACCTACTTGGAAATAGAGATTACGGTGTACTTAACTATACCGCCGGGGGTTTCTACGTTGATGGAATCACCTACGCGCTGTCCCAACAGAGCCTTGCCGAGAGGACAGTCATCGGATATTTTTCCTTCGATAGGATCGGATTCGGTAGCGCCGACAATGCGGTATTCCTCATCTTGCTCGGTAGCGATGTTGTATATTTTAACCGTGTTACCTACGCTTACCTTATCAGTTTTGATATCCTTGTCATCAAGGATGGTGGCATTTTCCAGAGTTACCTCCAGCATTGCGATACGGCTTTCGATTTCAGCCTGCTCGTTTTTAGCCTCGTCGTATTCGCTGTTTTCAGAAAGGTCGCCGAAGGAGCGTGCTTTCTGAATAGCCATTGCAACCTCTTTACGCTTTACTGTTTTAAGGTGCTCAAGCTCGTTTTCAAGCTTCTGGTATCCTTCCTTGGATACAAAAATCTGCTTTGCCATTTTGTTACCTCTTTTTGTATATGAATATTTTAATCTTCGTTTTTAACCGCTTCCAACGCTTTCTGGAGCTGAATGTCCTCTTCGTCGGTAAGCTGGTAGTATTTGTTTGCAAGCTCTTCGGGCAGGTCTATCTCTATATCGGGAGTAATACCGATACCCTCGTAGTTAATTCCGCAGGGGGGATTGTAGAAATAGGTGGAAATTCTCACACCGCTGCCGTCATCAAGGGTTATAAGGCTTTGCATTTCGCCTTTACCGTAGGTGGTGGTGCCCACGGTTACAGCCATATCGTAATCGCGGAGTGCCGCTGTGAACAGCTCTGCCGCAGAAGCGGTGTTGCCGTTTATAAGCACTGCCATAGGTGCATCGAGAGATTCTTTTGCGGTAGAGGAATAGGTTTGTATAACCGTTCCATTTTTATCGGATGCGGTGAGTATGGTTCCCTCGGGGAGGAGCATATCCAAAACCTTAACAATAGCGTTAAGGTCGCCGCCGCCGTTGTTTCTCATATCGAAAACGTAATATTTTACGTTATCCTTCTTTGCCTGTGTAAGCGCTGCCCTGAAATCGTCTGCGGTGGTCTGGGTGAACTGAAGCACCTCGATCACTGCGGTGTCGCCGATGGTTCTGTAGAAAACGCTGGTATTCTCTACCTTTTTGCGTGTCATAGTAACATCGAGGGTTTCTTCGCCTCTTTTTACTTTAAGAGTAACGTCCGTTCCCGCTTCGCCTTTTACTGCGTTTACAGCCTTGAAATAGGTTTCCTCGGAGCATACCACGTCCTCTACCTGAACGATAATATCACCGACTAAAAGTCCTGCGTCCATAGCGGGGGAATCGGGGAATACGGTTATGATATATATTCCCTGAGTAGCGGTATCGTAAGACACCTGCACGCCGATACCCACGTAGCTTCCCTCAGAGGTGGAAAGGTACTCCGCCATCTCTTCTGCGGTGTGGTACATAGTGTATTTATCGCCCAGCGCCGCAAGATATGCGGAGCAGACTGCATCGGAAAGCGCCTCTTTGTCTATATCGCCTACGAAATAATCATTGGCGATTTTTTCGATCTCGCCAAGCTTGTCATACATATCCTGGTAAGCCGACGTTTCGCCGTTGCCGGAGTTACCAACAAGTTGGGAAATTTTCTCCATATACGCTATATTCAAAGCGGCGGAGGTGGCAAGATAGGTTGCCACGCACAAAACCAGCGCTACCAAGATACTTATCCAAAGCGAGACCTTTTTGTTCATTCAATTTACCTCATTGATTCTTAAAAAACGGGATTATCAGGGCTGTTTTGCGGGATAGAATTTTTTGACGTAATATCCGTCGGGCAGATAATCGTCGGGGTTAAGGTAGGAACCGTTTACTATAACGGAAAAGTGCAGATGGTTTCCGGTGGAATCGCCGGTCGTACCTACTCTTCCTATCTGCTGACCGCGTTTTACCTTGTCGCCTACTTTAACGGTTAAGGAATTGTTTTGCATATGTGCGTACAGAGAGGAAACGCCGTCCCCATGGTAAATAACCACGTAGTTTCCGTAGCTGTAGTGCCATTTTGCAGTGGTTACAACACCGTCGCATACGGCGATAACTGCGCTTCCGCCGTTTGCGGCAATATCAAGACCACTGTGGTGCTGATACCCTCTTCCAAGAGGATCCCAACGCCATCCGAAATAGGATGTTATGTAATACCATACGCCGGGCTTGAGAGGCCAGCCGAATGCGGAAAGATTGCTGTTGTAGTTAAGAATTGCCTGTTCGGCATCCTTAACCGCCTGAGCGAGTATTTCTGCCTGAAGCTTAAGCTCTTTTTCCAGCTTTTTCCGAGCTTCTTCTTCGCTAACCTGCTGTTCGTAAAGAGCCTTGTATTCTTCGTCAAGCTTTTCCAATTCTTCCTGACGGTTCTTGATATCCGTTTCCTGCTTTGCAAGAAGATCGGTATAATAAGAAAGGTTGTCCAAAGCGGAGTTGTATTGTTCCTGAAGAGTGTTAAGTTCTTTTTCTATCTTTTCAAGAGCATCCGCTACGGTATCATTATACTCAATTATGTTGTCGAAATACTTCAAACGAGAAAGAAATTGCTCAAAGTTTTCGCTGTTGAACAAAATTTCCAGAGTGTTGGCTGCGCCGTTCTCGTATTTATAACGAAGTACGGTGGCGTACAGCTCCAGCGTTTCCTCCATTTTTGCGTGCTGCTCGTCAATAAGGGACTGATAATACGCCTGTCTTTCTCCGTAAATAGCAAGGAGAAATTCGGTTATTTCCTTTTCCTCGTTAACGTACATCTGCTCTTGCTCAAGCTCGTACATTTTAAGCTCGATCTCCTGCATCTTGTTCAGCGTGCCGGCAACTGCTTTTTTTGCTTCCTCTAGAAGCGCCTGCGCAGCCTTGTGCTCCGCTTCCTTGGCTTTTTGCTTTGCCAAAGCCTCCTGATGCTCCTTCTGAAGCTCCTCATAGGTCTTTGCCTCCGCGTTCATAACCGCTACGGAGCCGGTTTCGCTAAAAACAGGCAAAATCAGAGCGAGTGCAAGTAAAAAACTTATTATAACTGTCTTTTTTAAAAATAAACGTTTCATTAAAGGGATACTCCGTTAAACTCTGAGGTACTTCCTTATGGAAATAACACTTCCGAACAGTCCTGCAAATACGCCGATAGCGGCAAATGCAACGGACAAAACTAAAATGTAATCGGTAAAGGGTGCAATAACTATTGCTTGATATTGTCTTATAACTCCGCTGATCACCTGAGTGTAAAGGTAATATTCAATACCCAAAGCGATAGCCGCGGAAACCAGACCGATAACCACGCCCTCTATAACGAAGGGAGCGCGTACAAAGGAATTGGTTGCGCCCACGTAGCGCATTATCTGTATTTCCTCGCGGCGGGAGTGAAGTCCCAAACGTGTGGAGTTCATAATTATAAACAAGGAAATTACGAAGAGAACAGCCAGCAACCATATTGCTATGGTGGTAAGTGCGCCCTTTACGTTCATAAGGTTATCGTAAAGGTCTATGTTTTCATCGATATTCTCTTCAGCAAAGCCCATTTCCGCAATAGCCTTCTTTATGTAACGGATATTTTCCGTATCCGTATCCGATGCGAAGGTTATACGGTAGGAAGCGCGCAAAGGGTTGTTTTCCTCTGCGTCAAACCAATCGAGAAATTCCGCATCCGAACCTTCGGATTCCTTGAATTCCTCAAAGGCTTCCTGCTTGCTCATAAATACGACGTCGGTAACGTGCTCAAGATCCTTTATGGCTTGCTCGGTCTTTTTGTCGTACTCGTAAATATTGTACTCGCTGTCCGTGCTTTCGCTTGCTTCAGCGCTTTCTTCGGTGCTTTCTTCGCCCTCTTCGCCTTCCTCGGCTTCAGGGACATCGTCCAGCCAGACGATCATTTTATTAACGTCATCAAGGGCTTCAAAGTTTTTGTTTATGTTGTCGATGATCAAAGCAAAAGTACCGGTAACAACCATACAGCAGACCAGCACCAAAAGGCTGGCAGTGCTCATTATGGGGTTTCTGAAAATACCCTTTATACCTTGACCGATATGAAAGAAAAAGGTGTTTATAAGCTTCATTGCTCGTTTCCTCCTTCTTCCTCTTCAACTTCCGCTTCCGGCTCCTGCTCGGAAACCTTGACAGGGTCGGCTTTTGCGGGGGTATCGCTTACTATATGTCCGTTTTCGATCTTGATCACACGCTTGTTGTAATAATTTACCATATTATGATCGTGAGTTACTACGATTATGGTCTTATCCATCTTGTTTATGCGCATAAGCAATTCGAAAATAGCCTTGCTCATTTCGGGGTCGATATTTCCGGTAGGCTCGTCCGCAATAATAATATCGGGATTATTTACCAGTGCGCGAGCGATAGCAATACGCTGTCTTTCACCGCCGGACATTTTATCGGGATAACTCTTTGCGCGGTGGGCAAGACCCACAAGGCTGAGCACGTGTGGAACACGTTTTTTTATCTCGGAAGGGCGTGCGCCGACCACACGCATTGCAAACGCCACGTTTTCGTATACGGTTTTGTTATCGAACAGTCTGAAATCCTGGAACACCATACCGATAGAACGGCGGAGCTTGGGAATCTTGTATCTTCTCAGACGGTGCATTTTGAAATCGTTAACGTACATTTCACCGTCGGACACTCTTTCTTCCGCAATAAGCAGTTTTGTGAGCGTAGTTTTTCCCGCGCCGGACTGACCGACTACGAATACGAATTCGTTATCTTCTATTGTAAGATCGATATTCCTCAAAGCGGCGTTGCCGTTGGGATATATCATAGATACGTTTTTTAATTCGATCATAGCAATTTACTTTCTGTTTAATACATCATAGGCTTGGAGGTTACGTATTTTTTAACCATAAGGGCAACCTTGAAGGTTATAGCGTTATCAAACTCACGCAGGTCAAGCCCCGTAACCTTTTTGATCTTTTCAAGTCTGTAAACCAGAGTATTTCTGTGAACGAACAGCTTTCTTGAGGTTTCGGAAACGTTAAGGTTGTTTTCGAAGAAAGTCTGGATAGTGGTAAGAGTTTCCTGATCCAGCGCCTCGAAAGATCCCTTCTTGAATACTTCCTGCAGGAACATTTCGCACAGAGTGGTGGGAAGCTGATATATAAGTCTGCCGATACCGAGGCTCTCGTAATTGATAGTGGTCTTTTCGGTATCGAATACCTTACCTACCTCCAGAGCTACCTGAGCGTCCTTGAAGGAACGGGCAAGATCCTTTACTGTATTTACCACGGTACCGATACCTACCGTCGCTTTTACGAGGAATTCGGTTTCAGCGGTGTCAACTATCATCTTTGCGTAATTATCTATATTGCGCATATCAACGGCGTTGCGAAGCTCCTTGACCAGAACTATATCGTTTTCGCCTACGCCGATAACGTAGTCCTTTGATTTATCAGGGAACAGATTCTGAACCACGTCAAAGGGAATGGTGCTTCCCTCGTTGTTTCCTGCGAAGCGGGCAAGATAAACAACACGGGGAGTTTCCGCATCAAAGTGCAGCTCCTTGGATTTTATGTATATATCGCTGGGGAGAATGTTATCGAGAATAATGTTCTTTATAAAATTGGTCTTATCGTACTTTTCGTCGTAAAGTGTTTTTATGCTGGAAAGCGTAACGGAAAGCATAGCCGCCGCACTTCTTGCCTTTTCGTCATTACCTTCTGCAAAAACCACGTATTCGATTCTTGCGTGGGTGCCTACAGGCTTGTAGGTGAATCCGTCGATCACGGCGGTGTCAAAGGAATAGGATACCTCGTCCAGCGCTTCTCTGTGCGATTCACCTATTCTGGAAAGTGTGCTGCACGCAATAATAATACCCTTATCATCGAGTACTCCCACGGTACGGTCAACCGCTTCTTTCATTTGATAAATGAGTCCTTGAAACAATTTGCTGGACATAATTTTACTCCTTTACGCATTTTTGGTTATATACATCTCATTTTACAACATTATCGCCAAAAATTCAAGTGCTTTTTCTACATTTTAACTAAAAAAGCACTTGGATTTGTTAAATTTAATTAAACTATTCCTCTTCTGCCAGTACAGACAGGGCAGACAGGGCAAACAAGGGTGCGGTTTCGGTTCGGAGTATCCGTTTTCCCAATCCCGCAAGGGGTATTTCCCGTTCTTTCGCCAAGGCGATCTCACCGGAGGAGATGCCTCCCTCGGGGCCTATATAGAAGGAAACGCTCCCAAATTTACCTGCGTCATGTATAAGTTCCCGCAGAGGAACGACTTCATCGCCTTCGTAGCATATAAAGGCAAGGTCGGCGTTGCAAAGCTCATCTGTCATTTGCTTGTAGGATACGGCGGGCATCACTTGGGGAACAATGCCTCTTCCGCATTGCTTTGCCGCCTCTGCGGCTATGCGGTTAAGACGGGTGATCTTTTTGTCCATACTCTTTTCGTCGGGACGGGATACGGCGCGCTCGCACATTACGGGGACTACCCTCGTAACGCCCAGCTCCACCGCCTTTTGCACGATAAAATCCAATTTATCGCCCTTGGGCATACCTTGGTAAAGTGTTATTTCGTAAGGAGGCTCGGCAGGGGATGGACGGCAGTTTAAAAGAACCGCCTCGGCGCAGTCGGAGGATACGAAGGTGAGCACACCGTCGTACACGTTTTTCTGCATATCGCATACGGTTATCTTATCACCCTCCCGCAGACGAAGCACGCGGTATATGTGGTTTGCATCCGTTCCCGTAATGGTTACTTTATCTCCCCGGAATTCGCTTTTTGATATAAAAAATCTGGGTGTAGAAGACATAATAATATATTCCTTCCTTAAAGGATGATATAATTTTAACAAACGGGGCGGTAAATGTCAATAACGGCAGACAGGTTAAATAAGGTATATATTGACATTCCCGTATTTTTGTTGTAAAATACGGGTAGATTAATACGGAGGTAATTACAATGGATTACAATGAATATAACACCGTTACTCTTATAGACGAGGACGGAGTGGAAACCGAATTTGAAGTTCTCGGCACTCTGGAGGATGAGGGAAATACTTACGTTGCTCTCGCCCCCTGCGACAGCCAGGAGAATGAATTTGTAGTGCTTAAGATCGTTGTCGGCGAAGACGGCGAGGAAAACCTTATCACTATAGATGATGACGATGAGTTCGATAAAGTGTCCCAGATGTTTGAGGATTGCTTTATGGACGAATGCGATCTGGACGAAATTCCCGAAGAGGAATAAGCTTTTTTAAAACCTTTCCTGCGGTGTTCGTGTAAGCGCATTTGCGTCTACCCGTGTAAAAACCCACATCTACGAAAGGGAGTCCGAAGAATCTTTGCCCGTGGTGAAGCAGGCCTCCCGCAGTTCGGCTGTCTTTGTACCCCGAAGCCTGCGGACGTTGGAAGCACTAAAGCGTGCAATAGGACACCCACCTGCTTACAGCAGGGTTTCGTTCACGGGACACGGCACCCGCGGGGGCTTTATCAAAAAGAAAAACCGCCTTTGGGCGGTTTTTTTAACGATGAACGAGAAACGATGAACGAGAAATGAAGGTAGAAATCCGCTTTTTTGCGGATTTCTTTTTATTTGTTTGATGCCTTTTGCATCCAATAGAGCCGTTCTTTTTGTTTTGCTTTTATTCGCAGACGACCGGTTCCCAGGCGAAGGGGAGCAGGTCGCGGGCGGTTACTTTAATAAGCTTTCCGTTTTCGTCGTTCACGATCACCTTTATATCGGGGCAGTATTCAAACATCATCTGTCTGCAGTTTCCGCAAGGGGGAATAACGAAATTAAGGTGCTTATCGTGGACTGCCACAATGGTATCGAACTCTCTTTCACCTGCGGAAATTGCAATTCCCATAGTTATATATTCCGCGCAGGAGCCGTGGATCCCATCGCAGTTTACACCCTTATAAATATTTCCGTTTTTGCACAGCAAAGCACACCCCACCGTGTGGTTGTATATCCCGTCATCAAAGTTTTGCTTTAATACCTCCAAGCCTATCTCAATAAGCTTTTTGTCGGTTTCGGTAATTTCATATCGTGTCATATAAACCTCTCGTTCAATATTTTATCCAGGCACGCGGGTAAATGCATCATATGATGCGAAGTCAAAGGGGTTAATATCATTCCGCCGCGTGTTAATCTTCCCCAGAAAACCAATAACCAAACAGAACAAAAATCGGTGGTAACGCCGCCTTCTTCCAATATTTGCATTACCCATTCCTCGGGCACCATGGATTTGATTTGGTCGAGCGATAGATTTTCGATAATTCTGCGTGTGTTTTTACCGACTTTAATCATATATTCGTAAAGCGCTTCTATGTTCAAAACTTTGCCGAATTCAATCGCTTCTTCCGGTTCTAACGCATTTCCCGTGTCTGTTATGGGAGTATTGATTTTTTGTTGCCACTCTGCATTAAAAATCTGTTTTTGATTTGCCATCAAAATATTACTTACTATATCTTCAATTCGGTATGTATGCCAAAAATACCAGCACAGAGGAACCGTTTTTGTTCCTGCGTAATGAAGATCGGTTTCGTAATCCTCTCTCGGCACGATGAGATTTTGATTTCCTGCACGCATATATCCGAAAACAACATCTGCTATCGTTTGTGTATCCGATCCCGAAACTTCCGCAGGGTGAACCAAGGCGTGAAGTTCCAGGGCGAGTTTTTTGATCAGTGCCAAATCGTCGCCCTGAATTGCGTGTGACAATTCGATGTGCTTGTCATAAATCGGCTGGCAGATTTCATATTTTGTCATTTTTTACCTCCCAGCTTCTCTTTATAAAACCAATTTTCCAAAAGCATTTTCTTTATGGATTCAAATTTACATCCGCACATTTTTTCGCAAAGCTTCAACACTTGGTCGTTCTCGTAATTTTCAACCTCGAATCTTTTAACACCGTCTTGTAATTGAAACAAAAACACAACTTTATTTCCGATAAAATATTCGTTCCAATATTCAAGCTTCAAATGCGAGGAAACAAAATTTTCCCATTCTGCAGAAAGCTTTTCGGGAAATATTACGGTGTAGTTTTCTCCGTCGGGCTTTACATCAAAACCGCGGTCTTTTAACGACAACACAGAATCATCCATTCCCATTATATAGGAATAGCAGTAATTTATATTTTCGGTTGCATATTCGTACAAATGGGGCTGTATTTCGGGGTAGGTGAGGGTTTCGGGAAGGGAATCAAAAAGCGAAATTTCCTTTATCTCGCTGTCTTCGGGAATGCTTTCAATAGCGGTTACGTTTGCGAAAAACAGCTCTCCGTAAGACTTTTCTCCGTCTATCTCCACGCAGTACGGGGTAAGAAGGCGAATATCGAAATTCTTTGCGCCCGTCTCCTCAAAAAGCTCTCTTTTTGCGGCTTCCAAGGGCGTTTCGCCTTCCTCTATGTGCCCGCCGGGGATCTCCCAAGTGGTTCTCTGCTTGTGCCTGCAAAGTATCCACTTGCCCCCGTATTTTGCACAGATAACCGCGAATTTGAACTTTTCATCGGAAACCTCGCCCGCTTTAATAAAAGTTACTTTTACCACGTTATCCCTCGAATTCTTTTTGATATCTACATTATACCACACCGATTTTGATAATGCAATAAGAAAACAAACATTTGTTCTGCTTGCGGACAAAAAACGTGATGCCCGTAAAAGAGCATCACGCTAAAAAACATTTTTTAATTATTCAGCGGTTTCTTCGGTTGCTTCTGCTACTGCTTCAACAACTTCTTCTGCAACCTCTTCAACTGCGGGTTCTTCTTCTGCGAGAAGAGCGCGGATAGAAAGGCTTACGCGGGTTCTTTCGGGCTCGATAGCGGTAATCTTTGCGGTAACGGTATCGCCAACCTTAAGAACGGAAGCGGGGTTGGAAACGGGCTTTGCTGCGATCTGGCTGATGTGGATAAGACCGTCTACACCGGGGATGATCTCTGCGAATGCGCCGAAATCAAGAACGGAAACGACCTTTGCGTCAACAACGTCGCCTACGTTATACTGTTCGGGGAAGATCTTCCAGGGATTGTTATCCTCTGTCTTGTAGCCGAGAGAGATACGCTTTTTCTCGGGGTTAACGGACTTGATGTAGACTTCGATAGGATCGCCCACCTTAAGAAGTTCGGAGGGAGCCTTGAGTCTGCCCCAGGACAGCTCGGTGATGTGTACCAGACCGTCTACGGGACCGATGTTTACGAATGCGCCGAAATCTGCGAGAGAACGAACGGTGCCGGTGAACTTCTGACCTGCTTCGAGAGAAGCATAGAATTCTTCAACAGCCTTTTTGCGCTCTGCTCTTGCAACCAGTTTGATAGAGCCTACTGCTCTCTTGCGACCCTTCTGGTCATCAGCTTCGATAACTCTGTAGCTTACGGTCTGACCCTTAAGCTCGTCAAGAGGATTATCCTTTGCGATACCGGTCTGGGAAGCGGGGACGAATACTCTTACATTCTTGTACATTATGATACAGCCGCCGCGAACGATTTCCTTAACGGTGCCGGTAAGGGTTTCGCCGTTTTCGCAAGCTGCAACTACTTCTGCCCACTGCTTGTCAGCATCAATGGATTTCTTGGAAAGAATTACTGTGCCTTCAACGTCCGAGAACTTTGTGCATACCACCTCAACGCTGTCGCCTACGTGGAATTCTTTTGTAAGATCCACGCCGCTTTCGGAGGTAATCTCGTCATACGGAAGTATACCCGTGTGCTTTGTGCCGAGGTCGATCTTAACCTCTGCCGGGCTTACCGCAAGAACGGTACCTGTTACCCTTTCCCCTGTAGTTAATGTTCTGAAGGACTGCTCGAGCATCTCCTCGAAGGAAAGATTCTCGTTGATGGTGTCTGTCATTTGTTTAATAACCTCCTGTAATATATCACCGGGAGTCGAAGCTCCTGCGGTAATGGCAATTTTATTTCGGGAAGTGAAAAAATTCTTCCCATATACATCAAGCTCTTTGGCGTTGCGGATAAACACCGCTTCGCCGAAAAGGCGTGCTGTCTCAAATAATTTACGGGAATTCGAGCTGTTTGTATCTCCCACGACTATCGTTAAGTCGCTTTGCGAGGCAAGCTCCTTTAATTCCCTTTGACGCTGTGATGTTACCGTACACACCGTGTCGAAAACAAGTGCATCGGGGCGGATGCGTTTAATTACTTCTTTGCATCTCTCCCATTCGGCAACGCTGTGTGTGGTCTGTACCACCGCCAGAGTGCCCGACGGGATTTCGCCGATCTCCTCTGCCGAAGAAGCAACGGTATATCCGCTTTCCGCATAGGAGCAGATTCCCTCCACCTCGGGATGTGTGGCACTGCCGATAACCAGCGTAAAACGGTCTTTGCTGTTTTCGCTTACAATGCCGTGTATCTTTTTAACGAAGGGGCAGGTCGCGTCGATCACCCTGCGTCCGCTTTCTTCAAGCTGTTTTTGTATCTCACGGGGAATTCCGTGGGATCTTATAAGCACCGCCGTGTCCGGCGGAAGGGACGGTATGTCCTTGGACTCTATGGCGTATACGCCCTTTTCCTCCAGCCGCTCGGTAAAGATGCGGTTGTGAATTATCTCGCCAAGGGTGCATATCTTAAATCCCTTTTCAAGGTTTTCCTCCAGCAGAGAAACCGCCCGCTTCACTCCGAAGCAAAAGCCTGCGGAGGATGCTACTTTTATCTCACTCAAACTGCTCACACACCTTTTTGAAGCAGTATTTAGCCGCTTCGCTGCTGTTGCCCGCCTTGGAATACTCTTCGTAAAGTATGGGCTCGCCGATAAGGATGGTGCATTTTCTGAATATGCGTACCTTGTGATCTTTGGTTATAATAGAAACGGGAAGCACGGGTGCTTTAGTGTGAAGCACTATAAGACCTGTTCCGGGCAAAGCGCTTTCTGCCTTGGGCTTCTCGGGCGTGCGGGTTCCCTGGGGGAAAATACCTACGTTGCCGCCATCTTTTATAACACCCATACAAGCGCGCATCGCCTTAAGGTCGGCTGTTCCTCTTGCTACGGGGATTATCTGCGCAATCTTTGCAATAAGCCGTAAAAATCCGTTTTTAAGTATCTCTTCCTTACCCACGAAATGTATCGGAGTAGGGAATGCGATCGCCAGCAAGAGAGGGTCTACTGCGGATATGTGGTTGGAGCAAAGCACGAATGCCTGCTTGGGTATGTTTTTCAAACCTTTTACTCGCAGGTTGAAAGAAAGCCTTACGGGTATCCAAACCAACAAGCGTATAAATGAATAAAGTTTCACGCATACTCCCTCATTCTAAAAACTGTACCCATTATAGAATATTTTGAAACAAAATGCAAGGGCTTTATAAAAATTTAACAATTAATCTTATATTATCCTTTTATTGACTATATTTTCCCTTTGTGATATAATAAAATATAAATATCAAGTCCCTCGGAAAGGACATTTTTACTATGAAAAAGACGTGTATTTTGATTTTAATATTTATTCTTACCGCGGCGTTGTGCGTTTCTTGTCAAAACGTTCCCGGAAACGTTTCCTCGTCGGAGCAGGAAAGTACTTCCCAAGGAAACACATCGGAGGTTTCGGAGATTTCCGAGTACGTTGAACCCGAGCGCAATCTTCAGACCGTGGCTATTGCGTCCGTCGGCTCTTCGGGGGATATTCTGGTGCACAATGCGGTTCGTACCAGCGGATATAACGCAACCACCGGCACCTTTGATTTTTCCTATGCGTTTCAGTACCTTGCCCCCTACGTAAGCGATTTGGATTACGCTGTGGTAAACGCAGAGTTTTCCGTAAGCGCAAACGGCACCTATTCCTCCTTGCCCTTCCGTATTCCCTCCGAAATGGTAAAAGCTCTTGCGGATTGCGGTTATGATATGGGCACCACCGCCAACAACCATATTGCGGACGGCGGCACTGCAGGTATGCAAAAGACAATGAACACCCTTACCGAATACGGTATGGATTACACGGGCACGCGCCTTAACGCAGGCGACAGCCGCTATCTCATAAAGGATATAAACGGCATAAAAGTGGGATTTTTGAATTATTCCTACGGCTCGTACTGGAACACCAACTGCTTTAACGAAAATAATCTTGATGCGTTCTATACCGAATCAAAAGGTCTTATAGACAGTATGCGTGAAGAGGGCGCGGAATTTATTTATCTGTATATCCATTGGGGACAGGAATATTCCCTTGCACCCAATAACACTCAAGAGGCTATTGCTCAGAAAATGTGCGATTACGGTGTTGACGTTATTATCGGAGGACACCCTCACAAGATACAGCCCGTAGAGCTTATTCACAGCGATATAAGCGGTAAGAACACCATTTGTCTTTATTCCTGCGGAAACCTTTTGTCAGGTCAGCAAATAGAATGTATGGCAGGCGGTACTCAGGCGAACAGCCCCAGTTGCTTCCAGGATCCTTGGCATTTTGCGGGATGCGATTATCCCGACGTGGCAGACCGTACTCAGGATACACACCGCCTCCAGCACGGAACCAACTGTAACGATAACGGCCATACCGAGGACGGCGTAGTGTTTATAACCAACCTTTGCAGATACGAGGACGGTACGGCGGCTATCTCCTCCGTCGAGGTGATCCCCGTATGGTGTATGGGCAGAGGATTTGTCCGCGCAGGTTATCCCACCAACAGCTACTTCCGCGAATATTACGCACTTCCTCTTGCAGATAATGCGGATTGGCAGGCGGAATTCGGACTTACCGATGCAGAATATACCGAAGCGATATATTCTCACAACCGCACAACTGCACTTCTTTCCGAAGGTATTGACGAGATAAACGCTTATCTCGAGGAACAATATAATAACCTTAATCAACAATTCAAAGAGGGGTTGGAAAAATGAGTTATTACAAGTCTGAAGAAATCAAAAAAGAAGCAAATCCGTTACCTTGTGAAAACGGCGATAACACCGTAAGAAATCTTATCTTTGGAAAACAGCCCGTTGCCATTAACGAGCTGTGCCCCATTGATGGCGAAACAGCTACTCCCCGTTTCAATTCACCTATTGATTATCCCGTGCTTACCGACGGTGTGAGAAGCGACGTTTATACCTATACTGACGAGCGCTGGTTCCGTCTTACAAGAGGGGTTTCGAGAACCATTATCTTCCGTTTTGACGCGCTTTCCGCAGTAAAAGGCTTTTCTATCGGATTTCTTAAAGAGGATGTGTCTGCAGTAAGACTTCCCAGACGTGTTGACGTGTGTCTTTCCGAAAACGGCGTTGACTGGCAGAGAGTGTATAAATGCAGAGATATTTTCAGCGATGATCCCGCTTGCCGTGTGGACGTGGTGCGTGAACTGGATAAAACCTACCGTGCTCTGTACGTTATGTTCGAAATAGAAACCGTTGCCCACGTCTGGCTCGATGAGATCGAGGTCTTCGGTACTACCGCCATTCCTGCGGACGCAGCGGCTATCGTAGCAGAAAAATTGGATAAGGATACCGCTTCCAATATTGTAAACGCATATCCTTCCTACGATGCTTTGGGAGGAGTCCATAATATACTTCTTTCCTACAACTGCATTCCCCGCAACAAGGAATCGGAGCGCCGCCCCGGTTTAGGACTTATTACGGTTGATGAATATCTGCCTCACCTTGCTTATATAGATAAGGACGGCGAGATGAAGGACACCTTCTTTGACGGTATGCTGTATCTGCCTTATTCTATGTATACCTATTCTGCAGAATACAAATGCGCAGAAGGTTGGAAGCACTACATAGAAAACACTTTTGCGCCCGATGCAAACGTAGATGCACTTAATAAAGCCACTGCCATTGTGGGAGAAAAATTGGGTATCGCAAACCACAAGACCAAAGTATATTTCTCCGTGCTTCACACCAAGCCCACTTACGGCGATTTTCCCGAAAAATTCGGTGATATCGACGATGACGGCGTTGATGAGGTTATGGATAACTTTGCGGATCGTCAGAAGGCGATCAAGTGGTGTATAGATACCACAATAGAAAAGTTTAAAGCGGGTAATTACGAAAACCTTACACACGATGCCTTCTATTGGTTTGAAGAAGAGATCGCATACGCCAATTCAGACGAAACCTCGCTTTTAAAATGGACTGTGGAATATCTCCACTCTCTTGGCTACAAGCTGTTCTGGATACCTTATTATCAGGCATCCGGATTTATGGAATGGAAAGATCTGGGCTTTGACGTTGCATGTATGCAGCCCAACTTCGCTTTCCGCGACGGTATTCCCACCCAGCGTCTTTACGATAACGCCGAGATAACCAAAAAACTGGGTATGTGCTATGAATTGGAGATCGGCGGAAGCGACCCCGCAAACGTAGAAAGATATATGAAATATCTGGATTGCGGTGCGGAAACCGGATTTATGAACAGCATAAAAATGTATTATCAGGGCGGCGTCCCCGGTGAATTTTACGCAGCCTTCAAGTCTGCAGATCCCGAGCTCCGCAAGGTATATGACAGCACCTACCTCTTCGCAAAGGAAAAATACGTTTCCAGAAACGTAAAATAAAACCCGAAATGCCGTGTTTTTCACGGCATTTTTTGTATTTTACCACTTGAAAAAGCGGCGATAGAGTGGTATAATCTTAAAGATTAGTATTATTTTTGAAAGGTATGTTGTTTATGGATACCAATTATCTTGCGGAATTACTTTTTCCCCATATAAAAACCGTTCCCGAGGATATGGAGGCTCTGTACCCTCCCCGTAATCTTCCCGAGGGAGCAAAGGTAACTCGTTTTGCACCCAGCCCCACGGGCTTTATGCATCTGGGCAACCTTTACGGCGCTCTCGCGGACGAGCGTATGGCTCATCTTTCCGATGGTGTTTTCTACCTTCGTATCGAGGATACCGACGATAAGCGTACCGTGGAAGACGGTGTCGCACTTATTATAAATGCGCTGGAAAAGTTCGATCTTCATTTCGATGAAGGCGCAACCGCAGATGGCGATAACGGCGCATACGGCCCATACCGCCAGAGCGAAAGAAAAAATATTTACCAGACCTATGCAAAATACCTGGTACAGCAGGGAAGTGCTTATCCTTGTTTCTGCACCGAAGAAGAGCTTGCCGCAAACCGCGCAGAGCAGGAAGCTTTGAAGCTTACCCCCGGTTATTACGGAAAATGGGCTGTCTGGCGCGATGCGGATATAGAAAAGGTACAAGCTGCCCTTAACGAGGGCAAGCCCTTCGTGCTCCGCTTCAGAAGCGAAGGAAGCTGCGAGAACAAGCTTAAGTTTACGGATATGATCAAGGGCGTTATCGACGTTACCGAAAACGATATCGACCACGTGCTTCTCAAGTCCGACGGAATTCCTACCTATCACTTTGCACACGCGGTGGACGATCATCTTATGCACACCACCCACGTTGTGCGTGACGAGAGCTGGCTTTCCACCCTGCCTTTCCACATTCAGCTTTTCAAGGCTCTGGGCTTCAAGATGCCCAAGTACTGCCACACAGCGCAGGTGCTTAAAAACGACGGAAACGGCAAGCGCAAGCTTTCCAAGCGCAAGGATCCCGAAGCGGCACTTACCTATTACCACGAGCAGGGTTACCCCGCCAACGCGGTAAAGGAATATTTGCTCACCCTCCTCAATTCCAACTTTGAGGAATGGCGCTTGGCAAATCCCGCACTGCCTCTGGAGGCGTTCCCTTTTACACCCAAGAAAATGAGCATTTCCGGCTGTCTGTTCAGCTTTGAAAAGCTTAATGATGTTTCCAAAAACGTAATTTCCACCCTCACCGCTTCTGAAGTAGTGGATGCAGTTATCGCTTGGGCAAAGGAATATGACCCCGAATTTGCAAGTACTCTTGAAGAAGACCGTGCTTATGCGGAAAGCATATTCGCTATCGGCAGAGGCGGAAACAAGCCCAGAAAGGACCTTACCACTTGGGCAGACGCAAAGCCTTACGTTTCCTTCTTCTATGATAAATACTTTGAATATACCGACGTTCTTTCCGCTTCTTCCGAAGATGTGAAAGCCGTTTTGGACGGATTTATGGCCGTTTGGCAGGAAAGCGACGATCAGACTGCTTGGTTTGATAAGATAAAGGCTGTAGGCGAACAGAACGGCTATTGCCCCAATATGAAGGAATACAAAAAAGATCCCTCCGGCTGGAAGGGAAGTGTTGGCGACGTAAGCGCATTCCTCCGTGTTGCGGTTACGGGCAGAACCGTTTCTCCCGACCTTTATACGGTAATGAACATTCTCGGTGCGGAAAAGGTTGCCGCAAGAATAAACGCTTTTAAGGAGACTCTGTAAAATGGAAGAAAAAAACAGCAATTTCCTATACGATATTATAAGCTCTGACCTTGCGGAGGGCAGAGAGGACCACGTTCACACCCGCTTTCCTCCGGAGCCCAATGGTTATCTTCATATCGGTTCTTTAAAGGCTATCTGGATAAATGCCACCGCCGCAAAGAATTTTGACGGTAAGTTTAACCTCCGTTATGACGATACCAACCCCGGCAAAGAGGATGTTGAGTACGTAGACAGCATTTACAACGATATCCGTTGGCTGGGCTTTGAGCCTACGGGCGGTGTGTTTTACGGAAGCGATTATTTCGGAAAATGCTACGAATACGCAGTTAAGCTTATAAAGGACGGAAAAGCCTACGTTTGCGATCTTACCGCAGATGAAATGACCGCATACCGCGGAACGCTTACCGAAGCGGGCAAGGAATCCCCCTGGCGTAACAGAAGCGTCGAGGAAAATCTGGAGCTGTTTGAGCGTATGAAGAACGGCGAATTTCCCGATGGCGCAAAGACTCTCCGTGCAAAAATAGATATGGCTTCTCCCAATCTTGTTATGCGTGATCCCGCTATTTTCCGTATCCGCCATATGTCCCACCACAGACAGGGGGATGCTTGGTGCATATATCCTCTTTACGATTTCGCTCATCCCATTCAGGATGCGTTAGAGGGTATAACCCACTCTATGTGCTCTATCGAGTTTACCAACAACCGTCCCCTTTACGATTGGGTTGTGGATAATATTGATTTCGAGCACAAGCCTCATCAGTATGAATTCGCACGTCTTAACGTTACCCACACGGTAATGAGCAAGCGTTATCTCCGCGCTCTGGTTGAAAACGGCATTGCCGACGGTTGGGATGACCCCCGTCTGCCCACCCTTTGCGGTCTTCGCAGAAGAGGATATACTCCTTCCGCGCTCATAGACTTCGTTTCCCGCGCAGGTGTTTCCCGTGCGTACAGTATAGTGGATTACGATCTGCTTGAGCATTGCATCCGCGAGGAGCTTAATAAAACAGCTACCCGCCGTGTTGCCGTGCTTGACCCCGTAAAGGTTACCGTAACCAATTATCCCGATGATAAAAAAGAGCATTTTGCTCTGCCCAACAACCCCTCCGATCCCGAAGCGGGCAAGCGTGAAGTTCCCTTCACCAAGCAGCTATATATCGACCGCGAGGACGTTTCTCTCAATCCTCCTCCCAAGTATTTCCGTATGAAGAAGGGCGGGGAAGTCCGTCTTATGGGCTCGTATATCGTCAAGTGCGAGGATATCTTAACGGACGAAAACGGCGTTATTACCGAAGTTCTCTGCACTGCCGACCTTGAAACCGGCTGCGGTATGCCTGCAGACGGCAGAAAGGTAAAGGGTACTATCCATTGGCTTTCCGCCGCAGACGCAATAGAGGCAGACGTTGCTCTTTACGATAAGCTGTTTACCGAAGCGGATATGACCAAGGTTCCCTCCTCCGAGTACGATAACTACCTTAATCCCGAGTCCGTTAAGCATATAAAAGCGTATTTGGAGCCTTCTCTGGCATATGCGCAGGACGGCGAACGATTCCAGTTCGTCCGCACCGGCTATTTCTGCAAGGATACAAAGCACGAAAATACGTTCAATCGTATAGTTGTATTGAAGGATTCAAAACCTTTCTAACATCAAAAACGCCCGAAATCTTCGGGCGTTTTAATATTTTTCATGTTGACAACACGCGGGTAAATATGATATCCTTTATTTGAGGAAGGATGTTTCTTTAAAATAAATACAAGGAGTATATGGTATGAAACGAAATGCTGTTATTATAATTATCTGTGTTTTGATATTCACTTCGTGTTCTGTCGAGCAAAATAATGGCCTTGATGTTCGCACTTTTATTGATGCGCAGTGTTCAAAAGATACTGCGCCGTATGTTCCTGTTGACGACGGTCAGGAAACGATTATGGATCCACCGGTTGAAACAAAAATTAAACTCGGGAACAAAGAGATAGTTGCCGATCTGACGTCAGTGAGAAGCTATACATCTCGCTCTCAACAACAGGTTTATTGCAGCAAGGACGGAAATATGAATTACGTATTATATTCCGAGCATCCTTCGTTTAATATTTATATACCTGATCGCTTCTCGAAAAACGCTGTTTTATCTTATTTCGAGGGTGAAGAAATATCGGAGCAAGCTCTTATATCTTACGCAAAAGAATATATGTCATTATATTTTGACATCAACATATTAGGTAACTATAATTACAGTTTTACAACGACTGTTCTCATTAGTAAAGGAAATGGCACTCGGATGGAAGAAAAAGAAGGCTTTTACACGCCGGAAAATAATTGTGAATTCGATGTGCCGTATGATGAATCCGTTCGTAGATACAGAATAACGTATACCGAATATTGCGGTCCGATTGCCACCGCAGATACTATAAATATAATATTTGATGAAAACGGAAATATAACCTATTTCGATTTTATGGAATATAACGTTGATTGGCAAAGTGTCAATTTTGAGGAAGAAAACGTAATTGAAGCCGTGGAAGCATTTTTGAATGAGTATATTTCGGAAGAATTCGAGCTTGTTGACTATAATATCAGAATGCGCAGATTGGTATATGCGGAAGGTGAAATCCAACTTGCACTTCAACTTGATTTGACTTTGAAAAATTCCGAGCAAACGTTTAAAACTTCGTGGGGTTTGCGACTGTCCGACTAATTTCAAACGCAAACAAAAAGTTCCTGAAAAAATCGGGAGCTTTTTATCGGGGTGGTTGTTGAGGTCCCCGTAAAACCGCAGGTTTTGTAGGGTAGATTATCGTTCATAGTTTCTCGTTAAAAAAATCCTCCGATTTCTCGGAGGATTTTTACTATCCTATTTGTTCAAAGCTTGTGTAGATTTCTTCCGCTTGTGTTTTGGGGGAAACGCTGAATTCATCAAAGAAAAGCGTATGCACGCCTGCGTTTACACCGCTTCCGATATCTATTTCTCTGTCGCCGATCATAACGGTTTTGTCCTTATCCAGAGAATGCTCTTTTACCAGATATTCAATGGCGTCCGGTGCGGGCTTATAGGGGAAACCGTTTTCCACGGTGATAACCTCGGTAAACAGTCCCAGCATTCCGTGTCTGCCCAGTATCTCCGGTGCCTTTTTATCTCTGTGGGTAAACAGAAAATGTCGTCCGCCTCTGCACAAAATGCGGTCAAAGGCTTCCAAAACGCCGTCATAAATTTTGATAACCGGCTCAAACTCGTCGGTAAGCTCGTATTTGTTAAAGGCGACCCGTTCCTCCTCGGTAAGACCGTAATGGCGGGTAGCGGTTCCCACGGTTATGCGAAGCAGCTTTTCCGCTTCCTTTACATCTATCTCTCTGCCGCTGTCCCTTAACGCCTGCGCAAGTGCCGCCGCCGTGTGAGGGTAGCTATCGAACAAAGTGCCGTCGAAATCCCAAATAAAATTATCGTATTTTTCAGTTATTATCATGGAAATACCTATAATTTATCTGCTTTCTCAGGTTGTAATACTTTTGAAGCTCTTCGGGAAGCTCGTACATAGAGTAAAGATTTCCGTCTGCATCTGCGGCAACGTAATCGTTTGCGGCAGGGAAGGTGGTGCGCTGGGTATAGAGGAAATCGTAATATTCGTTGGTTTCTACATCGGCGCGGTGCATAACGTACGCCATCAAAAGCTCGTAGTTAAGCCACTCAACGTCCTGCTCGCCCATATCGAAGTTTGCCACCATAAGACACTCCGTATCGTATTTACGGTAGGTATCAAGAATATTATCGCCGGTATTAAAATAGGGAAGATGTGCGATACGCTCGTATTCTCCGTCCTTATCGTGGTCGGTAATGGATTTGAGATTGGGCAGATGGTCGCCGTAGAAAATGATCACGGTGTTTTCTTCCAAGCCCGAAATATAATCGTAAAGCTTGCCAAGCTGTCTGTCCGCATCGTAAAGGCCCTGGGCATAGCAACGGATAGAGCCCTTCATATACACGGAATAATCCGCAGGGGTCTTGGTAACCTTTACGGTGTAATTATCACGTATCACGGTGCCTTCGCTGTCTTTATCAAGATACTTGCCTTCATAGTAAGATCCGTGAAGCTGTGCGGTGTTTATCATTACGAAATAGTTTTCGTCTTCTCTCCACTCGTCCCCCTCAACAAACTTTATTATCTGGTCTGCCAGATAATCATCGGAAGGTCTGCCTGCCAGCTTGCGTACACCCTTAAGCTCGTGGCGGAAATCCGTATCGTCAATACCGAAGAAGGGGTATACCTTTGTTCTGTCAAACAAGGAATCCTCCCAAGCGGTAATTATCTTGTTATAATATCCGTTTTCGCCCAATACATCGAAGAAATTGGGGGTTCCCTCAAAATCCTCGCTGTCATACATCTGGGTATAGGGAACGAATCCGGGGGAATATACCGCCAAATTGCTTCCCGTAAACACCTCGAATTCCGCATTTGCGCTCAGACCGCCGAACACGGGAGAGATCATCTTGAATACGTGTCCTTCCTGCGACAGCTTTTCGTAATTGGGAGTAAGCTCCGTGCCTGTGGGGGTTTCAAACTCAAACTCGCCGAGCTGGTCAATATCCCAGAAGGATTCGGAAAATACCATTATAATATTACAGTCGCCCCAGGTGTTTTTGTATTTATCGTCGGCTTCCTTAACCGCGTTTTCAAGAACTTCATCAAGATATTCGGGATCGTAACCCTTTGGCTCAAAAATTCTGCTCTCTACTGCCTGACCGTACATACCGGACATTACGCCGTAGCGGATATAGTATTTCAGACTTGTAGTGGGATAATCGGAATCGCGCTCATCATACTTGTAAAAGGTGTTGAGCGTAAAGGTGTTGAGAGGCTCTATGGGTGCGATTATGAGGAACAGCAAAAGAAGTGCCGTCCCGCCGATAGCAATTCCGTTCCACTTATATTTAATGCGGAAGCGGAGCAATATTCCGCCGATAATTATTATCGCCGCAACAAGACCGAACTTCCACAATTCGCCGGATATCTGCTTGAACAGGTCTATAACGGATATTTCCGCTACAAGATCTCCCAGTGTTCCCGCACTGCGGAAAAAGTTGATATCCGAAAAATACACGGGGTTATCGGACATTTGTATCTTAACGTACTGCACCGCGGAGAATACGAATCCAACCAGGGAAAGGGTAACGTTGCCTGCAACAGAACTTGTGGTTATGCAGGTGAACAGCGCATTGAACAGCACCACCAGAACGTAAGAAAAGAAATATCCGGATGCAAATTGGGTATCACGAATGGTAGTGGTGTTCAAAAAGAAATTGTTAATGCAAAGATTTATTATGCAGGGTACTGCAAGAAAATGGAAAACATATTTAATTGCAGTAAACCACTTGGATTCAAAGAATTTCTTTGCCCATTTCTTTGCGGTTTCAAATACCTCACGGGGAGTTATGCTTTGCTGGGTGTTCATAAATTGCCTCATTTCTGCACATAGAAAACAACTGACGCCCCTATTTTACCAGGGGCGCCAAATTATATACATTAACCCTTAACGAGCTTTTCGATTTCTGAAGCGAAATCGTCTTCTCTCTTTTCAATGCCTTCGCCCTTTTCATACTTAACGAAGGATACAACCTTGATAGAGCCGCCGAGTTCCTTTGCGGTGTTATCGGTGTACTGCTGAACGGTCATATTCTCTTCCTTAACGTACTGCTGGTGAACGAGACAGTTGGTGTCGTAGTACTTTTCAATTCTGCCGGTAACCATCTTTTCGATGATCTGCTCGGGCTTGTTAGCAAGCTTGGGATCGTTCTTGATCTGAGCAAGAAGGATATCCTTTTCGCCTTGGATAACGCTTTCGGGAACACAGCACTTGCAAACGTAGAGAGGGTTCATAGCAGCGATCTGCATACATACGTTCTTTGCGTATTCTGCAAAACCTTCGGTATTTTCAACGCCGCCTTCAACCTCAAACTTAGCAACAACGCCTGCGCTTCCGCCGCCGTGGATGTAAGTTCCGGTAACGCCTTCGATAACTTCGAAGCGACGGATGGACATATTTTCACCGATAGTGAAGATTTCCTGCTTGAGTTCGTCTTCAACGGTGGTTTCTTTGCCTGCGAACTTGGTTGCAAGAAGAGCTGCAACGTCAGCGGGCTTGGTTTCTACGATAGTAACAAGAATACCGTGTACGAATTCCTTGAAAGAAGCGTTCTTTGCAACGAAGTCGGTTTCGGTGTTAACTTCGATAATAGCGGTGCAGCCGTTAGCGGTGTAAACGTCAACGATACCGTCTGCAGCAACTCTGTCTGCCTTCTTAGCAGCAACAGCGAGGCCCTTCTCACGAAGGATCTTTATAGCTTCATCAAAATCGCCGTTGGCGGAAACGAGTGCCTTTTTGCACTCCATCATACCGCAGCCGGTCTTTTTACGAAGCTCCATAACAACTTTTGCGGAAATATCTGCCATTTTGATTAGTCCTCCTTAACTTCTGCTTCAGCAACAGCTTCTTCGGTAGCATCGGTAAACTGTTCGCCCTGCTTGCCTTCGAGAACTGCGTCTGCCATAACGGATGCGATAAGCTTGATAGCGCGGATAGCGTCGTCGTTGCCGGGGATAACGTAATCGATACAATCGGGATCACAGTTGGTATCAACGATAGCAACTACGGGGATGCCCAGCTTGCGAGCTTCTGCAACAGCGTTTGCTTCCTTCTTGGGGTCTACTACGAACATAACTGCGGGAAGACCCTTCATATCCTTGATACCGCCGAGGTTACGCTCGAGGTCAGCCATTTCCTTCTGGAGAGCTGCAACTTCCTTCTTGGGAAGGAGATCAAAGGTGCCGTCTTCGGACATCTTGGTAAGGTTGTTCAGCTTCTGGATACTTCTCTTAATGGTCTTGAAGTTGGTAAGCATACCGCCCAGCCAACGAACGTTAACGTAGTACATACCTGCACGGATAGCTTCTTCCTTGATAGCATCCTGAGCCTGCTTCTTGGTACCTACGAAGAGAACGTTGCCGCCTTCGAGAGATGCATCGCGAACGAACATATAAGCCTCTTCAACCTTTTTAACGGTCTTCTGAAGGTCGATGATGTAGATGCCGTTGCGCTCGGTGAAGATGTACGGAGCCATTTTCGGGTTCCAACGACGGGTTTGGTGACCAAAATGAACACCAGCTTCAAGTAATTGTTTCATAGAGATAATAGCCATTTTGAATTCCTCCTGTTTTTACCTCCGCAGGAATGGTATTTTCACTTCAACAGATGAATTTTCCTGCGTGTGTATTTTT
>JAZNZY010000004.1:0-13817 GCA_045595165.1 Eubacteriales bacterium
ATTTCCTTCGGGATTTTCTTGCTGGCATCCCGCAAAGGTGCCGATAGTAAGTAAAATTGTTAATATAATTAAAACTGTCTTTTTCATCTCTTAACTCCTCCTAAAGCATAAATATACGCATCTTCGAGTGTAGGTGTAACGAGTATTGATTTTTCCGTAAAAGGCTTTTCCGCAACGTATCTCACGCAGGGACTGCCGTCTATGTATGCAACAGAGGTAACAATAGCTTCTCTGCGCAGCATTTCTTCCTCTTCCTTGGTTCCCGTATGCTCAAACATCTTCCCCGAAACACGGTCAATAAAGTTAGACTTTTCTCCAAGGTATTTCACTTCACCTTGTTCAAGCACACAAATGTTATTACACAAATGCTCAATATCAGCCGTAATATGAGTAGAGAAAATTATTGTTCTCTCCATAGCAATCTTTGAAAGCAGATTGAGGAAGTACAATCTTTCCTCGGGGTCAAGACCGGTAGTAGGCTCGTCGATAATAAGTACCTTGGGATCACCGATAAGAGCTTGCGCGATACCTGCTCTGCGCAACATACCGCCGGAGTATGCTTTTAATCTCTTTTTCTCTTCTCCTACAAGACCTACTGTTTCTATTGCATTTGTAATTCTTTCTTTGCGTTCTTTTTTGTCTTTTATTCCCTTTAAAATACAAACGTAGTCCAAAAACTCAACAATATTCATTCTGGGCATCAATTTTGTGCTTTGAGGCAAATATCCCAAAGAAGAACGGAATTCGTCTTTGTTTGCTTTCAGTTCTTTTCCGTCAAAATATATTTCGCCTTCGGTTGCATCCATAATAGTTGCAACAATGCGCATTAAAGTTGTCTTTCCCGCGCCGTTTCTGCCGATAAGACCGAATATACCTTGACCGATCTCGATATTCACGCTGTTAAGTGCCTTCTTTTTTCCTCTGGGGTAAATCTTGGTTATGTTCTTAATTTCTATTTTCATTGTATTAAATTCCTTTCTGTTAATCATTAAAGCCTTGGTGTAATTTCTCTTTGCGGAGTAAAAAGTATGTTGCAACTAAAAGCACTACCGCTATTCCGAAGAAAAGAAGTCTGTTATATGTCCAAAGCGGACCAACACGGTAATACTCGGTAAGCACCGTATCACCCATAAAGTAGTTGGATAAGAACGGGTCAAACAAGCATTTTCTTATATCCGTATAACCGGAGTGGATATCGTAATTAAATCCGTTGAACACGGTATATACCAAAACCCCCAAGCCCACGGGGGCATAGCAGTTTTTGATGGCAACGCGCATAAACAAAAACAGCGAAGCGAAAAATACCGTGGTAACAAAGGCGGAAATAAACATATATACCTTGTAGTTTTCTGGAATATGTATGGGAATAATAATTTTCGATTGTTGTGGAACATACGGTTCATATTCGAACAGCGCAACCATTGCAAAAGCGGCGGTAATGGCAAACAGCAGTATTGCAATAAACTTTGTAAACAACAATTTTGTGGTTTTTACGCCGCAAGTAAGGCCGAGCTCAATTTCAAAATTATCATACAGCAAAAAGGAAATAGGCAATAGCAGTACAAACGGTATAAAAAACTCGGTGGAATCAATAAATCCGTGCTCGGGCAATGCCACTATAAGGTGGTGGGGATTCCACACCGTGCAGGAAAAGGCAAGCAGAAAAAGGGCAATTACAAGAAAATATGCGCTTTTCTTTAATGAACGCCAAAAAAGCATTTTTGTTTCACTCCTTTGTGTTTAATATTTCTTCAACAATTCGGTTAATACTTGCTGCAAGCTCTTTGCATCCACCCATACAGTATATATCCTGCTCTACGTTGGCATCGTGAGCCAGAGAGAACGCATCGAACTTGCCGTCGGAGCGGTAAAATACGCTTCTGTATTCGGGATAGTTTTGGGACATATCTCCGAAGTAATCTGCAAAACCGTTAAAATAAACTATAATACGGTAATCGGAATTCTGGAAAATATCGTCGGGCGTTTTGCCGGAAGCACTGTGCAGTTCGCCCCACAGCCTTTCCAGTTCTTCAATATGCTGTTGGTTGTCTATGCGTATTCTGGCAACGGGATAGAAATTTTCGGTTTCCTGTACTTCCACAATAATCGTTTTGTTTTCGTTGCCGTATTCATATTTTCCTGCATTATACGGGAATTTTTCGCCCGGATCAAAGTTTTGCAGATAATCCGTGCTTCCCTCGCTTATGTCGGGTACGGCGTATAAATCGGTATAGCAAAATATAAGCGCGCCGTATTGGTATGCCCTCAGATCTTGGTCAAATCTTTCGTTATAAACGGTCCATACCTTTGTGGACATACTTTTCATATCCGCTTCGGGCATTTCTTTGTCCATACCAAAATAGATTATTTTTGGTTTTCCGCCGATCTCACCACCCATTCTACCGGGAAAATTATAGCAGATAGAGGTGGTAAGCACCTCAAGACGCTTGAATATTACGTCACGGATATCCTGATCAAGATCAAAAGAACAAGCAGGGTCATCTGAGGAGGCAAGACGGTTAAAGCAGGCGTAATATTCATTGGATGAATAAAAGCTGAGCCCGTAATAGGTGTGTACCTCTCCGTTTATATCGGTGATCCGCACCAGATCGTATTCCTCAAACAGTTTAAAAGTGTCTTCAACCAGATAACACATTTCATCATAGGTTATGGTGTACCATTCACCTTTTTCTTTACGTTCGGAAAACTCTTTTATCTGCTCTTTTTTGTAAATTCCCGCAACGGTCTTTCCGTTTTCCTCGGAAATAAAGGTGTATTTTCCAAACTCGCCTTCCATCTGCTCGCCGTCTACGGGTGTATCCGAAGCTTCGGGAGGCATAATAACAATGGGTTCTTTGCTTGTTTCTTCTTCCTTGCTTGCTTCCGGTGCAGATACCGCGGTGTCGGAGCTCTCTGCCGGCGGAACGCTGTTTTCAGCACTTTCACACCCCGAAAGAAGTAGCGCAAACGCAAACAGGAGTATTAATATTTTCTTTAACATTGCTTTCATCCTCTGCTGTTTTCTCTTCTGTCCTCAAGCGCCCAGTAATCTTCGGGTACTTCTTCTTTGGGAAGCGCCGCCTGCACCGCCGCAATACCGTAAAATCCGTTTTTAAGGTAATCGGGCCAGGTGTCCTTGTCCAGATTGACCACTTCCTCGTGGCCCGCATACAGCCAGAAATCCTGACACCACCAATCGGCTTCCAAGCAGTTCTTTTGCCAATCGTATTTTCTTTCTTCGAGTACAAATATTTGATCATTGCTGTCGAAGATAATTACCGCGAATTCGCAGTAGGTATTCACTTCGTTTTTGTTTTCAAATTCCAGTTTTGAGCAAAGCTGGTGGGTTTCATAGGCCTTTCCGTCCGTTTTATCCACAAAGGGACCGTACCAATACTGCAGTTGTATGGGCAGTTCGGAATTATAATCCTTGGGTATAAAGTTAGACCGCCACAAAGTCCCCTCGTACACTTCCGAATATACCTCGTATTCAAAGGTATCAAACTGCATATCGGGCTTGAACAGAAAATACGCGCTTGTACCCGCCGCAATATCGTTGTAGGTCTGCTCTTCTGTAAAAAGAATATTTCCGTTTTCGTCCTTGTAGTTGCCTTCAATAGTTACGGTATAATGAGTGTTTGTGCCGTTTTCAAAATTAAGTACTATAAGGTCGTTTCCCTCATAAGCGTATTTTTTATGTTTTACCGTAAATTCACCGGTAATGTTCACCACTTCGGAAGTGTATTCCGTGTTTACAGAGGTTTCCGGCTTATCCTCGGGCTTCGGTGTGGGTATCTTTTGCTCGCTGTCATATTCGGGAATAGGGTCGTTTCCCGTGCCTAACTCCTCGTCTTTACAGCCTGTAAAAACTGTAAGAACAAACAGAACCGATAAAAGTATGCATATAAGTTTTTTCATCTTTTTCTCCTTTATACGGTGCGCTTTTTGGTTTTGAAATAAATTATCAGCGTGATCACGGCGGTAAATATTACAAACGCTGTTACGCTGGTTACAACGTATTTTGCGGATGTGTTAAAGGTTTCCAGCGGCATTTCCTCCCACTCGGTGCGGAAGTAATACATAAACCAAAATACCTTTTTGGGAACGGGGGACAGATAATCCCGTATAACAGCTATAATCTCCCCGCCGCTCCAGCCGAAAAATTTGTTTAACACCATATTAAACAAAGCATACGCAATTCCCCCCACAGCCGCGGCGATACCGTTGTGAAATACCGCGCCGATGATGTAAGTAACGCATAAGTATATAAGTATGGAAGGTACGGCCATAATAAGCTCAAGAAGTACGTTTCTTATAAACCCATCCGTGAAGGTATCGAATACGGTCATTCCTTCTACACCGCTGCGGGTGATAACGTAGCTGAAAAGGCATAAATTCAAAAGAATGAAATGAAAAGCGGTGTTTATTACGGTAAGAGAAACAAATCTGCCATATACGTACACAGAGGGCTTCATACCTGCCGCTTTTTCGATTTCAAAAAATCTGTCACCGTAATCGCGCATAAGTATTACTGCGGCGGAAACGGCGCACAGCAAAGCGGAGGGGATCATACATATCACGTTTGACATATTTGCAAACAGCTTTGCGTAGCTTTGAAAATCCAGTATATATCTGGGGTCGGTATCCCATATCATTTCGTAGGTAGCCATATCCACGTAACCGTAGTGGCTTACAATCACCTCATTGTAAACAGCGTAAACCGTTCCCACCAACACCACCATCCAGAAGGAAGGGGAACGGAAAAGGGTCTTAACCGTATTTTTACAAGTAGATACAAACATTGTTTTACCTCATTCCGTAAAATTCTTCTTCGCTCATATAGTCCACCGCCACCAGCAGTATGTCGAATCCGTCTTTAAATTCCTCGGGCCAGGTGCTTTGCTTTGCGGTAAAGCTTTGGTTGCTGTTGGCGACGTTAATGTCAACCTTGTTTATACCCGGTGCCATCAGCTTCCAGCCGGATTGAGTTATATTGAGTATTTCTCCCTTGGTATTAAAAGAAACGGCAATCATTTTTCTTGCCATAATATCGGGATTTTTGTTTTCATACTGCGGGCTTCCGTACAACGCCCAGTAAGATGCGCTTTCCACGCCCGAATCATATATGGGCCACGCCAGAATGTTCGCATCCTTCGAATTTATATCCCACTCAAGCTGCTTTATGTTGGAAAGAAAGCATACACCCTCGTAAACCTCTGCCTGCACGTCGTAATCAAAGCTTTCAAAAGCAATTCCGGGGTTAAAAATAAAATACGTTTCCGTTCCCGCGGCAATATCCTTGTAAGTCTGGGATTCGGTTTTTAAAACGCTTCCGTCTGCGTTTGTGTAGCTTGCGATTATAGTAACTTTATAGTTGGTATTTGTTTGGTTTTTAAAATTTAGTATTACTGCGTTACCATCGAGATAATCGTATTTTTTATACTTTATATCAAAGTTTCCGTCTTCCGTGTCGGATACGTTTTCAACAACCACCTTTGACGCTTCATCGTATTCACCGATAGGATCATCCGCAGGGGGAAGGGAAGCGGAGGTATCATCTCCCTTGCAAGCAAAAAGCACACCTGTAAGTAAAAAACAAAACAGTAAAATAATTATCTTTTTCATAAAAACATCTCCTTTAAAATTTCTCATATCTTAATTATCTGCTCAATTGTAAGAAGAGTTTAAAGAAAACGCATTTTGTATAAAAAAAGACCCGCTTTTTTGTTAAAAGCGAGTCTGTCTTTTTGTGAACAATTATTCTGTTTCCCACGGATCGGGATATATCTCCTGCATATATTCCAGCACGGGAAGGCGGATATCGTTATGATAATAAAACGTGGGCATTGAATTCCATTTAACGTCATTGGTGGCGATAAATACGCCGTAAGGCGGATACTGCGCCAGCTTTTCCTGGGTTGGGTGAATGTCGGAGAGGGGAAACGCCTTAAGATTTTCAAGACTGGTTTTATAAGGAGAATCGTTTTTGAATTTCTCTCCGTCCTCCGTGTCGGTATAGAATATCCATATATTCGTATCCGAACTGTAGGAGGCGGAGTTTATTACCTCAATGCGGCGGAACATAAGCTCGATAACCTCTTCCCAACGTTGGAGAGTGTCAAGCTCGTTTTCATCGTACATTTTGTCGCCGAAATAGGTGGTTATGTTTTCGTCTTTCCCGCGCAGACGGATAATATCATAGTTTTCAAGAAGCTCCAGCGTGTCGCTTATAAGAAACAGCGCCTCTTCGGATGTCAAAGAAAACCATTCGCCGTCATCCCGTCTTTGCGCAAAATCCCGTATCTGGTTTTTGCTGTATATGGTAGCAACGCTTTTTCCGTCCTCTTCGGTGATAAAGGTGTATATCCCGAACTTTCCCTCAAGCTGTGTCTGGGATTCGGGTATAACGGGAATTTCCGTTTCGGGGATATTTACCTCGGGTGTATAATCATCGGTGGGAAATGTCTTTGTGCTTTCCGCCATAAGGGGCATAAGCGTAATTCCCCCTGCCAAAAGAACTGCAGCAATAAGGAGCACGGAAAAGGTTTTAAAAATAAAAAGTATTTTCTTTTTCATTCCTTTTCCTCCTTAAACCGAATATATGCGGTAGTTCCTGCCGAAGGGACTGATTCAAATTCCAGCACTGCGCCGTGGGCATCTGCAATGCGTTTACATAATGCGAGTCCCAACCCCGTACCTCCGTCCCGTCTGGCACGTCCCTTGTCGGTACGGTAAAAGGGCTCGGTTATGTGGGAAAGCTGTTCTTGCGTCATACCGATACCGTTATCCTTAACGTAAAGCGTGATAATGCCGTTTTCCCTCGTTGCCCCCAGTTCAATTTCTCCCTTGCCTCTGCAGGCGCGTATGGAGTTTTCCGCCAGATTTGATATGAGCAGTTCAATAAGCGTTTCATCGCCGTTCAGCGTAATATCGCAGGGAATATGATTTATTCTCACACCGCCTTCGCTTGCTTTTAATAAAAAGCGTGTCCGTGTGCGGTCAAGCATTTTATCAACGTTAAACACCGCTTTTTCAATACCGTTTTCCCGTATGAATGCGGAATTAAGCAGCTTTTCGCTTATTCCTTTTAACCGCATGGATTCGGACATTATATTGTTCATCGCCTTCATACGGTCGGTAGGCTCAAGGTCAACGCCGTATACGTATTCCGCATATCCGTGTATGGACGTAAGCGGTGTGCGCATCTCGTGGGCAAGGTTATCCAGCATTTGCTGTTTTTGCTCCGCATTAAGCTTTAAGGTGTCCATCTGCTCGCCGATTCTTTCCGCCATTACGTTAAAATCCTTTGCAAGTGCGGCGAATTCATCGTCTCCTTTTTCGTTGGCGCGGGCGTTAAGGTCCCCGCCCGATATCTGCTTCGTGGTATCCCTCAGCTTTTCCAAGGGGGAAAACAGCTTTTTCATTACCACGTACAGGATCACTGCAAGAGCTATGGATGCGGTAACGGAAATCGCCACAAAGGTAACCGCCAGATTAAACAGCTCCTCGTCAAGGTAGCTTACGTCCTTGGCGCAGGTCAGCACGAAAGAACCGCGGCAGACGTAATCCGAAACAATTATATACTGCTTTCCGTCTATACGGGTATTTATCATTTTTCCCGCATCGGGAATAGGAAGAGTATCGGCAATATCCCTATACAGCACCGTTCCGTTGTATGCGCGGGCAAAGCACAGGTCAATATTTTTTTCGCCGTAAAATGTGCCGTAGGATACCATCAACAAATGACTTCCCGTAACGCTTTTGTCGGCGTAGTCCGCTTCAAAGGCTTGGGCAATATATCTGTGCTCAGAAAAGCACACCTCCTCTGCGGCAGTTACGGAATTATTGTAGGTATACATCGCCAGCATTAATACTCCGCAGTTAAAAAACGTTAGGAATATCACCAGCACGGTTATATACAGTCTTTCAAAAAAGCTTTTCTTCATAGTTCGAACCTGTATCCCACGCCGTAGACCGATTTTATGTGGGATTTTAGATTTAATTTTTGCCTGAGCTGTTGTATGTGTACGTCTACCGTGCGGGTGGTATCGCCTTCGTAATAATAAGACCAAACCAATTCAAGCAGCCGTTCTCTGGAAAGTACTATGTTTCGATTGGTTATAAGGGTATCCAGCAGGGCAAACTCCTTTGGCGTAAGCTCAATTTCCTTTCCGTCCAGAAAAGCTTTTCTGCTTTCAAAATCTATAAGCAGGTTGTCTATCCGCATAAAGCTTTCGTCGCGCTTGGTGCGGCGCAATACCGCCTGTACGCGGGCAAGAAGCTCGGGCATCTCAAAGGGCTTTACTATGTAATCGTCAGCACCCAGAGTAAATCCCTTCATTCTGTCTTTAAGATCGTTTTTTGCGGTAACGAATATCACCGGAACGCTTCCTGTTTGCTTTATAATATCAAACCCCGAAATCTCGGGCAGCATAACGTCAAGTATAAGCAGATCGAAAGCTTCTGTCTTTATACATTCCAATGCCTCAGCACCGTCGAAGGCGGAAACACATTTATGACCTACCAGCGTAAGGTTTTTGTATAACAGTTCGTTTATAAGAATTTCGTCTTCAACAATTAATATCCGTGCCATAATATCACCTTTCGTTAACAGTATACCATATATAACATCGAATTGTAAGAAAATTGTAAAGAAAAACGCCTTTGACAAAAAATTCAAAAGCGTTTTGAAAAGATATTGGAAAATTACTCTTTGATACTTTTTACGCACACAATTCCAACTATATCACCTTGTAATTTTTCGGGCAGGACAAAAGAATCTACACCCTTCCATAATGTATCGGTGTATTGAATGTAACGACCGATTCTGTATTCGGCGGGGTTTTTTCCGTTTTCAACGGGAACTGCGCTGCCTTCAACAAGAGAAGATTCTATATAATATATTTCTCCCTTATTATCAAACAGTATGAATTCCGCAGAGTAAATCAATTCTTTATCGTATGTATTTGCAACTTGGAAACTTGCAGAGATCGCAACGTGAGGTTGATCGTAAAAGTTGCCGTTTGCATCCATATATGTTTTGCCTGTACCCACTTTTACTTTACCTTTTGTGTCGAGGTATTTCGATAATGCGATTCCGTGAAATTCCTCGATTTCCAAAGTATAGCTGAATGTATCAAAGGTTTTGTTGGGCGAAAAAACAAAATAGTTTTGATACCCTGCAGCAAACCCCTCAAACACCTTTGTTTCTCTGCCTATCTCGTTTCCGTTTTTATCTGCATAAACGCCGTTTATTTTGATTATATAGTCTTTGTCGGTGAAATTCTCTACATTAAGAATAACAATATTGTTTCCCTTGTATTCGTATTTCTTTTGTTTAACCGCAATTCCGTTTTTTTCGGAAACATTGGATATATTGTCGTTATCGTTATAGTGAATATCCGATTCGTCATATTGGCTTATAGGATCGACAAATACAAATGAATTGTTGTTCCCGCTTTGCTCACAGGATGAAAATGTCAACATAAAACACGCTAAGAGCATTAACGAAATATACTTTTTCATAGCAATTCCCGCTTTCTTTGTTCATTTTGTTCTTTTAGAGGTTAAAATATAGCACAGTATGCTGAACACCGTTCCCAAAACTGTCAAAATCGAAATACATATAATTGCATCCTTTAAGGATGTGTCTGTGGTCTTGATAAAGGATTCAAACTTTTCGGTGTCATATAAATGCATAAAGTTTTTCAGCTTTGTAGCGATGGGAGAGCAGTAATTAAGAAATATGCCGATTTCTTTAACGCTGAACAATACAACCGCATAATTGAATAAGGCGTAAGACAGGCTCACCATAGCAGAAACAATTGTGCTTTTGAACAGTGCACCGACAAAATACGTAAATGTTGTATAGAAAACCACACAAGGCAAAATTCTGACAATTTGTATTCTGCCGAGCCTTATTATATTTTCAAAAATATAATTCCGATTCCTCATGCCGTCAACACCGCCGCGGGTGAAAACGTAAAGGTTGACCTGAAAGAAATTTATTGCGATTATAAGCAAATAACCGAATATAATAAGCGTGGTAAGCCTTGCGAATATGTATTGAAGGGGGTTAATACCTGCGGCTTTTTCGATTTCAAAAAAGTCATCTTTATAATCTCTGTTCAGGATAATAACCGTCATTGTTATCAAAAAAATGGGTGCAATATACAGCAGTAATGTGGTAACCGCATTGTTAAGCCACTGAACAAACACATCGTATTCAAGAACATATCGCGGGTCGGTATCTGCTATTAGTTCGTTTAGAGAAACGTCGTATTTCATGTGAAATCCTCGAATCGCCGTTTCTGTTCCGACAAAGCATAATATAAAAAACACCAGCCAGAAGGTCGGCGACCGCAACAGGTTTTTGTATGTTGTTTTGCAGATTGTACGAAACATATCTACTCCGTTCCTCCTTTGTTTTATAAGATTACTATACAATTGTAAGGAAGTTGTAAGAAAAAACGCCTCCTACCAAAAAATTTAAAAGCGTTTTTTATAAAGTTATGTTGTGCGTTTGCGTATGCGCAAATAAGATATAAGTATTCCAAGGGAGGCAAATACACACAAAGCGCAAAATCCGAGGATCACGTGCAGGGCGGTATCGTTATGCTTGCTCATTACAAGTTCAAAATAGCTTGTGTCTGCCATAGCGGCATAGAGGCGCAGTGCCCGCGGCATAAGGTCGAAATATCGGAAATATATCTGATACACGGGTTGCCACTTCATATGAAGGGTAAGGTGTACAAAATAAAACGCTATAACGTATGCGCTTGATGTTATCATAGCCGCAAAACCGCTTTTGAACAGCGTGCCAATCATATACGTTACGGCAATAAAAGCAATAAGACTCGGAATACAAAGCACAAGATTCACCCGCATTATCCGTATAAATGAATCTGCAAGATAACTCCACATACCAAGTCCTTCCACACCGCCGTGAAAGAACACGTTGAGGTGAACGAACAAAAATGAAAGCGCGGTGACCAATATTCCGTTTACCGTTACGAGTGCGGATATTCTGCCCAAAAGATAACGTATCGGCTTCATATTATATGCTTTTTCTATTTCGTAAAACATATCTCCGTAATCATGGTTGAGAATAAGCACCGTAGTTACTGCGGCAAAAAGCGGCATAGGATATATCATTATTTTTGCAACGACAATGTTGTTTATCAGGTTGTGATACGAATCAAGATCGTGCAGACGTTCGGATCCAAGCGCCGAACTCAGCATATCTCCGTTATTGTATATGATTATCCCCAGCAGTACCGCAGCCATTAACCAAAAGGTGGGAGTGCGGAAAAGGGTTTTCAACGTGTTTTTATAGGTTCTTATGAACATATCCGTTCCTCTTTAATGGGGCGTGTATTCTTTTGTGTCTATAAAACAAAATACAGCGCGGATATCGCCTTTATATTGTTCGGGCCAGACCATGGTTTCTTCTTTTGTCTGGTAAATAACTGCGTTTTTATATTCTTTTCCGATTTCAAGATTGGGGTTGATAGGTGGACCGAACTTATATACAACCACCAACTCGTCTTGCTCGTTAAACAAAAGCATATCAACACCCACATACATTTTTTCGGTATGGGTACTGCTAAAGGTAACGCGGGCTTCCAATGTAGGGTAATATTTATTTTCGGGGTTGGGAAGCATATTCATATTTTCGTCGTAATTCGCCAGCGAGCGCGTTTCTTCCAAGCCGACAAATTTGAACTCGTATTTATTGATAATAACCTCACCGTCAAAAGCACAAGCGTTTACCGTATAGGAATATGTATCGAAAATCATATTCGGATTAAAGAGAAAATAGTTTTGGTAGCCTGCGGCAAACTGCTCAAAAAATCTTTCCTCGGTCTTTAACTCATCACCCGCTTCGTCAAAGTAGGTCATAGTTATGGTTATGCTCAAATTCTGCTCGGTTTCATTGGTAATATCAAGCAGAACAACGTCATTTTCCTTGTAAACGTACTTTTTGTCCTTCACCAAAAAGGTTGCGTTTTGTATTTCTACTCGGCTTGCTTCTGTATTATTATCGTTTCCTTGCGAAGTATTGCTATCGGGCTCTATCTCCACCTGAAAACGGGATTCCGAATCAAAATTACTTATGTTATAATCCGTATCGGTTTTCTCGCAGGCAAAAAGCACAGACAGACTCAATAAAAGCACGGCAATAAGTACAAATGCTTTTTTCATTTTTAACTCTCCTTTTTATTTAGGTATATATTGTTTTGCGTATTCATCCACCATATCTATAAACTCTTTACCGCAACGGGCAACGTAATCTCCGAATGGGCTTCCGCCGTGGTGCATAAGTCTGTAAATATCGTTTGTATACCCGTGGGGATAACTTATGTCAATGTAGTATGCAAGGTTTTCTCTGGCAGCATCGTAATAAATGTTCAGATAAACCGCCACACGGTAATCGGTTTTCACGTCTTTGTCCGGTGCCGCATCGCGGGGATATTTTTCGCACAGTTCTTCAAAGCATTTATCAAAGGTTGAAAATATCTCAACACATATTTGTTGGTCGGTAAGCTCAAATGACTTGATCAGTTTTTGCGTTTTTTCTTCATATATCTCTATTTTCACCTCGCGCACCATATCGTCCGTGTGGATAACGCTTTCTTCTTCGATGCTTTCGCTTTCTTTACTGTGATTTTCGGAAATTCCGCCCACAGATTCGGTGTTAATACTGCCCGTATCGGAAATATCCTTGTCGTCTTCACAGCCGCAAATCAAAAATACCAACACGGTAAGGATAAAAATTAAAAATATCGTTTTTTTCAATGCGTTTTTTCCTTTCTGCTTTGCCGTTTATACTGTGCGTTTGCGCATACGTAAATAAGATATAAGCACACACAAAGCACCCGTTCCCGCCATAATTCCTATACAGACGAGGGCGTGTAGCAGCGACGTGTTTTGACTTTGAATAAAGCTTTCAAACCCTTCTGTGCCGATCATATACAGATACATATTCAGCTTGTTGGGAATAGGGGAGAGGTAATCAAAATAGAATCGCATATCCTTGAGCTGTAAGCGCAGTACCATATACGCCGTAAAAGAAAAGAGCGCATACCCCATTCCGCCGATAGCTGCGGGAATTCCGCTTTTGAACAGCGCACCCAGAGAATACGTAAGCCCGATAAAAAATATTATACAAGGCAAAGCTCTGCATAGGTTCATAAGTAGTATGCGCCACGTGGAATCAAAGATATATTCCCAAATCCCCATTTCTTTTACGCCTCCTCGGGTAAATACGTATATATGAAAGAACACAAAATTCACCGCAAGAGTTATTAAAAAGCATACAGAAACAAGGGCGGTTATCCGTCCCATAATATATGCGTAAATCTTTATTCCGCCGGCTTTTTCTATTTCGAAAAAGTTATCGCCGTAATCGCGGTTGATAATAAGCACGGCAGATATCGCCGCAAACAAAGGCACCGCATAACTGAGCAGAGTTGCCAGCGAATTGAAGCATTGTTTTATATAAGTGCTGTAGCTGAGTATAAAGCGGGGGTCTGTATCGTATATGGTTTCGTTAAGCGACATATCGTAATATCCGTAGGTGTATGAAAGCACGTTTTCCAGTGCTACCAATATTACGATAACCACCGTAAGCCAGAAAACAACAGAGCGAAACAGATTTTTTAAGGTTGTTTTATAAGTCTGCCAAAACATAGTTATCGCTCCGTTATTCCATGCCCGTGAAAAAATCTATTTTTATTACGGAAAGAAGAATTTTTACATCTCCTTCAAGCTCATCGGGCCAGGTTATTTCACCGTCGGTCAGTTCATAATAAAGC
>JAZNZY010000005.1:0-106836 GCA_045595165.1 Eubacteriales bacterium
TGGGATACATACTGATGCTTGTAAAGCCGGGGAGGGTGTTTATCTCGTTGAAAACGATGTTCTCGCCTACGAAGAAATCCACTCTTGAAAGACCCTTGCAGCCAAGAATTTTGTATATCCTGACGGCGTATTCCCGCACTCTTTCCGCCACCGCGTCATCAATTCGGGCGGGGATGTAATAGGAGGCGGTGGAGGCAACGTATTTGGTTTCGTAATCGTAAAAATCGGCGCCGGGGGCTATCTCTCCGCAAACGGAAGCAACGGCGTTTTCGTTGCCCAGTATAGCAACCTCGATCTCGCGGGCATTTTTAACACCGGTTTCAACCAATACTTTATAATCGTTATCGAAGGCAACCTCAAATCCCTTTACAAGCTCTTCACGGTTATTGGCTTTGGTTATACCCACGGAAGAGCCTGCGTTGGCGGGCTTTACGAACATAGGGTAAGAAAGATTTTCCTCACATTCCTTTACCGCGTTCTCCGCGCAAAAGCCGTTTTTACGGAAGAAAACGTAGGGAACCACGGGAATGCCCACTTTTTCGCAAAGGATCTTGGTGGTGACCTTATCCATACATACCGCAGAGGAATAGGTGTTACAGCCCACGTAAGGAATGCCCGAAAGAGCAAGAAGTCCCTGCATGGTGCCGTCCTCACCGTTTTTGCCGTGAAGCACGGGGAACACTGCGTCTACGTGTATAACCGTACCGTCCTCAAGCAATATGCCGTGATGTGTCTTTGAAGGGGAGATAACTGCGGGAGTGAGATACTCCTCTTTTTTATTCCAAGTGTGGTTACGCATACTGTCGGTATCCCCGTTATAAAGATACCACTTGCCGTCCTGCGTGATACCCAAAAGGCACACGTCATAAACCTCTTTATTTATATTGTCAGCCACGCACGCCGCAGAAACGCAGGAAACAGCGTATTCGCTGGAAACACCGCCGAAAAGAAGGGCTACTGTTTTTTTCATTTTCAAAATTACTCCTTCAAAAGCTTTCCCATTACTTCCCCGATATTTTCCCGTATGATCACATCCGCCATACTGTCTGCGGGAGTGGGAGATTTATTTATGAGAACAAGATATTTTCCGCAAAAATAGTTTATAAGTCCTGCGGCGGGATAAACCGCCAAGGAAGTACCGCCGACGATAAGGGTATCACAGCGGGAAATATCCGCCACGGCGGAATACATCGTCTTGCTGTCAAGGGGTTCTTCGTACAGCACCACGTCCGGCTTTACGATACCGCCGCATTCGCACAAAGGAACCTTATCCGAAGAGAGTATATGCTCTACCCCGTAAAATTTGCCACAGCGGGTGCAGTAATTTCTGTGTACCGAGCCGTGAAGCTCGTATACCTTCTCGCTTCCCGCCGCCTGATGCAAGCCGTCTATATTCTGTGTGATTACCGAAAGCAATTTTCCCTGCTTTTCCAAAAGCGCAAGGGCTTTGTGAGCGTTGTTGGGAAGGGCAGACGGATATATCATTTTGGTGCGGTAAAATTCATAAAATCTTTCCGGGTGGGAAACGAAATAGCTGTGGCTTATCATTTGCTCGGGCACCAGACCGTACAAGCCGCCATCACCGCGGAAATCGGGAATACCGCTTTCGGTTGACACGCCGGCGCCGCCGAAAAACACAATGCGTGAAGAATCTTCAATTATTTCCAAAAAACGGTCTGTCAACGTGTCCTACCTCCCGAAAAGGATTTTTTAGCATTATATTGTAACATAAAAGAGCGTGAATTGTAAAGTATAAAAAAAGAAAAATGATGTCTTTTTTGAATTATATTGACATTTTTCCTTTTTTGGCACATAATTAAGGTACATATTTTACGGGAGGGAACGCCGTGCGGAAACTTACTGCTGTCCTGCTTATCGCCCTTACGCTCCTTTGCGGATGCAAGGAAACGGATATCGTGCTGGAAGACACCGTCTGGAAATACGGTAATGACATTATAATATATTTTTATGCCGACGGAAGCGGAAAGCTGGACGTGGACGGATTAAAGCTGGATTTCACTTATGAAACGGACGGAGAAAATCTTACCGTCAGCTGTACCCACGAAAACATCGCCTACGATTACGGATTGGATACTCTGCCCTTCTTCGGCGTAAATTCCATCTCTGCCGAAGATGGATATCTTTACGTGGGAACGTGGGAGCTTATCCAAGTAAAATAGTGAAATTTCACATTGACATTTTTGCTTCGGTAGGATATAATTAACTTAAGATCTTTACATAACTGACGGATTTCGCGGATACACCGCGGGGGAGTGTAAAGAGATATACAAGCCGACCGTCTGGGCAAGATCAATTCATTACAGAACTGATTTTGCCCGTTTTTTTATTTTTTCGGGCGAAATCGAAAAAAGGAGAAAGAAAATGGAACACATTAATTGGACCGGTTTTAAACCCGGAATCTGGCAAGAAGAAATTAACGTAAGAGATTTTATACAGACAAACTACAAAGAGTATACGGGAGATGCCGATTTTCTTGAAACCGCAACGGAGCGCACGAGTGCCCTTATGGCAAAGGTGCAGGAGCTTTTTGCGCAGGAGCGCAAAAACGGCGGTGTTTTGGATATAGATACCGAAACCGTTTCCTCCCTTACCAGCTATGCTCCCGGTTATATTGATAAAGAAAACGAGCTTATCTTCGGTATGCAGACCGACAGCCCCTTAAAAAGAGGTGTAAATCCCTTCGGCGGAATACGTATGGCAAGGCAGGCGTGCGCCGCATACGGCTACAGGCTGAGCGACAAGGTGGAGAACGAATTTAAGTTCCGCACCACTCATAATGACGGCGTTTTCCGCGTTTATACCGATGAAATGAGAAAAGCCCGTAAATGCCACGTTATTACCGGTCTGCCCGACGCATACGGAAGAGGACGCATTATAGGCGATTACCGCCGCGTTGCCCTTTACGGCGTTGACAGACTTATAAAGCAAAAGCAGGCAGACAAAGCAAAGCTGGGAGAAGCGGATTTCACCGTTGAAAGCGCAAGGCAGAGCGAAGAGCTGTTCCAGCAGATAGCCTTCTTGGGTTACCTCAAGGAAATGGCAGAAATGTACGGCTTTGATATAAGCGAGCCCGCAAAAAACGCAAAAGAAGCTATACAATGGACCTATTTTGCCTACCTCGGCGCCATAAAGGAGCAAAACGGCGCCGCGATGTCATTGGGCAGAGTAAGCAGCTTTTTCGATATTTATATTGAGCGTGATATGGCAAACGGCATACTTGACGAAAAGGGCGCTCAGGAGCTGATGGACGATTTCGTTATAAAGCTTCGTATTGCCCGCCATCTCCGCACTCCCGAATACAATGAGCTGTTCGGCGGCGATCCTATGTGGATAACCGAGGCTGTGGGCGGTATGGGTAATGACGGAAGAACGCTGGTCACCAAAAGTTCTTACCGTATGCTTAACACCCTTTATACCCTCGGTTCTTCTCCCGAGCCCAACCTTACCGTTCTTTGGTCTACCCGTCTGCCCGAAAGCTTTAAGCGTTTTTGCGCAAAGGTTTCTGCGGACACCGACTCTATCCAGTACGAAAATGACGATATCATGCGCCCCCACCACGGCGATGATTACGCCATTGCCTGCTGTGTTTCCGCAATGGAGATAGGCAAGCAAATGCAGTTCTTCGGTGCAAGATGCAATCTGGCAAAGCTTTTGCTTATTGCCATAAACGGCGGTTTTGACACAACCAGCGGTATTCATATCGGACCTCAGCTGCCCGTTATGGAGGGCGACACACTGGATTACGACGCGGTTAAGGAAAGATACGATATTTACGTTGAGTGGTTAAGCAAGCTGTACGTAAACACAATGAACCTTATCCACTATATGCACGATAAATACGCATACGAAAAGACACAGATGGCACTTCACGATACCGACGTAAAACGTCTTATGGCGTTCGGCGTTGCGGGATTTTCCGTGGTTGCGGACTCTATGAGCGCTATCAAGTTTGCCAAAGTGCATCCCGTTAAGGACGAAATGGGATATATTGTAGATTTTAACACCGAAGGAGATTTCCCCAAATACGGCAACGATGATGACCGTGTGGACACTATCGCCGTGGAGCTGGCGCATCAGGTAATAACCGAGCTGCGCAAAACTCCCACCTACCGTAACGCTACCCACACCCTTTCCGTGCTTACCATTACCTCCAACGTAATGTACGGCAAAAACACGGGAGCTACACCTGACGGAAGAAAAGCAGGCGCACCCTTCGCACCCGGAGCAAATCCTATGCACAACCGTGAGGAAAACGGAGCGCTGGCTTCCCTTAACTCTGTGGCAAAGATACGCTACGAGGACTGCCGCGACGGTATCTCCAACACCTTCTCTATTTCTCCCGAAGCATTGGGAAAAACCGAGGATGATCGTATAACCAATCTGGTTTCCATATTGGACGGTTATTTCGCAAAAAACGCCCACCATATAAACGTAAACGTGCTTAACAGAGAAACCCTTATTAAAGCATACGAAAACCCCGAGGAATATCCCAACCTGACAATACGTGTTTCGGGATATGCGGTAAACTTCAACAAGCTTTCCCGTGAACAGCAGAGAGAGGTCATAAGCCGTACCTTCCATATGAGCGTATGACGGGAAGAGTTCATTCCATACAAAGTCTGGGCACGGTAGACGGACCGGGCGTGCGGTTTGTTGTGTTTTTTCAGGGCTGTAATCTGCGGTGCAAGTGCTGTCATAACCCCGACACCTGGGATATGGCAGGCGGAAAAGAATATTCGGCGGAGGAAATAGTAAACAAAGCCATCCGCTATAAAGAATATTTCGGTGCTGAGGGTGGGATAACCCTTTCCGGCGGAGAGCCGCTGCTTCAGGCGGAGTTCGCAAGGGAAATATTTGAAAAATGCCATGAGAACGGCATAAACACCTGCCTTGATACTTCGGGAAGCGTTTTAAACCAAAGCGTGAAAGACCTTCTTGAGGTAACCGACAGAGTGCTTTTGGATTACAAATATACCGATGATGCTTCCTACCGGGATAACGTCGGCTGCAGTATAGAAAGAGTAAACGCTTTTTTGGAGTATCTGCAAAAAAAGAATATTCCCGTAACCCTGCGGCAGGTTATTATACCCACCGTAAACGATACGGAAGAAAACGCTCTTAAATTAAAAGAGGCAATACATAAATACCCCTGCGTGGATAAAACCGAACTGCTCCCATTCCGCAAAATCTGCGCGGTAAAATATGAAAACTTGGGTATCCCCTTCCCCTTCGGAGAAATGGATACACCGAGCAATGCTTTAATGAATTCCCTTAACGCATTACTTGAAGAATAATAGAATTATATAGGAAGAGAGCGTATCTGTTATGAAGAAAAACGTTTTTTTCAGGATTGTTTCACTTGTGCTTTTACTTGTTTTAGGACTTATTGCTTCCTGCGAAGGAAAAGGCGGGGAAAGTGTGGCCGAAGAAAGCGGCGAAGCTTCCGGGCAGGACGCTCCTTCTTTTGTTTTAAGCGAAAAGGTTGAAGAAATAAAGGGATATATGGTAAAGGATATAGACCGATCCCTTAAAGCGAAAAATGTGTTCAGAGGACTTACCTATACCCCCAGTAGACAATCCGACGGATACTACACCGATTCCGCCAACCAAAAGCTTACGGACGGATATTACTTAAATCTGGCTTACGGACCTCACTATTACGCAGGCTGGTCGGGAGGCGGATCCTTAACCATAACCTTTGATCTTGGTGAAGCGGAGCACGCTATCGGCGATATTTATATCGGCTGCTATAAAAATATAAGCTCCGGTGCAAATCTGCCCGGAAGCGTGTCTGTAAAGGTTTCGGATAACGGAAAGGATTACACAAAAATAGGAAGGATAGACACTCCCTCGGATACGGAATACTGCGGCAAATACACATATAATTTTGCCTTCCCCAAGGCGGTTACTGCACGGTATATAAAAATAACCTTCTCCTCCCAAAACGGAAATATGCTGTTTGTTGACGAAATAACCGCTTTTGAATACTGCGAAGACGGTGACGTTTACAACACCTTGGGAGATTGGACAGACCCTTACTACCCCGTTACGGATTTTTACGGATATAACCTTAATTTAGGAGAATCCGAAGTCAAGGTAAGCAAAGAAGATAAAGATTACGACACCTTGCAAAATCTTGCCAAATTAAAGGGCGTGGATTTTCAGATACAGCATTTTGATCCTATTATTAAAAACCATTCCAACACGGGTATGGACAAAATATCTATGCTTACCGACGGAAAGCTTCACGGCAATATTGAGGGAGATTATTTTATATTCTACCGCGGTGCAGGACGGCACGTGGTAGCGGATCTGGGCACGGTAATGGCAATTCAGGGCTGTACGGTTACTTTTCAGGATAAGCCCTCCTGGGGAATTGCCACGCCTCCCGTATATTATATAAGCGTTAGCGAAAACGGTACCGATTGGGTTACGGTTTTTGCGGAGCATAATCCCGAATACGGTGTTGCCGAAAGGAGCAACGATACGAGAAAGATTGAATTTGAGGAGCAATTTCTCGCCCGTTACGTGCGCATAACCTTCCCCACCGTACCCGATAACGAAATATCCAGCTCGGTTTATATGGGTGAATGGGAAATCTGGGGCAAAAAGAACACCGCTTCTGCGGTTAAGGCATTTGAGCCCGAAGGCTTGCTTTACGGCACTTATCCCGATCCCGAGGATGTGGGAGCGAATGACATACTCTTTACCTGCATTACCGACGGATACGGAAAGGTATGCGAAGACGTACACGTGCTGACCTTGGAAAACGCATACAAATATCTCGCCCACCGTGACGAAACGGGCAGTGCAGTGGGAGTTTTGTTTGATTCTCTTGCCTTTACAACCAGAGGAGATTTGAATTCCTATCCCGACAGAAACGAAGGCACAGAGTGGTTTTTATCCGAGCTGTTCCGTGAAGGCGTGAATATGGATGCGGCAGACAGTGCCAAGGGTATGCTTAACGAGGCTCTGGGCACGGACGATAAGGAAATGATATGGATATCCGTAAACTGCCCTGCTATTGGCGATGTGTTTAACGGAAAAGAAATAAAAACCGCAGAGGATTATATTGAATGTCTTAAATGGCAGGCAGACGAAGCCATACGCAGATTTAAGGAAAAAGGCTATGAAAACCTGCAACTGATAGGCTTTTACTGGCAGGTGGAAAATATACGCCCCAATGCCCACGCACCTGCTGCAGCTTACGATAAAGAGGCTGTGATCGCCTTTAACGAATACTTACATTCTATGGGCTACAAATCTCTGTGGTGCCCCTATTACAGCCGTATCAACGGCATATGGCACAGCAAATATTACGGCTTTGACATTACCTGCTGGCAGCCGAACCTTATGTTTGACCAAATAGACCCTTACAGACTCTCCACCATTTCCGAATTGGCAAAGATATACGGAGTAGGCATTGAAATTGAAACGGATACATTTGAGCAAAGCAAGCAGACGCTGAGTATGTACAGAGAATATCTCAACGCAGGGTTTGAGTACGGATTCATAAACTCCGTAAATGCATATTATCAGGGCGCAATACCCGGCGCATATATATCCTTTGAAAACAGCGACAGACCCTATATGCCCACTGTTTTTTATGAATCCGTAAAGTATATTACGGGTACTATGGACGGAAAGTTCGGTATAACGGAAAAGCAGGATCTATCCGTTTTTGAAGACGCTTCTTTAACGGTTAAAAACGGGAAATCCGCATCTGTTTTTCTGGGCGATCTTTCGGAAATCGAGTACAGATACGAGCTAACTCCCCTTTTCGGAAGTGTGCGGCTGGATAAAAACGGAACTCTTACATATACCGCTATGAAGAGTTATGCGGGAGAGGACCAAGTGAAAATTTCTGTTTTCGACGGCGAGAGCACGGTAAAAACCATAACCGTAAATATTACGGTAACGGAATAACAGACGCAAAAAACCCCCGAACATATCGGGGGATTTTTTATCATATTTTTTTGCCTATCTTGGAGCCGTATCTCACCTGTGTTTCGTTGCCCTCCAAGGAATTGCGGATAATATCCTCGTCCAATTCCACTACTCCCTTTTTGAAAAGCAGCACGATGGTAGACCCGCCGAATTCGAAATATCCCTTTTCGTCCCCTTTATTAAAGACGGTAGAAACACGGTTTCGTATTCTGCCCACAAGGGTAGCGCCCACCTCAACGTGGATCACGTCCCCGAAGTTTTCGGTATGTAGGGTGGTATAAACACGGAAGTTCCGCTTGAAATAATTTCGTCCCAGACCGTCCACATGGGAAACGGTATACAAAACGCCTTTTATCTTGCGATAAGGACTGCGGGTGCCTTTATCTATATAGCAATATCTGTGGTAATCGTCAACGGAAAGCCGGAAGATAAGACACATACCGCCGATATATTCTTCGCACACGCTGTCCCCGCCCAAAAGCTCGTGTATCGTGTAGGGCGAGCCCTTGATGATATAATCCTTCGCCGCCGTTATGGGAAAGGCGCGGAGCTTACTGTCGCAGGGGGCGATAAGATGCTCCGGTGTCATATCCACGGGGCGGCAGGAAGATTTTATTTTGCGGGTGAAAAAATCGTTATAGCTCTTGAAGTGCTGTTTTTCATACTCATCAAGATTTATGCCGTGTTTTTTCACAGCGCGGTACGCTCTTCCTTTGGATAAAGGGCTGTTCATATATGCGCCGACCAAGCGGGAGGAATTGCGCCTTGCCGAAATCCACAGCATAGGTCTTCCCAGCTTTTTGCCGTACATAAATCTCATAAGCTTATCCGGCATTGCGGTAGCGGGTACCACGTTGCCGTTGCGATCGTAAATAATCAAGGTATTTCCTCTTAACTACAGTTTATATATCCTGATAAATTGCGCCGAGAGAAACCATGGTTTCTCTTACCTTCTTGCCGTCTACTTCACGGGCAGGCACGCCTGCATCGATCGCCATAGCGGCGGCTATACCGGCGGCTTCACCGGAGGAGCGCACGGACTGCTGTACACGGAGAGAGGACTGAACGATAAATTCTGCGCCCAGACATCTGCCGGCAACCAAAAGGTTATCCACACCCTTTACAACCAAGGAACGGTAAGGAATATCGTACCAAGGACGAGCCTCGTCTTTTTCGATGCCGTCAAAGGAGCAGTTGTGGGCTTTGCCGTGTACGTCGATAGGATAATTGGACTGACAGAACATATCATCAAACTTGCGCTGTGCGTAAAGATCGAGCGCAGTCATTACGTATTCTGTGATTATCTCACGGCTTTCTCTTATACCCACCATTGCGGCAATCTCTGCAACGTAGGCGTTTTCAAATCCGGGGAAGTGCTTTCTGTAGTACATAAGCTGACGGAAGATAGCCTTTTTGCCCTTAAGCTGGGAAATTGTAAGGTCATCGGGATTGGTGGCGTCTATATTTTCAAAGAATTCGGGGCAGTTAAAGGCAAGGCCGTCTTTTCTGCCGGGAATGGTAAATACCTGCCAGTAAGCCTTATCCATAGGCTCCAGCTCGCCGGATTCTATACCTGCATCAAACCATTCGGTCAGTGCCCAAGGCTTGGATGCAACACCGCCGCCGTAAAGGGTAGTATAAGGATTTGCGGGATCGCAGGAAGCGCCGCCAAGACCGGTACGAGCCGCCTCTGCACGCATAAATTCACCTGCTTTGGGGATATCGATACCGCCCAGTATGTAACGGAGGGACATAGGCTGGTTTATACCCGTTTCGGGGTTGCCCTTTGTGTAGTCTGCACCTGCCATTACGCACACGTCGCCATCGCCGGTAGCGTCAATGAACATTTTACCTTTAACAAGCTGTTCGCCTGCTTTGTTTACTATCTTTACTGCGGTAACAGAGCCGTTTTCAACCTCTACGTTTGCGATATAGGTGTGGTAAAGAAGGTTAACGCCTGCTTCTACGCACAACTCCTCAAGTGCCAGACGGAGTACGAGAGGATCGAACATATTGCCCTGATCGTTACAGCTTGCGTACTTAAGCTGTTTTTCCACAAGCTTTTTTTGAATATAAGAGCACTGGGGGTTGATACGCATATAGGTATGCATTACGGGAGTAACAAGACCGTTTGTGGCTGTGCCTCCCAAAGAGCCGAACTGCTCGATAACAAGTACCTTTTTGCCCTGTTCGGCTGCTGCGATCGCCGCGAAAGCGCCTGCAGTACCGCCGCCACATACGACAACGTCTGCTTCCATATAAACGGGAAATGCTGTTTTCATAGTAATTACTCCTTTATTTAAGCAATTTTAAAAATTCTTCTTCGGTTATTACCGGTATTCCCAGTTGTTCGGCTTTGGCTTTTTTACTGCCTGCCTCATCCCCCGCAACCACGAAGGAGGTCTTTTTGGATACGCTTCCCGCAGCGGTACCGCCGTAAGAGCGTATTAGTGCTTCTATCTCCGAGCGCTTCATTGTAACCATAGTGCCTGTTACGACCACAGTCTTTCCTGCAAGGATATCACCGTTTTTAACGCTGTTATCCTCCATCAGAACGCCGTAATCCTCCAGCTTTTGAATAATGGCTCTGTTCTTTTCGGAGGAAAAGAAGCTTACAAGCGCATCTGCGGATTCGGGGCCTATATCCTTTACGGAGCACAAGGTCTCTCTGTCCGCATCCATAAGGGAGCGCATATTTCCGAATTCGGCGGCAAGCACTGTTCCCGCTTTTTCGCCGATATGCCGTATTCCCAAAGCGTATATAAGGCGGGCAAGCCCCGCATTTTTTGATTTCTCCACGGAATCCAGAATGTTTAAAGCGCTTTTTTCGCCCAAGCCTTCAAGAAGGGCTACCTTGTCTTTATCCAGAACGTAAAGGTCGGAAACATCGCTCACCATACCTGAATCTATTAAAAGGCCTGCCACGCTTTTTCCCACGGTTTCGATATTCATTGCATCGCGGGAAACGAAATGCTCCAACGCTCTGCGCACCTGAGCGGGACAAAAAGTATTTGTACAGCGGGTGGCGGCAAAGCCCTCTTCCCTCTCGGCGGGAGCACCACAAACGGGACAATAGCTTGGCATTTCAAAGGGAGAAGCATTCTCGGGACGGAGCTTAAGATCCACGCCCACGACTTCGGGAATAATATCCCCCGCCTTGCGGACGAACACCGTATCTCCCACACGAATATCCTTTTCCCGAATATAATCTATATTATGAAGGGTAGCCTGGGTAACGTTGGTTCCCGCAAGACGTACTGTATCGAATATCGCCTTGGGGGTAAGGACGCCGGTTCTGCCCACCTGAATAATTATTTCCCTCAAAACTGTAGATGCCGTTTCCGGAGGGTATTTATATGCAACCGCCCAACGGGGAACGGATGCGGTCTGCCCCATTTCCTCACGCAGAGCAAGGGAGTTTACCTTTACCACAGCGCCGTCAATATCAAAGGGCAGAGATGAGCGTTTTTCGCCTATTTCATCAATAACTGCGCCTACCTGATCTGCGGTATCGCACACCACGCGGTAAGGAGAAACGGTAAAGCCGTATTCCTCCAGCAGATCCAGCGTTTCGCGGTGAGTGGAAGGCGTTTCCTCCGAGCATTCCTGAAGATTAAACACAAAAATATCCAATCTTCTTGAAGCGCACACGCGGCTGTCAAGCTGTCTAAGAGAGCCTGCGGCGGCATTTCTGGGATTTGCGAATGGAGGCTGTCCCTCTTCCTCGCGAACACGGTTAAGGTCTGCAAACACGCTCTTGGGCATATACACCTCGCCGCGGACAACAAGATGTGCGGGAGGGGTATCCGTATTCAATTTAAGAGGAATATTGCGCACCGTTTTAAGGTTTGCGGTAACGTCCTCTCCGTACTCTCCGTCCCCTCTGGTTGCACCCAGAACAAACACGCCGTTTTCATAGGTGAGGGCAACGGAAAGTCCGTCTATTTTTGCTTCCGTAACGAAATCCGCGTACCCATACGCTTCCTTTACCTTTCCGCAAAAGGAAACCACTTCCTCGGTGGAAAATACGTCTGTAAGAGAGCCGAGAGATACGTTGTGGTGCACCTTTTCAAATCTTTCCGCCACGGCACCGCCGACACGATGTGTCATAGAAACGGGAGAAGCGTATTCGGGATACTGCTCCTCTAATTTCTTAAGACGGTCAAACATCGCATCGTATTCGTAATCGGATATTTCGGGGCTGTCCAACTCGTAATACTTTTTGGAATGATATTCAAGAGCCTTTTCAAGCTCACGCATTTCTTTTTCTATGCTTTGGTACATATTATTGAAACCCAATCATTTTTTTCGCCTATGCCCGTAAGAGCAAAGCCGTTTTCTGCAAGGGCGCTCAGAACCTCGCCCTTTCTGGGGGATATTATTCCGCTGCAGATGAGAGTGCCTTCATCCTCCAGCACCTTTTTGAAGGTGGGTGCCATGGCGATAATAACATCCGCAACTATATTTGCAAGAATAACTCCGTACTTTTTGGAGGTAACTTTATTGTAAACGCCCTCATCGGAAAGGGTGTTTCCGCACAGTCCCTCAAAGTTTTGAACTTTATTGAGGATTGCGTTTTTTACGGCTATATCAACTGCGTTTTTATCAATATCCACAGCCAGAACGTCCTTTGCGCCCAAAAGCAGAGCACCGATACCTAAAATTCCGCTTCCACAGCCCATATCCAGAACACTTGCGTTTTCAAGGGGGATATCCTCCAATGCCTCAAGACACAGAGAGGTGGTTTCGTGCTGACCGCTTCCGAAGGAGGATTCGGGGTCTATCTCTAAAACGATACGGTCCTCCCCTTCCCAATCCTCCCAGGTGGGCTTTACCACAAAGGAGTTTCCGATGGGCAGAGGATGGAAAAATTCCTTCCAGTTGTCTGCCCACTCGCTGTCGTCGGTTTCGCTTATATCGGTTTTTAAAGAGCCGAGATCAAATTCGGTTTCGTTGCGGAGGGCTTCTATTCCCTCCAAAATGATCTCCATCTTCTCTCTTCCCTGGCTGTTATCCGCCAGATATACTCTTACCTTGGCTTCCTCGTCCTTGGTTTCAAGAAGTGCATCGTCAACGTAATCGAAGGGGACGTACTGTGTATCCAGCAATTCCTGCAGGTCTGTGGGATCGACGATCTCAAAGCACTCTGCCTCTGCGCCCATAAGGACACCCTGAATAAACTCTACTCCCAAAGAGGATGCGTGAACGGTTATCTTGTGAAATTTCATAAATAATATACTCCTTTAGTCCCAACTTGCGGAGGCTTCTCCGTAGATGGGAATACTGTCGCCCAGATATTTGGGCTTCGGCTTGAATACCGCATTGACAACGGCTTTTACCCTTGCCAACGGCTCACGCACGTTAGTGGTGAAAAATGCAGGGCTGTAGCTTTCCTCACTGCAGGTAACACCGTAGGTTTCAAGCCCCAATGCGTTGCCGAGGAAAACGGCACGATTTACGTGAAAGGCTTGGGTTACAACTATCACTTTTTCGCAAAGGAAGATATCTCTTGCTCTGTACATAGAATCGTAGGTATCAAACCCTGCGTGGTCGGTAAAAATATGCTCCTCCGGCACGCCCTTGGAAACGGCGTAAGCTTTCATTGCGTTTACTTCATCGTAATCCACCCTGCCGTGGTCGCCGGACATAATTATACGGTCTGCCGCGCCGCTGAAATACAGTTCACAGCCTTTATCCAGCCGCGCTTTAAGAATGGCGGAGGGCGTGTCCCCTCTTACCATTGCGCCGAGAATAATAATGGCATCGCACTTGGGAATGTCAAAAGCATTTATCTTTTTCTGCGATCCCCAAATAACCGTAAGATTACATACCGAAAGGAAAAGCAGGCACACTGCCCCTATAAAAAGCACTGTTAAAGCCAAATTTTTTAAATATTTAGTTATTTTTTGCTTTCTCATACTCATTTTTTAATATTTTTGCATCGCAAGACTGGGTTCCCGCGGATTCGCAGATGATGGTGGGAGAAAGTCCCTTTCTTGCTATGACCTGCGCCAAGCTCTCAGGCGAGGGACCGTAAAGCTCATCTTCAAAGGTAAGGTGCTTTTTCTCTCCCATTCCCGTGTATTCTATTTTTGAAAAATGGCAATGCAGGGTATCTGCATATTCACTTCCCAGACGACGGGAAATTTCATCAAAAATAAACTCGTAATCCGCGTCTGTCTTTATACTGCCCAGAGTCCTTGCGTTCAAGTGGCCGAAATCCACCACGGGCACGAAATTTTCGGACAAAGTGCAAAGGGTAAGCACCTCGTCAAGAGTACCCAGCTGGTTTATCTTGCCCATTGTTTCTATACCCAATTTTACCTTAAAGCCCGATTCCTTAAGGGCTTTGTCTGCCATAAGCAGGGTTTCGGAAGCGTACTCCATCGCCTGCTCTCTGCTTATCTTTGCGCAGGAGCCGCAATGCACCACCATAACGGATGCGCCCAAAAGCTCACTTGCGGCGGCGGATTCCATTATGTAGCCTACGCTTTTAACACGCTTTTCCTTTTCCACAGAGGAAAGGGATATAAAATAGGGGGTGTGGAAGGACATTTTTATGCCCAGCTCTTTTGCGTATTCACCCATTTCCGCAAGCAAGGAGGGAGATGCGTGTATACCCCTGCCCGCCTCATATTCGTATGCGTCAAGCCCGTAATCCTTTACCCATTTTGGTGCGTAAAGAGAGCTTTTAAGACCGCTTTTTGCAAACTCTTCACAATTGCCGCCGGGGCCGAAAAGTGCGCTCATCAAGCTCTCCTCCTTTTAAACTTATGGATATGGGGCTTTTCAAAAAGACGCTTTACCTTTATAAACCAGCCCTCGTCCTCACGGTCGATAGGCTCAACGATATACGCACGCACACCTGCACGGTGGGCACAAAGGCAATCTGTAAAGAGCTGGTCGCCGATAACCAGAGTCTGCTCCTTGGTTACGCCGAATTTACGCATTATTCTGCGTACGGCGCGGCGGGAGGGCTTTTTGGCTTTACTTATGGTGAAAAAGCCAAGGGGACGGTTGAATTTCTCAACCCGCTTGCCGTCGTTATTGGAAGCAAACGCCACGTTAATGCCGTTATCCCGCAGAGAAAACAGATACTTTGCCATTCGCTCCGTAGGATAGGCAACGCTGTAGGGAGCGATTGTATTATCCACATCAAAAACAACGGTATTTATCCCGTCCGCCTTTAACAGCTCGGGAGTTATCTCGTATATGTTTTTAAACATTTTATCAGGTGTAAGTGAAATTTTACTCATTGTATTCCTCACAGTATTATTCAGTTTATTTTAACATTATAATGTAAAAAAGTAAAGTAAAATATTATAAATTTACTTGAAAAGATACTCACTTTATTCTATAATCGGAGGTGGAAAAACATATGGAAATTTTTACGGCGTTTCTGGTATGTATCGGCGTGTGCTTTTTGCTGACATTGGTGCTGGAGAAAAAGTGTACCGAGGTTACGGAAATATACATTCCCGCAGAGGAAGACACCGAGCAAACGGTTAAAGAAAAGCTGTATGACTGTTCCCTGCGGGGTAGCAAGGTGATAATATGCCGCACCGCCGCAGACAAAGAAGAAATTTTAAAGCGTATGTCGGAAGAATACGGAAAAATATATAAAAAGAGGTGAAAAAGCTTTGGAGCAGGTAACGCTTGAGGGAATAGTGGAAAACATAGTCTTTACAAACGAAGATAACGGCTATACCGTGTGCGAGTGCGCCTGCGGAGGAGAGCTTATTACCCTTGTGGGAATTATGCCGTACCTCAACGAAGGAGAGAGCATAAAAGCCCAAGGAGTGTGGCAGGTGCACGCCACATTCGGAAGACAGTTAAAGGTGGAGTATTTTGAGAAAAAGCTTCCCACGGATTCGGAGGCGATATATAAATACCTTTCATCGGGTGCGGTAAAGGGTATCGGCCCCGTGACCGCCGCTCGAATTGTAGAGGCCTTCGGGGCGGACACCTTTGACGTTATGGAAAACAACCCCAAGTGGCTGTGCGATATTAAGGGAATTTCCCCGAAAAGAGCCAAGGATATTGCGGAAAGCTATGCCGCGCAGTTCGGTATGCGCAGTGTTATGCTGTTTTGCTCAAGATTTTTCGGGCCCTCCGTATCCGCAAGGATATACCGCAGATACGGTGCCGCCGCCACGACTATAATAGAAAAAGACCCTTACCGTCTGATCGGGGATATTGAGGGAATAGGCTTTGAAAAAGCGGACACCGTGGCACAGCAACTGGGCTTCCCCGCAGACAGCCCCGAGCGAATTGAAGCGGGAGCTGAATATCTGCTTTCCGCCGCCGCATATTCGGGAGGACATTGCTGTCTGCCCGAAAAGGAACTGATCTCAAAGACGGCGCATGCGTTAAAGGTTCAACCCGTTTCCGTGGCTATGGCGGTAGGCAGACTGTGCGAAAAGGGAGATTTTATACGCACGGACGATGAATACGTTTACTTGAAAGAATACCGTCAGGCGGAAAACTATATATCCGCAAAGCTTAAGCTGTTACGTGATACTCCCCGTCCCGAAAGATACGAGGGCGTGGAAAACGCCATTAAGGATCTGGAGAAAAAATACGGAATAATATATGCGGATGAGCAAAAGCAAGCCATAATAAGCGGTATTACCAACGGTGTAACCGTAATAACCGGCGGTCCCGGTACAGGTAAGACTACGGTTATAAAAGCCCTTACAGAATTGCTTTTATCCCTTAAAATTTCCTTTTGCCTTGCGGCACCCACGGGCAGGGCGGCAAAGCGTATGAGCGAAGCAAGCGGTGCGGACGCAAAGACCATACACCGCCTGCTGGAAACCGAGTTCGACACCGCCCACAGACCGAAATTCGGCAGGGACGAGGGTAATCCCCTCCCCGCTTCGGTGGTGATCATCGACGAAATGTCTATGGTAGATCTTTTGCTGTTTTCATCGCTGTTAAAAGCGGTAAAAAGAGGCAGCACGTTGGTGCTGATCGGGGACGTGGACCAGCTTCCCCCCGTGGGTGCGGGACAATGTCTGAAGGATATTATAGACAGCGATGCTTTCCCCGTGGTAAGGTTAAAGCACATATTCCGTCAGGCACAGCAAAGCCTTATAGTAACCAATGCCCACGATATTAACGAGGGCAAAATGCCCGTGCTTAACGAAAAGAAAAACGATTTCTTTTTTATGGAACGGTCGAATGCGGAGGATATACAGCAATTACTTTTGTCCCTTTGCAGGGACAGGCTTCCCAAGACCTATTCTCTTGACAGCTTTTCGGATATACAGATACTCACTCCCACCAAAAAAGGAGAGCTGGGCACGAAAGCACTTAACGCTGTTTTGCAGGACGGTCTTAACCCCAAAAGCTTTAAAAAGCGGGAAAAGAAGATCGGTTCCGTGCTGTTCCGCGAGGGCGACAAGGTAATGCAGACCAAAAACAATTATGAGATCGAATGGGACAAGGACGGTATCCGCGGACAAGGCATATTCAACGGTGACGTGGGACGGATAATATCCATAGACACCCAAAGCGAAACTATGGTTATAAACTTCGACGAACGGGTGGCGGAATATGATTTTGCCTTGCTTGACGAATTGGAGCACGCCTTTGCGGTAACGGTGCACAAAAGCCAGGGTAACGAATATCCCGTGGTGCTTATGCCCGTTTACGATTGTCCCTACCCCTTGATGACGAGAAATCTGTTTTACACCGCGGTAACCAGAGCAAAGCAGATACTCATACTCGTGGGAACACAAAAAAGCATTTCCGTTATGGTGGAAAATGACAGAAAATCCCACAGATACGGATTTTTGAAAAAACAACTTTCAGAATAAATAAACGGAGGAAGCGCAAAAATGAAGGAACTATTCAGATTTTCCGCAGGATATCTTGCGGTGGCGATCGAAAACACGGGTGAAGGTATCCGTCTGTACTCTATAAGAGATAAGGAAAACAAAAAGAATCTCCTTACCCACGCCCTACCTTTGTTCCGCCTGAATGCGGAAAACCTCGCAGACGGCACATGGGTAACTCTTTCCTCCGACAAAGGCTGGAAAATAGCGGAAGCGCATAAAACCGAGGAAGGCGCAGTAATACTGCTTTCCGGAAACAAAGAGCTTCCCGGAGTAACCGTAACTCTTACAGCGGTATGCACTCACAACACTATCGAATGGCAAACGCAGATAAATTCCACAAATACCGAATACACCGTGGCGGCTTGCGACCATCCTATGCTGTCCTTTGACACGGGGGATAACGTGTGTATGTTCTACCCCTACGGCTGCGGCGAGGTCTATACCACCGAAAAGAACAAGGAACTGAGAAACCTGCAAAACTACCCTTCCTACGGCGTTTCTATGCAATATATGGCGTTTTACAACAAGCGCACAAAGAGAGGTATATACTACGGTATTCACGATACCGCCCCCGCATACAAGCAGTTCAGCTTCAGAAAAAATGCGGGAGAAAAGTTTATGTCCATGGTAGCGGGACAGCCTCTCACCCATTTGGACAGAGGCTGTAACTCCCAGTCCCTTTGCGGAAAATGCGTGTGGAAGATGTTTGACGGCGATTGGTACGATGCCGCCGTTATATACAGAGAATGGGTAGAAAAGGAAGCCGAATTCTTACACCGGGAGAGAAAAGAGCCCGAATGGTTTGTAAAGGCGCCTCACTGGTGGCTGGTGCATATCGGCGAGGACGCTTCCTTTGCAGACGATATTATAGAAGCCACAAAGGATCTGGGTACGGACAGCCCCGTGCATCTGTATCTGTGGCACAACGCTCCCTTTGATAACGATTACCCCCATTACTTCCCCGTGCGGGACGTTGCCAAGGAAGGACTTAAAAAGCTGAAAGACGCGGGTGTAAAGGTTATGCCCTATATTAACGGCAGACTTTGGGATACCCGTGACAGAAAAGCGGAGGATTTTGAGTTCACCTCCGTTGCAAAGAAATGGGCTACCAAGGACAGAAAAGGCGTTTGCTTTACCGAAACCTATTCATCTAAGGAAGAGGACGGAAGCAAGGTGTGTCTTTCCATTATGTGTCCCTCCACCGCGCTGTGGCAGGAAAAGATGGCGTATACCGTTGGCAGACTTATTAATGACGAAGGCTTTGATGCCGTGTATATGGACCAGATCGCCGCCGCACAGCCCTATGCTTGCTGTGACCCCTCCCATCCCCACGTTCCCGGCGGAGGAGATTGGTGGTGCCGTTCCTACAGAGGACTGCTTGACAGAGTGTACCGCAACCTTCCCGAGGATGCGGTTCTTACCACCGAATGCACAGCCGACCCCTTTGTATCCCATATGAGCGGATATCTTTCCTGGCTGTGGATAAGAAATGATCAGGTGCCCGCGTTCCCCGTAATTTATTCCAAGTATATTTCTATGTTCGGAAGAAGCTACCAGTCCGATTCCGACCCCGATTGGACGGGACAGAGAATATTTATTGCCCAAAGCCTTGTTTACGGCGAGCAGTTGGGCTGGATAGCTCCCAAGAAATTCAACGATAACCCCGATAAGGCTTTCTATATTGAATGTGTCCGCACCCGTGAAAAGCTGGGTAAATACTTCTGGTGCGGAAACGAAATGCTCCGTCCACCCGTTATAGAAACCGCTCTGCCCCGTCTGCGCACCGAGAAATGCTCCCAGGCGATACGCGGCTTGGTAGAGGAAGACGCAGTTTTGGGCTGTATACGCAAGGCGGAAGACGGAAAACGGCTTATCCTTTTGGTCAACGCCGCAAAGGAAGGCGGAAATGCGCGTGTTTACGCCGATCTGCCTGACGGTGTCTACGGAGATATGACCTTCAAAGACGGAAAAGCGGACGTTTATATGGACGCACTTTCCGTAAAATACGCAGAGTTTTAAAGAAAAACGAATATGAAGCAAACAAAAAAAGCAAAAATCATTTTAATAATCCTTATAATACTGGGCATAGCCTCTATAGGTCTTGCCGTGTGGGGAATATACACGGACGGTTTTTCCGTAAAAACTGTGGGAAAACTGGCTGCCTTCGCAGTGGCTTGGGTAATAGCAATAGCGCGAATGTACTCTGCCGCAGGAGGCGGAAGCAAGAAACTGTACGCTTTATATGAAAAAGAGTACGACGAGCATATACGGGGAGCCTTTTCCGGAAACGAGCAGAAAAAGGAAAAACAGCTTTTGATGAAGGCAATTCATTGCTTTAATGCCGACAGGTATTCTGCAGGCATTGATATTTTACAAAAGCTTGTTCCGAAATGCTCAAAGCCTCGGGATTACGCCGCTGTATATACCTTTTTGGCTTTGATGTACGAGCAGGTCGATAAGCCCGAAAACGCTATGGCGGCGTACCAAGCCGTTTTGAAGTATGATGATGCCAGAAGCACCGTATGGTCTAATCTGGGCAGGCTTCACAGAAAAAAAGGGTATCACAAAGAGGCTATTGCTTGCTATAAAAAAGCCCTTGATATAGATCCCAAAAACGAATACGCATACAACAATATGGGAAATTCTTATTTGCGTTTGGGAGAATATCAAAAAGCGGCTGAATTGGCAGAAAAGGCGCTTGAGATAAAGCCCGCATTTGTTCAGGCGTTGGAACTGCTTTGCGTATCCCACGCCGCATTGGGCAACCAAGAAAAATGCAAAGAGTATTTTGACCGTTCCGTTGCGGCAGGCGGAAATGCCGCTTCCCTTCAAAACGCATTAAAGGTAGTGCGGGAAGGTAATCTGGCAAAGGACAGCTACGCGCCTATGCCTTATGAAATTGAAAAGGCGTGCGATCTGGTTCGCAGAGAAACAACTCTGCCCTATATCCGTATAGGATTGACGGGAGAAGATACAAACAGCCGATTCGGCGGTCCTGCTTTGGGAAAAGCACCTATAGATTCCCAAGGAAAGGAAATGAAGCTTCTCTGCGGAATAGACTGCAGTGAGGTGCACGGGCTGGCAAACTTCCCCGAAAGCGGTTGGTTACTTTTCTATATTGCGGACAACGAATTTTACGGCGCGGATTTTGAAAACCCTACCATGCAAAAGGATTTCAGAGTTATCTACAGTCCCGAAGCGGTTCTTGCGGAAGGAAATACACCGGTATTATCGGGAATTTTCCCCGTGCAAAAACGTTACAACATCGCCTTTGCACCCGATGTCTGCTCTATGAATTACTGCGATTATCGGTTTAATGACAATCTGAATAAGCATTTGACAAAATACGAGCTGCCCGCGTTTGATGAGCTTGATGAGGATACCCAAGAGGATATCACCAAACAGTTTATCACCGTGGGACACTCCTTGTACGGAACTCCCATGTTTGCCCAATACGATCCGAGAGAAAGCGAAGAATATCAAAAATATGACACTCTGCTTTTGCAGGTTTTCACTCATCACACGCAGAATGAAACTAAAATTCAGATCGGCGACGAGGGCGCGATACAGTTCTTTATTCCCGGAGAAAATTTAAAAAACAAAGATTTTTCGGATATTCTCTACTGGTGGGACTGCTATTGATAAATACCGCTAAACAATCCCTCACAATAAATCACCCCAAGAAGTCTGCGACTTCTTGGGGACCCCGACAACAAACGGCGAAGAAGTGTAAAGCTTCTTCGCCGTATTTTTAATTACAAAACTATATTTTCTTGCGGTGTGTTTTGTGGGGTGTTTTTTCGGGGTCCCCGCAAAATATCGTCACGGAACTGCTAACGTCTGCGCACATAGACACCTGACGTTGTTTTGTGGGGAATTTATGCCATTCTGGCAAGCTGCTCTTTGGTGACTTCGCACATCATTTTTTCGCCCTTAAGGAAGCGCTCGATCTCTTCACAGCAATGCTTTCCGATCTTTTTAAGTCCGTTTGCGGCAAGACCTGCCAGATGGGGTGTCATTATAACGTTGGTGAGAGAACGGAGAGGATGGTCGGAAGCGGGAGGCTCGGGATCGAACACATCAAGACAAGCGTATTTAAGGTTGCCCGCCTTCATATGCTCGTAAAGTGCCGCTTCGTCTATAATGCTTCCGCGGGCGGTATTTATGAGCACTGCGTCCTTTTTCATCATTGCAAGAGTCTGCGCGTTAAACATCTTATCCGTTTCGGGAATGGAGGGTGCGTGAATGGAGATAATATCGGATTCCTTCAAAACCTCTTCCAAGGACGCCTTTTTACAGCCCATTTTTTCGCACTGCTCTTCAGTAACGAAGGGGTCGTAAAGTATAATATCCACATCAAAAGCCTGCATAAGCTCTATGTAATGTCTGCCTGCCCAGCCGCCGCCGATAACGCCGATAGTGAGCTCGTACAATTCGCGGATATTTTCCTTGCCCTCTGCCCACAAGCCGTTATGCAGGTTTTCGTTAAGAGCAAAGAAGTTTTTGGATGCGGCAATGGTAAAGCCCAAAGCGGTTTCGGAAACGCCCATAGAAAGCATAGCGGCAGATGCGGTAACACGCACGCCCTTGTTCCAAAGATCATCACACACGATAGGCTTTACGCTTCCTGCGGCGTGGCAAACCAGTTTAAGATCGGGACAAACGGAGAGAATGTCTGCATCCAGTTCCGTATTACCCCAAGTGGTTATTGCGATAGTCGCGCCGGCAAGCGCCTTTTTAACGGATTCTCTGTCGCTTCCCGTGCCCAGAACAACCTCGCCAATGGACTCCATACGCTTTATGGAACGGGGGCTGATAACCAGATCTCTTGCGGAATCGCCCATAATAAGTGCTATTTTTTCCATAGTTTTATTCCTTTCCGAAATGTTTATAATAGCCGTTTTCACCCGTGAGAAGTGAAAAACGATTAAAAAATTCATTTGTTAAACGGAATGCGCCGCTCTCCTCTTCAGTGGGAATATAGCCTGCGGGAAGAAGGGATTTCATTTCCTCCCAGCGAGTGTAGTTTGCATCTCCGTTTATCTCGATACAGCCAACGTTCATAACGTTCAAAGCAGGAGAAAGGGAAGCAAAATGCTTGTTCCATTCTGCAAGGTAAGGGTTTACCGTAAGGTCTGCGCAAAGCACGCCGCAGCCCTTTTCACGGGCGGCAGAGATCATATCAAAGGATACGGAAACCGTCTTTGCGATAGGCTTTAACGCCACCGCTTTATAGCCCATTTCTATACGCTTTTTAACGTCCGCAACCGAGTGGGCGGATTCGTCCGCATTGAATACGTAGGGGTAATCCCCAACGAAAAACTCTTTTTCTGCGGAAAAGGGCTCTTCGATAAGTGCGATACGGTCGGCTGCGCCGATCTTTTCTATTCCTTCAAGTAAGGTTTCAAGACGGGAAAGAGTATCGTATCTGCCGTTTGCATCAAGATAATACATCACCTTGCCGTTTTTGGTAAGGGGTGTGAAAACATCCCCCACTATATTATGTATGGCGGATATTCTTTCAATATCCTTACCCACCATAACACGCATATCCTCTTCACTGCCCGGTGTTTCGCCGGAGGGTGCGCCTATTTTTATCTTCATAAGCGCCGTGCCGGTTTCGGCAAGCCGCTTTACATCGGTCAGGGACACGCCGTAGGAAACAAGCGGTATGCGGGCAAGGCTTTGGTGGCAGGCGTTCATAGCGGTTTTTGCCTTCCCGGGCACCATATCCTCAAACCGTTTTACCCCGTTTTTCCGGCACCATACCGACCACAAGGCGATATCCACACCCACGAGAGAATTTAAAATAAAGGTTTCCGCCACGTCAAATCCCGTAAGTGAATGGGCGTATTTTTTAAGCTCGGGCAAAATGGCGGGAACAATCTCATTCGGTGTATTAAAGGACATTCCCTCTAAAATTTCACAGGCTTTTTGGGTAACAGAAAGCATTATCCCGTCACCTTTTTCACCGGGGAAAGCGTTAAACACCTTGGGGTCCGACCAAAGGACACTTTGCGTGCAGGGAGAAACGGCAGTGTATCCGTCACACTCAATTTTCACCACGCTTTGCCAAAGCTGTGTAAGGTATCCCCCTTTAAATCCGAAAGGGGACAAAAGCGCTTCTTTAACGTGGGTCAGCTTACATTTTTGTATTTTCAGCATAAAATTCCTCCGTCATACGAGGTGCGGGACAAAAAGAGGAAATATCCTCTCTCCGCATAAGACGTTCTCTTACCAGAGTGGAGCTGATATTTTCAAATTCTTCCTTTGCGGGAAGCATTACGGTCACAGCGTTACAGCGGGCGGAATTGTACTGCGCCTGCAGTGTTTCGTATTCCATATCCCCTCTCCGCACGCCTTTTACGATATGAGTGAAGTTTTGCTCATTACAAAGCTCATACAGCATTCCTTCCCAAATTATAACGGGAATATCCGTCCCTTCAAGAGCTTTTTCCAGCATAGCCTTTTTTTGCTCGGGGGAAAAGAGATACTTTTTTTCAGCGTTAAAAAGTATCCCCACGGTTACGTCCCCGTAAAGCTGTTTTGCGCGGAGAATGATATCCAAATGCCCGTTGGTTACGGGATCATAGCTTCCGGGCAATATTGCCTTTGCCATTTTTAATTCCTTCTCATTACCGTAACGGCAACGCTTCCGTAGCGGTAACCCTTGCACTCCCATCCGTCGGGAGGGACGGGAACACCATCTTGGGCGGATTCAGCGATAATAATGCAATCCTCTTCAAGAATATCCGTTTGGAACATACGCTTTAAAACTTCGTCTATAAAACCTTCTTTATAGGGAGGATCGAGAAAAACGAGGGAAAACTTTTGCTTTCCGTCCGCCATACGGAGATAATCCTTCCAATCTGCGGTAACTATACGGCAATCGGGCAGAAGCTTTGTTTTTGCGGCGTTGTTGCGTATAACCTCTGTAGCGGCGCGAGAGGAATCCACGATAACTGCGCTCGCCGCGCCTCTGGAAAGGGCTTCCAACGCCAACTGACCGCATCCGCCGAAAAGATCCAGCACGGTTCTGTCCCCGATATCAAATTGAATTGCGGAAAAAATAGCCTCTTTTACCTTTTCCGAAGTGGGACGTGTTGCCTCTCCGGGAAGGGTGGTAAGACGTGCGCCTCTGGCTTTTCCGGTTATAATTCTCATTTTTTATCTCCTTCAAAATAACTTATAATACTGTCTGCCGTCTTTTCGCTTAAGCCCTTGACCTTTAAGAGCTCCTCCCTGGTTGCCTGCTTTACGGCTTTATAGGAGCCGAAATGCCCGAGAATAGAAGCGGCGGTCTTTTCTCCTACCCCTTTTATAGCGGTGAGAGAGCTTGCGCTTACGGATTTACGGCGTTTTTTATCCATTCTATCAAGAGAAAATCTGTGGACTTCCTCTTGTATGCGGTATATGAACACGAAAAGATCCTGTCTTGCGGTAAGACCGATCTCGTTTTCTCCGTCGGTAAGAGATCGGGTTTTGTGATGCTCGTCCTTTATCATACCGAACACGGGTATGTGGGACAGTCCCTTGGAAGCGAGAACTCTTTTTGCTACGGCAACGTGCTGAACACCGCCGTCCATAAGCAGCAGATCGGGCGCATCCCATTCGCTGTGGGAAAACCTGCGCAAAAGCGCTTCTTCCGTTGCGCCGTAGTCGTTTTGGGCGAATTCTTTTATATTAAAGGTGCGGTAATGCTTTTTTGCAAACCGACCGTTTATAAGCACGGTCATACCCGCGGTAGTATATTCTTCCCCCGAATTTGAAATATCAAAAGCCTCTATACGCTCAGGCACGGTTTCAAGCATAAGGAAAGAGGCAAGATTTGCAAGTACAGCAACGTCCTTTTCCTCCGCTTTGCGCTTGTGCAAAAGCAGTTCCTTGGCATTTGTCTGTGCCATTTCCGCAAGGGTCTTTTTATCCCCTCTGCGGGCAATTCTCAAATTTACTTTAAGACCGGAAAACTCCTTTGCCCACTGCTCGAAAAGATCAATATCTCCGTTTTCCAATTCAAAGGTAGTGTAAATATCCTTTGGAATATATCCGCGAAGGGTGTACAGCCGCTGAAGTAAAGAAACAACGGCAGAAGAATCCAATATCTCGTCTGCGCCGAAATACAGACACTCTCTATCCGCAATAGCGCCGCGGCGAACGAAAAACAGGTTTACGGCGGAGCCCAGATCATCACGGTAAACGCCGATAAAATCTCCCTCAAACTCGGGTGCTCCTACGATATGCTGTTTATCCCCCAAACGCTTTACGGCGTTTATACGGTCACGGTACTTAGCGGCACGCTCGTAATACATTTCCTCTGCCGCCGCGTTCATTTTCTCAGTCAATGACTTGATCAAAAAGGCATATTCACCGTTTAAAAAACGAGAAAGCTCTGAAAATATCTCTTTATATTCCCCGCTGCTTACGTTGCCCGAGCAAGGCGCCACACAAAGCCCTATCTGTGCGTTAAGACAAGGTCTTTGCTTGCCGATATCCTTGGGGAAAACACGGTTGCAGGTAGGAATACCGAAGGTGCGGCGGGCGGTATCCGCTATATTGCGCGCCACAACGTAAGAGGAAAAGGGGCCGAAATAACGGGCTTTATCATCCTCCCGCTTATACACGGTAACAAGGCGGGGGTACTCTTCATCGGTAATTTTAAGATAAGGATAGCCCGAGGAATCCTTAAGCTTTATATTATATCTGGGCATATACTGCTTTATAAACGAATTCTCAAGCAGTAATGCCTCCAGCTCGGTATCGGTATGATATACCTCAAAATCGTGGACGGAAGCCACCATACGGGCAGTCTTTCCCGTATGTGTCTGGGCAAAATAGGAGCTTACACGGTTGCAAAGCGCCTTGGATTTACCCACGTAAATGACCTTGCCTGCGCGGGAACGCATTATATACACGCCGGGAGAAGCCGGAAGCAGGCGCGCTTTTTCCAGTAATTGCTCTTTGGTCATAGGCGGAGTCCTTTTTTAAGATAAAAAAACAAACGGGAGGGGCAAGCCCCTCCCCCTGAAAGTTGAGATGACAGTATTTACTTAAAAGCTTAATCGGCAAAACCGCTGAGTATTAGAGAGCAAAGTCCCTCGATTGCCTCGTTTTCGTCTATGCCGTCTGCAATGAGTGTAACAGAATCACCCTGACGAACGCCAAGGGAAAGTACGCCCAGCAAGCTCTTTGCATTTGCGCGGCGTGAGTTGTTTTCTATCCACACGGAGCATCTGTATGAGTTTGCTTTCTGTATAAAGAAAGTGGCAGGGCGGGCGTGAAGTCCCACGCTGTTAACCAATGTTATCTCCTTTGAAAGCATTATATATTCCTCCGTAAAATAAACTAATATAATAAAGTATTATAATTCAAAAGGGTGCTGTTGTCAAGCATTATTTTGAGGTATTCAGCTCTGAAGTTTCCTCATTCGCCGTTTTTTCCGCGTTTTCCTTGTGGGTTACGGATTTCACGGTGAGATCAAACGCTATAAGACTTCCTTCTGCAGAGATAACGTCCCCTGCGGAAATAACTCTTCCGTCCTCGAGAGAATATACTCCGTCACGATAATATCCTTCCACGGTAAGAGTGCCGAAAACCACGCTTTTTTCAAGCTCTACGTCCTCTTCATAGCTTCCGTCTTCCATTTGTACCAGCACGGGAGCAAGGGTCTTTGAAAGATTATCTGCTTTTCCAAGCAAAATATCCGTCCCTGCGATATAAATATTATCGCCCTTGGCGAAATAACTGTAAAACAGAGTGGACATAGGCTCGCTTTCGAAGGTGATCTCCATAGTAACCGTTTCCTCTCCCGAAACAAGACGGATAATATCCGCGCGGAAGAACGCACCTGCGATTATGGCTACCACCAAAATGATTATTACAAGATCAAGCACGTTGATCTTTTTAAGCTTATTCTTCATCTGACTTTACCTCCGTAATACCGGAAAAATATCCATCGGCGGAAAAGCCGTTTATATAAAACTGAACGTCGCCGTTAACCTTTATATCCACGTCATTAACGGAATATCCGCGGGATGCGGACACGGCGTCGATCTCCACTGTCAAAACGATACGGCTGTGATCGGGAACGTCAACCGTAACCAAGGGCCAGCGATTATCGCTGTCCACGCGGGTATCTGCATACACCTGTGTCGCCTTGGCTGTGTAGGATTTTGTAACCGTACCGATAAGATCTCCGTCAGAAGTATACAGCTTGTCCCCTTCGTTGATAGGAACGATGATATCGTTGGGAACACAGTCGGCAACCACAGTTACACGTATTTTCTCCGTGCCCCAGCTCACTTCGGAAATATTTTTTACTCCCAAAAAGACGAAGATAGCAACGAACGCAACTATAATGATAGCATCAAGCGCATTAAAAACCTTTTTATTCAATTTCATATTTCCTCGCCTGCCTCTCTGTCATAAATTCTGGGAAGGCTGCATAAGCAGCCGCAAACTGCCGAAAACAATAAAACGTTTTCCCATTCGCTCCATAACCCGCCGAAAAATCCGCACAGCAAAACAGAGCAAAGGATCGCCACCGCCGAAGCGGAGGAATATCTGAACCGACCGGATATCCTGCCCGACACCGCAAAAATCCCTCGGCGCAGTACAAGAACAACGGCAACGGCAAACAACAGGAGCAAAAGTATTCCGCCCGATATTATCAATGACGAATACAGATCGGATTGGACGGCTGAGCCGTAGCCCGCACTTCGGAAAGCAAAGGTAAACGCCTTGTCGCCGAATCCCACGCCGGAAAAGAGATATTTCCACGCCGTGCGGGATGCGGCAGCAAAAACGGGGATCCCCGTGAACAGCTCACCTTTTATTATTCCCGTACCGAACAGCACCAATACCGCTCCGCAGGAAACTGCGGCACCGAAAACAATACCCATACGCTTACGGAATGTGGATATAAGATACAGCGCGGTAGTGCATATGACCGCAAGATACATCCATTCCGAAAAGGTGAGCGCCGCCGCCGTATATATGGCGATACAGCAAAAAGTGCCGGATGAAAATACTCCGCGGGAAAAGGCGGTGGAAAGCGCCGCAGGCAATAAAACGGGAAGAAGTGAAGCGTATATGCTTTTTCCCGCAATATATTTGCCGAATTCTCCCAGCTCGCCGGGGAACAGATATGCAAAGATGCAACACAACGCAAGTATTAAAGCGCCGCTGCTCACAGCGCTCATAAGGCGGTAAAGCTGATCTCCGCTTCTTATGAGATTTGCACAAAGTATATACAAAACGGCTACCGTAAATACGATGATGCCGAAGTTTTCAATTCCAAAAGGTGTTACCGTTCCTACAACAAACGCAAAAACGGTAAAGAGCAAAACAAAAATATCCGCCGCGGTAAAATAAAAGTTTCGTTTTCCCACAAGCAGCTTGAACAGATAGCTTATTCCCGCCGTGAGAGCCACAAAGGCTGATACTGCAGGGGGAACGAAGGGAAGCAAAAACAACGAAATATATAATCCTCCCTCGGGAGAATATATTATAACTCCAACTGCGGCAAGCGCCAAAAGCACCAAAAGTATCTTTAACGGGGAAACAAAAAAACCGAGAATACCCGCAACGGTACCAAACAGCACCGCCCAAGCCAAACGCTTTTTGGGAGGGCGTTTTTCGTTAAGGGCAAAAGAGCTTACCCCAAACATTTCCTGCGCTACGTACGATGTAAGCGCGCTGTCACCGATACAGGTGATAAGACTGCGGCGGAAGGGCATGAGCAACAATCCCGAAAAAGCGATAACCGCAGAATATATGAGGGAAAACATATCCTCGCCCCGTCCTGCGTAAATCTTTATGAAATACGCCGCGGCGGAATATAACCCCGTAAAAAACAAAAACACTCCGAAACTGCCTACGGAGGTATCAAGCAAGGCTCTGCAAAGAGAAGCCGCTATGGACACAACTCGGCTCTGCTCGGCGCAAACTGCGCAAAAAGCGCGTACGCGGGAAGCCGCCTTTGCTGCTTTGTTGTATAAAGAGCCCAACGCACTGCGGGTAAACAGTGCGTCCTCTTTTAAAAGGGTGCCGTTGCCGTTATCGGCAGACACGCCATTACCGGAAAAAAAGCGCGACCAAATACGGCTCCCGCCTGTGAGCCGTGCAATATACGAGCCGATCTTGCCGCGTTTTTTCATTGCTTCTTTTCCTCGTTTTCCGACTTTATAAGGTCGGGACGCTTCTTTTTGGTGCGAAGCAGGGATTGCTCCGCCTGCCATTTTTTAATTTCGGCGTGGTTTCCGTTTACCAACACCTCAGGCACCTCCAGCCCCTCAAAAACGCGGGGTCGGGTGTACTGGGGATACTCCAGAAGTCCATCCGATAAACTTTCTTTTTCATAACATTCGGGGTCTTTAAGCACGCCCTCCAGCAGTCTTGCGGTGGCATCCACCACGATCTCTGCGGCGATCTCTCCCCCCGTGAGGACGTAATCTCCGATAGAGATTTCCTCGTCTATTTCCAGCTCGATAACGCGCTCGTCAATACCTTCGTAATGACCGCAAAGCAAAATAAGGTTATCGTACTGCAAAAGCTCCTTCGCCTTCTGTTGGGTAAACAGACTGCCCTGGGGAGAAAAATATATGGTGCGAACGCTTCCGTTAAGACGCTTCTTAACGTCCCGAATACAATCAACGATAGGCTGACACGCCATTACAAGACCAAAGCCGCCGCCGTAGGGCGAATCATCCACACGGCGGTGCTTATCTTTGGTATACGATCTGATATCGTTTGTATTAAGTGTAAATAATCCTTTTGCACGCGCTCTGCCGATAATGCTCGTATTAAAATAATTATCCAGCATATCGGGGAACAGCGTAAGTATTTCGTAATGCAAAAATATCAGCTTCCTATCCTGAGTCCTTCGTCCCTATGGACGTATATGCCCTTTTCAAGATCAACGGACACGATATATCTGTCCACCGCGGGCATAAGATATTCTTTTTCTTCCCCTGCGATATAATACAAAAATCCGCTGATCGTTTCATCAATACGGGCGAGCCTGCCCATATATTCCTCCGTATCCGCATCGTACACGGGAAGATCGATAAGATCGTCGTTATAAATTACGTCCGCGGGAAGAGCCGGATCGTAACGGTCAAAATACACCGTCCTGCCGGTAAGTACCGCGCAGGAGGTACGGTCCTCGTATCCCTCAAAAACTATAGAGGGAATATTGGGACGGTAATTAACTATTTTAAGCTTTTTTTCGCCCTTGGGATCCAGATAGAGATATTCTACTCCGTCAAGATAATCGGGGCTGTCACACCAGCAGGAAAATTTCAGTTCCCCTTTTATACCGCGGGGAGAATTAAGCCTGCCTGCTTCCAAAAATCTTTTCATTAGTCAACAATATCAACGATAACGCGCTTGTTTTCCTTGGCTGCAGCCGCACGCATAACTACGCGAATGCACTTTGCGATTCTGCCGCCGCGGCCGATAACCTTGCCCATATCGGACTTGGCAACGGAAAGTTCCAGTATGACCGTATCACCGCTGACTTTTTCTGCAACCGCTACCTGATCGGGATGCTCCACGATAGCGGAAGCGATATCAATAAGTGTCTGCTTCATCTGATAACCGTCCTTTCAAAAAAATCGGCATATTTCACCCCTGAAAATCCTTGCGGATTTTCAGAGGCTAAAGTTAAATTTCTTACTGTACGCCGGTTTTCTTAAGAAGGGCTCTTACGGTATCGGTAGGCTGTGCGCCCTTAGCGATCCAATCCTTAGCCTTTTCGTTATCGATATTGATAACTGCGGGCTCCTTCATAGGATCATAGTAACCGATCTCCTCGATAAATCTGCCGTTTCTGGGATAACGGGAGTCTGCTACTACTACTCTGTAAAAGGGTGCCTTCTTTGCGCCCATTCTTCTGAGTCTGATTTTTACTGCCATGATGTTTTTCCTCCATAAAGGTTGTTTTTTATTTTTATTTTTTATTTTTTCTTAATTGGTGGGGTGTTTTTTCGGGGTCCCCACAAAAGCGTGTTTTCGTGATATGTTTCGTCCGTTGCCGGCGTTTCGTGAAACGCCCCTACGTAATCAAAAAACCTTTTGTGGGGTGAATATTTCGGGGTCCCCACAAAACCTGCGGTTTTGCGGGGTGGTAATTAAAAGCCGAAGTTCATGCCGCCGAAGCGCATTTTTTTGCTTCCCTTACCGGTCTGCTGTTTTGCCATCTGCTTCATAAGCTTGTTTATCTGCTCGTACTGCTTGAGCAGGCGGTTTACTTCTTCAACCGTTCTGCCGCAGCCTGCGGCAATACGCTTTTTGCGGGAAGAGTTTATAATATCCGGCTTTGCTCTTTCCTTGGGTGTCATGGAAAGGATTATAGCCTCCATATGAGCCATTTGCTTTTCGTCGATCTTGGCATCCTTGAGCTGGGAAGGCTTTATTCCGGGCATCATACCCAAAAGCTGCTCCATACTGCCCATATTCTTGATCTGACGGAACTGGTCCAGATAATCGTCAAGAGTAAATGAGGATTCAAGGAACTTCTTTTCAAGCTCTGCCGCCTTCTTTTCGTCAAACTGCTGCTCCGCTTTTTCGATAAGGGAAAGTACGTCGCCCATACCGAGTATACGGGATGCCATTCTGTCGGGATGGAAGGGCTCTATATTTTCTATCTTTTCGCCCACGCCGATAAACTTTATGGGCTTGCCGGTTACGTATCTTACGGAAAGCGCCGCACCGCCGCGGGTGTCGCCGTCCAGCTTGGTGAGTATTACGCCGGTGATATCCAGCAGGTTATTAAAGCTCTCTGCTACGTTGACCGCGTCCTGACCTGTCATAGCGTCTACTACCAGCAGGGTTTCGGTGGGGTTGACCTCGTCACGTATGCGCTTTAATTCCGCCATCAGAACTTCGTCGATATGAAGTCTGCCCGCCGTATCCACAAACACCATATCGTGTCCGTACTTTCTGGCGTGAACCAGAGCTTCGCGGGCGGTCTTTACGGGGTCTTGTGTGCCCCTCTCAAAAACCTGAACTCCCGCTTGTCCGCCCACTATCTTCAACTGATCGATAGCGGCGGGACGGTATATATCGCAGGCAACCAGCAAGGGATTTTTGCCCTGCTTTTTATACATACGGGCAAGCTTTGCGCAATGGGTGGTCTTACCGCTGCCCTGCAGACCGCACATAAGCACTACCGTGGGAGGTGCGGAGGAGATGGTAAGTTTGGAATTGCTTCCGCCCATCAACGCTATAAGCTCTTCGTTTACTATTTTTACTATCTGCTGTGCGGGAACAAGGCTTTGCATAACGTCCGCGCCCACAGCACGCTCGGACACCTTGGCAACGAAATCCTTAACGACCTTGAAGTTTACGTCCGCTTCCAACAACGCAAGCTTTATCTCACGCATACCCGCCTTAACGTCGGCTTCGGTGAGTCTGCCCTTGTTGCGGAACTTCTTCAAAGCGTTTGACATTTTATCTACAAGACTCTGAAACATTTTATTCTCCCAACAGGGATTCGGCAACAGAACGCACTTCTGCGGAATCTGTAAGCGCAATTATCTTTTCCGCCGCGTTTTTTACCGTTTGTCCCCTTTCGTATACGCAAAGACATTCCTCAAGCTCGTACAATCTTTCCTCGCCGTGCTTTATAAGATCCCTTACCGCCTGCCGTGTGATTCCCGTTTGCTCGGCTATCTCCGCCAAGGAAAGGTCCTCGTTATAATACAGGTCCAAAGCATCTCTCTGCCGTGAGGAAAGCACGCGGGAATAGCAATCAAACAGAACAAGAATGCGCTCTCTGCCGTTCATAAAATTCCCGCCCTCTCATAAAAATCGCCCCTTGCGGGGTCACATAAAACATATGCCTGTAAAGTTTTTTTCTTTACAGGCACTTATTATATCCGTTTTATCCCCGTTTGTCAAGTACTTTTTTGATATTCTCTCACTTTTTCTCTTTGTTTTTTCCACGTTTCCTCCTGCGCCAGCCGTGTTACGGTGCGGCACAGCGCCCGTGCGCTTCCCCCGCAGGATTCCACGGCGGAGGCGATGGCAGTATCCGGCAGGAATATCTCCGTCCCCATTTCCCGCGCCGCACGGGAAATGCGGTTAGCGCAATCCAGCGCGATACGCCGCAACGAAGCGGTATCAAGGGGCTGAAAGTATATAATATCGTCTACACGGTCGATTATCTCGTTACCCAGCAGGGCGGAAACGTCACCTTTGTCCCTGCCGCCGTAAAAGCCTGCACGGGAGGACATGCCGTCTGCCGATGCGGTGAGAATTACCGTGGCGTTTTCAAAGGAAACCGTAAGCCCGTCGGAATCCGTAAGGCACCCCTTATCCAATATACGGGAAACAAGGCTTTTTACATCGGGATGTGCTTTTTCCACCCCGTCAAACAGCACCACGGAAAAGGGAGTGCGGCGTACTGCCTCGGTAAGCACTCCGCCCTCTCCGCTCCCCGTATATCCGGGAGGCGCGCCGATAAGGCGGGATACCGAATGCTGTTCGGTGTACTCCGACATATCTATAGATACCAGTGTTTTTCCGCTTCCGCCGAAGGCAAGCGCCAACGACTTTGCGCATTCGGTCTTGCCAACTCCGTGGGGACCGAAAAACAGCATACTTCCCCCCGGACGGCAGGGACGGGCTATGCGGGAGGAACGGCGTTTTATTGCGGCGCATATGGCTTCTACCGCGCTTTCCTGTCCGATTATACTTTCTCTTAACGCCTTTTCGGTATATTCGGCACGGATACAATCCGAATCCGTAATAAACTCAAGCGGAATTCCCGACATTTCCTCCGTAAGATCGGCGATATCCTCTTCGGTAACCTCACTTCCTCCCTGCATACGCTTGGCAGAGGCGGCTTCGTCTATAAGGTCGATAGCTTTATCCGGCAGATATCTTCCCGAAATAAAGCGGTGGGAATAATCTGCCGCCGCGGTTATGGCTTCATCGGAGATAAGCACCCCGTGGTAGCTTTCGTAACGTCCCTTCAAAGCGTACAGCACAGTTTTACATTCCTCTACGGTAGGCTCGTTAATATTCACCTGCTGAACCCGCCTGCACAGCGCCCCGTCCCTTTCTATGCTTTTTTTGAATTCCTTGGGTGTGGTAGCGCCGATAAGCTGTATCTCTCCTCGGGCAAGGGCGGGCTTGAGGATGTTTGAAGCATCCACCGCCCCCTCTGCCGCCCCCGCGCCCACGAGAGTGTGGATCTCATCTATAAAAAGAATAACGTCTTTATCCTCGGTGGCTTCGCGGATGATATTGCGCAGCTTTTCTTCAAACTCCCCTCGGTATTTCGTGCCCGCCACCAGACAGGACATATCCAAGGACAGTATACGGCGGGAGCGCATTTCGTCGGGAACCTCGCCTTTGGCTATGCGTAAAGCGATGGATTCCGCCACGGCGGTCTTGCCCACACCCGCTTCGCCGATAAGCAGAGGATTATTTTTTCGGCGGCGGAGGAGTATGCGCAGTATGCGTTCCTCTTCTTTTTCCCTACCCACCACGGGATCTATTTCTCCCTGCATCGCTTTGTCCGTAAGGGACACCGAATATCTGTCAAGGGCGGGGGTGGATAGGCGTATCTCTCTTTTTGCGCTCATTCTGGTTTGTTTTTTCCTTTCCAATGCCTTTTTCAAATTGTCCGTATCTATATCCATATCGTCCAGCAGGCGGGTGGCAACGCAATCCGCCTCCAAAAGGGCTATGAACACGGACGTGTTATCAGTTTCTTCCCCCGAAGGAGTGCTTTCCGCCGCACGGGACAGCACGTTTTTCAAAGCGGGAGTCATATCCTCGGGAGTTAAAAAGCTTTTTTCGCCTCGTTCGGATATTTGTTCTATTCTTTTTAAGATCTCATTTTTGTCCAGCTCGGCGGGAAACCCGTCCGTTGCCACCAGAGCGTACAGCAAGTGCTCGGTGCCCACGTAGATGTGCCCCAGATCCGAGGCGGTCTTTATCGCTAAATTCAGCGTGGAATATGAGTGATCTGAAAATCTGCCCTGCATATATCCCCCTCCCTCAGTAACCTTTACCGTTCGTAACCATTTTATGTGTTTTTGTGAATTCTTGTTAAAACCTCTTCCAAAAAACCGCGAAGTATGTTATAATACCAAAAAAGAAAGGAGGTATGCTTTGTGGCGCAAAAAAAGATGGGTAAAAGCTCCAAAAAGCTGTTTGTAAAAAAGAAGACAGCCCCACGCCCTGCGGAGAATAAGCGTCCCTTGACAGACGAAGAAAAATACCGGCGGGATGCACGCAAGGCAAAGGCGATACAGCGCAAGCGTGCAAGACGGGAAAGAGCGATAGCGGTAACCGCAGTTATGCTGGCGGTGTATCTGGGTATCATCGGAATTATTGCCGCATACGGCATACTTTCATTCAATTCGGTGGCAGAAAGCTCCAAGGTCTTTTCGGTAGAGGGATATATGGGTGAAACCAAGGTGTTTACCGTATCCGCCGCGAACGCAAACAATTCCTATGGGCTTTACGTCCCCTTTTCCACCCTTACAAGGCTATGCCCTATGTCTATTGCGGGGGATAAGGACGCGGTGGCAATAATCCTGCCCGAAAGCGGCGATTATATTAAATGCTTTTCCAATTCCTCTTCTATATGGGTAAACGATGCACCCTGCAGACTTTCCGCTCCCGTGCTTTTTGAGGAAAGCGATTATCTCATCCCCGTGGAAATGCTGGGGTATATTAACGGAATAACCGTAACCTACGGAAGCGACAGAGTGTGTACCATATTCAGACAAAGTGCATCCCACAGTCTGTCCGCATCCCACTCCCTGCCCGTGGGTATAGATAATATTGAATTCAGCCCGCTGTACGATACCGATTATATCTACGGCGAGGAAAGCGAAACGGGCGATATAATTGAATAACACACAAAAATCACCCCAAGAAACTGCAAGGCTTCTTGGGGTGAACGTTTTATTTACTTAACGGAAACGCTGATCTCCTCTACGGTTACCGCCTGGTAGGACGCGCCTGCCACGTACAGCTTTATGCCCGAAAAGATAACGTATCCATCGTGTATGCTCTTTTGAGGAATATTAAGGGAGGAAAGGGGAATCTGAATATCGATGACCTGGTTGGCGGTAATATCGCCGGTATAAGAATCGGTATCGCACTCCAGATAGGGATTGATGCAAAGGTACTGTCCCTCGGTATAGGCGTGGGGAAACGCTCCGTCAAAGAATAAAAGAAGACTTGCGTTTACATTGGCGGTGGACAGTTTTATATTAAGCACGCCGTCCTTTACGGGAACCTTTATTCCCTCGGTAAGGGAGCACTGTGCATCGGGCCACAGACCGTTGGTGTTTTTAAAGATAACAGCGTTTTCGCCTGCGGACACCTGTATAGTAGTTCCCTCAACGTACCACAAATTCTTTTCCTTGGGGGCGATAGATGCGGTTTCTCCCGAGGAGAGCAAAACGGAATTATCGTAATTCACCTTGGGGGCTTCGGGATCGGAAACGTAGTTTTCCAAAAGGAATGCGGTTATCTGCTCCGCAAAAATGCGGTTGCCCAGATCGCCCAGATGGATTCCGTCAGAGCATACCACCTGCTTTTCGGGATGCTTTGAACATTCCGCAAACAGATCTATGAGAGGATATCCCGTTTCCGCCGCTACTTGACGGGTCATTTCGTTATAGGTATCAACCCATTCCTTTATATCCCGTCCGCCGTACATAGCTTCGGTCTGTCCCTGAGCTGAATAAAACTTTGCGTAATCTATGGAATTGGTGGTGAGCAATATGGGAACTGCGCCCGCCTCCACCGTTTTTTCTACCAGCTTTTTCATATTTAATTTGAACTGCTCGGGTGTTACCTTGGGGGTATTGGTTGAAACCATAAGCAGATCGTTCATACCGAAGCAAAGAGTAACGTAATCCGGATCGCGGGAGGCAACGAAGGTATCGAAACGCTCAAGTCCCTCTGCGCTGGTTATTCCGCCCTTGGCGCCGTTGAAAAAGCGCATATTGCAGTTTTGGGCAACGGTCTTTCCCCAAGAGCCCAAAGCGGTTATGGAATCGCCGAACACTACCAGCATAGCGTTATCCAGAGGCGCGGGGGTAAACATATCCTCCGAAACGGTTTCGGACACCTCCGAAACGGCTTTTGAATTTTCGCTCTCCTGCGCGCAGGAGCAAAGCAAAAGAGAAAAACAAAGCATAAGTATAATTACTCTTTTCATAAAATTTCCTTTCATAAACAATCACCCCGCAAATGCGGACAGCATTTGTGGGGTGTTAATTTATTCGTTGCTGCCGAAGGATACGGAGCGCTGATTCATTACGCCCTGATATACGTCGCCTGTTTTGCCCAGATAATAATTCTTTATAAGGGTACGGATCTCAAGAGGATACAAGGGCTCTGCGGAAATATTGTCAATGTTAAGCCATGTAGTGCCTACCTGAAATTCATCGTATTCGTACACGTTGTTTTCAAGTTTTTCTTTAATATCGCAAAGCACCATAAACTCTACGCGGTGGATATCTTCGTATTCATCGAATGTCTCGCGGATGAACATTATCTCCTTGGGGTCGATATCATAGCCCGCTTCTTCTGCCATTTCGCGCTTTAATGTATCGAAAATAAGCTCATCGGGACGCTGTTTTCCGCCGGGGAGGGTATAATAAGTTCCGTTATTTTCCATTTCGGCAACCAAAAGCTTGTTGCCCTTGATAATAATACCTTTTACAGAATTTCTTATAATCATAAACCAATGCACCTTCAAAAATATTACTATACACAGTAAACAACATTTAGAGAGTTTTGTCAAGAGTCAAAACGCTTAAAATTTCCTTGACTGAACGGAAATAATAGTGTAAACTCTGTATATAACCTCCGTTTTCCGTGCATAATCCCAACGAAACGGAGGAAAACGAATATGATTACAAAAGCCAAGCTTATTATTTGCATTGCGGCAGTTATTTTTACGGTAATAACAGCCGATCTCGTCTTGCCCGATGGCGAAAAAAGTATTTACGATACCACGGTGCGATTGCACATTCTCGCCAACAGCGATTCCGAAAAGGACCAGAACATAAAGCTTGAGGTGCGGGACGCCATTATCCGAAACAGCGCCTATCTTGAAATGATAACCGACACGGAGGAGCTGGAAAAAGAGCTTATTCGTATCGCAACCGATGCGGCGCAGGGGCAAAGCGTGAGAACGGAATTCGGAAAGGAATATTACGAAACCAGAGAGTATGACGGAGTAATGTTCCCCGCAGGCACCTACACGTCCCTTCGCATAATTATCGGCGAAGGGGAAGGAAAAAACTGGTGGTGCGTGCTGTTTCCCCCGCTGTGTCTTTCCGCCGCCACGGCACAGGATGCGCTGGAAAGCACGGGTATGAGCGAGGATGCCGTAAACGTATTTACAAAAACGGAAAAGGTTAAATACAAGTTCAGGTTCAGAATACTTGAAATTCTGGGAAGTCTTACAAAGGAGTGAAAAAGCGATATGCTGCACCGTATTATAGGTAAAAGCGGAAGCGGAAAAACACATATTATTATAAATAAAATAAATGAATGTATATCCGCAAGGCAGCAGTGTATCGTCATCGTGCCCGAGCAGCAATCGGTAGCCTATGAAAGAAAGTTATCCTCCGCCTTGGGGGACGGCTTCAATATGTACTGCGAGGTACTGAATTTTGAACGTCTACCCAACCGTATTGCAAGACAGTACGGCGGACTTAACGCGGAATATATGGATGCGGGCTGCAGAAACGTGCTTCTTGCGTCTGCGGTTTACGGGGTGAAGGATTCTCTTTCCCAGTACGCCCTCTCTGCCGAGGACAACGATTTTATTAAAAAGCTGGGGGATGCCGCCGCAAATCTTAAAATGCGGGGCATTACCCCCGATATGCTTTGCGAAGCGGCAGAAAAGGTGCCCTCTCCCGTACTTAAAGCAAAGCTTACGGATATGGGTATTATCCTTAAAGAATATATGAAAAAGACACCCGACGGAATGTACGATCCCAACGACGGGCTTACTCACGTCGCTTTGCGAAAGGATACTCCCCTTTTCTTTGAGAACAAAACGGTTTTTATAGACGGATGCTATACATACACCCCTCAGGAAGAGGAAATTATAAAAATAATCGTTGCATCCGCAAGGGATATATACGTATCCTTCCTTATCGGCGAGGATACGGAATTATATAAGGAAACCATACTTTGCAGTGAAAAAATAAAAAGCTTTGCATCCGTCTGCGAGGACACGGTGCTTACGGACAACAGACGTGCAAAGGAAAAAAGTATTGAATATCTGCAGGATTTTCTTTGGGATCATTCCGCACCGGAGTTTGACGGAAGCACCGAAAATATACGAATTCTCGCCGCGTCCGATGCCTTTGAAGAAGCGGCGGCGGCAAGCAGTATCATCCACTCGCTCATAAGGGAGGGCTACCGCTACAGAGATATTACGGTTATTACGGGAAATGCGGAAAAATACGATGGAATTATAGACACGGTGTTCGCTTCCGATGGAATCCCCTGCTATATGTCGGTAAAGGACGAGCTTACCACAAAGCCCCTTGTGGCGTTCGTCCTCTCCGCGTTGGAAACAGCGGTAACGGATTTTGCCCCTTACGCCGTAAACAAATACATAAAAAACAGCTTTTGCGCCCTTAACGTGCGGGAGCGGGATACGCTGTCCCGCTATGTGGACACCTGGGGCATTCGGGGAAAGCGTTGGTATGACGGAAAGCCCTGGATGATGAATCCCGATGGATACACGGGTACGCTCACCGATTATTCCGCCCATATACTCAACACGGTAAACTCCGCAAAAGAAAAAATGATGAATATACTTCAGCCTGCATACGAAACTCTGGTTTCCCACGAGCTGACCGTGAGAAGCGGCGTGGAGGCTTTGTACGGTCTGCTTATATCCGCAGAGGCGGATAAACGTCTTCTTGCCAGAGCACGCATACTTATGGACAGCGGCAAGGAACGGGAAAGCAACGTAACGGCACAGATATGGGACACCCTTATTGATATTTTTGACCGTCTTGTATCCGTATGCGGAGATGAAAAGATAACTCCCGAACGGCTGCACCGATATTTATCCCTTATGATATCCTCCCGCAAGGTGGGCTCTATACCCGCTTTGAACGACAGCGTAACTATCGGTAACGCAAGCCTTATCCGCGGAGAAAACTGCCGCGCCTGCATACTTATGGGAGTAAACGACGGCGAGTTCCCCAAGGCAGTACGCAGAGGCGGATTGTTTGACGAACGGGAAAGCGATATGCTGGAGCAGGCGGGAATAGCGTTATCTCTGCCCTTTTTCCGACAGCAAAACGAGGAACGGTTTTATTTCACCGTGGCGGCTGCCGCCCCTGCGGAAAAGCTGTATCTTACATATCCTCTGGGCGATCTTTCCGGTTCTTCACTGCGCCCCTCTGTTGCGGTAATGCGCATAAAGGAGCTTATGGGAACAAAGGAAGAGCGGTTTGGGGAAAAGGAAACGGATATGCTGTATTGCCTTCCCTCTGCAAAGCGGTATTCGGGAGGAATAGAAAATCCCTATATCAAAAAGGCTATAGACGGTCTGTGGGAAAAAGAAAAGACGGAGATGGGCTTATACGAAGAGGCTGCCTTCGTGGATCACGAGCAAAGCGTAATAACCTTAACCCCCAGCAGAACGGATAAATACGCATCCTGCGCGTTTTCCTTTTTCGCACGGTATTTGTTAAAGCTGAGAGAAAATAAAAAAGCCGCCTTCGCCGCACCGGAAATAGGCACCTTCGTACACAGTATACTGGAAGAATTCGTTTCCGCCCGTGTGGAAGACGGGGTTTTTACTCCTCTGCCCGATACGGAGCGGGAAAAAGAGGTGGACCGTCTTACCGAAACCTACATTCTTTCGGTGGCAGGAGAATATGCCGAGGACAAACGGTTTGCCTATGCGGTAAAGCGGTTTAAAAAGACACTTAACCTTATTATTAAAAACATATCCGCCGAATTTGCCCAAAGCAAGTTTTGCCCCAGCGGATTTGAAGTAAAGATAGGTATGGGAGATCTCCCCGCCGTAGAAATACCCACGGAAAAAGGAAAAATACGGCTGTGCGGTGTGGTTGACCGTACCGATACCTGCGTTATCGACGGAAAAACCTACCTGCGCGTAATAGATTACAAAACGGGCGACAAGCGTTTTTCCTTTGAACGGATGGAAAAGGGCTTGGATCTGCAGCTGCTTATGTATCTTTTTGCCTGCTGTGCCGCAGACAAAACGGGGGCAACCCTGCCTGCAGGCGTGCTTTATATGCCCGCATCCGCCCCCAAGCTGGAGGGCGTAAAAGAATATACGGATGCGGAAGAGGAAGCTGTATACGAATTCAAAAAAAGCGGTCTTGTGCTGGCAGATCCCGAAGTCATCCGTGCTATGGAGGCGGAGGGCGGAGGAGTATTTATTCCCGCAAAGCTTAACAAGGACGGAAGCGTATCCGCAAGAAGCGTAAGCGCAAAAACTCTGGAGGAATTCGATTCTCTGGAGGAAAAGCTTAAAGGCACTCTGCGCACTATGGGGGACAGACTTATATCGGGAGATATGTGTATAACTCCCCTTAAAGAAGGAAGCATAAACGCCTGCAGATATTGCGAATATAAGTCTTTTTGCCGTAGAGAAAATTGATCACACCGAAAAGGAGGAAATGCATATGCCGGAGTTCACACCGTCGCAAAACAAAGCAATAGACACAAAAGGCGTAAGTATGGTTGTTTCCGCAGGCGCGGGAAGCGGTAAGACCACCGTTATGACAGAGCGCATACTGCGTTCTCTTCTTGCCGGAAAGGATATAAACAGATATCTTATCGTAACCTTTACCAAGGCGGCGGCTGCCGACGTGCGCGAAAAGCTGTACAAAGGACTGATGAAAGCGCAGAGTGAAAAGCCCGCAGACCGCCATATCGCCCGACAGCTTATGTCCCTGCCCGGCGCGGACATTTCCACGGTGCACGCATTTTGCTTTTCGAGAATAAAGCAGAATTTTTCCGCTTTGGGAATAACCCCCGACGTGCGCGCCGCAGACGAAACGGAAGCCGCGCTCCTTATGCAGGAGAGTATGGAAAAGGCGCTGAACGAGGGATATGAAAGCCAAAAAACGGATTTCATGCTGTTGGCAGACGGATTTTCCGGACGAAAAAGCGACAAACGCTTTGCGGATATAATGCTGGGATTATACAAGGAATTGCGTGTATATCCCAATTACAGAGAATTTCTGGATACCCTCATAGCGGATTTTGAAAAAAACTGCCGAAACGAGGAGTATTCGGACACCGACGTGTGCGCCGTAATAATGGCGGAGGCGAGAGAATGTCTGCTTACCGCAAGAGAAGAATGTGAAAAGCTGTGCAAATATGCCACCGACGTTAAGGAGGATATATATTTACCCGCTCTTTTCGCTTTTACCGAGGAGATGGACACACTGCTTTCCCTGTTCCCCGCAGGATACGACGCGGTTAAAGAGCGTATAAACGCTATGAAAAATCCCCGTCTGCCCTTGAAGGGATTTAAAAGCGAAGAGCAAAAAGAAATTATAAGCAAAACCAAAAACGATATTTTTGAAGAAATAAAAAACATACGCAAGCGGTATTTTGTGTTTTCTTCCCGTACAAACCTTACGGATATGAAAACCAATCTGACCCTTATAAAAGCCGCAAGGGTTTTTTTGAAGGAGTTTGACTCTCTCTACACTTCCGCAAAGGAAAAAGCGGGAGTAATAGATTTTTCCGACCAGGAGCATCTTATGCTTTCGCTGTTGGAAAAGGACGGTGCCCCCACGCCTCTGTGCCTTGAAATGAGGGGCAGCTTTGACGAGATCTACGTGGACGAATATCAGGACACAAACCCCTTGCAGGACAGAATATTCACCCTGCTTTCCTCCGACAACCGCTTTATGGTGGGCGACGTTAAGCAGAGTATATACCGTTTCAGAAGCGCACACCCCGATATTTTCAGGGGTTACTGTAACGCTTTCGGTAAGACGAAAAACACCGAAAAAGTGATATTGCGGGAAAATTTCCGCTGTGACGAGAATATTATAAAGTTTTGCAACAATGTGTTTTCCGGAATAAAAGAGATAAGCGACAGTATGAATTATTCCGAGGAAGCCTTAATATTTGCAAAAAAGGAAAATACGGGAGAAAAGCCCGTACGCTTTACCGTGATCACCGGCGGGGAAGACCTGACCGCCGAGGAAAAGCAACAAGCGGAAGCGGAATACATAGCAGACCGTATAAACAAGCTGATCGGTGCCCCGAAAAACGACGGCACGCCTATATGCTACGGCGATATTGCCATACTTTTTACCGCGCTTAAAAGCAATATAAGCGTATATAAAAAGGTTTTTGAGCAGGTAGGAATACCCTTTAAAGCCGAAAAAAGCGAAAGCTTGCTGGATAAGCAGGAAATACTCCTTGCCGTCGCCGCTTTGAAGGCGGTAGACAACCCCACGGCAGATATACCTCTGGCAAGCGTAATGCGTTCTCCCCTGTTTTGCTTTACCGCAGACGAAATGCTTAAAATACGCCGCTGTGTGAAAAGCGATTGTCTTTACGATTGCTTGCAGGGTGCGGCAGGGGCTTATAAAGAGGACAGAGAAAAAGGCAAGCGTTACCGCTGTTTCCCCTCCGTGCTGAGTGCAACACCCATCCCCCGCAGGATAGTAAAGGCGGAAAAGGGATTTATAAGCCGCGCGGTGAGCGAAAAATGCAAAAATATGCTTTACAAAATACATTTGTGGCGGCTTGCAGCCGAGGGAACTCCCGCCCACAGATTTATTTGGCAGCTTTACAACGAAAGCGGCATTATACCCGCCGTGCTGAGCGAAAAAGGCGGAGAGAAAAAATACCGCAATCTTATGCTGCTGTACGATTTCGCCCGAAGATTTGAGGAAACTTCCTACAAGGGCTTAAACGCATTTTTGAAATACCTTGACGAAACCGAGGACCTTGAGGAGGCAAAAGCCCCCGACGAGGGCGGTAACACCGTAAAGCTTATGACCATACACCGTTCCAAGGGACTTGAGTTCCCCGTGGTATTTCTTGCGGATACAGACAGAAAGTTCAGAGGCGAAAGCGGAAGCGATTTTATACTGCGCAAGGACGGTATCGGAGTAAGATTCTCCCAGTACGGAGGCATGCTTACCAAAAACAACTGCGTAACCGACAGCCTGCTTATAAAAGAGCTTTGTGACAGCACCGCCGAAGAGGCGAGAAAGCTTTACGTTGCCCTTACCCGAGGCAGAGAACGGCTTTTCGTTACAGCAAAAGCCGAAGATGTTTCAGATCTGGGCGGAAATATGCGCACAGGCATTTGCCACGCCGACTGGATAATACAGGCGGTGGGAACCGAAGGTGCATCCTTTTACGTTTTTGAAACGGTGGATTGCCAAAATGTAAAAGCAGACGAATCCGTTAATGAAAAAAGGATATTCCTCCCGCCCGAATCAGATCTGCGGGAAAGGCTCACCTTTGTTTACCCCGAAAGCGGCTGGGATACTCCCGCAAAAATTTCCGTTTCGGAAATACGGCCCGGACTTTTGGAGGAGGAAGAGTATACCCGAACTGTAACTCACAGCCGTATTTTACGCAAGCCCGCTTTCCTTGGAAAAGCGGGAATATCCGCCGCAGACAAGGGCACGGCAAACCATTTGTTTATGCAGTTTGCAGATTTTGAAAACGTAATGAAAAACGGCGTAGAGGAAGAAGCCCGCCGTCTTGCGGAAAAAGGCTTTATAACCGACGAACAGCTTTCGCTTATGAGCTACACGGCTCTTGATAAATTCTTTTCATCCGACCTTTACCGCCGTATGCGGGAATCAAAAGCACTCTACCGCGAAAAACGCTTTTCCGTGGAGGAGAGCGATACAGTGGTAGGCGGCACGGGAAAGGAAAGAATACTGGTTCAGGGAGTTATAGACTGCTTTTTCCAAAATCCCGACGGAACCTACACTGTAGTGGACTACAAGACCGACCGCACCACCGATAAAAACGAGCTTATTGCGCGTCACAGAGCACAGATAAGCTTTTACCGAGCGGCAGTGGAGCGTATGACGGGTAAAACCGTATCCAAAGCGGTCATATATTCATTCTCTATCGGAGATGAAATAGAGGTAATATAACGAGAAACTGTGGTTGATTTTTGTTCACGGAACAAAAATCTTCCTTAATTCCTCATTCATCATTTCTCATTCATCATTAAAAAACGCCCGAAAATATCGGGCGTTTTTGTTTACTTATTAACTTTGTCCAGATATATCTGAGGATCTACCTGATTATCGCTTATCTTTACTTCAAAATGGAGATGAGGAACGGTTGCGGATTCAATAATGGCAGTTTCACCAACCGTACCGATCTGCTGTCCCGCTTTTACGGAAGCACCCACCTCAATACCTTCGGAAAGCGTTGCGTCCAGATTTGCATATACGGTAGACACCTTATTTTCGTGAGCGATCTCCACCACGGTACCGTAAAAAGCATCATTATAGATGGCGGATACCATTCCGTCGGTATAGCTTACTACAGCAGTACCCTTTTCGGCGGCGATATCAACGCCGGTGTGGGTTCGGTAATCCTGCATGGTGGGCGAAAACACCAGCTCGGTAACAGAATGTGCGGTAACGATATTTCCCGAAACGGGCATACGGTATTCGGGCGCGGGAATAATATCCGCAGGAATATCGGTAGGATTATTGCCTACGGGAGTATCCGAAATGTCGGGAAGCTGTATCGAAGGTACGGATATTTCGGGCAGAGAAATATCATCCGCTTGATTTATGGAATAAATGCTTATTGCCATAACCGCCACGGTAACCACAGCTGCCGTCATATACACATACGCAGAATACCGCTTAAAAACCTTTGCCGCAGGTATCTTTTTGAATTTAAAGCCCTTTTTTTCCTTCATATTAAAGAAATCCCCCTTTTATATTTCGGTTTTATTTTGCCCATATAAAGGGGGATATATTCATACCAAACGAGTTATTTCCGCGCCGTAGAAATAATTGCATATTATTTGTTTATAGGTTTTGCCGTCAGATGCCAGCAGATATGTCCCGTAAAGAGAAAGTCCCAAACCGTTTCCCTCTCCCTTGGTTAACACGGTATAGCCTCCGTCGGCGTTGAGATGTAAAGAAAAATCCACGCTTGAAACAGAAAAATATTTTATAAATTCCAAAACGTCTGCATCTTCTTTTTCAAACGATATCCGTTTTGCCTTTCCGTCCTTCCCATAGGAAACCCCCTTTACCTCCCCTTTTCCGAAGGAAAGCATTTCTTCCCGCGTGATGACCGCTTCCCCGTAAAACAACGGATATGAGCTTTCGTCGGGCGTGAAGGAGGCTTTAAGATAGGGCTCGGTTCCGTCGGCGGTATTCTGATAAGAGCTTGCGTGAAAGCAAGCGTTAATGATCTTGCCGTTAAATGTTATGTATTCTCCCGATGTGGCGTTCACCGCTTCCTTCATAGCGCTATACACCTTTTTGCCGTGTTCTTCGGAGGTTAAAGCACATATATCCTCATACCTTCCCTCGGGCAGTACCTTTCCGTGAAACGCAGTGTAGGTGCGCAGAGTTACGGCGATCGCCTTTAAGGCTTCGGCAGGCAAAATGTCGGTGCCCATTCCCAGCATAACGGCAAGAACGTATTCGTCATCGGGTAAAACGTACTCCGTCTTTTCTCCCACGGAAGGATACAACGGCAAAAGCGCCACCCATAAAAAAGTGAATAAAAAAAGAAGCAGAAAATTCTTCATAAAAAAGATATCCTTTCTGCTTCAATTATATTCGGTTTTAAAAAAACTATGCCTCTGCGGATACGGTCGTTTCCTCTTCAACCGCAGCGGAAATAAATACCAGACGGCAGGCGATATAGAATACCATTACCAGATCCGCAATGCAGAACACGGTCACATCAGTAAACTTTATGGGCCAGAACAAAGAAAGATACAAAGCGGGAACGCTGTACGTAAGAACCAGCATACAAGTTACGAGCCCTAAAAATGCGTACATCTTTTTGCGGCGGTAGCCCACTGTATTTCTTCCCTCACAGCACAAAAACAGCAAAAGCGATGCAAGTCCCACAAGGTGGTAGCTGTATGAAGATGCGTTTACGGTCAGGCTTCGCTCCATAAAATCATTAAGCAATCTCACCGCGGTAAACAAAATAGGAGCAACGGAAAGAACGGGTATAACACGCTTGAGCCGTGCCTTTGCCCGACGGGAGGATATGCAGAGAAAATAAACGGCGGAAACTACCGCAAGCACCAACACACCGATAAACCAACCGGAAAAACGCCTTTTCTCAAAAACAAAGAGGTAGCCGTAATAAACAACTAACGTTAACAGCGTCATTCCCAAAAGGGCGGATGCGAAATTAACAAGTGCGTTATCCTTTTCGGGAAAGCGCTTTATCTTACCTGCAAATATTGCAGAGCCGACCAAAAACAGCAAAGCAAATACTGCGCAGAATACGGCAAACACCGTAGGCGCATTGCTTCCCTCAAGATAATACAGCCCGTCCTTGCCGAGGGATTCCATTTCTATGTTATCCGTAACAAGAAACAGACGCACTACAGACATACAGACCGATGCAATTAACGAAACTAATATAAATATATTGTATTTTTTAACATTTCCCGACATAAGGTTTTCCCCTTCTCGTAGCGTACGGGTAATTATACAATGTTTTTTTTGAATTGTAAAGAACCCTCGGGATTTATTTGCAGTTTGTTAAAAATTTACCAATCAAAATCCGTGCAGGGCATAATGACCGTGCCGGGAAAATAAAAGGCAAGTATGCTTTGCCAGGAATGACCCTCAACACCCATCTGGTGTCCTCCCCGCTGGCTGTAGCCCACACCGTGTCCGTTTCCGATACCGTGTATGGTTATTCCGCCGGGAACGGGCTCGATAGTAAAATTGGCACATCTTACGCCCAGAACAGCCATAATGTTGCCGCCGAACTTTATTTCGCTTACCTTACCTGCGGTATCCACTATATTTAATCGGTAAACATAGGTGCCTCCGTAAGGGTCGGTTTCGGCAATGGTAACCGCCGCAACGGATCCCGTGGTGGTATATGCTTTAAGTCTTTTGCTTAATTGCTCGTAGGTATAGGTTACTTCCCACCGTCCGCCGTAATCAAGGGGCTCGTTTTCGTACCTGACTACGCGAAGATAGGGTATATCCGCTCCCACCCACGCCGCAAAGCTGGAGCAGGAGTTGTATCCGTGGCTGGAGCTGTACGCCACCAGACAAGGAACACCGTTATAGGTAAGCACCATTCCCTTGGTATCGTCCACGGCTTTATCGTTTGTTTCATCGCGGTGATGGGTGCCTCTGTAGGACTGACAGCAGTTAAAGCAGCAAAGATCAAATTCCTCGCCATGGTCCTTTGCCACGAAAACCAGAGTACGGCATATTACCGCAAAGGCTTTTCGGCTTTCATAAGAGCCGTCCGCGCCGATCTCCGCAGAAAGCACGCCTTTTACGTAAGTTTCTATATCTACGCGGTTGACAACGGTTATACCGTATCTTCCGCAGGTCAGCAGTATCGTACCCTCATATGCCCAGCCGGTCGAAGAAAGAGTGATCTCCGAACCCGAGCGCACGCACGCCTTTTGACACACCTGCCCGTCCACATACATAATTCCGTTTTCCCATTTTACGGAAAGCGTCTTATACACATCCCCTCCGTAAAGCAGCATATCTCCCTCGCTTGCGGTCAGTTCAAGTGATCTATAAGCGTCCCTTCCGTAGCTGAGTCCCACGTCTATCAGACGGTCCTGTACCGTTTCGGTTTCGGGGCGATGCAAGATAACCGGGAGCGCAGGTTCGCTGAAATCCGCGTACGTCTGCTCCTCGCTCTCTCCGGAAGAGGAATCCTGCAGTTGGGACAGATCGTCTTCCCCGAAAGACTCGCCGCCCTCATCCCCGCAAGATGCCAACGAAACCGGCAGCGAAGCGAACAATATAAGCAACGCAAGCAGCACTGCTATTTGTTTTCCAGCAGTTAATTTCGTGAGCATTTTCTTCTCCTTTTAAAAACAAAACTGATCGGAAATATTTGGGATAGTGTAATATTATACCAAAAAGCAAGGCGTTGTCAATGTTTTTTTGAATTTTTCACCGCAGAAACGGCATAAAACCCATATGTTTTGACAGTTTTACGGGTTAAATTTTGGTTTTTTACAGCAAAAAGCCAAGTCGGAAAACGGCTTGGCTTTTGAAACTATTTAACGATTTCCGCAATTTTACCCAGATCATCAATTTCATATGTAACGGGAATATCCGTTTTATTGGGCTTGTGCTCAGGGTTAAACCAACAGGTATCTATCCCCGCAATAAACCCGCCTTTCATATCGCTTGTGAGGGAATCTCCGATCAAAAGCACCTCGTTTTTGTTGGTTATACCGAGGTTTTCGAACACGTAATCAAAATACGCTTTGTTCGGTTTTTCTGCACCCACGTTTTCGGATATAAACACGGCGTCAAAAACCTCGTTCAGACCCGAAAGCCGTAATTTCTTTTCCTGGGCTGTCTTTGTTCCGTTTGTAACGGCGGCAAGAACGTATTTCCCTTTTTGGGAAAGAAGAATATCCTGCGCTTTATCAACAAACTCTATATGGTCCCCAAGGGTTATTTGGTAATCTTCGTTGAAATTTTCCGCTATGCTTGTATCCACGCCTATTTCCCCGAAAAACGCCCGAAACCTTCCGACCAGAATTTCTGCTTTGGTAAGCTCGTTCCGTTCCAGCATCTGCCAGTATTTTACGTTTATTCCCGAATACAGCTTTAACATCTCATCACTGCATTCTCCTATTTTATATTTTTTAAACAGCACTCGTATTGCATACGCCTCTGCCGCAAGGAAATTAAGCACCGTTCCGTCTATATCCCATAACAAATATTTGTACATTACAATTCCTTCCTCGCTCACCTTTCGGCGATATTTATTTTTACCGTGTACCAAGCTTCGCTTTTATATTCATCCCATTCAATAATAACATTTTTGAATGTAAAGAGAACCGTAAAAAACGGATCTTTGGATATTGCATCAATAAAATGGGTAGTTCCTTCTTTTATGCCTAAATCTAAAACGGTTAATCCGGACGCTAATTGGTGCGAAAAGCGGGAATGAGCGGAACTTCCCTTTAAAATGATTTGCGGTTCGGCAGTATGAAGCTCACCATTTTCGTCTTGATGCCAGGTTCTTCCCGGCTCATAAGACAGCAGATCGAATCCTTCAAAGGTAATAAGGGCGTTTTCGATTTCCATATCTGTTTCGTGAGAGTTTTGCGCCGTGCCTTTGTGAATATTCAAGCAATTTGCTTTAACCTTTAAACAGTTGTTTTCAAATGCCACAAGTGAGAATTCCGCATCGTGGAATTCGAAATCAGATAGTCTGTTTACAGAATTATATCTCATAACATCACCGCCTTTTCATCAGTATATTACAATATATGGAAAATTGCAATGTTCAGTTTGCGCGGAGCGCAACATCGTTGGGCGCAAGCCCACATCATTTGCGGCTTGTCGCAACTTCATTTGCAACTTGTTGCAACATCGTTTTGTGTCCGCAAGCGGACATGATGTTCTCGCTTTGCTCGAAATGATGTTGACCTTCGGTCAAATGATGTTGTGTCCTTTGCCCCACGAAACTTCGTTTCGCGGGGACCCAAAAGCGGACACAAATGAAAAAATCCAAGTCTTTCGACTTGGATTTTTGGTGCCGGTGGCGGGGGTCGAACCCGCACGGTATCGCTACCACTGGATTTTGAGTCCAGCACGTCTGCCAATTCCATCACACCGGCGCATTACGCTTTGAGCAGTATAGCACACTTTACACCGTTTTTCAAGTGGTTTACAACACTTTTTTACAGGAATTCTTGCAAGGAAGCAAACATTATCCCCGTATTGCAAATCGGCACCGACTATGATATACTTTTACCGAAAGAAGGTAAAGCAATGAGTACATATTATACAAACAAGCCCATTATAAAAGAAGCTGCGGGGAACGCAAAAGAAATATCGGGCGAGAGGAAAAATCTTATTCTCGGTCTGCCCATACATTCCATCGAGGAAAAGGTATCCTTCGGGGTGAAGGGTGACCGCCCTCACACCAATTACGATACCGATTCCCCCTTGCTTACCGACGGAATTTACAGCCCCGACGAAAATTACAAAAACCCCCAATGGTTCCATATAAACAGAGGCGAAGGACGGGTTATAACCTTTAAGCTTCCCTGCCTCTGCGCGGTTGACGGGTTTATGATAAGCGCCTGCAGAAACGACGAAGTTGCCGTGCGCACGCCCGCATACGTTAAAATACGCGTATCTGCCGACGGAGAGAATTTTGAAACCGTATACGATAACGAGGACACACGTTCCCACGTTGACAGACAGAATTTTATAATTAAAGGTGATTTTGAAAAAACGCTGGCTTTATACGTTCAGATCGCTTTTGACGTTGTTCACCACGTTTATATTGATGAAATCGAGGTTTTCGGTTGCACGGACACAAAGGGCGCCAAGCAGCCGGTAGCAGACGGGGTCCCCGTATTCAACGAAAAGCCCGTTCCCGCAGAAATTAACGAATATCCCGACGAGGACATTTTGGGGGCGAGAAATATCGCCCTTACATACAATTTCCGCCCCGTCGCCGAGGACAAGGGCTTGCAGACGGAAGAAAATTATCTTCCCCTTACCGCTTATCTCGATAAAGACGGAAATATTAAAGACACGTTTATGGACGGATTTTTGTTTTTGCCCGACGTATCTATGGATTACACTCCCCGCGGTCAATTCGCAGACGGCTGGAAGGAATATATGGACAGCGTGTTTGTGAAGGGCAAAAATCTGGATGCTTTGAACTCCGCCGCAAAAAAGACAGGGGACGCTTTGGGAAACCCCGAATACAAGGTAAAGGTGTATTTCACCCTGCTTTATACCTATACCCACCACAGCGAATTCGGTACCGTGAACGGGGAAAAGCTGGTATTCGATAACCCCGAAAGCCGCAAAAAGGCGCTGAGATGGCTGATAGATTATATGCTTGAAGAATACGAAAAAGGCGGATATTCCCACACGGAGGTGGGTGGATTTTATTGGTTTGAGGAAGCCTTGAATCCCACCGACAGATACGAGCAGGAAATTATACGCGATACCTGCGAATACATACATTCCAAGGGGTACAAATGCTTCTGGATACCCTATTTTTGCGCTCTGGGATATGAAACCTGGAAAGAATACGGATTTGACGTTGCTTGTATGCAGCCGAACTATATGTTTGATTATGATATCCCTCAAAGCAGGCTTTACGAAACCGCAACCCAAGCGTTTCGTATGGGAATGTGCGTAGAGCTGGAGGTTTGGAAGATATACGATGAGGACGGAAGCATAGACTCCGACAGTATGGAGAACATACGCAGATTTATACAGTATCTTGAGGCGGGCAAGGAAACGGGATATATGTACGCCCCGAAGATGTATTATCACGGAAGTGCCAAGGGCAGCGTGATAACAAACGGCTTTAGCAGCAAAAATTCCGCTTACCGTGAAATGTATGATAAAACATACTTGTTTGCAAAGAAAAAGCTGTAGTCAAGGAGAAAAAATGAAAAAATATATATCTTTTTTACTTATATTTGTTTTTGCTTTAACCGCCTTTGCGGGATGTGAAACGACGAAAGAGAACGTTTCCGAAGAAGCGAGCGAGGTTTCCGAAAACGTTTCCGAGGAAGTATCTGAAGAGATTTCCGAAGAAGTGTCCGAAGAAATATCTGATGAGGTTTCGGAGGAGGATGAGGTTTTAACCTCTATCGTCGGTTCCTGGACGGAATGCTATACCGAAGAGGATTATGCGGACGGATATATCTGGCTTAACGGGTTTGTGTTCGGTGAAAACGGATGCTGTATTGCTTTCGACACGGAATACAACGTATACGAGGACGAAAACGGCGATATTATGTTCGAGCCCTGCGGCGGAAACAGCCGCGAGGGAGTGTATACGCTTAACGGCAATACGCTTATTATCGTATTTGATTTTTCCGTTCAGTACGGTGATAGCTTCTCAAAAACATATACGATAAGCAAAGAGGGCGAAAACCTGATCATTGACGGCACGGAATATTTCTTGGAAGCCGAAACGGGCTACGTTCCCGAAAAGCTTACCAAAGAGCTGCTTTACGGCTTGTGGGAGTTTTATGAATTTGAAAACGGCACTTGTACGAAAGAGTGGATGGAATTCAGAGAAGACGGCACCTGCGAATACGTAAAGGAAAGCTACGTGGAAGCAAACCCCGGCGAAACCGATCTTATTTTGATAGACGGAAAGCTTTATAAAAGAGAAAAAACACATGAATGGATCATGGGATATTTTGATATTCACGGCGCGGAAACGGTGACGCTTACCATTCAATCGGAGGACGTGGTATTCACCGGTTATTACTTGAGCTTATATCAGGATTATCTCACCATATTCTGGCAATACGATGAAGAAGGCGACGTACGAAGCGAGCTTGTAAAGGTAAACTGAAGTTTTTTGAAAAAATATTTATTTTTCGTGAAACCAAACGGGATTTTTGACGGTATTATATATGTAGGCACCAAAAGAAAGGAGCGCATATAAATGAAAGGCAAAAGCAAGTGCAAAATACTTAAAGATATCCGCAAGCAGATTGCAAAGGAAAACGATATTGAATTTATTACAAGCGAATGCAAATACCAAGGAGATTGCCTTGGTACCTGCCCCAAGTGCGAGGCGGAAGTGCGGTATCTTGAAGAAGAGCTGAAAAAGAGAAAAAGTGCGGGAAAAGGAATTGCCGTTGCGGGAATTGCCGCCGCTTTTACCTTGACTGCAACAAGCTGTAACGAGCTTATTGATAACGTTATCCGCGGACCGATTCAGGGAGATATGGCTATGCCCCCCGAACAGTCTTATGAAACGGTGGACGGAGAAATGCCGTCGGTATCACAGCCCGTTATCACGGACGATTCCGACGATATAGTGACCGAAGGCGAGCTTATGCCCGAGGAAAGCGAATATTGGCAGGAAACTCCCGGCGAGGCTATGCCCGAGGAAAGCGAAGTTTCGGAGGAATGGGAAGAGGGAGAAATTGAGGTAGAAATTATGGGAGATATGGCTCCCGGATACTATGATTAAAGCCCCGATAATTGCCCTATCCCGCCACAGAATGCAGACCGACGGAGACGGAGTTACCACACTGGTGTGCTTTCACGGCTGTCCCTTGCGGTGCAAATGGTGTATAAACCCCTTTTCCTTTGCGGAAGACACCAAAAAGAATATGCTGACCTCCGAAGAGCTATACCAAAAAACAAAGATAGATTCTTTGTATTTTCTTGCAACGGGAGGCGGCGTTACCTTTGGAGGGGGAGAGCCTCTTTTGTATGGGGATTTTTTAAAGGAATTCAGACAGGTGTGCGGTAACGAATGGCATCTCTGCGCCGAAACGTCTTTAAACGTGCCTACGGAAAACGTGATAAAAGCGGCGGAGTGTATAGACGTTTTTTACGTGGACTGCAAGGATACAAACCCCGAAATATATTTTTCCTACACGGGCAAGGACAACACCCTTATGCTGGAAAACCTGCGTATACTGCTGGACAAGGTGGGAAGCGAGCGGATAATCGTCCGTGTACCTCTTATCCCCCAATACAACACCGACGAGGACAGACAGAAAAGCAAAGAATTGCTTACCCGAATGGGGGTTACACGTTTTGATATATTTACATATAAAATTAAGGAGCGTTAAAAACGCTCCTTGTTTTTGTATCGGGGTCCCCAAGAAGCCGGCAGGCTTGTTGGGGTGATTTTATTCCTCGTTATTATTTAAACATTTAACATAGCAAGCCGTGCTTGTAAGCGTTAACGAAAAGAACAGCAGTGCCAGTCCTGCAAGAATTGCGCTGACGGGGCTGGTAGCTACGACGCCTACGGCAAGAAGTATTACCGAAAACAGCACCGTGCCCAATATGCCCGCAAGCAATGAGTTTATTATCGAGCTCGGGCAGGACGTATCAGATAACGCCGCCGCAAGCAATACCACGCCCAGATAGACTACAGCCACGCCGAGTATGACCCAAAGGAACGCGGCGGTAACGGTAATAATACCGGTTATCTGTAAAAACGCGGTGATTATACCAACGAGAACGCTGGCGATAACAGCCCAGAGTACGCAGTTGCGCTTGCAATCGCAGTTTAATAATGACATATATTTTCACCTCCTATGTCAATATATGCCCCACATCAACAATGGGTGAAAGTCCTTGTTCCGAGACAGATCCTTCGGAGCGGGCAGTGGTAAATCCGCATCCCCCGCCCCGGGACGAAACGTGCATAATTGTGCAAAAAAAGTTATAAATTTTCATTGACATACGGAACGTAAAGTGGTATATTAATAGCATCTTTTATTTATGGTTCAGAAAGGCAAAAGAAAATGAAAAAGATTATTGCATTATTATTAACCTTGCTTATGGTTACAGCATTCACCGCGTGTGACACCACACCTGCCAAAGAAGACGGCAAGTACGTGGTTGGCGTTGTGCAGCTTGCTCCCCACCCCGCGCTTGACGCAGCGACACAAGGCTTTATAGACACTCTTAAGGCAGAACTGGGCGAGGATAATGTTGAAGTTAAAGTAGAGATCGCAGCCGGCGATACCGCTACCTGCGCTCCCATAGTAAACTCCTTTGTTGCAGAAGGTGTAGATCTTATTATGGCAAACGCAACTCCCGCACTCCAGGCAGCCGCAGCCGCTACCACCGAAATTCCCATTCTCGGCACCTCCGTTACCGAATACGGCGTTGCTCTTGACATTAAGGATTTTGACGGTCTCGTTGGCGGAAACATTTCCGGCACCTCCGACCTTGCTCCCCTTACCAAGCAGGCGGACATGATAAAGGAATGGTTCCCCGAAGCAAAGAATATCGGTCTCCTTTTCTGCTCCGCAGAGGCTAACTCCAAGTATCAGGTAGATACCGTTCAGGCTTATCTTGAAGGCATGGGCTACACCTGCAAGCAGTATCCCTTCGCAGATTCCAACGAAATGCAGTCCGTAACTCAGAAGGCTGCCAGCGAATCCGACGTTATATATGTTCCTACCGATAACACTGTAGCAAACGCTACCGGTATCGTAGACGGCATCTGCCAGCCCGCAAAGGTTCCCGTTATTGCAGGAGAAGAAGGCATTTGCTCCGGCTGCGGTGTTGCGACCCTTTGTATCAGCTATTACGATCTCGGCGTTGCTACCGCAAAGATGGCTGTTAAGATTCTTAAAGGCGAAGCAAATGTTTCCGAAATGCCTATTGAGTACGTAGCAGAAGACGACATTACCCCCAAATACAACAAGGATATTTGCGAAGCGCTGGGCATCACTCCTCCCAAAGGATACACAGCTATCGAAAAAGCAGACTAAAAACCCCCAAGAAAGGTTTTTAGATGTGTAGGGGTGATCAAAACCTGTTATGATGGTAAAAACGCTTTCTCGGGGACCCCGAAAAAAACACCCCAAGAAACACACAAAAATACGTAAAAGGGCGAGATGGAAACACCATCTCGCCCACCTTAGCAAAACGACATAAATTTTAAAAAGGATTTTTTTATGACAAGCTTTCTGAATGCGCTCCCCAGCGCAGTAGCGCAGGGTCTTATCTGGGGTATAATGGCGATAGGCGTATACATTACATACAGATTGTTGGACGTATCCGACCTTACCGTTGATGGATCCTTCTGTACCGGCGGCGCAGTTTGCGCCGTAATGATAGTTGCGGGCTACAACGTATGGCTTTCTATGGCTGTGGCGTTTATCGTCGGCATGGTAACCGGTCTTGTAACCGGACTTCTTAACACAAGGCTGGGCATCCCCCCCATACTTGCAGGTATACTTACACAGCTCGGTCTGTGGTCTGTAAATCTGGCAATAATGGACATGAAGGCAAACCAGCCTCTTAACGTAAATAATTACAAGCTTATCGTTTCTCTCCGTTACCTGCAGGACGTTGTAAAGGGCGACCGTCCCTTTTATATGTACCCCCTGTTTACGGTAGGCTTATTTACTGTAGGTATCATACTCGTTTTATATTGGTTCTTCGGTACCGAGCTGGGCGCTTCTCTCCGCGCAACCGGAGCAAACGGAAATATGGCTCGTGCGCAAGGCATAAACACCAATGTAAACAAGGTTTTGGGACTTATGATATCCAACGGTCTCGTAGCCCTTTCCGGCGCACTGCTTGCACAGTATCAGAGCTTTGCGGATATCAACATGGGCAGAGGCGCAATCGTAATAGGTCTTGCCGCTGTAATTATCGGCGAGGTGTTGTTCAGTAAGCTGTTCCGAAACTTTGCGTTAAAGCTGCTTTCCGTAAGTATCGGTGCGGTAGTTTATTACGTTGTTATTCAGGCGGTAATAAGTATGCTGGATATTAACTCCAACTATATGAAGCTTATATCCGCAGTTATAGTTGCAATATTCCTTGCAGTTCCTCACCTCCGCGCAAAGGTGTTCGGCGGAAGAAACGTAAACGTTAAAGCGGGAAAGGAGAATAACAATGTTAAAGGTTAATAATATTGTAAAAGTATTCAATCCCCACACCATAAACGAAAAGGTCGCCCTCAACGGCGTTGATCTTGAGCTTAAAAGCGGCGATTTCGTCAGCGTTATCGGCGGTAACGGCGCGGGTAAGAGTACGCTGCTCAACTGCGTTGCAGGGGTTTACCACGTTGAGGCAGGAAGTATTGTTATTGACGGAACGGACGTAACCAAGCTTCCCGAGCATAAAAGAGCAAAATTTATCGGCAGAGTATTCCAGGACCCTATGATGGGTACTGCCGCAACAATGCAGATAGAGGAAAATCTTGCCCTTGCCGCACGCAGAGGAAAGCTTAGACTTCTCGGCCCCGGTATAACTAAAAAGGAAAGAGAAAACTACCGCGAGCAGTTAAAGATACTCGACCTTGGTCTTGAAAACCGTATGACCGCAAAGGTAGGACTTCTCTCCGGCGGACAAAGACAGGCGCTTACTCTGCTTATGGCAACGCTTCAACAGCCCAAGCTTTTGCTTCTTGACGAGCACACCGCAGCCCTTGACCCCAAGACCGCCGCAAAGGTTTTGGAAACTACCGAAAAGATAGTTAATAAAAACAACCTTACCACACTTATGATAACTCACAATATGCGTGATGCAATTACATACGGTAACAGGCTTATTATGATGCATGAGGGCAGAATCGTGGTGGACGTAAGCGGGGAGGAAAAGAAAAATCTTACCGTTGAACAGCTTATGGGTCTGTTCTCCAAGACAAGCGGAAGCGAGATCGCAAACGATAAATTACTTCTTTCATAAAAAATTACTTCAAGAAAAACACACCGAGAAGCTTCTTGGTGTGTTTTTTGTGTCTTAACGTCGAACCGAGTAATATATTGATATTACGGAGGTTGATATTTTTTGGCAGAGATAATAAACGGAATTTTAATTCCTTTTTTGGGCACGGCTTTGGGTGCGATGTGCGTATTCTTTTTAAAAGGCACGCTTAAAGAAAACCTTAAAAAAGCCTTTAACGGATTTGCCGCCGGGGTTATGGTGGCGGCATCCTTTTTCAGCCTTTTATTACCATCTATAGAACAATCCGAACACCTTGGGATTTTCAGCTTTTTTCCTGCGGTTTTTGGGCTTTGCCTGGGATTTGGTTTTTTACTTTTACTGGATATTGTTATACCGCGGATAAGCCGCGGGTGCGGCAGTGCCAAACGTCCGTCTATGCTGTTTTTGGCGGTGACTCTGCACAATGTTCCCGAAGGAATGGCGGTTGGCGTAGTGCTGGCGGGACTTTCGGCAGACAGCGGAGATATAACCGCCGCGTCCGCCTTGGCACTATCTTTGGGAATAGCGTTTCAAAATTTCCCCGAAGGCGCGATAATCTCCCTCCCCCTTCACGCAAAGGGAGAAGGAAAGGTAAAATCCTTTTTATGGGGCGCACTTTCCGGGTTGGCAGAGCCTGTAGCGGCGGTGTGCACTCTTTTGCTTGCGGGATTGGTGGTACCGCTTATCCCCTACTTTTTGTCTTTTGCCGCAGGAGCGATGTTTTACGTGGTGGCAGAGGAATTATTAAAAGAAAACTCCCATATAGGCACGGTTTTTTTCGCCGTGGGGATTATTCTGATGACTATAATATCCTGCGCGCTGTAATACTTGAAAAAACGTTTAATATGGTGTATAATGGTTTTGACCTCATTAAAAGGAAGTAAATATAATGATTTTTGAAAAACAGATAGAAAAAGTTTTTCGCTCCACTCTTTACCGCAGATGCGATGATGACGGCAGCACCTTTTATTTTTCCCATAAAGATTTTGAAGGGTTATCCGCACAGCCCTATACCTTTGTTTCTTCTATGGGAAACACCCTTAAAGGATATTTTTATTCATACGAAAACCCGAATGAAGACAGACTTATAATCTTCGACCACGGTTTTGGCGGCGGTCATCGCTCATATATGAAAGAAATTGAAATGCTGTGCAGGCAGGGCTACAAGGTTTTTTCCTATGACCACACGGGCTGTATGGAATCCGAGGGGGAAAATACAAACGGCTTTGCCCAATCACTTCACGACCTTGACGATTGCATTACCGCTCTGAAAAAGGATGAAAACGTGAATACGGCGGATATTTCGGTTATCGGTCATAGCTGGGGCGGTTTTTCCACTATGAATATAGCTGCGTTGCACCCCGATATCACCCATATAATTGTAATAAGCGGTTTCGTTTCTGTGGAGGAAATGGTAAAGCAGAATTTTTCTGGTCTGCTCAAAGGCTACAGAAAGCACATTTTCGGCATTGAACAAAAAGCAAATCCCGATTACGTGGGATATAACGGAGTAAACACCCTTTCAAAAACAGATGCAAAGGTTTTGCTTGTGTATTCTACCAACGATGGGTTGGTAAAAAAGGATATCCACTTTGATGCACTTAAAAACGGTCTTGCGGGTAAAGAAAACATTGAGTTTCTTTTGGTGGACGGCAAGGGACACAACCCCAATTACACCCATAACGCCGTAAAGCTTTTGGGCGAATTTGCAGATGCAAAAAGACGGGCAACAGAGAAAGATGCTCTGCAAACGGCAGAACAAAAAGAAAACTTTAAAAATTCTTTTGACTGGGATAAGATCACTGAGCAGGACGAAAAGGTCTGGGAAAAGATATTTGAAACGCTTAATAAGTAATTTGAAAGGCTCTGCGTTTGCAGAGCCTTTTCATTTTTGATACGCTTTATTTTTTATTCATCACCTTTACAAGTTCAAACACTGCACTAAGCTGTGTATCATCCAAGGATTTTAGTTGTTTTACAACCGAATCAAGCTTTGAGGGATTGACGGAGTTCAAATCAAAAAACTCGTTTTCGGAAACATTCAGATATTCGCATATATAGAAAAAGCCTGTAAGCGACGGCAGCGATTTGCCTGATTCAATATTATTGATATATCCCGCATTTTGACCTATGGCAAGACTCATCTCACGTGCAGAAACACCCTTGTGTTCTCTCAACTGTGCTAAACGCAAAGCGAACCGTTTTTCGTCCAATATACTCACCGCCTTCGCATAATATAATACCCCATATACACACCAAAAACATCGTATCGTTTCCGTTAAAACAGTTGACTTGTGGGTTTTTATATGATATAATATCAAAAAGGGCGGAATTGCGCCCATATTTCGAAAAGGAGCAGTGTTATGGCAGCATACTTGTGTACTTTAATTTACGGCAACGAAAGCTTTGGAGGATATCTGTCTGTAGACGGTCAGCGGGCAATAAGAATAGAAGACGATATGACATATCAGCTCGAACCCGGTCCTCACAGAATCGAGGTGTTCTCTACTTCAAACGCAGAACGTGCTGCCGGCAGATTTCAGGCAAATGTTTATAATATGACTTCGTCCGATGGCCCTCTTCTCGATACGATACAGCGCAACCAGGCACTTAAAAACATGGGCGACAGTTGGAATATCGACACGGTCGTAGGCGACGGTCAGTGCTTGACTTTGGGCATACGCTCAAGCGGAATGAAGATCGTTGCAGCACCTGCATATGAGATCAGCGATCTTTCAGAAGAAGAGATCGAAAGACTCGAAGAATTCTTTGAGAATCTGGAAAAAGAACGTTTGGAAAAATTACACGCTCCCAGACGCAGTAAGCCAAAAATCATATGGGGCATTATACTTATAATAGGCTTCGCTGAAGCGTTGGGAATAATTCCCGGTATGTTGAAGGCAGATAGCTTCGATCCCGTTATGCTGATACCGGTCGCTATATGCCTTGGCCTTTTCGGACTCGGATTGTGGATGTTCATTGATGGTGTTAAGAAAAAAGTTCGCGTTAAGAAATAACGTTGTCTATAAGTAAATAATTTCCGACAAAAAGGCTCTGCGTGTGCAGAGCCTTTTTGTTTTATTGGGGTCCCCGAGAAAGCGTTTTTAATATCGTAGCTTTGTCTGTTGCGAAATACAAATCTAAAAACCTTTCTTGGGACGCTTTCTATTTGTGGTTTTTAAGAAGTCCCAGTGCCTTTGCAAGCTCCATTACCACGAGGGGTACGAGGATAAGGCCGAGGGCTATAAGATACATATGCCAAGGCAGGTAAACCAGACCGAAGGCAACGGAAACCGGGGTGAACAGAACTATTGCCATTAAAACGATGGCCACAGCCGCCGCCTGATTAAGCTTTTTGTTGCCGAAGAAGCCAATACGGAACAGAGATCGATCGGACCGCATATTGAACGCCTGAACGATCTGGGAGAATGCAAGGACCATAAACGCCATTGTCTGTCCTGCGCTTTCGCCAACGTAGTGATTACCGATACCGTAGGCAACCAGAGAAAGAATACCGAACATTATACCCTGAAGCACTATACGCACTCCGTAGCCGTTGGCAAACAGTCCTTCAGTTTTAGGTCTGGGAGGAACGTCCATAATATCCTTCTCCGTAGGCTCCATACCCAAAGCGATAGCGGGAAGTCCGTCTGTAATAAGGTTTATCCAGAGAAGCTGCATAGACATAAAGGGAGATCTGTTCCATATGAGCATTGCTACGAACACCGAAACCACTTCGCCGAAGTTGGTGCCCAGAAGGAAGCCCACAACCTTTTTGATATTGGTGTATATGCCTCTGCCCTCTTTTACCGCGTCAACAATAGTGGCAAAGTTATCGTCGGAAAGGGTCATATCGGATGCGCCCTTGGCAACGTCAGTACCCGTAATACCCATTGCACAGCCGATATCGGCGGCTTTGAGTGCGGGAGCATCGTTTACGCCGTCGCCCGTCATGGAAACAACGTGTCCCTTCTTTTGCCAAGCCTTTACAATGCGTATCTTGTTTTCGGGAGAAACGCGGGCGTAAACGGAGATGTCCTCTACGCAGGCATCAAGCTCGGCTTCTGTCATTTCGTCCAGCTGGGAGCCGGTAATGGCACGCTGACCGGGACGGAGTATGCCCAGCTCTCTTGCAATAGCAGATGCAGTGATAATATGGTCGCCGGTGATCATAACGGGGCGTATTCCCGCACGCAGGCAGGTGGCAACTGCCGCCTTTGCCTCGGGACGGGGCGGGTCGATCATACCCAGAACGCCCATAAAGGTCAGTCCGTTTTCCAATTCCTCGGAGGTTATTTCCGCGGGAAGCTCGTCGATAACCTTATAGCCTACCGCAAGCACACGAAGAGCATCCTCGCTCAACGCTTCGGTAAACCGCTTTGCTTCGGCGATGTTGCCCGAAACGCAACGGGAAGCCATTACGTCGAAGGCACCTTTTACGATAACGGTTATCTTTCCGTCGATATTATTGACGGAGGTCATTAATTTTCTGTCTGAATCAAAAGGAATAGTCGCCAAGCGGGGATAAGCTGTATTAAGCTCCGCTTTGGACATACCGTTGTTGTACGCCGCAAGGACTATTGAGGTTTCCGTGGGGTCGCCTATATGAGTAACCTTATCCGCTTCCACCAGAATGCTTCCGTCGGAGCACAAGGTGGCATAAGCGAGAAGCTTTTTCATTTTATCGGAGTTGGCGTTGGAAATGCTTTCGCTTTCCTTTTCGCCTTCCACCCAGCCCTTTACCAAGGTCATACGGTTTTGGGTGAGAGTGCCGGTTTTATCCGAGCAGATAATAGATGCGCCGCCCAGAGTTTCTACTGCGGGAAGACGGCGGATTACTGCGTTTTTCTTTGCAAGGCGCTGTACGCCGATAGAAAGAACGATAGTAACTATTGCGGGAAGTCCCTCGGGTATAGCAGACACCGCAAGGGAAACCGCTGTCATAAATATCTCAAGGGGTTTGAGATCGTTGAGAATACCTACAACGAATATAACCACGCATATACCGATGGCGAGAAGACCAAGGTATTTACCCAATTTTGCAAGCTTTTTCTGCAAGGGGGTCTGACCGTCCTCTTCACCCGTGAGAAGCGCGGCGATCTTGCCCATCTCCGTATTCATACCGATAGCAGTTACCACCGCAAGGGCGGTACCGTAAGTAATACTGCAGCCGGAATAGACCATATTGCTTCTGTCGCCGATAGGCGCGTTTTCGTCTACAACCGCGCTTGCATCCTTTTCCGAAGGAACGGATTCACCCGTGAGGGCAGATTCCTCGCTCTTAAGAGATGCGCTGCTAATAAGACGCGCGTCTGCGGGGACGAAATCGCCTGCTTCCAGCTTTATAATGTCGCCGGGAACCAAAGCGGATGCCATTACGATCTGCTCTTTGCCGTCCCGTATAACGCGGGAATGGGGGGCGGACATATTTTTGAGCGCCTCCAAGGCTTTTTCTGCCTTGCTCTCCTGCATAACGCCCATTATGGCGTTTATGACCACGATGGCGAGTATGAGGGCAGGCTCGAAAAATCCTTTTGCCTCTCCCTCAAGGATGGCAACGACGAATGACACCGCCGCCGCGGCAAGGAGGATGAGTATCATTACGTCCTTGAACTGATCAAGGAACTTTAAAAACATACCTTTTTTCTTTTTGCCCTTAAGAACGTTTGCGCCATACTGCGCCTGACGGGCGGCTACCTCCCCTGAAGAAAGACCGTTTGTAACGTCCGTCTGCAGGGTGTCTACCACTTGCTTCGAATCGATGTTATAATATTCCATCTGAAAAATCCTCCGTTTTTAAAAACGAAAATGCGTATTAATTCCAAAATCTTACACAGTATTATACAACCCACATAACGAAATGTCAAGTGGAGGCAAAAAAACGCAAAAACAAATAAAAAAACCGAAAAATACTCTTTATTATTATGTATTTTGCCGTTGAAAATTATATTCATATAGAGTATAATTGCTTGGTTTGAAAAAAATGTATTAATAATATGAAAAGAGTGTAAATTATGATCGTTTTGTTTGAGATTGCAGTTGCGCTTTTTGCAGGACTTCTTATGTCCCGTCCCGCAAAGAAGCTCGGTCTTCCCGCTGTAACCGGTTATCTTATTGCAGGTCTGCTTATAGGTCCTTTCGTTCTGGGCAGACTGGGCGTGGAAGGCTTGGGATTTACCACGGGCGAACACGTTGAGGCGCTGAGCATTATCTCCGACGTGGCTTTGGGCTTTATCGCTTTTGCTATCGGTAACGAATTCCGCGTTTCCCAGCTTAAACAGATAGGCAAGCAGGCAACTGTAATTGCCATTTTCCAGGCGGTTACCGCAACCATATTCGTTGATGCGGCGCTTATAGGACTTCATTTCCTTATGCCCGATAAGCTTTCTATTGCCACCGCCATTACTCTGGGTGCAATAGCTACCGCCACCGCACCTGCCGCTACCTTGATGGTTGTTAACCAGTACAAGGCAAAGGGTAAGCTTACCGACATTCTGCTTCCCATCGTTGCTTTGGACGACGCTGTGGGTCTGATCGTGTTTGCGGTATCCTTCGGTATTGCAAAAGCCCTTAACTCCGGCGCGGCGCTCAGCATCTTTACCGTTGCGATAAATCCGCTTATCGAGATCATCGGTTCTCTCCTTTTGGGTACACTTATCGGTATTTTGTTCAACTTTTCCGAAAAGTTCTTCTTTTCCCGTTCCAAGCGTATGTGTATATCCATTACATACGTATTCTTGGCGGTTGCAATATCCATGCTTCATTTCCACATCCCCGGCACAGAGCTGGAGATCGGCTTCTCTCCCCTGCTGGTATGTATGATGCTGGGTACCGTGTTCTGCAACCTGTGTGTATTCTCCGAAGAGCTTATGGCAAAGGTTGACAGATGGACAGCTCCCCTCTTCGTGCTGTTCTTCGTTATCTCCGGCGCAGAGCTTGACTTAAGCGTATTTACCGAATGGGCAGTTATCGTTATCGGCGTGGTATATATCATCTTCAGAAGCGCAGGAAAGATCTTCGGCGCAACCGTAAGTGCTAAGTTTATGAAATGCGTTCCCAGTATTCAGAAATATCTGGGTATCACCCTCCTTCCCCAGGCGGGCGTTGCATTGGGTATGTCCGTAACCGTTGCCGCTGAATTGGGCGCAGACGGTGCGATAATAAGAAACATAGTTCTGTTCGCGGTTCTCGTATACGAGCTTTGCGGTCCTCTTATGACCAAGATTGCCCTTACCAAGGCAGGCGATATTCAGCCCAAGGAGTTGCAACCCGTAAAGCATTCGAAAGACGAAAAACCTGTTTGGTAACTGTCTAAACTTCGCAGACCAAAAAACGCGACAGATGAAATAATGGTTTTCGAAAACCGTAGGGACAGACGTCCTCGTCTGTCCGTAACAAAATTAAAATGTAGGAATCCGTTTTTGACGGATTCCTTCTTTGTTTTTTGTCGCGTTTTTTTATAAATTTTTGCTCGGGGGGCAGTAGAATACTACAGCTCTCCGCTCGCGAAAATTGATTCTGCTTTGTTTATACAGTTCCCCGCTTCAGCAATACTCTCACTACTACAGCCGTGAGTTTTGCGAATGTTTTTATTGCGGTTTCTGGATAAAACCGTTATAATTGTTTTGGGAATTGTAAACGCTTTTTTATTTTGTTATGCTGAAACCACAGGAGGAGAAAAATATGAAATATATTAATGCAAGCGAAATACTTCCGAAAGAGCTGCTTAACCAAATAAAAGTCTTTGCTGCGGGAAAATTGTTATATATTCCCGCGGACGCGGAAAAGAAGGCGTGGGGCGAAAAGACCGGCGCACGGGCGGGATATTACGCCAGAAATAGTGCAATAAAAGCAGGATTTTTAAAAGGAAAAGCGGTTGAAGTATTGGCAAACGAATATTTTCTTACTCCCGAAACCATTAAAAAAATTGTTTATGCGAAGGAGAAGAAAATGGAAAACAGACAATTTCCCGAAACAATGTTTGATTACACAATAACCCCGTCGGATGCGCCCGTACCCGTTATCCGTTTAGACAGACACCCCGTATACGATGTGGAATTCAAGGCAGGCGCAACAGCGCGCTTTGCATCGTATCCATACCCTTACAGGAGTATTGCGGACATAACCGAAGCAGCCGTTATAAGTGAAACGGAAGTGCACGGAGAAAAAGGAATGCGAATAGAGGTTATATGGAACAAGGGCGAAGAGGAATACGAAAACCGATTTGCGGTGATCTCCCAAATAAACGGAGATACCTGCAAAAATCTTGCCTGCGAAACCCGAGAAAACGGCGTAACGCAGATTCACACATTTCTTGAAGGTGAGGCTTTTTTCGAGGATTGGGGGTATGATATGCCTCTGATTATAGAAAACAGAGGGTTGATATGCAAATGCGGTAACAGCATTTCCTTTTCCGAAAGTGGCGTTTGCTCAGATGCGGTGGGAAGATATACGGTTGCGATAAACGGAAAGAAATATGACACGGTTTTGGTGATCAACGTTAGTTGTATAGATGACGGCGTTTTGACAGAGGAATATATAGACCCCCACGGTAATTCTGTGCTGTTCCGCAGATTTGACCTCGGCACGTCCTCCCGCGTTCCCGGCGAGCCCTGTTTTAAAGAATACCTGCCCGATTCGGAGCGTGTTTTCGTTAACGGCGAAGAATTTGTTTTGTGGATAGATACCATAAACGAATACATGTGTTAATTAAAAAAGGGACGTCGAGGCGCCGTCCCCTACGGCTTATGAACAGCCGCGGCTATAGAACTAAAAGTCTGCAGGAACTAATGTCTGTAGTACAAAAAGTTTCGCTCAAGCCAGGAACTGTATAAACAAAGCAGAATGAATTTTCAGGCGCGGGGAGCTGTAGTATTCTACTGCCCCCCGACTGAAAATTTATAGAAACGCAAACTAAAAAGAAATCTGTTTACAGATTTCTACATATAAAAAACAACAATGCGAGAGATTAACTAAAACCTCTCGCATTTGTTATTACGTATCAAACACTTTTTGCGTTTCGGTGTGCGAAGTTTAGACAGTTCCAATCAGAGCAGCCACTGGAGGGCTGCTCCGAAGAGCCCGCAATCGCCTTTAAGCGGTGATATTACCACTTCCGCTTCGGGAAGGAGGTGGGGACGGAGGCGGGAAAGGAAGCCTTCCCCTTCGTTGGTGATGCCGCCTGCGATGATCACCAGCTCGGGCATAAAGATTTTTACTATGCTGTCAAGCGCCAGCGCGAAGGTTTCGAAATATTTATTCAAAAGATGCTGTGCTATATGACAGCCTCTTTCAGCCGCGATAAATGCGGTCTGTCCGTCAACGCCGCCCCGCTCCTCTGCCACGGCGGCAAGAATGGATGCGGGATGGAACACCACAGCCTCTGCGGTGTTTGCGGTAAGCGCCTTGGTGGAGCAATACTGCTCGAAACATCCGTGAAGTCCGCAAGCGCAAGGCTTGGGATCGTAAATATTGATTACAAAATGTCCCAGTTCGCCTGCTCTGCCGTTTTTGCCGGTAAGAAGTTTTCCATTGCATATAATACCGCCGCCCACGCCCGTGCCGACAGTGATCATTACAACGTCTTTTTTCCCTCTGGCAACACCTGCCAGGTATTCGCCGATAACGGCGCAGTTGCCGTCATTATCCAGCATTGCGGGCACACCCAGAGCATCGGATATACGCTGTGCCAGAGGCAGGTCGCGGAAGGGCAGGTTGCCTGCGGTAACAACGATACCGTTTTCACGGTCAATACGTCCTGCAGAGCCGATTCCCACACGCTCGATAGGGTATTTTTCCATTATTTCCTTTGCGGCGGCAATAATATCCTCCACAATAGCGTCCTGACCTGCGGTTACGCGGGTGCGCACCGAGGTATCGTACAGAATTTCTCTTTTTTCGCTATCGACTACACCAAGTTTTACACCGGTACCGCCGATATCTATTCCCAAAAAGTTTGCCATTTTTATTAGACTATCCTTTCGCCGCCATAAAAAACAGCGGTAATATCAAAGTTTTTATCAAGCACGACGATATCCGCCCGCTTGCCCGTTTCCAGTAAACCACGGGTATTATCTCCGCAATCCCGCGCAGGATTTACAGATGCCATAACGGCTATCTCTGCGGGAGAAAACCCCAGGAAGTACATATTTTTAACCCCATCGTACAAGGTTTTGGTACTGCCGGCTATAGTTTTTTTATCGTCCGCAAGGCACAGACCGTCACGCACGTAACGTTTTCTGCCGTCAACGATATATTCGCCGTCCCCAAGTCCCGCAAACACGCCGCTGTCGCTTATCATAGTGATATTATCCACTCCCTTGCACTTAACAGCCATTTTTATGGCGGCGGCGGAAACGTGGTAAAGATCACATATAAGCTCGCACTGAATACCGTCAGTGGTGAGGGCATATCCCAGCACGCCCGGATCACGGTGAGTGAAGGGGCGCATACCGTTATAAGTGTGGGTAAGGCGGATCGCTCCCAAAAGGTGAGCCTTTTCAGCCTGCTCCAAGGCAGCATCCGTATGCGCCATAGAGGGGGTTATACCGTTTTCGGCGCAGTATTTTACGGTTTCATACCCGTTTTCCAGTTCGGGTGCGAAGGAAACGATCTTTAACATTCCCCCGCTCTCTTTTTGGAAGCGTTTAATAATATCTATATCGGGATTGCGGAGCTTATGTCTGTTCATCGCTCCGATCCGGGCGGGGTTTACAAAGGGCCCCTCCATATGTATTCCCAGAATACGATCGTCCTTTTGCCGAGCGATATTCCGTGCCGCCGCGTACAGCTCCTCCTCAAGCAGGGAGCGGGTGGTCGCCAGCACGGCGGTAACGCCGAGCGTGCAAAGCTTATCCAGCCCCGCGGAAAGCTCTTCATCGGGAGAAGAAAACTCCGTGCCGAAACATCCGTGGTTGTGGGTATCTATAAACCCGGGGAGAACGTAACAGCCTTCGGCGTTAAATTCCCCGCCTTCGCTGTTGTCGGTAATGATGCCGTTTTCAAAGCAAAGGTCTTTTGTTTTTAAGGTTTTATCGGAGCAAAAGACTGCTCCTCCCGTTATTTTCATTTACCCAGTTCCTTTAACATCTTGACAAGGTTATCGTGGCTTGCCTGAATTGCGGGAAGCACGTCCTCAATACCCTCGAATTCGATGGAATAATATCCGTCGTATCCCGTGGAAACGATAACGTTAAGGCACTGGAAGGTGGGGTTATCGCCCTGACCGAAGATGGTGGCGCGGCGATAGTTTCCGCCCCTTGTAAGTCCCCAGAACGCGCCGGGGTTGCGTGCCATACCGCTTCTGAACAAGCTGTCCTTGCAGTGTACGTGGCAGATAAGATCGGAAAGTGCGGCGGTGGCGTTGGCGCAGTTTTCGTCCACTCCGCCGAAATTGCCGATATCGCAAAGGAAGCGGGAGTTTTTGTGGTTTACTGCCTGATATACTTTGCGGACACGGTCGCTGTCCTGAAACAGTCTGCCGTGGTTTTCGCTGCAGGTGATAACGCCCTTGCTTTCGCCGTAGGAAGCAACTTCACGGATGGCGGGTGCCATAATTTCTACTGCGGCTTCGATAGTTTGTTCGCCCTCGTAACCTTCGTAAAAACCCCAGGCAACGTCGTGGCGCATCATAGTAACGCCGTTTTCTGCGGCAACGTCGATATGCTTCTTTACACGCTCAACCTCTGCTTCGGGGTTGGGAACGAGAAAGTTTGCGCCCGTGGTGTATATGGGGGCTTCAAGCCCTTTTTCTCTTATATATTTGAATATATGCGCCGCAAATTCAGGGTTGAGATCGTTAAGCACGCACTCAAAGCCCGTCGCACCTATAGATGCCGCGTGGTCAACGGCGCCTTCCCAGGAAAGTGCGCCTGTATCAAGTAATCTGTGATAGCTCCAGGAGCTTATAGCTGTTTTCATATAATTACCTCTCTGCCTTCCTTACCGGAAAGATATATAGCATCCAGCATTTCCTGCATCTGGATAGCCTGCTCGATAGGATATCTTACCTCGCCGCCGTTAAGCACCTTGTCTGCAAAATGCTCGATTTCGGCAGCGAAACGGTCGTTATCCAAAACCTTTATGCTGTCGGTGGAAAGATAGCCCTCCCGCTCGCCGTAAATGGTGAGGGGGCTTACGGTTGCGCCTGCCTTTGTACCGCAAACCTGAGTAGCGCTTCCATCGGGAGCGTTAATAGCCCAAGTCGCCTCAAAAGACAGCATTGCGCCGTTTTCGAAGTGGATAACACCCATACCGGAGTCTTCTACGTTAAACTGATTGTTGGGACAAGGAGTGCCCTGCCACTTGGTTACGCCCTTTGTCTGATAATCGCCGATCTTGGTATTTACGATAGCGCTTACACGGGTAGGCTTGGGAGTACCCATAAGATACCAAGCCGCATCTATACCATGGATGCCGATATCATAAACGGGACCGCCGCCTGCGTGCTCAAGGTCGGTAAACCAACCGGTGGGAGTTCCTCTGCGGCGAACGTATGCGGTCTTGCCGTAGTAAACGTCGCCCAGCTCGCCTTTTTCGTACAGCTCGCGGATATAGCAGTTTGCGTTGCCGAATCTGCCGGGAACTGCCAGCATAAATCTTACGCCTGCGTCCTTAACAGCCTTTTCCATTGCTCTTGCTTCGTCTGCGCTGCGAGCCATAGGCTTTTCGCACAGAACGTGCTTGCCTGCCTTTGCGGCGGCGATACATACGGGAGCGTGGCCGTTGTTCCAGGTACAGATGTCTACCGCATCTATCTCTGCTTCCGCGCACATTTCTTCTACGGAAGTAAAGTAAGGTACGCCTAATCTTTCTGCGGCAATGCGGGCTCTTTCCTCGTTAATATCCGCAACCGCAACAACCTTTGCGTTCTTTATCTTTGCATATCCGCCTGCGTGGCCGTTGGTGTATATATTACCTGCGCCCACAACGCCCATACGAAGGGTTGTCTGAGGATTAAGAGTTTTTAAATATTCTATGCTCTGCTTTGCACATTCAAGGCGGGAAAGTCCCATAGAAGGCTCATCCTGCTCGATAACCACCCACTCAACACCGCTGTGTCTTGCGGCGCAGAGAAGTGCGTCAATATCCTGCAAGCCCTTGCCGAGAGGACGGAATTCAAAGGCGCTTTCTTCTTCGGGAGAAGCGTTATCGTCGATGCCGATAAGGTTATACAGTTTTCCTGCTTTGCCTTCGGATTTATAGTAATCTTTAAGATGGAGTATGGGGGTTCTGCCCTTGTAGGAACGGAGGTATTTACCTACGTTAACCCCTGCAACAGCCGCCCAGCAGGTATCCAGCTCCAAGCCCAGCTCGGGGGCGGAGGAAAGGAAAATATCCAAGCCATACTCGCCGTCAACTGTCTTGAATTCGAAATCGTGGTTATGGTACTGGAGAGGAAGTCCGTTTTCCGCACATTTTTTGGCGAGGCTTTTAACGTCCTCTACACACTTTTCAAAGCCCGCATTACCGGGACGGCGCTCTTCCTCAAGATAAGGAACTACTATGTACTGAACGCCCACGGTTTTGTAATCAGCAATAACCTTGTCTGCATCCGCAAGCATCTCTGCCAGAGGAACGTGGGCGGAAATAGGAGTGAGTCCAACTTCATCAAGCCAAGCCTTCATCTGCTCGGGTGCGTGACCGTAAAGACCTGCCAGCTCTACGCCGTCATAGCCCATATCCTTTACCGCCTTAAGGGTGGAAAGCACGTCCTTTTCCATATCCGTTCTTATGGAATAAAGCTGAAGCGCTACGGGAAATTTCATAATACATAATCTCCTTTTTATATAAGAAAAATATATTGTTTTTACGCTTTGAGTTTAGCACAAAAGGAATAAAAATACAATGGTTTTATAAACAAAAAGGACAGAGAATTTTCTCTGTCCTTTGTTGTGTTTTGTATGACAGCTATTCCAATTCGAACGCGCCGGTATAGAGGCGGTAATAGGTGCCTTTTTCGGCGATAAGCTTTTCGTGGCTGCCGCGCTCGATAATTCTGCCCTTATCCAGCACCATAATAACGTCTGAATTTCTTACGGTGGAAAGGCGGTGGGCGATAACGAACACGGTTCTGCCGTGCATAAGAGCATCCATACCCCGCTGAACGATCTCCTCGGTGCGGGTATCTATGGAGGAGGTCGCCTCGTCAAGTATCATAACGGGAGGATCTGCCACGGCGGCGCGGGCGATGGAGAGAAGCTGGCGCTGACCCTGGGAAAGTCCGCTTCCGTCACCGGAAAGCACCGTATCGTACCCCTTGGGAAGCATACGGATAAATCCGTCCGCATTGGCTAATTTTGCGGCGGCGATACACTCTTCGTCCGTTGCGTCAGGTCTGCCGTAACGGATATTTTCCATTACCGTACCCGTAAACAGATTTACATCCTGCAACACCACGCCGAGAGAACGGCGGAGATCGTTTTTGCGTATCTTGTTTATATTGATACCGTCGTAACGTATCTTGCCGTCGGCGATATCGTAAAAGCGGTTGATAAGGTTGGTGATAGTGGTTTTTCCCGCGCCGGTCGCGCCTACGAAGGCAACCTTCTGGCCCGGCTCGGCGTAAAGAGAAATATCGTAAAGCACCTGCTTTTCTTCCACGTAGCCGAAATCCACATTTTCAAGCACAACGTTGCCTTTAAGCTCGGTATAGGTTACGGTGCCGTCTGCCTGGTGAGGATGCTTCCACGCCCACAGACCGGTTTTTTCGGTAGTTTCCGTAAGCACACCGTCCACGTATTTTGCGTTGACAAGGGTTACGTAGCCGTCATCGGGCTCGGAAGGCTCGTCAAGCAAGGCGAAAACCCGCTTTGCGCCTGCCATCGCCATTGCAATAGAGTTTACCTGATTGGACATCTGGGAAATGGGGCGCATAAAGGATTTGGTTAATGTGAGGAAGGATACGATCATACCCAGAGAAAGGGCATTTAATACGGTGGGGTTTTCCTTCGAAAAATATTGCACAAGGCTTTCTATGGAAAAATTGAGGTTTATACTGTTGTTTACGCAATAAATGGCAATAGCACCGCCCGCAATGGCAATAACAACGTACAGCAGATGGGAAAAGGCGTTCATCAACGGTCCCATCATATTACCGAACTTGTTTGCCTCGGTAGCGTTTTTACAAAGCTCATCGTTAATTTTATCGAACTGCGCTTTGCATATCTCCTCGCGGTTGAAGACCTTTACAACCTTCTGACCGTTTACCATTTCTTCGATAAATCCGTTTTCTATACCCAAGGATTCCTGCTGTTTTACAAAGTATTTGCCTGCGCCCTTGCCGATCTTACCGATAATTCCCGTGGAAAGAAGCAGCACGAGAACGGAAAGCAGGGTGAGCCACACAGAGGTATAAAGCATAGAGAACACCACCGATATGATCATAAAAAGGGAAGAAATCGTTTGGGGTATGGTCTGGGACACAAGCTGGCGGATGGTATCCGTATCGTTGGTATAACGACTCATTACCTCGCCGAAGGAATGGGTATCGAAATACTTTACGGGGAGGGACTGCATATGGTTGAACATATCGTCACGTATGGTCTTGAGTATACCCTGGGATACCTTTGCCATCATTATGTTATAAAACAGACCTGCAAGTATACCTAAAAGATATATAACCACCATTCCGCCGATGGCAACCAGCAACGCGCCGAACAGCTCTTCTGTGGGATTCTTTGCCAGAGGGCTTACGTAATCGTCAATAAGAGTTTTTTGGAAAAGGGCGGAGGCAACGGAAGCTACCGATGAAAATATGATAAAAAGGATTACCAATATCATTCTGCCCGTATAGGGCTTAAAGTATTTAAGCAGCCGCTTTGCGGTAACCTTATCCATAGGGACCTTTTTCCCTCTCATACCCGGACCTCTGCCGGGGCCGGGACCGTGAACGGGACGGGACTGTTCTTGTTTGCTCATTGCTTATCCCCTCCTTTTACCTGAGAATTGTATACCTCGCGGTAAACTACGCTGTTTTCCATTAGATATTCGTGGTTGCCGCAGGCGGAGATCTTTCCGTCATCCAGCACGATTATCTTGTCTGCATCCTGTACCGAGCTTATACGCTGTGCGATAATAAGCTTTGTGGTTTCGGGAATCTCTTCGCGGAAGGCTTTGCGGATAAGCGCATCCGTGCGGGTGTCAACTGCCGAGGTGGAATCGTCCAGAATAAGAATTTTGGGCTTTTTGAGCAGAGCGCGGGCAATACAAAGACGCTGTTTTTGTCCGCCGGAAACGTTGGCGCCGCCTTGGTCTATAACCGTATCGTATTTTTCGGGGAAGGTTTGTATAAACTCGTCCGCGCAGGCAAGACGGCATACGCGCTCAATCTCTTCGTCGGTTGCATCGGGGTTGCCCCAACGGAGGTTTTCCTTTATAGTGCCCGAAAACAGCTCGTTTTTCTGAAGCACCATCGCCACGTTATCACGCAGGGTGGTTATATCGTATGCTCTTACGTCCTCGCCGCCAACCTTAACGGAGCCGAAAAGTACATCGTAAAGACGGGGAATAAGGGAAACGAAGGTGGATTTGGAAGAGCCCGTTCCGCCGATAATGCCCACGGTTTCGCCCGAGGCGATCTTTACGTTTACGTTATCCAGACACTTTTTGTCCGCATCCTTGGAATAAGAAAAATCAACGTTTGCAAATTCAACAGAGCCGTCCTTAACCTCGTAAAGAGGGTTTTCGGGGTTGACAATATCACTCTTTTCCTCAAGTATCTCAACCACACGCTCTGCAGATGCTTTGGACATTGTGATCATAACGAACGCCATAGAAACCATCATAAGGCTGGTAAGTATCTGGGATGCGTAGGTGATGAGGGATGTAAGCTGACCCACGGAAAGTCCCCCCGGTATATCCCCGTTACCGCCGCTTTGTGCGATAACCTTTGCGCCGAACCAAGCAATAATAAGCACGGTGGCGTACATACAGCCCTGCATTACGGGGTTATTAAAGGCAAGAATTTTCTCTGCGCGGGTGAAATCCTTATAAATCTTATCCGAAATATCGCCGAACTTTTTCTTTTCCGTATCCTCACGGGTGAAGGATTTTACCACTCTTATTCCGCGGAGGTCTTCTTCCACAACCTCGTTGAGCTTATCGTAGGTTTTGAACACGCCTTTAAAGATGGGGTGCGCCAACCTCATAATAACGTAAAGGGCTATGGCAAGCACGGGAATGGTTACGAAGAATATGAGGGACAGCTTAAAGCTGATACGGGCGGCAAACACGAAGGACCAGATAAGCATCATAGGACTGCGGACAGCCATACGGATTATCATCTGGTACGCCATTGTTACGTTGTTTACGTCCGTGGTAAGACGGGTAACGATACCGCCGGTGGAATATTTGTCTATATTCGTAAAGGAGAAATTCTGTATGTTATAATACATATCGTGGCGCAGGTTGCGGGCAAGACCTGCGGAAGCGGTGGCGGCGTACTTTGCGGCAAGAAAGCCGAAAAGCATTACCAAAAATGCGCTTATGACGAGTATGATGCCATATTTGATTATAACGGGTAAATTTGCCTGCTCAATGCCTTTATCTATAAGAGAAGCGGTTATATAGGGAATAAGTACTTCCATAATAACTTCAAAAGATACGGTTACGGAAGTTAATACAGAGGGCTTTTTATATTCTCTTATACAGGCGGCTAATCTTTTTATCATATTATACCTCTATATCTTGGTTTCAAAGGTTTTTCTGCACTTGGGACAGGAAACCGTGTGTTTGCCCTTTTTCTTGGGAAGGCGGAGAGTCGCCTTGCAATGGGGACACTTTTTGTATACGTGGGTCTTCCTATCCCTGAACTGGGCTTTTTTACGCTTGAAGAAGGAAACTATCTTTCCTCGGAAAGCCAGATATTTGCTGTTTTCCATTCGTCTTTTATACACGTTTTTGGAAAGACAGCGGAACACTGCGTAGCCCAGCAAGCCGTAATATATCAAGGACAGTGCCGAGGTTGCCCAAAAGTTTCTCGCAAAGATGGAAACTACCGCCACGGCAAAGGCTGCCCACACGCAGACACGGAACAGGTTATCGGGACCGTTTCTGCCCAGCATAAAAGTATAGAATTTTTGACCTAATCTGCGAAACATATTATTTTGCTATTTCTCCTTGAATGTTATTTTTCATACGCTGTATATATCCGCAGAACCGATCCAGCTCCTCGGGGGTAAAGCCCTTTACCAGCGTTTGCTCTACCACATATTTATCGTCTGCCATAAGCTCGATTATCTGCTCCCCTTTTTCGGTAAGGGTGAGCTTTTTAAGCCTTGCATCTCCGGAAACGCTATCGCGGCGGATAAAACCCTTTTTCTCCATAAGTATGACCACCTTGGAGGCAGTGGAACGGGTTATGCAGAATTCTTTTTCCAGATCTCTCTGAAAAACGTCCTTTTCCTTATGCTTGGACAGATACAGCAGTATCCATGCGTTGGAGCCCGTTGCGGTTTCCACGAAGTTTTTGTTAAGCTTCAAGGTTATAAACCGCATAATGAGATTGGACAGAGAGCGTATCTCCTTCCCCGCGGTGCTCATACCGTCATCGGGCGGGGTAACGCCTTCTCTAAGCTTTGGTTTCATTGCAAGCCTCCTTGTACGAAATCGGATTGTCGTATATCAAACAATATCGTTTGAGATTATACCAAACCTTTCCTCTACAGTCAATAGTTTTCATAGTTTGTTTACAAGATTAAAAATTTCGCCTGTGAACAGAAATCAAATTAATTTTGTCGCATTTGTAAATTGTGGTTTTTTGTGCCCGATATTTACATTTTGGTAATAATAACACAACAAAACGTTGAAAAAAGCGTGATATTCTTTACACACAAAATCCAAAGGAGGAAAAACAAATGGAAAAATTATTAATACCCTTGTTTGCAGTATTGTTTATGTTTTCTGCCTGCACAGGAAGTCTTCCCGCCCCCGAAGAAAGCAGCGGAAATAACAGCAAGCCCCAAACAGAACAAAGTGTTCCCGAAAACGAAAGTTCATTACCCGAAAACGATTCGGAAGATATAACGATAATTGACCCTGTTGTATCTCCCGACGGAAAGCTGACGGTAGTTTGTTCAAAAGATGAAATATACGTAACCGACGAAAACGGCGAAAAGACCTACCTTGATCTGTCCCTGTGCCCGAAGGACGCATCCGTTAAAGCGGCGCTGTGGCGGCAAGGCAAGGTATATATGACCTTTACCGGCGAAAAGGATACCGTGCTGTGCTGGGATATGGAAAACGACCCCGTATACATAAAGGAAGGGATAAAAAACACCCTTTCTCCCTTGACATTGACAGAATACGATGTTATCGCCGCAGGGGATAATCTTTTGATTCCTTACCACGACGGCACGATGGACAGCCCCGTTTTAAACAAGGATATGGTTTTGGGATACGTAGTGTATTACAGCGAAATGCAGGAAGGCGATATCACCCTCACGCTGAACGAGGGCGGAGAAAACGTATCCGTGCTTGCGGTTTCCGACAGCGTGATCACGGTTCTGGACTACGAAAACGAAAAGGCGGTTTCGGAAGCGATCAACGTGAAGGCAGGCGAACAGCTCTTTATTAACTGCGTTATTCCCGAAGGATTTCCCGCGTATAAAATACAGCTAGTGTCCGGCGATTGCACCGCCACCTTTACCCTGTCCTATGACGGCAGAGGCGAAACCAACGTGTATTTCTTAACGCCCGATACTTATAAATAAGCGCAAAAAATCCCCGAATATTCGGGGATTTTATTTTTTGTGGGTGGCAGTTATTATCGGAACAAAAACGCGCACCACGGCATTATCGTTATTGTTAATAATTACTTTTCGGTGCGGAACGCATAATATACGATTCCACCATATTCGGTATCGCCTTCCCAACGCACTACCACTTGGTATAGATAATCGCCTGCCGAAACCTCAATACAGCCTTCCTCAACGGGAATATTAACGTAATCCGAGTAATCGGAAGCGGTAAGCTCATATCTTTGTACTGTTATACTTGTGGGCAAAGCTTCAAAAGTAAAGGTGAGAGTTTCCCCTTCAGACACCTTTATAGAATCAATATATTCAATAAGCTTGAGGGGATGGTCGCTATCTGCTTCTATACCCATTTCAGTGCCGTCTTCTTGCTTTACCCTCCACGAATATGTGCACGCAGAACCATAAACGGTATCACTTTCTCCGGTTATCAGAAAGGAAGAAGGGTTTGCGGGAAATTTAGATTCGACGCTTGGCGTCAGACTTTCTTCCGTGGATTGGTCACCCAAAACGCTCTCTTCAGAGGAGGCGGTGTCCGTAACGGAAACCGTCCTTTCTTCATCACATTTTGAGCATTTTTCAAGGATATCGCTGACTTCATTGTCATAGACCTGTTCCCAGTTATGGTCACATTGAGAAAACTCGCATCCCATAAGAAGGCACACAAAAGCAAAGATCAAAGCAAAGCTTACCGTGCGTATTTTCATACTTCCCTCCGGTGATTAGAATTACCGTTTTTTCCTGAATCTTAAAACGGACCACATTATTATGATTATCTGCCCGGGGATTCCCACCAAAAACAACTGCCAAATGGAAATTCCGCACAGCTTTAAGTTTATGTACAAAGCGGCGATAGCCGACCACATAAGCAATGATACGATAGGATAATTTTTGCGGACGGAAAACCACACCGAATTAAAGATAAGCCAAACGATAGCTGTAGCGGGAACGGCGTAAACGAATGCCAGCCAATGCAACACCTTGATCTGGGGAACTGCCTGCAAAATAACGAACAATGCGGTGGCGATGAGCCACACCAAAAGCACGCTCATAGCAGTGATTGCCGTGTGGTTCACCTGCGTACGCTTTAATCTCGCCTCCGCATCCTCGGACACGGGGGCAGGTCCATCGTGCTCTTCCTCCGTAAGCCAATCCAGAGAAACCCCAAACAAAACGGCTATGTTTTTGAGCACGGCAATATCCGGCAATGACTCTCCCCTTTCCCACTTGGAAACAGCTTTGTCCGAATAATTGATCTTCTCGGCAAGCTCGGATTGTGTCATTCCCGACATCTGGCGTAAGCTTATTATATTTTTGGAAATAATACTTTTAAGCTCCATAAAAAATCACCGTCGTAAAGTTTACACTACAGTATAACACATTCCGACGGGATTATCAAGAAAAATATTCATTATTATTGCTTTTTTGCCCGTTTATACAAAAATAGAAGCGAGGGCGTATTTTTGCGGAGAATAAACACGGGAAGCATACTCAACACGAAGTTTACCCCTGCCACGGGCAGCCACACAGATACGCCGCCGCAAAAGGGCAAAAGACCGATAACAAACCCGCCCACGGCGTTTACTATATGTATCACCACGCCATAATTGGATTCCAGCAAGAAACGGAAAAGATACTCTTTATCGTCCGCGCTTTGGAGCTTATCCTTGTGAAATCCCGTAAATCCGCCCAGCTCAGGAACAAGGGCGGTTATTTTTTTGATCTTAAGCTTGCTGTAAAGCCGTTTTTCGGCACGGGAAACGTTAAACGCCTTTTTCTCCGGCACAAACCATTTTTCAGGCAGACGGCGGATGAGAAAGGCGGTTATTCCGTCGTATGCGATAACGGAAACCGTGCCCAAAACCGAATACAGCGCGGTAAACCAAAATTCACCGCCGAAAAGGGTGTTGAGGAGTATGATTATTACATTTGCTGACAGGATGACTGCTGTGTAGAACATTTATCTTCCGTAACCGTTGTATACGTGAGGGGTATTTCGTAGGTTTCTTCGTATACTTCCTTCCAGGCGTTGTAGTTTTTAACCATCATTTCGGTAGCGTTTTGCTTAACGTTCTTGTCGGATTCGGGGAAAATAGGGGGAAGAATATGCACCGTATATGCCTGCAGAGGGAACCCGTCCCCGCCGTAAACGTCGGTATCCTCCATAGTGATAAAGAAGGGCACTACGGGAGCGTTAGCACGGGCGGCAAACCTGAACGCGCCCTCTTTAAGAGGACGAGGCTTGCGGTAGTTCCACCACATGCCCTGCTCGGGATATATGAGAATCTTCTCGCCACGCTTCAAAAGAACGTCAACCGCCACCATAAGCTCACGAAGCACGGCAATGCTGCTGCCCAAGGGCAGGGTGTTGCAATGACGGAAGAAATATCCGTACAAGCCGGGGAAGGAGGTGTAGTTTCCTTCGCGGATGATCTTATAAAGGCGTTTTCTGCCGAGAGATTTTTCGATCGCCTTGAACACCGCATAGTTATCAAAGGCGTTAAAATGGTTGCAGGTTATCATCGCGCCGCGGTCTGCCACGGAAAGATAATTCTCCAGTCCCTTTACCTCTTTGATTATAAGCTGGCCTTGCTTGATCAGCTTATCAAAATAATTTTTCGCCACGCGGTTGGCGATCTCCGATGAGATCTTGGAAGAAAACTTTTTAAGAGTATAATCCACCTGACCGGGCTTTAAGGGAGTTGTTGGAGGATCGTTTTCAACGTCTTTATCAAACCAGCCCTTTTTTTCGTATTCCTTTATGCGTTCAAGCACCAAAAGACGCTCAAGAGATTGCTCCATAATCTTTAAACCTCTGCGGGAAATTTTATTGTATGCCCTATAGGAAGCACGTAATCTGCACTCATAGCCGCCAAAGTGTCCTTGCGAGCGGTTTCCGCAAGAACAGAGAACTGCTGCTCGTCGCGGGCGATGTCTGCGGGAGAATAGTTATCACGTATGGCGCGGATATCTTCATAATATTCGGTCTGCTTGGCGTAATGCCAGAAATCCTCTTCGTAGCCCACACCATCGTAATGCCAAGGCTTCCAGTTTATCTTGTAATGTACGATTTTTGCGGGGTCGCCGTACTTTTCACAGCCGGGGAAGGAATTCTTGTTCCAATATTGAGGGAGCAAGAGCACGCTTCCGCGGCACAGCACGTTGAGATAATCTTCGTCCTGCGTTACGGTGAAGGTGTACTCGCTTATTATGTCCAAAAGGCGGGCTTGCATATCCACCTTGCGGAAGAGATCAAGATTAAGAACAAGAACGCCTGCGTTAAAATATGTATTTCTGCTTAAGCCCAGCACCTTCTCTACGTAAGTGCCGTATACATCGTATGCAAGCATTACTTCCTCGTTCATTGCGGCAACAAGGTTATCGCCGAGGTCGCAATTATAAAGCTCGGACACGTCGCCGCGCACGATGATATCGCAATCCAGATACAAGCCTCTGTCATATTCGGGGAACATGTCTGCGATAAGGAAGCGGTAGTAGGTAGCTTTTGTGTAATAATCACGGACGTGGAGGCGTTGGCTCATAGTGCGGATGCCTTCTTTAACATCGTTAAATATTATGTTGAAATTTTCGTCACCATATTTGGAAAGACGGGAAACGTTTTGATCGTTCAAACCTTCGGTAAGTATGTGAATGTTGTATTGATATTTACGGGAAGCGTTCCGGGTGATAGACTCCAATGCAACGCCGAGAAAGGGTGCGTAATTATCGTCTACCGCGAAGAAAACGGGTATTATAGGTAACGCCATGATAAATCTTCCTCCAAAGGATTTGTTTTACATATTTTACAGCATTTTTAAGAAAATTTCAACCTACTATTGGTATTTCGACGGTAGAGTTTGCGTTTTTTTGCTCTACCCTCAGTAGAATACGCAGATTTTATCATTGTTTTTTTCAGTAGAGTTCAAATTGCTCGAAAACGCAGAAAGAACCCCGGTGTTAAAACACCGGGGCTCTTCCGTTAAGGGGAGATTTTAAATATAATTCAGAAAGGAACGATTATTCAGCTTCGTCTTCTTCAACTTCCCAGCCAGGGATAACGTAAGTGCCAAGGAATGCACGCTTAACGAGATAGTAATCTCTTGCGTTAACCTTGCCGTCGCCGTTTACGTCTGCAACGCCGTATGCTACGTCGCCGAGATCCTCAGCGGTGATAGTGCCGAGAACGAGCTTTCTGAGGATTGCATAGTCGGTAGCATCGATTTCACCATTGAGGTTTACATCGCCCTTGCCGAAGCCGGAAACAGCCTTCATGGTGTATGCGGTATCCTTGGAGGTATCGATAGCGAAAGTGGTTGCAAGATCGATATCGCCGAGAAGGAGATACTTGCCGATAAGTTCGCCGTGGCAGATTGCATCGTAACCGGTGCAGTTAGAGGTTACGTAGTACAAGAAGCCGCCTTCGGGAATTTCGGTTGCGAGGATAGCATCCTTGCCGCCTACAACGCCGGTAACGAGATATGCGCCGCCAACATTTTCTACGATGTAAAGGATATCAGCATCCTGAACATAACCAGCCATATTAGGAGCGTCGCCTGCAGTCTTGGGTGCATCGGGAACGAGACCGGAGATGATCTGGGTTTCGAAGCAGTGCCAGCTGTAGTTGTAGTTGTGAGATACGAGAAGATCCATATCTGCTGCGGGAGCAAGTACGGTTGCAGATGCATCTGCGGTGGTGGTGCAGTTAGCTATATCAAGACCGTTGAAGAGAACGATATCGCCAGCCTTAAGACCGGACATTATAGCCTTTGCATATGCACCAGAGGATGCGCCGTAGCCCTCTTCGCTGGAGGTCCAAGCAACCCATACGAATCCGCCTTCGGGAATTACGAGAGAGTTGTTCTTAGCGCCTTCGCTGCCGGGAGCAGCAACCTCAACAACAACGTAACCGCCGTTTGCAGTGGGAGCAAAAGATACGTGATACCACCACTCCATGCCTACGCCTGCATAAATTTCAGCATCGGTGAAGATATAAGCTGCGTGGAAGGTGTTGATACCGGTGTTCCAATCAGCGTGGTTGAAGTTTTCAACTACCTGAGATACAACAACGTTTGCTTCGAAAGCTGCGTTGAAGGTAAGTTCGCCGGGAACGTTCATCTGGTTCTCTACATCGTAGGGAGCAACGATGATCATAATCTGGTCGCCTTCGGAAACTTCGAGAGAAGTGGTAGCGGAAGAATCTTCGCTATCGCACCACTGAGTATCGCCGTAAGTACCTGCGGTGATGTTGTGTACAACGTAGGTCCAAGCGTCTTCGGGCATGGTAATGGTAAGAGTGCCGTTTGCGGTAGCGGTGTATACATAGTGTACAGCGCCGTCAAGATTGTCTGCGGTGAGGTTTGCGGTGATATCGCCAAGCTCATCAAGAACGATGGGGTTGGAATATGTGCCGAGGATTACAGCAGAGATAGAAGGATAGGTGTCTATTGCTTCTGCGCCTGCGTTAACGATGGTAAGAGTATCGCCTTTTGCGAGGATTGCAACGTAGCCGAGCATGCCCATTTCAAGAGCTTCGCCGTTTACGAGAACGGTTACGTTTTCATCCCAAAGGTTGAAGTTTGCGCCGTTTTCAAATGCAACGGTATAAGTAACAGCGGTGTTAGCGGGAACGCTGAGAGCGCCGTTTACTCTGGGGTTGTGTGCGGGGAGTTCGCCGCCGTCAACTTCGTTGAGTGCGGGAGCTTCCTGAACATCGAACTGGAAGGTGTAGATATCAGCCTTACTTGCATTGAAGCCGTAGGTAGTGAATGCGTAGTAGTACTCAATGTACTGAGCACTGCCGTTGTAAGCTGCGTTTACATTCTTGATGTACCAGCCGTTTTCAGCTTCTTCAAGTACCCAGAGGCTGTATTCGGAAGCTTCGTCTTCAAGAGTAAGGTTGTTGCCGGTTGCGCCGGAGGTGAGGTACTTGCCGTTGCAGATGAAGTAAATGCCGTCATCGGTAATGTCTACGGTAAATACTGCGCCGTTTGCAACATCAGTGCCTGCGAGTCTGTACTTATTATTATATACGTCTTCTTCTGCGGAAATTGCCAAGTTGTCTGCAGGATAAGTAATAACTACGTTATCGCCGTCTTCGAAGGGAAGTGCGGGAACTTCTACGTAAGAAACAGCAATTTCGGTCATCATGTTGAAGAAGTAAGTCTGATCAGCTGCCATAGTGGAGCTTACAGTGTAGGAAGAAGCGGTAACATCTTCGCCGAGATCAATTACAACTGCGTGTACCTTGCCGTCTTCGCCAACTACGGATTCGGTGGTGTTTTCAACAGTGTAAGTCTTGCCGTTTACGGTTACTGTGGTGCTGGTGGGCATATGGATGCAGGAGTTAGCTTCATCCCAGTAGTATACAGTAACGGTATTGAAAGTGGTTTCTTCATCAAGTGCAATAGTTACGTCCCAAACATTCGCTTCTGCGTTGTTGTTCATAACTGCTACGAGATATGCCTGGTTGCCATCGAAGCAGCCAAACTTGCCTTCTGCGGTTTCGCCGTCAACAAGTACGTCTACGCCTGCATAAGGAGCTTCGAAGAGCTGTATGTCTTCAGGAACGGAGATGCCGGAAACGGGAGCTTCGGGAACTTCCCAAGTTACGGTGTGAGCGTTTGCAGAATCCCACGCGGACCAAGCGAAAGTATCGCAAGGAGCGTAGAGACAAGCATTGTTATTGCCATCTGCATCGGTATTGGAAACGCAGATAGTGAACTGGAATTCTTCGTTGCCGCCGGAAACTTCAGCAAGAGGAAGTGTGAAGGTAAAGGTGTTGTCTGCGAGAGCAATGGTGCCTTCGGTGCCTACAACGCCTGCGGAAGTCTTGGAATAGATGGAAACAACGTCATTAAGGATAAATCCATCATAAAGCGCATCCCACTTTTCGGCGCCATAGTTTATCCAGAGACGAACGTTGGTGCCGATGCCGTTGGCGCTGGTGGTGGTTTCAGCAACGCTAACGAGATCATCGGTTACGATAACGTCAACAACGAGGGTTTCGCCGTCGATTACCCAGTTATATGCAAATTCGAAATCGCCTTCTGTCGACTGCCATTTGCCGTTTTCGCCAGATACTACAGTGTATCCTTCGGGATAAGTAACTTCGGGAGCTGCTTCAACAGTGAAGCCTGCATTTTCAAGAGCTACTGCGGTGCCGGTGTGGCTTTCAAGAGCATCAACGTTGTAGAGAGTAATGGTATCGCCAACGTTGATAGCGTCCATAACCTCGTGACCTGCCTTGTTTGCGTTGTAAATAACTGCAAACTGACCTGCTGCGATGGTAAGATCGGTCTTAATGCCGTTGGGACCCTCTGCGGGTTCTCTGCCGAGAGTGAGGTAAACAGCTACTACGGTGCCGTCGCCATCACAAACAGCAACCTTACAGTAGTTAAGGTCCTTAACCTGACCGAGATACTTGTTAACGAGTGCGCCGAGAGTCATATCAGCTTCGGCATAAGCAACCATGCTGTGTGCAGCGTGGATATAGCCGAGATATTCGATTTCTACTGCGCCTTCGGGAAGCTCGGGAGCTGCTGCGGGAGCGGTAGCAACCATGTGCTTAGCCGCAGAAGGATCAACATTTGTATCGATAGCGAAAGACTCTTCAAGAGTAAAGTCTACAAGCTCAAAGGTGTAGCCAAGGAGTACGCCGTCGTCAACCTTAGCCCAGTCAGAATTATCGCTGTAAACATAGTAGAGGAATCCGCCTGCGGGAACGGGGGTGGTGTGACATTCGTCAACGTTCTTGTAATGTTCGGTAGCGACATACTCGCCATCAACATTTTCAATAACGTACATATTCCACCACTTGATGTTAGCACCATAGGTAGGAATAACATCAGCAACAGTCTGGCCGTCGCCGGTGATAACCATTCCTTCAAAGGTGCCCCAGTTATACAAATTGTGGTGAGACACGAGAAGCTCGATTCCTTCGTCTGCGGCAACGGGAATTACAAACGTTGCGAACAGAGAAAGTACCATGCAGAGTGTGAGTACAAATGAAATACTTTTCTTGAATTTCATAGTTACATCCTTTCTGAATTTGGAAAATTTTGTTTTACAGGTTACCGCCGCGCCTCCCCCGCGAAGCACAGATTAGACAAAAACACGGCATTCTATTTGTGAAAAATGCACAAGCACAAGGGGGACAATACGGCCCTGTTTAGTTCCTAATTACCATTATACAAATTTTGAAGAAATTGTCAATAGTTTGCATGAAATTTTAAACATAATGTGAACAGGGGTTGAAAAGTGCGAAAAAATATGATACAATGTGATGTTATTAAAGACAAGAAAACCGAAAAGGATGTTTTTATGAAGGACATTAAAACTTTGGCTTTCGAAGCGGTGAAGGACGCCCTTTTGAAAGCGGAAATGACCGTGCCCGAAGACCTCGATGGGTATTTTGAAACACCGGCGGACACCAAAAACGGCGATATCGCACTCCCCTGCTTCCGCCTTGCAAAGACGCTGCGCGCGGCACCTCCCGTTATCGCGGCAAAGATAAAGGAAAACCTTACTCTGCCCGCGGGAATAGAAAAAGCGGAAGCCGTTGGCGGATACCTGAATTTCTTTGCGGGAACGGATATTTACGTTTCCATGCTTGAAGGAATTGACGAAAACTTCGGCAAGACCGATATAGGCAAGGGAAAAAGACTGGTTATAGACTTTTCCTCCCCCAATATTGCAAAGAGGTTCCATCTGGGACACCTGGGCACAACGGTAATCGGCAACGCAGTGCGCAATATATACAAGTTCTGCGGTTACGATACGGTTGCCATAAACTACCTTGGCGACTGGGGCACTCAGAACGGAAAGCAGATAGTGGCTTACAAAAAGTGGTCAAGCCGCGAAAAGCTTGAATCAGACGGAATCAAGGAGCTGGAGCGTATATACGTTATGTTCGGCAAGGAAGCGGAAAACGACCCTTCGCTGAACGACCAAGCCCGCGCCGCATTCCGTGAATTGGAAAACGGCAACAAGGAATATCTTGAGATATGGCAGCTATTCAAGGACATTTCCCTGCGGGAATATTCCGAAACCTACAAGAGATTGGGCATTGAATTTGATGTATGGGCGGGCGAGAGTATGTATACCGCAAAGATGCCCGAGATAGTGCAGGAATTAAGGGATAAAAACCTGCTCAAATTGGATGACGGTGCATCTATCGTGGATCTTTCCGAATGGCACATGCCCCCTGCGCTAATTCTTAAGAGCGACGGCACAACACTTTATCCTTCCCGTGATATGGCTGCGGCAAAAGACAGATACAACACCTATAATTTCGACGTATGCGCATACGTTACCAGCGCGGGACAGTCTTTGCACTTCGCCCAGTGGTTTAAAGTAACCGAATTGATGGGCAAGGAATGGGCGAAGAACCTGGTGCATATTCCCTACGGCACCATGAGCTTCGGCGGTGAAAAGCTGGCAAGCCGCACCGGAAACATTATACTGCTTAACGACGTGTTTGACGAGGCGGTTGCCAAGGCAAAGGCTATAATCGAAGAAAAGAACGCAAACCTTACAGACAAAGACGGTGTTTCCGAGGCTGTGGGTATCGGTGCGGTAATATTCGGCGCTCTTTCCAACAGCCGTATTAAAGATACCGATTTCACTTGGGAAGGAGCGCTCTCCTTTGAAGGAAACACGGGCCCTTACGTTCAGTACACATACGCGAGAGCGTCATCCGTACTGCGCAAGACCGAAGGTGACGAGGGCGAAGTTGGCGCATACAGCCCCAACGAAGACGAAATTAACCTGATAAAACAGCTTTACACATTCCCCGAGCGTGTAAAGGCGGCGTGCGCAGACAACGAGCCCTCTTACGTGGCACGTTTTATGCTGGACACCTGCTCTGCGTTTAACAAGTTCTACCACAACTGCTCTATTTTGCGTGAAAGCGGCGCGACACGTAATTTCAGAATAAAACTTACCGCCGCAACAAAACAAATTTTGGGCGAATGCCTTGATATGCTGGGTATGCGCCGTACGGAGGAGATTTAAAATATGTCCGGACATTCTAAATGGAAAAACATAATGCACAAAAAGGAAAAGACCGATTCCGCCCGTGCAAAGGTATTTACAAAAATAGGTAAAGAAATGACTATCGCTGTGCGCGAGGGCGGTCCCGACCCCACATCCAACAGCAAGCTGAGAGATCTTATCCAAAAGGCAAAATCTCTTAACGTTCCTAACGATAACATTGACAGAGTTATTAAAAAGGCTTCCGGCGCGGACGCTGTTGAATACGAGGAAATGGTTTACGAAGGCTACGGCCCCGGCGGAGTTGCTGTTATTGTTGAAGCTGCCACCGATTCCCGTAACCGTACTGCCGCAGACGTAAGACATTATTTCGATAAGTTCGGCGGAAATCTGGGTACCACGGGTTGCGTTTCCTTTATGTTCTCCTCCAAGGGTGTTATTTACATTCCCTCCGAGGGCTTGGACGAAGACAAGGCGATGGAAGACGCACTTGAATGCGGCGCAGAGGATTTTGTGCCCGAGGAAGAAATGTTTGAGGTTTATACCGACCCCGCAGACCTTCGCTCCGTTGCGGATGCGCTTACCGAAAAGGGTTATAAATACGAAAGCGCAGAGGTGGAAAAAATTCCCGCAAACTACGTCACACTCACCGACGAAGAGCACCTGGTGAAGATGCAAAAGCTGTTGGATGCGTTGGATGACAATGATGACGTGACGCAGGTATACCACAACTGGGAGTAGTCTGACGCGGGCGTGTTGATGCGGCGCAGAACGAAACGCAAAAGAATAATATACCGTAACTACAAATGCGAGAGATTTTGTTTGTCTCTCGCATTGTTGTTTTTCTTATATGTAGGAATTTGTTAAAAACAAATTCCTTTTTATTTTGCGTTTCTAAACGATTTCGCTTCGCTAGCTGTAGATTACTACAGCACGCTCGTGAAATCATTTTCTGCATCCACCTGAACCCACCCGCTCTTCGCTGACGGAAGTTTGGCGATTTTTGAGAAAAGATGAAGTTTTTGGTAGGCTTACCAAAAACTGCTTATCGTTCGTCTGCTTTAAGTGCCTCCAGCAAGTATTTCGTTGCAAACTGCACGCCGACTTTAAAAGAATTAAATGCATAGATACTATCCAGTTCTTCTCTGCAGGACATATATTCATCAAACAATGCTGTTTGCTCTTTATTCAATGCATTGCGAAGGGTTTGTTCTTTCTTTTCCGCTATTACCAACAAGCGTATCTCTTTCTCGGAAGAAAGAGGATCTTTTTCCTCCAAATAAGCATTCCACAATTCATCAAGTATATTTTCCATATTGCCTCCCGTGTTGCTGATGCGCTATTATACCACGCGGTTGATGAATGTGTAAAATCTGCGCCTTAAAAGGTGCGAAAAATACGGGACGACGAGGACGTCGTCCCCTACGGTTTGTGCACAGCCGTAACGCGTTCACATTAAATAAATATGAAAAAATCCGCCGCAGGGCGGATTTTTACCATCATTTCTCATTCATCATTTATCATTTCTCATTTTAAGACCATACTTGCCTTTTCCATCTTCGCGGGGGGTATTCACCCATTCGCCGAGGAGCTTATACACTGCGGCGGCGACGGGAACACCGATAAGCATACCCGTTACGCCCATTACTCCTCCGCCCACGGTTACGGCGGCAAGCACCCAGATTCCGGGAAGACCGATAGACGACCCTACCACCTTGGGATATATAAGGTTACCCTCTATCTGCTGGAGGATTATTATAAACACAAGAAAGATAAGCGCCTTTACGGGGGACACGGTAAGAATCATAAACGCGCCAACACCTGCACCGATATATGCACCCGCAACGGGAATAAGGGCAGTAAAAGCTATAAACGCACCGATCATTGCGGCATAAGGTATCTGCAATATCCACATACCCAAAGCACACAGCACCCCGAGAATGACCGCTTCGGTACACTGACCCACGATATATTTACGGAAGCTTTGGTTGACCACGTCCGCAACGTGAAGCGCACGGCTGTAGGTGCGGGGCTTTACGATACGCTTTAAAAGGCGGGTAAGCTGGGAAGCGATGCGCTCCTTGGAGGAAAGCAGGTATATGGAGAAAATTATGCTGATAAGCGCGGTAACCAGACCCGAGAAAAGGGCGGTTACGGTGGAGATAACCACATCCATAACGTTGCCGATACCCGACGTAATGATGCCGAATATCTGGTCAAGGCGGGATTTCCAATCTATCTTTTCAAGCTGGGACAAATACTCATCGGAAAGCAGGTGATATTTATCCAAAAGATCGATAACGTAATTTATAACGCCGGGAATCTTTGATACAAGCAGTTTTACGCAGGAATAGAGCTGAGGCACTACCAACGCCACCACGAGAGCAACCACGGCAACCAAGGTCACGTAAGCACCCGTCATACAAAGAGGACGGCGCACACGGCAGACAAACTTTTTTTCCGAACGGGGGAAAAACCATTTCTCGTACCTTGCCATAAGCAGGTTTACCAGATATGCGATAACCGCGCCGATAAGCAGAGGTGCCGCCGCGCCCACAGCCACACCCACAAAGGATGATACCTTATCCCAATACGTGATGGCGAGGTAAAGAGCGAACAGGCTTATTCCCACTCTGAAGCAAGTCTTCCAATCTATACTAAACTTTTTCATACCATATTCTCCTTTTAAAAAGGTTGGTTTGAATAAATTATAATACTTTATTTTGCTTTTTACAATACGTTTTTTAAAAAACTGTTGACCGCGCGGGCGGAATCGGTATATAATAAACTGATTAAAAAACATTTGGACGGTAACAGTATGAAACGGAGTATTGCGTTAATTTTATGTATAGTTTTCCTGCTTCCCCTGCTTTTTGCCTGCAAGCAAGAAAGTTCAGGCGTTCAGGCGCCGCAACGGCTGTTTGTTGCCGATGGAAGCGGGCTTTATAAACGGCTGTATTCCCTTTACGTTTCCGATGCCGACAATGAAACCAAGGCAAAGGAAGCGGAAAGTATTGCTTCTTCCCTTAAAAACTGGATACACGAAGGTGATCCCGCAGGGGGCGCGTCCTTTGAGGGAAAGATATACACCGAGGGAGATTACACCGTAACCACCGACGATGAGTTCAAGGCGGCGGTGGAAAAAGCCGTATCGGGAGAGGTAATCTTCATTCCTTCCGGAGTTGTTATTGACGTTGCCGACCTTTATGCCACCGAATCCTTTACCGCCAAGCTGAAGGAAGGAGTAATACTCGCTTCCGACAGAGGCATAAACGAGGGCGGAGTATTAAAGCTTTCCCATCAATCGGGCACGCTGTTGGTGTGCGCCGACAACGTAACCGTTACGGGAATAAATATATGCGGTGTGGTTTCCGTTTCCGGCGAGAGCGACGATTTTAAAAGAGATAACGGAATTCGTATAAACGGAACCGGAATAAACATTTCCAACTGCGAAATAGCCTCATTCAGCAAAAGCGGAATAACCGTTTTCCCCAACGCAAGCGCCACGGTAACCGATTGCTTTATTCACCACTGCGAAAACGGTATTGCGGACAGAGAAAACGGACTTACCCTTAAAAACAACCTGTTTTTTGCAAACGGGGCGGATTATAAAAACGATAAAGACGATTCCACTCCCCTGCCCGAAGGAAACTTCGTCGCAACAAAGACCGAAGCTCCCGCTTCCTTGGTAGAGCAGGTCGAGCCCGATATTACGAGTGCCATGTTCCCCGCAGACGTTTACGAAACCTACGTTTTGCTTGGAAAAATAGCCGCAGGGGAAACCAAGCTTATTATAGATGCTCTGGCGCTCTACAGCGGAACCACAAATTACTATTATTACAAAGACAGTATTTCCATAACCGAAAACGATGTAGTTTACGGTGTTAAGGATTTTTCAAACCCTCTCGGCGGAGGAAAAGGATACGATAATATTATCACCGAGGGTGATTACACGGTAACCGACACGGCTTCCCTCGTATCCGCACTGCGTGAAGCGAAAAGCGGTGAAACGGTGTTTATCCCTTCGGGAACAAAAATAAGTATTACAGGACTCGCCCTTACCGTACCGGAGGGCGTAACGCTGGCATCCGACAGAGGAAAGGTGCTTGAGGATGGAACGGTATCCAAGGGCGGTATGTTATACACGAGTATGCGCCAGAAGGAAAGCATCATACTGAGCGAGGGTGCAACCTTTACGGGGCTGACATTTGCGGGAGCAGACACGGAAAGACATATGTCCCACCTTAAACGCGGGCTTAACACCGCAGGAACTGCTTATACCGATTACTATTATTCCCTGATTTTATCCAGAGGAATTGTGATAAGAGGAGAAAACGCCACCGTTTCCAACAGCGAAATAAGCGGTTTTTCCGAAGCGGGAGTTCTCGTTGAGGGATATAAAGGCGCGGTGGTTTCCCATTGCTATATCCACCACAACCAACGAAACGGTTTCGGATACGGAGTTACGTTATACGGACAAGCAGAGGTAGAAATTTACGGAAACTTGTTTAATTTCGACCGCCACGCCATTGCGGCGGACGGCTCTGCAGGCTCTTCCTATTACGCCCACGATAACGTGCATATGGGCACGGCGATATATCATATATTCGATGCCCACGGCGGTTCTGACAGAGGGGACGGAACTGATATCGCCTGCGACAAGGTGGAAATGACAAACAACGTGTTCCTTTCCGACAAGCTCCCCTACAAAAAGAGAGGCACTCCCGCCGAGCACTCTCTGTTTAAGCACAATATAGTTATTTACCCCGAAAATACATACGAATACAGATTTTTATACGGCAACAACTTTATTATCGAGGACAACATATTCGGTATTGCCGAAAAGGAACCCCCCGTATATGATTTTGAGGATGCGAAATCCTATCTTTTGGACATGACTTCGGTTGAAAAGTACGAGGGTGTGGAATATATAGATTCCAAGACACAGCAGTTAAGATACAAATACATTCTGGTCTTCGCACCCACGGAGGACGGAAAATATTATCTGAAGGAATACGGAAACAATCTTGATGACGGAAGCATACGTAACTGGAACGAAAAGGTGTATATTCCCGAGGACGGTTTCGTTTTGGTGTTTGACAGCGGCTGCGGATCTGCTTTGCGGCTGTATAACGCGGTTGCCGACCGCCACGGCGTAATATACAACACCACAAAATGCCTTGACGGAGATTTCGTCGGCGAATATGACGGAGTTCTGTTCCGAGTATATGCGGGAAAAGTAAAATAAAGCGCAAAAAACACCCTGAAATTCAGGGTGTTTTGATTGTCGGGGTCCCCGAGAAGCCGCAAGGCTTCTTGTGGTGATTGTCGGGGTCCCCGAGAAGCCGTAAGGCTTCTTGGGGTGATTTTTAATATTCCACAGTTCCGTCGGACTGCACGTTTATAACCGTAGATGCCTCCAATTTGGGAAGCGCTACGTCGTTGTAGGTTCCTCTGAAGGGGAAGGAAACGGATACGTTGTAGGTGTGCATATCATAGCTTAATTCCAATTCCTTTTCCACGGATGCGAGATGGGTGCGGGCACGTTCCTTGCCGCCCTCCGCCTCTATGGAAGGAGTTGTAAAGGAAATCTCTTCGCCGTTTACGGCAAGAGTACAATCGCTGTACCGTGCGCTGAGCTTTATGGAATAGGAAACAAGGTATATCTCAGCCGTATACAGCACTTTACCGTCGGAAACGGATTCCAATGTCCAGATAACTTCAATATCCAGCCCGCAATCGTAATCGGAAACAAAATGTCCGCCGGCGTTTACCTCCGCTGTGGTGTAATCCGTATCTGCGGGGAGAGAAATGTCCTCGTCGCTTTGCTCGGGTTGTGAGGAATCCTCAGGAACGGATTCTCCGGGTACGGATTCTTCGGGAACCGACTGCTCTGAGTTTACGGATTCCTCGGGGGAAGCGGGAGTGCTTTCCGCCGAAGGAGTTGATACCTCGTCACCGCCGCAGGAGCAAAGGACCAATGCGAGGATGGCGAGTAAAACAACAAATATTTTTTTCATATTGACCTGCCTTTAATCTACGCGGTTCATATCAAGGTTTATGTAGTATTCCGTGCCGTCAAACAAGCCTACCTGCGTGGGAGCGTAATCGAAGCCAACGGCTTTATCGGGCCAAATGCTTACTGCGGAATTTTTATCGTTTGTCCAATCGGTCGCCGCTTCGCCGTTATACAGAGTAAGATCGTATGCGCGGAAGGATTTGAGATACACGCCCTTATCGGTGTTGCCGTAGGTAATATCCTTCCAGTTGTCGCTGGGCTTGCCGTTAACGTCCACCTTGGTGTTGGAGGGGTAATCAAGAGCTACGTTAAACAAGAAAGCGGTGTTGCTTCCGTCCTTCTTTGCGCCTTTAACCTCTACCTCCACGGAATCCTTGAACTTGCCGTTTACCGCTTCCACGGTGAGAAGGGCTTTTTCGTCCTCGATAAGCTGCAGAGAAATCACGTAAGTATCGTTTTTGGGAAGCTTTTTGCCGGATTCGTACCAAGTGCGGGTGGATTCGTTTACGGGCTGATACATATTATAGAATATATGCCATCCGCCGTTCGTGCCGGACCAACAAAGTCCGACGTCCACACAATTTATCCAATAGCCTTCTTCCGCATACACGTCGATGCCGAGGAAAACGTAGCCGTTAAGGAATTTTCCGTCGTCCATAAGGGTTTTTATCTCCATTCCCTCAAGGTCAAGGGTGGCGGATGCGCCGGAATAGCCTTGGTTGGAATATACGGCGAAGGCGGGACCGTCCACATCTCCCATTTTGCCCGTATTTTCGTAATCAAGAGAGGAAATAATACTGCTTGCACTTTCCATATAGTCGATAGATACCTCCTCGCTTTGCTCGCTCTGCTGACCGCTCATATCGTCTGCAGAGGAATTGTTCTGTGCTTCACCGTTGTCGCAGGCGGAAAAACTGAGTATGAGTAACGCTAAAAGACATATTGAAACTATTTTCTTCATAAGAAATACTCCTTTTTAAGTATTTATTTGATTATACTATACTTATCGGCGAAAATCAAGGGGCGCAGGGAGTTGAAAATTTTAAAACATTATGGTAAAATAGAAATTGGTTATAATATACAGCAGGAAAGGATGAACTTTGGATGAAGCTTAATTACAAACGCACCCTTTGCGTAGGCTTTGCATTTTTCCTTATAACCGCCTTCTGGCAGGCGTACGATACCATTATTCCCAAGGTACTTACCGATAGATTCGGTATGTCCCAGACGGTTTCGGGAATTATAATGGCGCTGGATAACGTGCTGGCGCTGTTTTTGCTCCCCATTTTCGGCGTAATATCCGATAAATGTAAAAGCAAGCTGGGCAAGCGCACACCTTTTATCATCGCAGGTACTCTTGCGGCGGTAATAACCTTTTCCGCCCTCTCTATAGTTGATGCTTCACAGCTTAAAAAGATAAATGCCGTTACCGATATTAACAGCGCTGAAGTGAGAGAGATACTTTACGATTACGAATATCCCGAAAAGATAGTGTCCCCCTCGGGCGAAGAATTTGTGCTTACGGAAAAGTTCTCGCGGGAAGACTTTGTAAATATGCCCGCCACCTATAAGGACGGCACCGTAACGGAAGGTTATACCGATTATATGGTGCCCGCAAGGCAGGCGTATATCCGCTTTGAAATAACCGAAAAAGACCCGTCCACGCTCATATTCTTTATAGGCTTACTGCTTGCGGTGCTTATATCTATGGCGGTGTTCCGCACTCCCGCCGTTGCCCTGATGCCCGACGTTACCCCCAAGCCTCTGCGCTCAAAGGGTAATGCGGTAATAAATCTTATGGGCACTATCGGCGGCTCCTGCATACTGGGGCTTGGCATGGTTATGGGCACGGGCAAGACCGAAAACACCTTTATGAATTACACGGGATATTTCCTTGCGGTTGCGGGACTTATGCTGCTGTGCCTCGGTCTGTTTGTGCTTACGGTAAAGGAAAACAAGTTTGTTAAGGAAATGGAGGAAACCTCCAAAAAGTACGGTATTGACGAAAGCGAAGAAGCGGTTGGCGGCAACAAAAAGCTTTCAAAGGGTGAAAGAAGATCCTTCCTTCTCCTGCTTGCATCCGTTATTTTCTGGTACTTCGGCTACAATGCGGTTATAAGCAAATATTCGGTTTATGCGGGAAATATTCTGGATCTTGATTACAACAGCACCCTTCTTGTGGCAAACATCGCCGCTCTTATTGCCTTTATCCCCGTTGGTATAATCTCCACCAAGCTGGGCAGAAAGAAAATGGTAATTGCAGGCGTGGTTATGCTGGGTACGGCATTCCTCGTTGCCGCATTTATGAGCAGCGGCACTCCCGCCGCCGTAATGATGGCAATATTCGCGCTTGCAGGTATCGGCTGGGCGACCATAAACGTAAACTCCTTCCCTATGGTGGTTGAGCTTGCCAAGGGCGGAAACGTAGGCAGATACACCGGATTTTATTACACCGCTTCTATGGCGGCGCAGACACTCACTCCCGTGGTAAGCGGTTTCTGTATGGATAACTTCGGTATGCGCACCCTGTTCCCTTATGCCACCGCTTTCGTGGGACTGGCACTTATTACAATGCTCCTCGTCCGCCACGGCGATGCGATTCCTGTAAAGGCGAAGAGCGCTGTGGATTACATTCCCGACGCAGACTAAAAAGCACAAAAACGATGAACTATAAACGATGAACTATGAACTAAGGTAAAAAAATCCGCCGAAAACGGCGGATTTTTTGTGTTTATGTCGGGGTCTCCAAAAATGCGAAGCATTTTAGGGGTGATTTTTTAATTCGTTGAGTGCTTTTATTACGTATTCCTTTTTTGCCTTCGGGGTTTTGAGCGCACCCTCCAGCTTCCATCTGTGGGCTTGCTCATCGTACACAGAAAGGGCTTCTTTAAGATCGGCGGCACGGTCATCTTTTATAAGCTTTGCCATATATGTAACGGCTACGGGATCTCTGTATCCTGCGGGTAAAAACTCAAAGTCCCCGCTCGTGCTATCGATATACTCTGCTCTGGCGCGCTTAAGCGCTTCCGTTTCCTTAATAAGTCTTTCCTTTTCCGAACCGTTGGCGGATTCCCAATCCGTATCGAATTTTTCTATTTTTTCTTTGCGTCTTTTTCTGCTTACGGCAAGCCACCATATCCAGGGAACCAGCTCCAAAAGCGCAGAAATTCCCACGCCGCCGAACAAGATGACCAGCGTAACGAGAGATGCGCCGAGACCTTCCGCCGTGGTAGCATCCTCCATACCGAACATTCCCGCAACGCAGATCAGATATAACGCAAATGTCACGGTAAGTCCTGCGACGGGAAGACCAATTGCCCAGGGGATTACCTTGATTACGGAAGAAAGCGTAGTTCCGCAGGCGGCGACCCGGTCCTGATTACGTTTTGCCTCCAGCAAAGCGAGAGAGTGGGACGTTTCGTCTATCTTCTTCTCGTATTCCAAAACCTTACGGCAATGCTCGCATACGCGGGCAAATTTTTGTTTTAATTCTTCCATATTTCCACCCCAAACGTTTTTTTATATGATAAACCCGAAAAAGGATTTTGTCAAGAGCTTGAATCCGGTATTACAAAAGCCGTTTGAATTAACCAAACGGCTTAATCTATGGCATTTATTATTTCTTCTGCAAGGATATTGCAAAACTCTTCCCGCCACTTTGGCGAATTTAACTTTTTGGCGGCTTGCTCGTTGGAGGCGTATCCCGTTTCCACCAAAAGGGAGGGATACTTACCGTATTTTGTAACGATATACGCATCATCATATTTCAGCGCCGCCGTTTTGGTTGCGGTATCGAACCGCGCGGAAAGACTTTCACACAATTTGCTTAAAAGAGCTGTGTGAGGATTTTTACTGCAATAATACAGCTCGTATCTGTCAACGCTCGGGTCGGTAAAGCTGTTAACGTGGAGGGAAACAAAAAGATCTATTTCCGTTTCCTTGCTCAGCGCCAACACGTATACACCCCGTTCGTAAGCGGAGAATATGCCGTCTTCGATAATAAGATCTTCGCGGTAATCAACTCCGTTTTCGGTGCAAATCTTTATTATATCCTGCTCCGAGGGGTATTTTTCGCCGTCGTGAGTGAGTATGACTTGCGCGCCCTTTTCAACAAGCACGTTTTGGAGAAGAATAACCATATCTATAGTTACGTCCGCTTCGGTTCCGACCATATATTCACTTGAACAGCCCGGGTCGCCGAATCCGTGTCCCGCATCAAGGACGATAACCGTGCGTCCGTCTGTGGAAAGAGGCGGGATGCTTAACTCCGCTTCGCTTTCTTCGCTTCCGCCGCAGCCCCACAAAAAACACGCCAACAGCGCAAGCAAAACGATAAATGCCTTTTTCATACCTTCACTCCCCTTCCCGTGGCGTATTATAATATATCATATCGAAAAATGGATGTAAATATGTTTTTAAAAGGAAAAATGTATAAAAATTGTTTATTAAAATTTTATTGCCGTCCCCTCTTGCTTTTTTTAAGGCGTAATGTATAATAATATGTGAAAGTAAATAAAAGCGAGGTTAATAATATGCTTTACAACACTTTTAAGGACAAAAAGTTATCAGCACTGGGACTTGGAACCATGCGGTTTCCCGTTCTGGAAAACGACAACGGCAAGATAGACCAGGAAAAAACAAAAGAGATTTTTGACTACGCTATTGCAAACGGAATAAATTATTTCGATACCGCTTTCGGTTACCACAACGGTAACAGCGAGATCGTTTGCGGGCAGATGCTCAAAAATTACCCCCGCGAAAGCTTTTATCTCGCTTCCAAATTCCCCGGATTCAGTGAAGAAAACGTTATTAACCACGAAGAAATATTTGAAAAACAGCTTGAAAAATGCGGTGTTGAATATTTTGATTTTTACCTTTTCCACAACCTTTTCTCCCGCAACGCAGGCTGGTATATGGACGATGAAAAATACGGGCTGTATACATATCTGTGCAAACAGAGAGATGCGGGCAGAATAAAGCATCTGGGCGTATCATGCCACAGCGATCTGGAAACGCTCCGAGCATTTCTGGATAAATACGGCAAGGATATTGAATTCGTACAGATACAGCTTAACTGGCTGGACTGGACCCTGCAGGACGCCAAGGCAAAGGTAGAACTACTTAACGAGCGCAACATTCCCATTTGGGTAATGGAGCCTGTCCGCGGCGGAAAGCTGGCATCCCTTGCCCCCGCTGACGAAGAAACGTTAAAAGCGCTCCGTCCCGATGAGGGTATTCCCGCTTGGGCGTTCAGATATCTGCAAAGCATAAAGGGCGTGACCATGGTGCTTTCCGGTATGTCCAATATGCAGCAGATAACCGATAACATAAACACCTTCTCCACTTTCAAGCCTTTAACCGAGGAGGAAAACGCCGCCCTTGCAAAGGTTGCGGAAGGAATGCTTAATTCCGTTCCCTGCACCGCCTGCCGTTACTGCACCGAGGGCTGCCCCGCTTCCCTTGATATTCCCGATCTGATAAAGGCTTACAACCGCAAGGATTTTGAGGGGCTTGGCAGAGTAAAGAAGCTGGACGAGGACAAAAAGCCCTCCGCCTGCATCGGCTGCCGCGCTTGTGAAGCCGTGTGCCCCCAGAGCATAAAGATCGCCGATATTATGTCCGAAATGGCAGAATTGATCAAAGAAAAAGAAGAATAAATCCCCCAAAAAATGTTTTCCGGTTGCGTTTGCAGAAGACGCGGCGTTTCACAGAAAACGATTTTTCGGGGACCCCGAAAAACAGTGCAGTTTACAAAGCAAAAGCCTCCGATTACTCGGAGGTTTTTTTGTTGTTTCTCTTCTTTTTAACAAGCACTATTATAAGCACAACGATTGCGGCAGTCACCAAAAGTGCGCTAAAACACACAACAACAGCACCGACAATAATAATCAGTGCCACGGGTGAAAAAGCAGAGGATTCCTCTTCCGGATAAACGGGGACGGGAACTTCGATAATAATCTCTTCTCTCTCGTCTTCCTCTTCCTCTTCTTCCGCGGGGTAATCCAGCATCGGGATATCTTCCTGCTTTGTCATTCCGCACTCGCAGGTATATTCCATTACGCCGTATTCATCGTAGGTGGGCTCTTTTACAACAACGCCGTTTAAAAACACGTGTTTTTCACTATTAACAGCGCGGCCGCACCCCTCACACACGGAAATGTGGGAATATTCGTCCATCTCGTAATGTTCTATGTGATTAACTCTTTCGGGCTGTTCTTCCTCGGTATACACATAATACTCGATATCGTTATAAAATATCGTGGAAACGCCGGAGGAATCAAGGCAAGCGAACTCATCTACGTCTTCAACGCGGAAGCACAGCCATTCAAGGTTGGTGTTTTCCGTTAAGATATAAAATTCACCGTGGATATACTCCAAAACTCTCGATTCCGTGTTGAAAAAGATCATTTCCAAGGAATCGCACTCGCCAAAGAAATACTCTACGCCTCCGTCGGTAAGAGGAAAATACGCAACCTCCAGCGAAGAGCAGCCATAGAAGGCATCGTTTTGCAAGATCCTGACCGTGGTGGGAACGACTACGTCATACAGAGATTCACAGCCGTAAAACATACGGTACGGGATGATTTCACAGCCTTCCTCAAAAGCAGCCCACTCCATTGAAACGCAACCGCGGAAAATATCACTACCGAACTCCACAACGCTTGCGGGAATATACACGCCCTGAAGGGAGGCGCAATCTCTGAAGGCACAGCTGCCTATTGCCCTTAGCGTGGAGGGCAGTTCGACTATTTCCAGCGAAACGAAATCCTTGAAAGCATATTCGGGAATATATGTGATACCGTTTCCGATATATATTTTCCTTACCTCGTATTGATACTGCGACCAAGGAAATCCGTTCTCGGCGCAGGAATCAATCTCGCCATAGCCTTCTATATACAAGGTTTGCCGGTCGGCATCGTATATCCAGTATACTTCCTCCCCGCACATACCGTCTACTTCCCCTGCCGCATCCGCATTAAGGGCGCAGAAGGCGAAGATGGAAAGAAGCATCGCCACACAAACAACTATATGTTTCGTTACGTTACCGATTGCAGACATCTTTCGTTTTGCTCCTTTTTTTCTTTACCGCCAATAGGATTCCCACAACTACTGCCGCCAACGCTACCAAAACCGCTACGGTTACGGCGGGACTGATCTTCAAAATAGGCAAGACGACGGTGGCGGCATAACCGCATTCGCAGATATCCTGCTTCAAGCCTCGTCTGAAGGGGGTGGAAAACCTTACGATTTTGTAATCCACGTACTCGTGCCGATCATCGTTGGATTCGTATCCGCACACGGAGCACACGTCGAAATGACCGTATTCATCGAAGGATTGCTCAAGCGTATGGGAAAAAGGAAATTCTTTGCCGCCCTGCAGATTGTATTCGTAATAGGAAACACCGTTTTTTTTATACACGTTGGCTACGCTTTTGTCCGTGTTTATGCAGGAAAGACCTTCCGCCTTATCGCAGGCGAAGTATACGTAGTTCAGGGTTTTGAATTCCGTTATATCCCATTCCTTTACCATTTCCGCAATAGCGGAAGCGGAATTAACGTACAAAGTTTCGATACTCCAGCCGAATTCCGTATACACGAACCGCTCAACGCCTTCGGGAACTGTAAGAGTTTTTAAAGCGGTGCAATCGCGAAAAGCGCCCGCGCTCAAAAATTTAAGTCCTTCGTTGAGGGTTACCACGGATAATTTTTCACATTCGGAGAAGGCGAAGTTGTTTATTCTTTCGCATCCCTTTCCGAAAACTACGCGTCTAAGGCTTTTGCACTCCGAAAAAGCGCTCATTTCAATTTCTACCAGAGAATCGGGCAGTTCCAATGACTCGACAGTTCCACACTTTCTGAAGGCGTGGTCTTTTATAATTTCAACACCGTTACCGAAATCGATTTGGAGTAAACCGCAATCGTTGAACGCCCAACGCCCGATTTCGGTTACTGTATCGGGAATAGTTATACTTTCCAGACGGGAACAGCCATCAAAACAATTTGGAGGTATCTTTTCGATACCGCTGCCGACATGTGCGTATTCCAGGTTTTTACAGCCGTAAAACGCACTGTCACCAAGCTTTGTAACGGTATCGGGAATATCCACGCTTTGAAGAACGGTACCGGAAAAAGCGCTTCTGCCGATATACGTAACACCGTCGGGTATATAGATATCGTCTATAGGCATATTTTCAAAAGCGTAATCGGGAATATATGTAAGGTCAACGGTGAAAACAAGGCTCGTTATCTCTTCCGCATATACAGACCAGGGGTATTCACCCCGAGGGCATTCCGCAATAGCGCCCGAGCCGTAGATAACCAGACTGTTATCCGAAGGTTTATAAACCCAGCTCATGGTTTCCCCGCATTCGCCGCTTGTTTCCTCTGCCGCATCTGCGTTTACGGCGCAGAAGGCGAAGGCGGCGACGAGGACCGCCAGCACCACGGAATAAATTATAATACGTTTAGCTTTCATTATTCTCCTCCCGGAGTTCCTTTTTTCTTCTTACCAGCTCTACTCCCAGCAATATTACAGCATAAGCCGCGGCATACATAGGTGCCATTACCCATATGGTGAGGGGTGTACCCGAAAGCAGAGGCTCGGCGATATGAAACGCATCGCTCATATCAAAGGTCTGCATTAAGAATGCGCCCACGGTTACGTATGCGGTAAAGCCGAAAAGGGTGTAATACCATTTTTTATAGGTAATATTTATCTGCCCGAACATTAAAAGGGCAACTGCAAGGGTGGCAGAAAAGCTGTGGTGCAAAAGACCGGAAATTGTGGGAAGGTAAAACAAGGTAGGTCCCTGCCCCACAAAGGTTGCATATATTACCGTTGAAACACCGCCGAACAAGCCAAGCAGCCACAGCGCATGAAGTGCACCGTTGTTTTTCTTGCCGAAAAGTACGGCGAGAGAAAACGCAAGGCTTGTCATACCGCAAATACTATCGGGAATGACACAGTACCAGCGGATATCATCGTATCTGAACACCTGTGATAGTCTGTTTAGCATAATACAAACAAACAGCAACACAGCCAGCGTTTTTAATACAATTCTTTTGGTCTTTTCTGTTTTTGCAAATATTTTTGTTAAGAGCAATCCGCCCCCACATACAAGGGCGGATATTATTATATAGAGTATGTGTTCTGTTCCAAATAGTTGAGGATTCATATTTTTAACCTAATTTTGCGGCGATAATATTCGCAAGGTCGGTTTCCTCCCACTTAACGCCAAGGTCTTCTCTGCCAAAGTGGCCGTAGGACGAAAGGGCGGTATACTGGGGACGGCGGAGGTCAAGACGCTCGATAATAGCAGCAGGACGGAGGTCAACCAGCTCTTTAAGCAGGTCTGCAATAACCTCATCGCTTACCTTGCCGGTGCCGAAGGTATCTACCAGAACGGAAAGGGGCTTTGCCACGCCGATAGCGTATGCAAGCTGAATCTCGCAACGCTTTGCCGCGCCGGATGCCACCACGTTCTTTGCAAGGTAACGGCACATATATGCCGCAGAACGGTCAACCTTTGTGGGATCCTTGCCGGAGAATGCGCCGCCGCCGTGGCGTGCGTAGCCGCCGTAGGTATCTACGATGATCTTTCTGCCGGTAAGACCGCTATCACCGTGAGGTCCGCCTACAACAAAGCGTCCCGTGGGGTTTATGTATATTTTGGTGCTTTCATCAAGCAAATTTTCGGGGATAATTGCGCGGATAACCTCTTTTTCGAGGAGAACGCGCAAGAAATCAAGGTCCGTATCCTCGGAATGCTGGGTGGAAACTACAACGGAATCCACGCGCACGGGGATATCGTCCTCGTACTGAACGGTTACCTGGGTCTTTCCGTCGGGGTAAAGTCCCTTAATGATTCCCTGCTTTCTTACCTCGGTAAGACGGTATGCAAGGCGGTGGGCAAGGTATATGGGGAGAGGCATCAAGGTTTCGGTTTCGTCGCAAGCGTAGCCGAACATCATACCCTGATCTCCTGCGCCGGTATCGTATTCGCTGTCGTCTTCCCCGGTCTTGGATTCAAGGGATCTGTCTACACCCATAGCTATATCGGGGGACTGCTTATCCAGAGAGGTAAGCACGGAGCAGGTATCGCAATCGAAGCCCATTTTCGCTCTGTCAAAGCCAATCTCACGAACGGCGTTGCGGACGATAGCGGGAATATCTACCTGTGCGGTAGTGGTTATTTCGCCCATAACCAATACAAGACCCGTAGTGCAAGCGGTTTCGCAAGCTACACGGGCAGCAGGATCCTGCGCCAGAATAGCGTCAAGCACGCTATCGGAAATGCGGTCGCACACTTTATCGGGATGTCCCTCGGTTACGGATTCACTGGAAAAATATTTTACCATAGTTTTTTACTTCCTTTCTTTTTTTACCCCAAAATCACCCCAAGAAACCGTCGGTTTCTCGGGGACCCCAAAATAAAAACGCCCCCAAGAGAAGGCGTTTTGAAAAATTACTGTCTTCTCATCTTCGAAATTTCTTTCACTGATTTAACACCTTGCGGTGAGGTTTTCGTTCTCACGCAGGTTGTCGGGCTTCGCAGGGCAGTTCCCTCCACCACTCTTGATGATACTCTATTTATTTTTAGCGGAGATATAATAACATAAAATCCGCAGTTTGTCAAGGTTTATTTAAACTTTTTAAATATGGGAGATAATGGTTTGTATATTAACAATGCTATGAGTACAGACAGCATGTATTTTGCAAAGGTAAAGGGCATATTAAAAATGAGCAACACTTCGGTAAGATCGAAGGAAGTGCCGAAGATTACATTATACATATCCAGCATGGGCTGAACCTGACCGTTAAAGAACACACCTATATAAAAGGGATAGGTGATAAGCATATTCACGGGGAAAGAAACCACCGCGCCTGCCGCGGCGCCGACAGAACCGCCGATGAGTGCGCCGGATTTTCTGTGGCGGTATTTATAAACAAGTCCTGCAGGAACAACGAAAGCCACACCCATAAGTCCGTTGGCAAGTTCCCCGATACCGCCCGTTGTACCGAACGCCAGGTGTATGACATTTTTTACAACAGCAACCAGCCCGCCCCACAAAGGACCTGCGGAAAAGGCGGTAAGCAATGCGGGAAGATCGGAAAGATCTAATTTTATAAAGGACGGAATAATAAAGGGCAAGGAGATCTCAAAAAACGGAAGCTGTAAAACCACCGATATAGCCGCCATTATTCCACAAAGAGTGAGTGATAATAAGTATTTTTTGTTTTTCATAAGAACAACCTCGAAATAAGGAAAAGCCCCGATAAAAAAATATCGGGGTGTTTTTAGTAATCACCCCAAGAAACCTTGCGGCTTCTCGGGGACCCCGACAACAATCACCCCAAGAAACCTTGCGGCTTCTCGGGGACCCCGAAAACAATCACCCCAAGAAGCCTTACGGCTTCTCGGGGACCCCGACAAAAACAACGCCCCCAGAAACTCTGGGGGCGCATATTTTTGCATTTTAGCCTCTCATATCCGGACTTTAACCGTCGGTACAGGAATTACACCTGTTCATGCCTTTCGGCTCGCGGACTTTACCGCCGGTAGGGAATTACACCCTGCCCCGAAGCTTAAATATATTAAGTTATATTAACTTATGCAAGGATTTCAGCAACAACGCCGGAACCAACGGTTCTGCCGCCTTCGCGGATAGCGAAACGGAGACCCTTTTCGATAGCGATGGAAGAAATGAGCTCAACGGTCATATCTACGTGGTCGCCGGGACGGCACATTTCGGTGCCTTCGGGAAGGGTGATAACGCCGGTAACGTCGGTAGTTCTGAAATAGAACTGAGGACGATAGTTGGAGAAGAAGGGCTTATGACGGCCGCCTTCTTTTTCGGTAAGAACGTAAACCTGG
>JAZNZY010000006.1:0-78656 GCA_045595165.1 Eubacteriales bacterium
ACATTAACTCGCCGGACCGTTCTACAAAAAGTACCACATCGAGCCTTAACGCTCTTTGTGTGCTTGTAAACACAAGGTTTCAGGTTCTGTTTCACTCCCCGCCAGGGGTTCTTTTCACCTTTCCTTCACAGTACTGCTCCACTATCGGTCATTGGGTAGTATTTAGGCTTGGAGGGTGGTCCCCCCATATTCAGTGCGGATTCCACGTGCCCACACCTACTCCGGATCCTGCCGGCCTTCTCGACTTTTCGGTTACAAGACTCTCACTTTCTACGGTTGAGCTTCCCATCTCATTCTCCTAAGTCTTAAAGTGCCTTCTGCAGTCCTAAACCCCAAAAGTATTTCTACTCTTGGTTTGGCCTCTTTCGCTTTCGCTCGCCACTACTCACGAAATCTCGGTTGATTTCTTTTCCTCTTCCTACTTAGATGTTTCAGTTCGGAAGGTTCCCTCACTGTGACTATGGATTCATCACAGTGTCATACGACATGACTCGTACGGGGTTTCCCCATTCGGACATCTCCGGATCATAGCGTATTTGCCGCTCCCCGAAGCTTATCGCAGCTTATCGCGTCCTTCATCGGCTCCCAATGCCAAGGCATTCTCCTTGTGCTCTTTTTCGCTTGAACTAATTCTCCACTTGCTTTCGCAAATTTCGTTCCTTACATGAGTTTCGCAAATCGGTTTTCTTCGCTAATTGTAATACAATTACCTGCTTTACGGAAAAACCATTTTCAATTTCAATTTAACGCTAGGTTTAATCTCGATTTCAACGATTCTTCTGTCTGTCGTCTGATCTTTCAACCAGACTCGATTTGTCTTCTCTTTCTATATTCAGTTTTCAAAGTACATTCGCAGGATCTCTCCTGCTGGTGGGCTCAAATGGAATCGAACCATCGACCTCGCGCTTATCAGGCGCGCGCTCTAACCAGCTGAGCTATGAGCCCATATTCGGTTTCTCGGTTCTTTCCCTTGTGCCATCTCTTGACATCCGTCAAGTGGTGGAGATGAAGGGATTCGAACCCTTGACCCCCTGCTTGCAGGGCAGGTGCTCTCCCAGCTGAGCTACACCCCCATATCTACGGGGTTCCTCACCGAACGGGCATCCAAAATTGAACAACAATGTCTGACTCGCTTTTGTCGTGATTTTTGTTTCTTTGAAACTACGCAGTTTAGCTTTCGGCTCTCTGCATTGTCTCCTTAGAAAGGAGGTGATCCAGCCGCACCTTCCGATACGGCTACCTTGTTACGACTTAACCCCAATCATCGAACCGACCTTCGGCTGCTCCCTCCTTGCGGTTAGGATACAGACTTCAGGTCTTCCCGACTTTCATGGTTTGACGGGCGGTGTGTACAAAGCCCGGGAACGTATTCACCGCGGCATGCTGATCCGCGATTACTAGCAATTCCAGCTTCATGCAGGCGAGTTGCAGCCTGCAATCTGAACTGGGACGTTATTTTGGGATTTGCTCCGCCTCGCGGCATTGCTCCCCTTTGTTTACGCCATTGTAGTACGTGTGAAGCCCAGAACGTAAGGGGCATGATGATTTGACGTCGTCCCCACCTTCCTCCGTTTTGTCAACGGCAGTCCTGTTAGAGTGCTCTTGCGTAGCAACTAACAGTAAGGGTTGCGCTCGTTGCGGGACTTAACCCAACATCTCACGACACGAGCTGACGACAACCATGCACCACCTGTCTCCAAGTTCCCCGAAGGGCACACCAGCCATTACGCCGGCTTCTTGGGATGTCAAATTCTGGTAAGGTTCTTCGCGTTGCGTCGAATTAATCCACATACTCCACTGCTTGTGCGGGCTCCCGTCAATTCCTTTGAGTTTCAACCTTGCGGCCGTACTCCCCAGGTGGAATACTTATTGTGTTAACTGCGGCACAGACAATTTCTTGCCTACACCTAGTATTCATCGTTTACGGTGTGGACTACCAGGGTATCTAATCCTGTTTGCTCCCCACACTTTCGTGCCTCAGCGTCAGTTATCGTCCAGTAATCCGCCTTCGCCACTGGTGTTCCTCCCAATCTCTACGCATTTCACCGCTACACTGGGAATTCCAATTACCTCTCCGATACTCAAGAAAAGCAGTTTCAAATGCAGTTCAGGGGTTGAGCCCCTGCATTTCACATCTGACTTGCCTTCCCGCCTACTCACCCTTTACACCCAGTAAATCCGGATAACGCTTGCCACCTACGTATTACCGCGGCTGCTGGCACGTAGTTAGCCGTGGCTTATTCATAAAGTACAGTCATTTTTCTTCCTTTATAAAAGAAGTTTACAATCCGAAGACCTTCTTCCTTCACGCGGCGTTGCTGGGTCAGGCTTTCGCCCATTGCCCAATATTCCCCACTGCTGCCTCCCGTAGGAGTCTGGACCGTATCTCAGTTCCAATGTGGCCGTTCAACCTCTCAGTCCGGCTACTGATCGCAGACTTGGTAGGCCGTTACCCTACCAACTATCTAATCAGACATGAGCCCATCCCTCAGCGGATTTCTCCTTTGATATACAGAACATGCGATCCGTATATTTTATGCGGTATTAGCACAAATTTCTCTGTGTTATTCCTCTCTGAGGGGCAGGTTGCTCATGCATTACTCACCCGTCCGCCACTAACTCATACCCCGAAGGGTACTCGTCCGTTCGACTTGAATGTGTTAAGCACGCCGCCAGCGTTTATCCTGAGCCAGGATCAAACTCTCTAAAAAATTGTATCTTATCTAAGCCTAAGCCTAGCTAAAACCTTTTTTTAGAGCTAATCTTTTGCTCTTACTTACTTTTGGTATAGTCTTTTCAACTATTTCAGAATTAACGAGATTTCACATACTTTTTCTTTGTACATTTCTTCTTCGTTGTTGTTCGATTTTCAATGTCCGTCGCCATCTCGCTCGGCTCTATTTCGTTCCCCTCGCGGACAGCTTTGCTATTCTACCACACTATTTTTCTTTTGTCAACACCTTTTTTTGATTTTTTTAAAAAAAATATCACCGTTGTGCAAAACGCAACGGTGACACTCTGGTTTATGACTTTTTATTGATATTTTGCCTAATTAGTTACCGGACTTCATGCCGTTTTCGTAGCTCTCGATCATCTTCTTAACCATCTGACCGCCTACGCTGCCTGCCTGCTTTGCAGTAAGGTCGCCGTTGTAACCCTGCTTAAGGTTAACGCCTACTTCGTTTGCTGCTTCCATCTTGAAACGGTTAAGACCTTCTTTTGCTTCGGGAACAAGATTCTTGTTGGACATAATATTTTCTCCTTTTAAATTGTCTTCTTTAAATTCGTTAATTTTAGCGAGGTGTTTCCTCGTAATATATTTTGCACACCAACGCGACAAATACACGAGGTATTTTTTACCTATATATTAAGCAGTCTGACAGCGTTTATAACCAAATTTTCATAAATGGACAAATTTTTAAAAAGAGATACTTTTATTTCACTCGGAAATGTGTCTCCTATCTTTCGGGATATTGACAACACGGCGGTATCTTCACCCACCGAGGAAAAGGACAGCGTGCTTCTGGCGCTCATTCCGCAGGTGATTATATTTTCACAACGCAAAACACCTGTTACACTTATCTTATCCGGACACACTACAGTTGAAGCGAATGAAACGGGAATTTCGCAAGCGGCTTCTTCATTTAATAATAATAGTAGATATTTTTCTTTTGCGGGCACTTTGTCTGCCGTAACGATACCGTAGAATTCATTTGAAAATCCCAAAGCAAGGCAATCACTCCTGCTGATATCCATTTGCGTTTACTTCACTCCCCTGCGGGTACAGCATTTTATCCAGCGGAACAGCCTCCAAAGAATTAGACACGGCTGTTGCAACGGTTTTTGCAAAAGCATATACGGTTTCCTTGCCTCCGGGATAAATTTCGGTAATTCCTCCTGCCCGAATCTGAAGCGCCGTTTCGGATAAAACGTTTTCCGCCGATATGTAAAACTGCCCGTAAGCCGCAAGTACCGACGAAATACACCCTTCTTCCTCTCCGTCATACCGCACGTATTTGGGAAAGCTTCCGGTGAGGGACATAAATTTATCGTTCATTACTGCCATATAGGTCATAACGTCTGCACGGGGAATGTCTGAAAAATCCGCCCCCACAAGAAGTCCGGGAATGTGATTTTCGCATATTTCAGCGGCGTGAGATTTGTTTGCCGTTATCCACGCCACATCCATAAAGCACACTGCGGTTATTCCGTACCCATCGCAGGCTTCCAGCACAAGACGTATATCATCCCAGCTTTGGGAATCGACTATAACGGTTACCGCATATACTTGCTCATCTGTAGTAATACCTTTTATAGCGGGCGTTTGCTGGGCAAAAACGTTTTTAGAAGCAGTACCGTCATATATCACACATACGAAAGTGGCGACAACAAGCAGACAAACAAAAACCGCAAATATACCGTTTTCTCTTTTTTTATAACGAATATAAAATACTCTTCTCATATGTATTCTCCCTTCGCTTTGGAATTATATGCGAAAAGCGTTAAAAATATTTCTTTGCCACGCCGTTGTGAAAAGACCCGTATTATTTTTTTATTGACAAAATGGGCGTTTTATGTTAAAATATATGCACAGTTAATAACATCTACTTTAAAAGCAGGTGTGCCATATCTTCCGAGTGTTTTTCCACCCTGCTTTGAACGCAGGGTGGTTTTTGCTTATATACCTACAATGCTTGGGGTAACATCCTTTCCGTAACCGGCTCTATGGCAAACACATTGGGTCAGTACAATCCGTTCAGGTACCGTGGTTATTACTATGATAGTGAAACCGATTTGTACTACCTTAATAGCCGTTACTATGATGCAGGGGTTGGTAGGTTCATAAACGCAGACGGTATTATAGGAGCTAATGGCGGATTACAAGGTTACAATATGTTCGCGTATTGTAATAACAATCCGGTAGTTTACACCGATTCCAGCGGATACATTTCTAAAAATGTTATTACTCGTGATGATGGTTTTGGTAATGGCGGTGCAAGCAACAATAGCAACAATAACGCCATTGCTTTAAACGATTATTTGATGACAAACAAAACAGGGAAGTTGCGAGTAAGTAGCGTTGAGTCATGCACCTTGGAAAGGTTTGGTTTGGACCAATTTATTTTGCACTTTTCAGACAAAACCGATATTATTTTAATAGCCAATTCAGAAACTTTGTACCCTCAAAAATTGCCTCGAAACGCACTTTTTGAGAGTCTATCAGATAATGTCTTTATTCTTGTGGTAGATTCTTCCAAAACGTTTGTGTTGATATATTCACCACTTCCTGACCATCTCATTACTAATGACTCTTTTGGCGGCGGTTCGCCCGGATTAAGCATGGATGATATAAATAATTTAGTTACCAGCCTAGCTGATCTTTATGCACCAGACGGATTGCCCGGTCTATTTAGCAGAAATTGGGACCCTGAATCGGCTTGGAAAATGTTGGGCAATTGACACATATACTATAACATATACTATAAAGAGGTAGATTATGAAGAATTGTAAATATATTTTAATTTCAATATTTCTAATTATAGTGACTTGTTTTTCTTTTTGCGCCTGCGATTTTGGAAGCGATAATACAACAATAACATCTCAACCAGAAATCAGTTCATCAATAGAAGAACAAGCTAACCTGATAGTAGGAGATTTTAAGCCAAAAGAAGAACAGATAGTGACTTTTGAAAAAGCATTGGACCGATACGGCGATGCTGTATTAGCCTCGTTTCATTCAAGTAGGTCGAGAGAAGCGTATTTGGTGCCCCGCACTGATGAAGAAATCGAAAAAATTCGAATTTCTATTCCAAAGCGGGGAATATTGCTTCCCGATACTTCCGACAGTGGATTTGAAGACGATGCAGAAATATATCAAATGTACTACGGCTATTATTCTAACGGCTTGTGGCATGACTATCCTGCTGAAAACTACGAGTTGAGAACTCTACACGAACCGGATTCTGGCTTTTCCGACGGTTGGAAAGCCTTGTGTGGTCACCATATAGTAAAAATTGGCCCGTACGTCCTATTGGCTTTTATTGATATTTTAGAAAATACTACTATTGAAGATGTTTTATGTTCCGAGGTTTTGATTTTATCTAGCGATAAAACAACAAGCGAAACCCCATATCTGATTTTTGAAAATGTTTTTAATAGAAAAGATGAACATATCACTATGGAATATCGACGTGGAGCTTTTCTTCTGTTAGAATATGACAAGTTGTCTACAGATTATTTTGTAACCATCCGGGAATACCACCCACTACTTGAAGGTTATTCCGAAACTGTATACACTTATGACGACCTTGTAGAAGCTTTAAACCGTAAATAGTCCTTAAGCACAACTATCATTAAAACAAATTATGCCCTCCTACACAAAGGAGGGCATTTTTGTATAATTCGTGAGCCCATCTTGACAAAACCTGTCTTTTATGGTAAAACATACCCACGTAAATAGCATCTGGTTCAAAAGCAGGTGTGCTATATATCCCGAGTGTTTTTCCACCCTGCTTTTTTCGCAGGGTGGTTTTTGTTTTTTGGAAGGGGTGCAACCGTGAAGAGAAAATTAATTATTTGGGGTATTGTGTCTGTAGTTATAGCCGTTGGACTACTCGGTTTGTTCATACTGCTGAGTTCGAGCACGAATGTTACAGCCTTTTCTCTTGATGATTTTCGAGAAGAGATGGAATGGCACTCCAGTGACATTGTGTTAGGCGAGATTTCCAGCGCAAAAGAAGCAAAATCAATGGCACTCAAAGTTTTGAAGGACGAATATGGATTTGTTGCTTATCTCCGTTTTCCTTACCGTGTTTATTTTGATGAGCAACATCAAACTTGGCTGGTACGAGGAAGTTTCTTTTTTCAAGAAAGCGGTCCTTGCATTTTAATATCCAAATCGGACGGCAGAGTATTGGCGGTATGGGACTATCAATTTTAAACGCAATTAAAAGACCACGCCCTTTTATATGAGGCTTTTGTATGACTTTAACCGCCAAAATTGCAAAAAATATTAAATATTTCTTTATGGAAACTTTTGTAAATATTCTTTATTTCTTAATAAACGTATACTATAGGCAAACCTAATGAAAAGGAGTTCTGAATAATATGGCAAAATACTGTACTTACTGCAGTGCCGCATTGGAAGAGAATGCAGAGATCTGCACCGCATGCGGAGAAAAAGTTTTGACTGCAGAGAACAACCTTCAGCCCAAAGCTGAAGAAATTGCCTCTGTTCAGACGCCCGTTCAGCCCCCGAAAGCGTCTGTTCAAGCAGAGCCCACCGGCAAATACGCTGTAGCAAGCACGTCTTCCTTTTTCTGGTTTTCACTTTTGTATTCTCTCCCCATCATCGGCTTTATATGCAGTATAATCTTCAGCTTTGCTTCCAAGAATTACAATTCAAGAAACTATGCAAGATCCATTCTCGTGTGGTACCTGGTGGGAGTTATAGCAGTGCTGTTGGTGGTCCTGCTTCTTATCGCTCTGTCTCTTATATTCGGCGTAACCCTTGCAGACCTTATTTACGACCTGCGTTATATGTAAAAACAAAAATACGCGATATAATCGCGGATTTTTGTTTTTATCTTTTTTTAATAATAACCGCTGCCGTTACGACGATCGCAACAACGGCTATGGCGATCAGCAATATCCACAATTTAGACGTACCCGATGCGGTTTCTTTGTTATCGGAAACGCTTTCAACACTTGTTCCGGACGATGCTTCCTCGGAGGAAAACTCCTGTATATTTTTATTAACGAATACAAGCGAGCCGTTTTCCGCGGTGACGTCAAGCAAAGTCATTCCGCCCAATTTCGCCAGCGCATTGTCATATGCGGCACCCGAACGGTTATTGAACGCGGAGGCGATTACACCGCAATCGTCAGTACGTGTACCGTGATCATCATTAACAGCGTTGCCGTTTGCGGTATACGAATGGAAAACGTTAACGTAGTTTACGGAGGTATCGTTGCTTGCCACGGGATTGACTGATGAACCCAAAAGAGTTCCGCGGGTGTAGACGTTGTAAACCAGATTATAATTTGAATAAAGTATGCCGTTTGCATTATCTGCGGACAGATCAAGCTCAAAAATGCAGTTCACAATACTTCCGTACAAAGTGCGGACAGGCTGCGCGCTTGCCTGCGAGGAAATACTGCCTTCGATCTTTAGGTTGCAGATGACACCGTAAACGTAAGGGAACACCGATCTTTGGACCGTATCGTTTATATCCACCTTCAGCGTATATCCGTTACCGTTGTAAACGCCGGCAAAAAAGCTTTTGTTGTTTCCGTTTGCAACGGTGCCCGAATAGCCCTCAACCGCGGTCATATCTATATCGCCGGTCTGAAGAAAATATTTGCCGTAACCGTACATTTCACTTTCGATAGCAGAGTTCGACGCATTGAAGCCGTCGGTAAGCATTTTAAAATCCTCAGCATCCGAAATTATGTAGGGATCCTCTGCGGTACCTAAGCCTTCGAACACGTCTTCGGGTAAGTAAACGGGTGTTTCGGGCTCGCCCGCGCCGCCATAAGCCTTTGTTGGAATAAGCAGGCAGGCACAGGGTATCTTTTTACCCGTGGAAAAATTGTAGCCTGTATAAACGATATAATCGGAATACACATCCACGGTATATCCTTCGCTTCCGTATTCGGGTGTAACCTGACGACGTCCGTCATAGCTTCTTATCATAGACGCACTTTCTCCGTATCCGCAGGGCTGGGAAGAAGAACCTATATGCACGGTGCGGGCAAAGGAATTGAATTCATCGGAATAATTTGCATTTTCATAAAGGGATACATGCGTGTGTCCCGACATAACTATTGCGTCCTTGTAGGTTTCAAGCAAAGCCTTCAGGCGCATAGTCTGCTTGTATTCCTCCTTGAAGGTAATGCAAGCAGTATAAGTACCGTTTTCGATATCTCCTGCGCCGTAATTCAAGAACGGCGCATGCTCGATAATAAAAATGTTGGTTTCGGTTTTGCTGTACTGTGTAAGTAATTCTTCCAGCCAGTCGATCTGCGATTTTGAAAAATTATCGTAAGCGGCGCTGTCACCGGGGGCCTTCAATTCCTGCGCCATAAATATAAACAGATTATCTCTGTTATCCCCCTCGCCTTCAAACAGCACGTAGAAATACGGCGACCCTTCAAAGGGATGGACCTCATCATCGCCGCCAAGATATTTATCGAGCAAAGAGGAGTCCTTGGGCGTATTGCCGTGGTTGCCTATGCTTTCATAAACCTTTTCAAAAGCAAAATCGGAATTATTTATAATCTCGATATGCTTTTCGTACTGCGCCTCAAGATCGGGATTTTCGCCGCGGTCACCTGTAGCGTCGCCTGCAATAATGACTATATCCATATTATTTTCGGCGTAAAAATCCATAGCGTAACGCAACTTGGCAAATGCGCCTCGGTTGTGCTGCTCATAATTCATATGGGTATCGGAAAGTGCCCCGAAGGAAAACTCCGGTTCACCCAAATCGGGAAGACGTTTGTTTTCGGGGATTTCGGCAGTGGCAACGGCGTTTTTGATATCGGGAGTTTTATCAAAAAAATAGGTATCACATTCAAAAACGGCGAACCCCTTTGCATTTGCAGGGAACATTATTCCGTCGCTTATATAACCTTTGACGGCGTTTTTGCCGTTTGCTTTGATAGCGGTAACCTCATCGTAATCGGACAAAACCTTTTTGCCGTCGGTATAATAAACGAGATAATATCCGTTTTGCAAGCCGCTGTTATTCGGTGTAACGGTAATTTCACTTTGAGCAAATCCTGCTTTTTCGCGCTCATCACCGACGAATTCGATCGTAACGGTTACTGTATCTTCGGTTGCAAGCACGGGGTTCACCTCCGCAAAAACACAAAAAACTGTTATCAATGACAGCATCGCCGCGCAAATACGCCTTGACAATTTCAACATACCATCGCCTCATTCCTTATATTATGAAAAAAGTATACCACATAAACACGCAAAAGTAAACAGTTTACCAAGCAAACTGATACAAAAAACGGATGGCATTGCGCCATCCGTTTTATAATGCTTTAAATTAATACATTCCGCCGCCCATGCCGCCAGCCATTGCTGCGTTTGCAGCCGCTTCTGCAGCGGGGTCTTTTTTATCGGTTACAAGCGCTTCGGTGGTAAGAACCATAGAAGCGACGGAAGCCGCGTTCTGGAGTGCGCTTCTGGTAACCTTGGTAGGATCTACTATACCGTTTGCAACCATATCGCAGTAAACTTCGTTATATGCATCGAAGCCGACACCGGGAGCTTCGCTCTTTACGCGCTCAACAACAACGCTTCCTTCGAAGCCTGCGTTAGCGGCGATCTGGCGGACGGGCTCTTCAAGAGCGCGGAGCACGATGCGTGCGCCGGTCTTTTCGTCGCCCTCGGTTTCGTCAACCAATTTCTGAACTGCGGGGATACAATCTATAAGTGCAACACCGCCGCCGGGAACGATACCCTCTTCAACAGCAGCCTTGGTAGCGTTGAGAGCGTCCTCAATACGGAGCTTCATTTCCTTCATTTCGGTTTCGGTAGCAGCGCCAACCTTGATAACGGCTACACCGCCGGAAAGCTTTGCCAGACGCTCGTGAAGCTTTTCTTTATCAAACTCGCTGGTGGAAACCTCGATAGCGGACTTGATCTGACCGATGCGCGCCTTGATAGCATTTACATCCCCTGCGCCGCCGACGATAATGGTGTTTTCTTTGCTGATCTTAACCTGTCTTGCTCTGCCCAGCATATGAACGCCCGCTTCCTTAAGCTCGTAGCCCAGCTCGGAAGAGATAACTTCGCCGCCGGTGAGGATAGCGATATCCTTGAGCATATCCTTACGTCTGTCGCCAAAGCCGGGAGCCTTAACTGCAACGCAGGTAAAGGTGCCGCGGAGCTTGTTAACGATAAGAGTGGAAAGAGCTTCGCCCTCTACGTCCTCTGCAACGATAACCAGCTTTTTGCCTGCCTGAACGATCTGCTCGAGAAGAGGAAGGATTTCCTGAACGTTGGAAATCTTCTTATCGGTAATAAGAATGAGAGCGTCGTCAATAACAGCTTCCATCTTATCGGTATCGGTAACCATATAAGGAGTGATATAGCCGCGGTCAAACTGCATACCTTCAACAACTTCGCAGTAGGTTTCTGCGGTCTTGGATTCCTCAACGGTGATAACGCCGTCTGCGGTAACCTTTTCCATAGCGTCTGCGATAAGTCTGCCGATATGCTCGTCACCTGCGGAGATAGTGCCTACACGTGCGATATCGTCGGTACCGTTAACAGCCTTAGCGGATGCCTCAAGAGAAGCAACAGCGGCGTCAACAGCCTTTGCGATACCTTTTCTTACAACCATAGGATTTGCGCCTGCGGCGATGTTCTTCATACCCTCACGAACAAATGCCTGAGCGAGAAGAGTTGCGGTGGTGGTACCGTCGCCTGCCGCGTCATTGGTCTTGGTAGCAACCTCTCTTACGAGAGATGCGCCCATATTCTCAAAGGAATTTTCAAGCTCAATCTCTTTTGCGATAGTAACGCCATCGTTGGTGATGAGGGGAGAGCCGTACTTTTTATCAAGCACAACGTTTCTGCCCTTGGGACCGAGGGTTATTTTAACGGTATCCGCAAGAATGTCTATACCGCGGAGAAGCGCCTCTCTTGCTTCTATACCGTGAAGAAGTTCTTTTGCCATAACTTATTTCCTCCTTACTCGACAACGGCGAGAATATCGCCCTGTCTTACTACTATATATTCCTCACCCTCAAACTTTATTTCGGTGCCGGAATATTTGCTGGTGATAACCTTATCGCCAACGGAAACCTCCATAGGAATGAGTGCGCCGTTATCATCACGAGCGCCGGGGCCAACCTCTATAACCTCCGCAATGGAAGGCTTTTCTTTAGCTGCGCCGGTAAGAATGATACCGCTTTTGGTGGTCTCTTCGGCTTCGCACATCTTGATAACTACTCTGTCGGATAAAGGCTTAAGCTTCATTATATGTCCTCCTTAACTTTAAGTAAATTTTTACCAAGTGGTATATTAGCACTTACCCCTTGATTTGTCAAGCGTTTTGCGGAAAAACTGAAAAAGTTCACATTTTATCATACCATTATACATTTTTCGTGCTTTGTCCGCACGACGTCCGAAATGCTTTTGGAAGTCCTCATCGGAGCTGATAATATAAAGCTGCCAATTGGGTACGTTTTCGGAAAATGCCTTTCCCATATCCGAATACAAGCGGTATGCAGATTCTTTATCCATAAGCCTTTCGCCGTAAGGCGGATTGCAAACGATAGTTCCTCTTGCATCCTCTATGGGGGAAACAAAACTGCGTGCATCTCTTTCCTCAAACACTATATGCTCCGCCCCTGCGCGGCGTGCATTGTTGCGGGCGATCTGCAAAGCTTCCCGGTCGATATCGAAGCCGAATATCTTTCTTACGGGTGCGCGCTGACGGGAGCGCGCCTGCTCGCGTGCAGAAAGCCACATTTTGTTTGGGAATGCGGGAAACGCTTCTGCGGCGAATGCTCGGTTTATACCGGGAGCTATGTTCATATCCATAAGCGCCGCTTCAATGGGAATGGTGCCCGAACCGCAGCAAGGATCCACCAGAATAACCTCGTCCCTGGGGCGGGACAGCGCCACCATAGCGGCGGCGAGAGTTTCTCTTATGGGAGCCAGATTTGCTTCTGTACGGTAGCCTCTCTTGTGGAGTCCCTCTCCCGAGGTGTCGATCATAAGAGTTGCTTTATCGTTAAGTATGAAAAACTCTATCTTATAGGTAATACCAGTTTCGGGGAACTGCTTTCTGCCGTACACGCCTTCAAGTCTTGTAACTACCGCTTTTTTGATTATCTTCTGGCAATCGGGAATGGAAAACAGCTTGCTTTTTATGCTGTGTCCCTTTACGGGGAAACAATCGTATTCGCCGATATATTCTTCCCAGCGGATAGCTTTTACGCCTTGGAAAAGCTGTTCAAAGGTATTTGCGGGAAAAGAGCCCATATTAATATACAAACGCTCCGCAAAGCGAAAGTTCACGTTACACACGGCAACGGCTTCCGGCGGGGCTTCGAAGGTAACACGGCCGTCGATAGTTTCTATACGTTTGTAGCCGAGGGAATCTATCTCCTCCCCTACTAATTTCTCAAGCCCGAAAAGGCAGGTAGCGGTTAAAAGCATATATAACACTCCGTATTCTTTACATACCAAGGCTCCTGCGCAAAAGCACAGGAGCCAAAGATGATTAAATTCGTGATTATTCGATAGGCTCGATAACGCCGTAATCGTTCTCTTTGCGCTTATAAACTACGTTGAGCATACCGCTTTCGGCATTTCTGAACAAATAGAATTCGTGGGACAAAAGGTTCATCTGAAGAATTGCTTCTTCAACCGTCATAGGAACGATCTCGAACTTTTTGGTTTTGGTAACCTTTATCTCATCTTCAGTTTCGGCAAGATCATCCTCCACAAAGGTTTCTTTGGGAAGGTGGATCCTTTTCTCAAGACGGGTGCGGTTTTTGCGGATCTGACGCTCGATTATTTCAACAGCTTTTATCAAAGCGGTTTCGTATTCGTTATCGGCAACCTCTGCGCGGAAGATCGTGCCGTTTTTCTGTATGGTGAGTTCTACGCGCTCCTCACCGCGCCTGCCGAAGAGTGAAACGGTCGCCTCCGTGTCCGTAGGAAAGAACTTGTCGAGCTTGGCGAGCTTTTTATCAATATACTCGCGGGTCCTGTCATCAACAGTAAACTTCTTTGCATTGATCTTGATTTTCATTGTCAGATGCTCCTTTCAAGTATTAACTTTTCCTTACGAGAGTATTATACCACACATAGTTGTTTTTGTCAACAAATTACCCATATATAGTATATAGTTTTTACGGCGCGGTATCCACGCCTGCTGCTTCGAACAATTCTTCAACGTTTAAAAAATCGTACTCTGCATTTTTTAAAAATACGCGGGGCTGACCTTCGTGATGTTCGGATCTTGATACAAATACTGCCGAATCCCCGTTATACTCAGATATTTCCACCCAACTGATTATAGGGGTTTGGTATTCGTCCACATCAGAACCGTAGCAGGTCAGTTCAACAACTCCGTCGGCATAAGTATATGTTCCCCGATCATAAGGAAAGCCCATAGGCGCAGGCTGCCAGCCTTCCTCGAATTCTGCAAACAGATCGGGATGGTGAGAGGTATGTAAATATTCACAGCCGCCCTCGTTATAAGTGCCGTCTTCATAAAAAGTATAAGTATGAGTATAAATGGTATCGCCCTCTCTGTATACGGCTACCCAATCACCTATGATCTCATTTGCATCTATAGCAGGTGATTCTTCGGAATCTTCCATAGCGGGCTGAGATTCTGTACCGATTTGGTTTTCAGTAACAAATTCAGATTCAGTTACGATACTCACTTCAGCCTCTCCGTAGTTCAGATATCCAAACAGGCGGCTTACCAACCCGCAGGCGGAAAGCGAAAGCGAAACCGCAGTTACAACAGTGATTATTAAAAATACTTTCAGAAATTTCATTTTATTTCCCTCCATAGATAAAATTATATCACAACCGTTTGAAATGTCAATATTCAGGACTATTGACAACGGGAAGCCTCCAAGTTATTATATTAAGAGAAGAGAGGTGATAACCGTGCACGGCAAGGCGTTTTTGGAAATAACCAACGTGTGCAATCTCAAATGTGATTTTTGCCACGGCACGAAACGGGAAAAATCGTTTATATCGGAAGAACGCTTTCACACTGCAGCTTTAAAGCTTCGCTCATTTGCGGATTATTTGTATTTTCACCTTATGGGAGAGCCCCTTTTACATCCAAAACTAAAAAACTTTTTGGAAATCGCGCATAAAATGGGCTACAAGGTTATTATTACCACAAACGGCACCCTTTTAAAAGAAAAGGAAGATATTTTGCTTTCTTCCCCCGCTTTGCACAAAGTTAGTATTTCTCTCCATTGTTACGAGGCGAATAATATCGGCATATCGCTTGAGGAATATCTGGAAAACTGTTTTTCTTTTTGCGAAAAGGCTTCCAAAAACGGGATAATTTCCGTGATGCGCCTTTGGAATATCGGCGGCAAGGAAGACTTAAACGAATATATCATAGGCAAAATGAAAAAGTACTTCGGAAACGAATGGAAAGAAATATATTCGGGATACAAGATAAAAGAAAAAGTCTTTCTTGAATGGGGCGAAAAGTTCGATTGGCCGGATATTGACGGAGAATATGTGAGTGAAAACCATTCCTGCTACGGACTCCACGATCAAGTGGGCGTGCTGTGCGACGGAACCGTCGTCCCCTGCTGTCTTGATGCGGACGGAGCAATACCCCTGGGAAACATATTCCAAAGCACGCTTGAAGAAATACTTTCTTCCAAGCGGGCAACGGAACTGAAAAAATCCTTTCAAACCAGAAAAATATGCGAAGAGCTGTGCAAAAAATGCGGCTACGGCTCAAAAAGATAATCACACCAAGAAGTCTGCGACTTCTTGGGGACCCGACAATAAAAAAAGATGGGTGCGATCCCATCTTTTTGTGTTTATTCGCCTTTGGCTTTTGCGGTTTCCCACACGCGGGGAAAATATTTTTGATAAAACAAAGCGTCGGGATCGTTGGGCGTTTCGGTAAGCCGTCTTTCCGATACGCTGTCCGCCATACGAGAATACAAAGCATCTATTCTGGATTTTTCTACTTCTTCGAAATGTATTATTTTCAGCTTTCCCGTTTTTTGATATTTTAAAAGCTCATCATACACGTTTTCGATATACTCGGCGCCTTCAACGGTTGCATTTTCGGTGCTGTACCACATAGCTTCTCTGTTTTGAACGGGACAAAAAGAAGAGTTTTTCTCAACGCAGTATAGGTATCCCGAAACACCGTCATAAAATGCTTTTAGTTGATCGGGAAACTGCTCTTCGTAATAAACAATTCCGTCTTTTATCCACGCGGTAACGTGTTTTCCCCTTTTGAGATTATGAACGCTGTCCCAAATATAAAAAAGAGAATATGCGCGGTTATCCGTAAGATAAACTATTTTTTGTTCTCCCCCGCCGTGGAGAGAAGAAACTGCATTCAAAACCTTAATATTCGGGATAGCGGTTCCGTGATAAAGGTATTCTGTCATTTTTACACACCTTTGCTATATCTGTATTTGATTATAAAATATCATCGAAACGTTTTTTTATTGCAGACGTCCGCGGTATTCGTAAAACAGAATATCAGTCATTTGCTCGGGCGTTTCCTTGCAGCCGCCTTTAAGCCACTTTTTTACGATACCGTTAAATCCGCTTTTGAAAAATGACACATGATAATGCAAATGCTCGGCGGGAATGTTATCCGCGTTAAGAAAAACATCGTACAATTTAAGCTCCTCGCTGTCATCGTACCCCAAGCTGAAATAGAAAGAATACATATCACGGTTTTCATATATATGCCTGAAAAGCCGTAAAAAGTCCGCTCCCATATTCTGTATTCCAATATTCTGCTCAAGTAGAAGGTTTACTTCGCTTTTCAAACGCTCGTGCAGCTTATCGGCGAGATCGTAAATATCCACAAAGTTTGCGTAAAACGTACCTCTGTTTATTTCCGCCGCTTTGCAAATATCGGAAACCTTTATTTGCGATAATTCCTGTTCTTTCAAAAAATCCAAAAATACAGATTCGATTTTTCTTACCGTTTCCTGCCTTCGCTTGTTGTTCTTTGTATTCATACATTCTCCATTAATTGAACACTCGTCCACAAATTGATGATTGTTTTTATGTCCATTTACCATTATAATAAAGTTGTATTAAATAGTCAAGTGTTCAATTAATAAGGAGGTAAATTATGGATAAAAGAAAATTGGCAGCGTACGTTATCGGAGGAACTTTCTCTCTCTTGCTGCTTTGCGGAGCGGTTTTGCCGTTTTTACCAAAAGCAGTAACAATAACCGCTACCATAGTAATCGTATGCCTGCGTCTGGCATCGGGAATGCTCATACCCAATCCCGTAAGCACGGTGTGGCTGATAATGGGAATATGTATGCTGGCGATTCCCAAAGCAAGCGGTATAATATTTATATGCATCGGCATTACAGGCTCGATAATAAATGTGATAACATCAAAGATGACATTAAAGCTGTGGTAAAAGTATATGCGAAAAAATCCAAGTCTGCGGACTTGGATTTTTTATTATATAAGAAGATTTTCGATATAGCTCAATCGCTGTAAACGAAATCATGTACGAGTTTGTTTGTATTCTTTTCGTACAGCTTACCGTTTTTGGAATAAAAGAACTTATTGTTCTCGGAACAATTTATGTATACAGCAGGGCGGTAAAACGTTATGCTTCCGTCATCGTTAACGTGGGGATAGTATACGTCCATATCAACGTAATCGATAGTTTCGATATTTTCGCCGATATTCAAAACGACAGGAATAACCACAACGGAATATTTGTCAGTGATTGTATATTGAGAAATGTCCCCCGTAAATACGGATGCATATGCAGAACCTTCCGGTGCATTCATATACAGATCCGCAAAAGAAATGCTAAAGGGCTGCGGTAATCCTCTGCCGTAACAACCTCCGATACGTTTTATCGGGATGCCGTCATATTCATCGGGAATGGTTATTCCGAGTCTTTCGGTATATACAGTACATTCGTAAGCGGCTGCATAGCAGGTATTTGCAACTCTGTTAACACCTATTTCAAAGCCGTTCACGGTAACAGATTCGGTATACAAAAGCGACGTTGCTTCGATTATCGGGCTGACAAGATAAATAAAGACGACGAGAAAAACCGAAGCGACCGCCACAGACACGCCTGCCAAAGTGCCGAATACTACCTTTGCTTTACGCATCTTGATATTTTTTATTACGATAACTTCGTCGGGCATATCCGTCAGAAAATAATTCTTCTCCACTCCGAAGTATTTTTCAAGAGCATCCATCGATTCATCACACGGTACGCCAAGCCCCGATTCCCATTTTGCAACTGCGCTTCGACTTACAAATATTGCATCGGCAAGCGCCTGCTGTGATATTTTTTGCTCGTTTCGTGCTTTTTTTAGTTTTTCTTTTAATTCCATATACATACCTCCGCAGGTTTTGATGATATGATTATAGCACAAATACGGCAAAAATGATTGTTACTTGCATTTTACGGCTGTTACTTTTTCATTTCGCTACAGTTATTCTGAAAAATCCGAAATTTAGCGCTTACTCATTTTTGCAAAAACACTGCACTGTAAGCACATTTCTATTCCGAAAAACGCAAGGCATCCTACGGCATAGCAAAATATATCTGCGAGGGAAAAGGTTCTGCCCAGCAAGACCGAAATAAATCTGTTTTCCTCAAGACCCAGAAGCTTTACAATATCAAAATACTGGCAAACCTCCACTGCTGATGCGAATAAAAATACGTACACGGGAAGCAGCTTTGCGCCTTTTGGGATAAACACTCTGAAAAAAGAACAGATAAGCACGGTAACAAGCATATCCCCCACGTAGGGACGGACAAAATTATCGTTTACAAAAAGTGCTATCAATATCTCCGAAAGCAGCACCGTTAAAAACAGCAATGCATAGATTATACGTCTTTTTTTCAAAAAGTCATCACCGCCTTTGTGGTATTATAGCATAAAAAAATAAATCAAACAAGATACATCATACTTTCGGTGGTTCGAATCCACCTTGACGGGGATTTTATATCCGTATGCGAAGCAGACACCGAACTTCTTCTCTATTCACTATTACTTATTACTTCCCAAAAATCCTCGTAAACAAGAGAAAAGTGAAGAGTGAAGATGTAATAGTGAAAAAGTAAAAATCCCCGTACTATCGTACGAGGATTTTTGGTGGGGGAAGGTGGATTCGGACCACCGAAGTCACTGACAACAGATTTACAGTCTGCCCCCTTTGGCCGCTCGGGAATTCCCCCATATAAAATTGGAGCTGGTGAAGGGAATCGAACCCCCAACCTGCTGATTACAAATCAGCTGCTCTACCGTTGAGCCACACCAGCAAATGCAACTGTTTGCGACGGGCGTAATTATAACACACCTTGTCTGTTCTTGTCAAGAGGTTTCTTTATTTTTTATTGACAATTTTTATACCGTGTTGTAAAATGGACACAGCGGAGGTAACTGATTATGGACAGCGCAACAAAAATAAACAACACAATTGATATTCCCTCCCCTAAAAAGGGCGGTAAATACACATATTATAAAAAAGCTTTCTTTTACGCAATTCTGCTGGGAAGTATTATTATGATTCCTTTCGTTATATATGAATGGGTAGGAACGGGACATCCCATATTTCTCTATTTCGGAGATTATAACGCACAGCAGATACCTTTTTACGAGCACTGCGTCGAAATGGTACGGAGCGGATCACTCCGTTGGGATTGGCTTACCGATCTGGGCGCGAACTTTACGGGTACTTATTCCTATTATCTTCTGGGTTCGCCTTTCTTCTGGCTGATGTGCCTGTTCCCTTCAAGCTGGGCTCCATATCTTATGGCACCCATATATATTCTTAAATACGGCTGTGCTTCTCTTGTCGCTTACACCTATTTAAAGCGCTTTGTGAAGAAACAGGATTATGCGGTGCTTGGCGGATTGCTGTACGCATTTTGCGGTTTCCAGATATACAACACCTTTTTTAACCAGTTCCACGAGGTAGTTGTTCTGTTCCCTCTCCTGCTGATCGGCATGGAGGAGCTGGTTCAGAATGACAGACGGGGCATATTTGCTTTGGCTGTTGCCGTTAACGCAATGTGCAATTACTTTATGTTTGCGGGACAGGTTGTGTTCTGCATTATTTATTTCCTTATAAGAATCTTTGATAAAAACTTTAAGATAACCTTTAAAAAGTTCCTGCTTGTGGCTTTTGAATCGGTGGTGGGAGTGCTTATTTCCGCCATACTGTTCCTGCCTGCGGCGGTGGGAGTAATGGACAACCCCCGACTTGACAGAGTGGGATACGATAATCTGGCCGATGCACTCTTCTGGCAAAAGTCCGACGGAGGCATTACCTTCGGCTTCTTCGGAAAGGAAATTACTCTTTACACCAAGAGATACGGACACATTCTGCAAAGCCTTTTCTTCCCGCCGGATATTGCGTCCCGCACCAATTTTTATTACGGACACGAAACCCGCTGGGCTTCCAATGCGGCTTGGATACCTATGTTCGGTCTTACGGGCGTATTCGCTTTCTTCAAGCGGAAAAAGCAGGGCACATGGCTTAAAGTGCTTTGCGCATTCCTTACGGTGTGCTGTCTTGTCCCCGTGCTCAATTCTGCGTTCTTCCTTTTCAACACTTCATATTACGCCCGTTGGGTATATATGCTTGTGCTGATGTTTGTTGTTGCAACCGTAGTTGCATTGGATGATTTAAAGACCAACTGGAACGGAAGCATATGGCTCCACTCACTGCTGTGCGCCGCCATCGCCATTCCCGTAGGATTTTGCTGGACCACCGAGGACGGAAAAACCACTATGTCCTCCACCCAGTTCTTTGACAGATATTGGGTAACTATTCTTATAACCGTCATTTCTTTGGGAATGGTATGGTATTTTATAAAATACGTACGCGGAACCGCAAAGGAAGGCAAGGTCGCTTTGATAATGGCGGGAATAATTATCTGCGTATACGGCATAAACCACATTATTTACGGCAAATGCCATTCATACTCTTCGGACTTCCTCATCGATCAAGCCATTAACGGCGAGGTTGAACTGGAAGACCCCGAGGAAGAATTTTACCGCACCGATTTTTACCGTTCAAGCAATATATCCACTCTCGATAACCTGAGTCTTTACTGGGGTTATCCCGGTGTGGAATGCTTTAACACCATAGTTCCCGGTTCTATAATGAAGTTCTATCCTATGGTGGGCGTATCCCGTTCCGTGGGAAGCAGAGCGGAAGCAAGTAAATACGGACTCAAGGCGTTCCTTTCCGTTAAGTATTCCTTTATCGTTGAAGGCAAAAAGGACAAACACAACACCGTGGGATTCGTATACAAGGACACACAGAACGGATTTGCCATTTACGAAAACGAATATTACCTCAATATGGGCTTTACCTACGATGAATTTATGGTGGAAAGCGAATTTGAAAAGTACACCAAATCCGTACGTCATTCCCTGCTTTGCACCTATCTTGTAGTGCCCGACGATATGGCGGATTACTACTCGAAGTTTATGAAAGAAGTAAAGTTCGTTGACGGCGCGAAATCCGGTGAGCAGACCTACAAGGACAGCGTGCTTGAAAGACAGGAAACCACCTGCGATGAGTTTGAGTACGATTCCAAGGGCTTTAAAGCAAACATTACGCTTGACAAGCCCAACGTGGTTTTCTTCTCCGTCCCTGCGGACAGAGGCTGGACGGCAACCGTAAACGGCAAGGCTGTGGACGTTAACACCGTAACCTACGGATTTATGGCAGTGGAATGTGAAGCAGGCGAAAACCAAATCGAATTCACTTACCATACCCCCGGTTTTTCCACGGGCGCGTTGGTTACCCTTGGCGGTGCCCTCATTCTGGGCGTATATCTGCTTATTTCCAAATACACCCGTAAAGAGAAAAAGGGCTGTATGCTTACGGAAGATTACTATGAACAGATCTGATATTTTATATTACCCCACGGTGGATTCCACCAACAAAGCACTGCGGGAATACGTAAAAAACGCTCCCGAAGGGCTTACCGTCGTTGCAGGCGAGCAGACGGCGGGCAGAGGAAGAATGGGCAGAAGCTTTGTTTCCAAAAGCGGCGGATTGTATATGAGCCTGCTTTTAAAGCCGGAAAAAGACAGTTTTTCCCTTATAACCTCTGCCGCGGCGGTTGCGGTAACTCAGGTTATTGAAGAAAAGTTCGGCATGCCCTGCGGAATAAAGTGGGTAAACGATATAATAAAAGACGGAAAAAAGGTTTGCGGAATATTGGCAGAATCCGTTTTTGACGGAGGAGAAAAGCCCGCAGCCGTTATATTGGGAATAGGTATAAACCTTGCTGCCCCCGAGGGAGGCTTTCCCGATGAGATAAAGGATATTGCCACCCATCTTGGCGTATGCCTTACGGCGGACGAAAAGATAGATCTCGCTGTGGAGATCGCAAACCGAATACTGAGCCTGTACCCCTGCCCCGAAAGCTTTGTAAACGAATACAGAGAAAAAAGCGTTGTTATCGGCAAAGAGATATACGTTATACGGGGAGCAGAAAAAACATCTGCAACCGCAGTAGATATTGACGATGAGTGCGGACTTATTGTAGATTACGGAAGCAAGACCGAGGTACTGCGCACGGGCGAGATTTCCGTAAGAGTGAAATAAAAAGAGAGGTTTTATGGAAATTATTATTTGTCTTGACGATAATAACGGTATGCTGTTTAATAACCGCCGCCAGAGCCGTGACAGCAAGGTGCTGGAGGATATAAAGAACAGCCTTAAAGGTAATCTTACCATTTTCCCTTTTTCCGAAAAGCTTATAAAGGGTTCGGAAATTCCTTATCAGTTAATGTCCGATACCGTAAACGAAAATGCGGTTATATTTGTTGAGGACAGAGGGATAAAAGAGCTTTTATCCGCAGTACACAAAATAACCGTTTACCGCTGGAACAGAGTTTATCCTGCGGATACATATCTGGATATTGATTTTGCCGCAGAAAGCTTTAAATCGGTTTCCGTATGTGAATTTGAGGGAAGCTCTCACGAAAAGATTACAAAAGAGGTTTACGAAAGATGAAATATTTTAAAACAGCGTTTACCGCTTTACTGCTTGCGTTAACGCTGATCATTTCCGCTTGCGTAAGCACGGAGCCGTCAAAGGATAATTCCTTGCCTGCGCAGAACGTTTCCGAAACGGTCAAGCCCGAAGTTTCCGTATCCGATATAGGCAAGGACGGATTTTCCTTAAAGGACATTCCCGCTTTTTCCGACAAGCCGTATATTGCGGTTAACGGCAATACGCCTTATTTTACCGAAGACGAAATAGTTGCGGATTCTTATGAATTTTACAGTGACCTTGATACCTTGGGCAGATGCGGTGTTACCGTAGCCTGTATCGGCAAGGAGCTTATGCCCACCGAGGACAGAGGAAGCATAGGTCAGGTAAAGCCCACGGGCTGGCATACCGTTAAATACGATTGCGTTGACGGAAAGTATCTTTACAACCGCTGTCATCTTATCGGATATCAGCTTACGGGTGAAAACGCAAACGTAAACAATCTTGTTACGGGCACCAGATATATGAACGTGACGGGAATGCTCCCCTTTGAAAATATGGTTGCAGACTATATAAAGGAAACGGGCAACCACGTTATGTACCGTGTTACTCCCATTTTCGAGGGAGATGACCTGCTTTGCCGCGGTGTTCTTATGGAAGCGTATTCCGTAGAGGACGAGGGCGAGGGGATCTGCTTTAACGTATTCGTTTACAACGCACAGCCGAGTATCGAAATCGACTATGCCACCGGCGAAAGCAGACTGAATGAATCGGACGGCGAAGTATCCCATACAGAGCAGACGAATACCTACGTTCTCAACACCAATTCAAAGAAGTTTCATAATCCCGATTGCTCGTCGGTAAGCAAGATAAGCGAAAACAACAAGCAAGTCTTCGAGGGCACGCGGGAAGAATTGATCGATGACGGCTATTCCCCCTGCGGAATCTGCAAGCCTTAACACAAAAAAGTGTTGACAAAATGCTCCTTTTATAGTAAAATATATACACAGTGAATAACATCTGATCAAATTACCCCAAGAAGCCTCGCGACTTCTCGGGAACCCCGACAAAAAGCAGGTGTGCCATATATTCCGAGTGTTTTACCACCCTGCTTTGAACGCAGGGTGGATTTTGTTTTGTGAAGAAAGCTATAGTTATAAAACTAAAGGTGTAGTATGGAAGCAAAAAAAGCATATATTTATTGGACGCGACGTAAGCCCAAACCGTTTATTACTGGGCTGGAGTATTTTCCCCATATAGTTCGTGCTGATGACATCAACAAAGAACATTGGAGCGTTCGTTTTTTTATAACAGAAGAAAACAAAGAAAATGAAGGACATATCGAACTTAAGATGTTGGTTGATAACGATGCTTGCCTTGCCTTTTTCGAAACACTTAAACCCGGAACCAAGTTTTATTTATTTGAGGGCCCTTATAAGGTAGCACAAGGATATTTTTTGTAAATATGGTTGACAACCATTTGCTCGGCATGATACACCTTGACAAAAATATAATTAAGTAAAAAAATATATTTATGTCTTATTCCGTTTTTGTTATAATAGAGGGCACTTATGAATTTAGAAGAATTCACACAATTATTAAATATAGGACACGAAATTGACCTTGTATTTGAAGAAAGACCATATTTTGTATCTTATTTGTACGCGCTAACTAATGAAGCGAAGAAAAAATATGCATCTTTGCTGGAAACAGGCAAAAGAGTTTATTATATCAGCGATGAAACTTCAAAAACAGAAGTTTACGTTGGAGATTTTTCGGGTATTTTTGAACATGAATTCAAACCCGGGGTAACAATTGCTACTCACCCTGAAAAATTTGATATCAACGGCTGGTATTAGTATTCTCGAACATGTCACTCAAGCCGATGTTTTGGGACAACAGCTTTTTGATGTCGGGGAACATTTTGTTGACAAGAATTATCGTACATGATAGAATTTTATTACAATATTAAAGGAGGGATATTTTTGATAGGAGCAAGCTTTTTTTACGATGCTCTCACGTTGGGATTAGCCGTAATACTGTTGGCGGTAATGCAAATTCCGCTTGCGGCAGGCATACTTTTGGCTGTAAAATGGGCTAGACACAAAAAGTTAAGTATCGTATGGCTGGTCGTTTTGATTTGCTCTTTGCCGCTAAGCGTATTCGTGGCTATGGATACGTATATTCTTCCCGAGGTTTCCAACCCCAAAATGTCCGACCGATATCTTGAGGTTATTGAAAAGACCGATTGGAAGGATGAAAATACGCTTTCCAAGCTTGGGTTTGTCTCTTACGGTGAAAAGTACGTTTTGGAGAACGACGGATATACAGTCTGCATTGAAAAAGGAAACGATTTTTCGGATTACGCCGTTACACATACGTACGAGGATATGGAATACAGGGCTTTGACCTTGAGAAATCGGATTTTAAGCGTTGACCGTTGGTTTGGCGAAGCCGATTACGGCTACTTGAATAGCTATGAATTTTACACGGACGGTGTTACAGTATCCTTTGAAGAGGAGATTTCTTCAAAAAAAGACACTGCATTTGCAGATTTTATTGAAAGTATCGAAGAATAGTTAAAAAGCTCCCGATTACGGGAGTTTTTCAGTTCCGCAGATGAGGTTTCCCAGCCACAAAGCGGGGACAGACAAAGCCGCCCAGAGAAAAGTAAAATACGGGCAGACCTGACCGAGAATGTTAAACGGCAAATGAGAATAATCCCACACGTCCATACCCAGCCAGAGATTGAAAATTATACCAAATACAAGCTCCACCGAAGTGATGATAATACCGCCCGCAAGGCAGCGCAGTAAAAATCCCTTTATTCTGCCGCAGATAAGACGGATAAGCACCACCGAAAGCCCGCCTGCCAGAAACATAGAAAAATGGCTTCTGCCGCGGTAAAGAAGCTCTATGAGCACGTATATTCCCCCGCCAGCAAGAAACAAAGCAAAATACCTTTTAAAATACGAAAGCAAAACTGACTCCTCCTCGGAGTCAGTTTGCGCAAAGAATATGGGTTTTATCCGTTAAAACTCAAATAATCACCGGAAACGTAGCCGTTTTGTCCGTTATAAATTACCGCATACCAATTACCGTTACTGCCCGTTACGGAAACGGTGGAGCCGTTGGGAATTGCACCTATGATCTGTCCGCTTAAAGAGGGTGCAGAACGCAAATTAAGTCTTCCTCCTGCGGTACGCACGGTGGCGGTCTGGGTAATTCCCGGCTGAACGAAGGGCACGCCGAAATACTGTGCCACGCCTTGGGAAAGAGTGCGGGCTATTACGTTAAGATTACTGCGGATCCATTCCGCATCCTCGGGGTTATCGTGATAGGCTATCTCTGCCAGCACGGTAGGTGCAACCGCGTTGCGCACCTCGTAAAGGGTGGTTGTGGGAATGGCGCGGACACGCTCCGGAAGCGGATATATGTTTTTAAAAAGGGAAACGAATATCTCCGCCGCCCGCAAGCCGTCTGCACTTCCGGGAAAATAATAAAAATCGCTTCCCCGCTGTCCTCCGGGGTTGGCACTGCCCGAAGCGTTGGAATGTAAAGCGAGGTGCAGACCGTAATTCCCCGCGTTTGATTTGCGCACCGATGCACCTACCGAGCCCTCGGGATCGTTTCTCGTAAAGGTAATTCCGCTTGCCGAAAGATAGGGTTCCATAAGGTCGGCGATCATATTCATATAATACTCTTCGTTGCCCTCGCCGTCGTAATACAAATTATATTCCTGAGTTGAAGGGCTTAAAAATAATCTGGGCATATAAAAAATCCTCCTTGTGTCTTAATATATGTATATGCGGCAAAGGAAGGAAATTTTATAAAAAACTTAAAAAAAAGTTGATAAAACCTATTGACAAAACGGGTTTTAAGTGGTAATATGCTTTGGACAAAGAAGTTGGAGCTTGCTCCTCACCCGCCGACAAGGTGTCAGGCGAGGTAAATAGTTTTCGTATCCCGGTTTGATAAATCGGTTTGCGTTGCTGTGCTTTTTTGTTGTGCACAGCTTTTTTTATTGTAAAAAAGCGTATTTAACACGGAGGTGTATCAGTTATCAGCACTAAATCGTTCATCAACGATGAAATCAAAGCAAGTGAAGTCCGCCTGATAGATGCGGAGGGTAACCAGATCGGTATCGTTACCATCGCCCAGGCAAGACGCTTGGCAGAGGAATCCGGGCTCGACTTGGTCGAGATCGCTCCCGATGCAAAGCCCCCCGTATGCAAGGTAATGGATTTCGGCAAGTACCGCTTCGAAAAAGAAAAGCGGGAAAAGGAAATGAAGAAGAAACAGCAGACTGTGGAGCTTAAAGAGCTTCAGTTAAGATGCCGTATCGACACTCACGATTTCAACACCAAGCTTAACAAGGCGCTGGAATTCCTTACAAAAGGAAACCGCGTTAAGGTTCTGGTCAAGTTCTTCGGCAGAGAAATGGCTCACACCGAAAACGGACTCACGCTTCTGCAAAAGTTCGCGGATGCATGCGAGGAATGCGGTGTGGTTGAAAAACCCGCCAAGCTTGACGGACGTAATATGATAATGATACTCGCACCGAAAAGAACGGCAAATCAATCGAAAGGAAGATAACAATGGGCAAAATCAAGACACACAAGGCTACAGCTAAAAGACTTACTTGGACTGCCGGCGGCAAAGTAAAGATGGGTCATCCCGGCCACCGTCATAAGACCGGTCTTAAGACTGCAAAACGCAAGAGAGCGCTCCGTAAGGCTTCTTATGTAAGCACTACCAGAATGAACGATCTCAACAGGCTCATCCCTTATTCCAAATAAGGAAATATCATTAACGGAGGATAAACGAAATGGCAAGAGTAAAAGGCGCTCTTTCTACCAGAAAGAGAAGAAATAAAACCTTAAAGCTCGCTAAGGGCTATTGGGGCGCAAAAAGTAAGCATTTTAAGATGGCTAAGCAGGCTGTTCTCAAGAGCGGCAACTACGCTTACATCGGCAGAAAGCAGAAGAAGAGAGATTTCCGCGCTCTGTGGATCACCAGAATTTCCGCACAGTGCAAGGTTGAAGGTATCAACTATTCTCGCTTTATGAACGGTCTTAAGAAGAGCGGTATCACCCTCAACCGTAAGATGCTTGCAGAGCTCGCAGTTTCCGACAAGGCTGCTTTTGCAAAGCTTGTTGAAACCGCAAAGGCTGCTCTGTAAAGTATTGACATAACAGAAACTTTTTGGTATAATAACCATATTGTGACAAAAATCCCGTCAGGTACGGAGGGAGGGACAGAAAATGGCTGAAATCAAAGTTAAAGAAAACGAGAGCATAGACAGCGCCCTTCGCAGATTCAAGAGAAGCTACCTCAGAAGCGGTGTTCAGGCAGAACTCCGTAAGAGAGAGCATTACGAGAAGCCCAGCGTAAAGCGCAAGAAGAAGTCTGAGGCTGCAAGAAAGCGCAAGTATAAGTAATATACCGACTTCAAGCTATGAAAATAAGGAGAGCAAATTTTGCTCTCCTTTGTTTTTTATCGGGGTCCCCGAGAAGCCGACAGGCTTCTTGGGGTGATTTGTCGGGAGTGATCCTAATCACTCGTTCATATACTCATCAAGCGCTTTTTCCGCCCTTATATCCGGCAAGGAAAAATCGGTAAAATGTATTTTTCTTGCAAGCTCACGCTTAAGCATGCGGGCATACAGAGATGCGGAATACGCCGCGTGATCGTCCTTTATCTCGGAAAGGTCGGAATATTCATCGATTATATATTTCTTTATCTCCACGCCGTTCTCCTGCTCGTAATGCTCGATATAGCGTATAAGCGCGGGAAGGGCGGGTGTGCCGAGATCGTATAATTCATCCAGATCCACACTCTCCAGATCTCCTTCGATATATCTGTCCACGTTGTAATCCGCGATAATACCGTTATAATTCGAAAGTGTGAGCAGTGCCAGCATCAACGCAACCGCAATTCCCGATGCGGGCAGCACCTTTATCTTTTTTATAAACTGCTTTGCGATTATTATAATAAATATAATTGCAAGCAACACCATAAACCACGATGAAACCACACGTCTTTCCGTAAGTCCGTAGCTTTTGATATACAAAACCATTTTGGACATCGCCGTGGCGATGAGGACCAGCGTCATAAGGGATATAACCACGTTTGCGGCTTTGAGAAGTATACCCTCCCCTTTGCTTTGGCGCTTCATTACCAGCGATACCGCGAAGAGTATGAAAAAGTTTATGGCGGAAACGGCGCAAAGCTCGAAAAATCCGTTGCGGGCATAGGTTGCATAGCTTAATCCCTCCGGTAATGCGCCGGAAAAGCCCGAAACGTAATATTGCCATTGGGAAACGAAAAAGAATACGTACACCACTACAAGAGGGATCAGCGCGACCGCGGTCGTAAGCGCGGGAAGAAAACGTATTTTTTCAAGACGTTCTTTGTCTTCCGCGGTGATCATACTATCCAGATCTCTTTCCGTACAGGAATAGTAGGTTCCGAACACGTACATAGCGATTATTCCACCGACGGACAGCGAAAACAAATGGGAAAACAGGCTGAAATCCTCAAGAAAGCTAAAAGCGTTATCCAAAAGCTTGGTAAAGCCCTCATCGTAAGAAAGCAGAGTAACTACTGCGAAGGTGGGTACTACGGCAACAACAGCGCCCAGCAGTATCTTCCATATTATCTTACTGCCTTTCTTGCCTGAAAACATTGCGACCCACAGCTTGCCGAAGCGTCTGAAGGGCATTATGAAAAGAGCCTTTACGAAATCTGCGGGCAAAAGATCGGAAAATCCTTTTTCTATTTTGTTGCCCGTTGCCGTATAAACGAAATAGCTGTATGCCAGCGCCGAGCCGAGAAAGGCGAGAAGCTGCGCGAAAGCGTCTGCCGAAACGAATACAGCAGTTCCGAACACCACGCAAAGGAGTGCGGAGGTCGTGGCAGAAGCGTTGAATCTCCCGCCCTTTTTTAACACCAATACAGCGGTTACGCAAAGAGCGGCGAGAATGATAATAAATATTCCGAGGGGGTTATCGATAATGGGGAACGCACGGCAGAATAAATAGCCGAAAAGCAGGCACAGCCAGGCAAAAACGCTCTCAAATCCCGAAAAAGGCGGCGTTAAAGGTTCAAAAGCGGTGTTTTCGGTACCGTTATCCATAATTATACCTCCGTTAAGTCATCGGGCTTGTACTCGATAATATCCTCCACCGAGCAATCCAGTGCGCGGCAGATAGCATCGAGGGTGGAAAAGCGAATCGCTTTCGCTTTGTTGTTTTTGAGAATGGACAGATTGGCAAGGGTGATGCCCACTTTTTCCGAAAGCTCGTTAAGGGACATTTTTCTTTTTGCCATCATAACGTCCAGATTTATAATTATCATATTACTCCCCTCCCGTTAAACAGTAAGGTCGTTTTCGTTCTTTATCTCGGTTGCCGCTTCAATAACGTTTTTTACAACACGCAGGCAAAGTCCGAGAAAGGACATAGCAAGAGTAACGATGAACGCCGCTGAGTGGAAATACTGGGCGATAAAAATGATTGCCGCAAGAAGAACGCACATCCAGGAAATAAAACGGATATACGAAACGCTTTTCGGGGTGAACACGAGTCCCTTGCGAACGCGGAGCAAAAGCAAGGTTACCGCAATACAGCATACGAAAGCGACGGTTAATATTGCATAGCACCACAGCATAAACCAAAGCTTATACGTTTCGCCCAGTTTATCCGACAAAAGCACCCGTACGAAATCCTCCGTAGGACCTGAGCGCGCCATTTCGATGGGCAAAAAGACACCCAACCCCACAACGATGATGCTGAACATTACGGAAAGTATTATTGAAATTGTGACCGAAGCCTTAGAGGGTATTTTTGGCATTTTCTTTTCTCCTTTTTAATCAATGAATTCACATACTGCAAACCAATATTCCGCTTTTCCGCTGCACAATGGGTTATCCTTGTACCATTCAACGGTAATGCAATAAATATTCCGTCCTCCGAAAACAGCGGCGCCGTCATTTAATTCTACGGGAATACCGTCGCCCACTATTCCGGCAGCCCACGTATCCGCATCCCAGCAAAGGACTGTTACGGAATCCGCCTCTAAATTAAGGCTTATCAGATACTCACCGTCGCCGTTTTGCGGCTCGCAATACGGTATTGTACCGGTACTCGGCACCGAATACTCGCCGTAGCCGGCTATGTTTACAGTGCAACGGGTAACGTCTACTTTCGTGGACGTATTTTCGGAAATAAGATACAAGCAGTCAAAATCCGTCGGCGCGATATCAGCAGTACCGCTTTCCTCCAGGAGTGTTTCTGATTCCTCGCTCACGTCCGAAACAACGGGTTCTGAAACTTCATTTGCCACAGATTGCTCATTGCTTTCATCGTGTGACGGAGCTCCGTTTCCATCGTTTTCCGTATTAACATCAGCCATAGCGTTACAACCGAGCAAAAGCAAAACGGAAATTATAATTACGTATACAATCGCTTTTTTCATTATCTCACCTCGGAAATGTATTTTTCTTCCAACCGCAGAATATCACATTGCATCTCGTTTGTCAATAGTAATTTATCGTTTTTCGATATTTTTTACACGAAAAAGAATAAGAGCACGGTTTTGCCGTGCTCTTTGAATATATTATTCTTTTTTAGAAAAGGAGCTATGCCGCATACGGTTTATTGCCGCGATAAGCTCCTGCTTACGAGGGAGATCGAGAAAGCGGCGGCAGGTGGTGAAGAAGGCTGTATATATACTGTCCAAACCTTCCGCTCCTACCGTATAATAAAGCTCGTTTACCACCTTTTCCAAATCTATATACGGAGAATTACCCGTTACCGCGATACGCCTTAACATAAATCCCAATGCGTCCATCTGGGCAACGCTGATGATGTTGTGCAATCCTCTGATGTCTATCTTCTCGTCCCCCATAAAGATTATCCCCATATCGGACACGGACAAAACCTCCGTGCCGCATCCCGCAGGATACGAAGAAAATCCGTATGAAAGAAGTACGCGGGATTGGGACCAATCCGCGTCTGTCTTTTCCACCGGCGGAACGGATGCGCTGATAGATTTTGATTTTTCCGTAACGTCACGCACAACATAATCTTCAAGCATATATACCTTGTGCGCTACGGAAAGATATTCTCCGCTTCCGCCGATAACCAGAATGGTAGAAACGCCCTTTTCCTCATAAAGCTGGCAAACCCGATCGGTAAATGGAGTGATAGGCTCTTTGGAGATAAGCTCCTTCATCATAGAATCCCGTATCATAAAGTTGGTGGCGCTTCGGTCCTCGTCAATAAGTATAAGACGGGAGCCGAAATCCACCGCTTCCATAATATTTGCCGCCTGGGAGGTGGAGCCCGAGGCACGCTGGGTGGAAAAATCCGAGGTATCTCCTCCCGGTATCCACTTTATAAAGGGCGAGATATTCACGTGCTGAATACATCTGCCGTCCTCTGCGGAAACAGTAACAGCGGTATCGTCGGTTATACACAGTTCCCTGCCGTCCCCGCTAACGTGATCGTAAATGCCTGAGGAAATTGCATCCAGCAGAGTGGATTTTCCCGAATAGCCTCCGCCCGTAATAACCGTGACTCCCCTTTTTATACCCATTCCCTTTATTCCGCAGATCTCTATACGGTCATCAGACGGGGAAACAAAGGGGACGGCACCCTGCATAGGAAGAGCGGTTCCCTTATGGCGGGGAAGAATGCTTCCGTCAGCAATGAAGGCGCAATACTGGCTGTTTTTAAGAAAATTTCTTATTTTCCGTTGTTTGTCTTCCAGCACAATTGCTGTATCCAGCTTTGTTTTATCAAACTCCAAAACAAACCGTTCAAATGCATCCGGTAGGTCGCGGCACAGCATTTGTATGGTTTTGCGTATTTTCCTTGCGGGAAGCTGTACCTGCATTTTAATGCACAGACACAAAACAGGCGGGCGGTCAATATCATCGTGCAATAAGTATATGGTGGCTCCGCCGCCGTTTTCGTAATCCTTTTGAGGGCACACGGAAAAATACGTTGTATTGCGGATGACCACCTCGCCGCCCGGACGGTAAAGATAATATTTTCCGTTTTCTTTATCCGGACGGGAACGATTGTATATATCCTCGTTGAGAGAATCTATATACGGCGCAAGAGCACGCAGACAATGATCTGCCGCTGCGGCGGAAGGGTGGGTTATTCCCAGCCTGTGAGCAGGTATCATAAAGGTTAAGGTAGGCATATCCTTGGCGTTTTTGTGGGTAGTTTCTATATGCACCGAAATATTGCCGTACCAATAGGTAGGATCGGATTCCACTATGGGAGTGGGAGATGGATTTCCATATGATCCCGGCGGTACTATGATCTGTCCCTCGTACATTTCTTTATAGGTAGTCGTGTTGTTATCCATTGAAAGTAAAAATGCTTTTAACCGTTTCAAATATTATTCCTCCGAAAAATTAGAAATGAATAAGACAAAATACAACCTCCTCAAAAAATAATATTTGCCTTATACTTATATTCGGAGTTTTCTTTTTCGGCATTAAAAAAGCACCCCTTCGGGTGCGAACAAGTAAAACAAACAAAAAACACCCGAAGCCGGATGTTTGCATACCGCAAGCTGATTATAAAACCGCAAAGCGAATGTACGTTACGTCCGGCAAATATAAGCTTTTCACGATACATCGCCCCTTTCGGTTTGTGTTTTTTTAAGCAAGAAGCCTTGCTTCTGTGTAAATATACCACATAAAAGGCGTTTTGTCAAGAACAGGTAAACATAACATTCGTCAAAAGTAATAAAAATAAGATTTTCGGTTTTTACCTATTGATTATTTTTAACATCAATGCTATAATATAATGAATTGTTGTGAAGCACCTTCGCAAAATATCCGGGAGGAACAGATAATGAAAAAATTTATCGCACTGACGCTTGTTACAATTATGGCACTCGTTGCTCTGGCAGGCTGTTCATCACTCAAAGATGAGGAGAAAGGCGCAAACATTTCCGTTTATATGACCTCTTTCCCCTATTGTCTTGACCCTGCTGTAGTTCAGCTTGATGCTGACGTGATCCAAGTACTCGGTCTTATCTACGAGGGACTTACCGCTGTTACCGAAAACGGTAAGGTTGTAGGCGCTCTGGCTGAGGATTGGTACAGCTACTATGACACCGTTTACGACGAATATCAGATGTTCTTCGTACTCAGAGATAGCTACTGGAATGACGGACGTAAGGTTTCCGCTGACGACGTTATCTATGCTTGGAAGAGAATTCTCGACCCCGCATTCGAAAGCCCTTACGCATCCATACTCTTCCCCATAAAGAACGCAAAGGCTGTTAAGACCGGCGCTATGACCAGCGATGACCTTGGTATCGCCGCTGTTGATGACACCTTGCTTTGCATCACCTTTGAAAATGATTATGACGTTGATCTGTTCGCAGAGCAGATTGCTTGCGTTGGCTTGGTTCCCCTTCGTGAAGATATTATAACCGATGCTGAAAAAGACGGTGCGATCTGGGACGCAAGTGCAGCTTCTATCGTTTGTAACGGCCCTTACGGCGTAAAGAACCTTGAAGAAGGTATCCGCCTTGTTCTCGAGAGAAACGCTTCCTACAACAGAGAAGCAGAGCAGGCACTCGATAAAGCAGTTAAGCCTTACAGAATCACCATTACATATCAGGAAAACACTATCGAAAAGAGCGTTGACGAGGATAAGCGTGTAACCGACACCGCATTCCAGGCAAACCGCTTCGCAAACGATAATATATTCCTCATGAGCAATTTCGACAAAGCTTCCTATGCAGAATATGCAGGCAAGGCTAAGGACGAAGTTGACCTTCTCTCTACCTACGTTTACTATTTCAATACCGATAACGAGCTTCTCGCTTCCAAGGAAGTTCGTCAGGCTCTCGCTATGGCTCTGGACAGAAACGAGATCGTTTCTTCCGTAACCGGCACCGGTGAAAAGGCTGCTACCGGATTCGTTCCCTCCGGAGTGTTCAACACAAGCAGAAAGAATGATTTCCGCGAAGAAGGCGGCGATCTGTACTCCGTAAACGCCGAGCTTTCCAAAGCAAAGGAACTGATGAAGGGCGAAAAGACCGGTACTATCTCCGTTGCATACCTTATTCCCGAATCCGCTGACCTTATGAACAACAACAAACGTAAGGTTACTTACACCAACGTTTACGAGGATATCGCAGAATATGCCGCAAAGGTTTGGAAAGAACTGGGCTTCAAGGTAGAGCTTGTAGGTCTTCACGAAGAGGAATACAGAGTTGCACTTTCCACCCGTGAATATGACGTTATCGGCGTTACCAACGTTGTTAACTCTACCGATGCATACGCTTGGCTTTCTTCCTTCGCAACCCGTTACAGCGGCTGTGCGGTTGAGCCTTCCCTCACCGGCGAAGACGTTTACACCGCTCACCAGACCAACTGGGAAAACGATGAGTACGATGCACTTATCGACGCTGTTTGCTACGAAAGCGACCGTGAAGTAAGAGCAGAAAAGCTCCACGAAGCAGAAGCGATCCTTGCTGACGAATGCCCTGCTACCGCACTCTTCCAGTACACCAACTGCTATGTTAAGTCCTCCAAGCTTTCCGGTATCGGCGATACCTATTACTTCGGTTACAGAGATTTCGCTTCTCTCAAGCTGAAGAATTGGAGAAAGATCAACGCTGCTGAAGAAGAAGCTTCCAACGCAGTTGCAGACTAAAATCTATAATATTAAAAGCTCCCGAAAAACGGGAGCTTTTTTTGTTGCCGAGGTTTCAGATATATGCAAATGGTATATCAGTATCCTATCTCTTTTATTATAAGTCCGTTACCCGGCGCTCTGACGATGCGAAGCTGTGCATTACTGAACAGCGGGACACTTTCTATAGCGACGGGGAATAGCTTTTTCAAAAAGGCGGGCACGACAGATGACGCTTCCCCTACCTCAAGAGTAATAAACTTTATGCACTTTATATTGTGTTTTTCCGCTATATCGCACACGGTCTTTAACGCGTGGCGCAAGACGCCAAGTTCGTGCATAGATACTTACTCCTTAGTTGGCTTTATTTATATTATACAGATGCAGAGAAAACGCTATAATACACTGACCGGGAAAATAGGTAAACATACAAAGAGTGTTTGACCAGGTGGGAGAACCGCCGAAAATATTGAACGCCAGCGCTATATCCGAAACGAAAAACAAAAGACTTCCCAGCAAGATGGCAACGGAAACTACGCCCTTTTTACAAAAAACGTTGGAAACCGCCTTGCCCAGCATAAAGGAAATTACCAAAGCGTATACCAACGCAACGGCTGTCATAACCGCAGAACCGAAGTTAAAGGCGGGATACAACATTAAAAAGGCAACGGATGCGGCGGCAATTACGGCGCAGGGAATAATATCTTTAAAACAAGGCTTTTGGAAAAAGCAATATGCCGCTATATACACAATATGTCCAAAAACGAAAACTGCGGCGCCGAGAATAAAATTATTAAACAGAATGATATCCCCTGCCATACACAACACAAGACCTGTAAAGATAAGTGCGGGGAAAATCGACTTTTTCTTTAAAGCAAGCGTGTGTATGAGGTTCACAAGTCCTATAGCAACGAATCCCGAAGCGGTGAGAGCTTTAAGCAACAGAGAATAATTGCTTTTATACATTCCACACATAACCGCGGTGAAGAGAAGGAACAAAACATTTAAAAGAAAAATAAGCTTTTTCATATATATCACTCTTCCTCGGGAAGCCCGTTTATGCTGATCTGCTCAAGATTATTTACAATTGAACGAAGTGTGGTATAGAAAACGCTTCTGTCCTCGTCCGATATTCCGTTTCCCGCAAGGGATACAGCAAGATTGACACGTTGCTGAACGAAATCCGCCACCTGCTTCCCCTTCTCCGTAAGCATTATACGGGCGCGGTAAAAGTTTGTTCCGTTTGATTCCTTGATAACGTATCCTTTTTTCTCAAGATCGGAAACGGCACGTGAAACGTCCGCTTTATCTTTATAACACAGCTCGCAAAGCTGTGTGGCTGTTACGCCATCATCAAAGCGGGACAGTACCGAAAAATAGGTACAGTACGCACCCTTGAGCCCGATCTTTTCCATTTCGTCCGAACTGATCTTGTGCCAATATCTGAATACTTCCATTATTTCAATAGAAAAGCGCTCGAATCTATCTAACATAATAACATATACTCCAAAAAATTATGACTTATTATAACATTATATAGCACAAAATGTCAACAAACAAAAACACCGTCGGCAGCAAATTTTGCCGACGGTATTATACTATTGAGCAGCGTATACGCTTACTTCGTCAATAAACATCCAGCTTTTCAAGGGAGTGATCTCTACCTTAACGTATCTGGCTTTGGTGTTTTCCGGCAGGAATACCGCACGAGTAAAGGTATACAATTCGTCCACGCCGCTGTCCGCAGCATAATTTTTGGAAGCAGCTTTAGTGAAGTTTACGCCGTCTTCCGAAACGTAAACCGTAACGGCTGCCGCGGCATATATTCCCGCACCGCCTCCGCCAAGAGAGTTTACTTCCACAGCATAAAGCTGTTCGGTGATTTTGCCAAGGTCGATAACAACCTCTGCCTTTGCCAAAAATCCAAGCCAAGCGGCATCGCCGTAGGTGGGATTACCAAAGACTCCGTCGGTAAGAGCATCGCCCGTTTCATCGGGATAATTGTCTGCGGGAGGATTGACAAGGGTGTATTCCTTTTCGAGGGCTACGTTCACGCCCTCTTTACCGGTGAATTCCACCTCTGCTGTTACTTTAGGGCTTTCGTTCCCGTAAAAATCCACGCCGTAGACCGCATATTCCGCAACACCGCTTCCGGAAAGGTTTGCGTCTTCAAATTCAAACTTAAATTCTTTCTTACCGTAATTGGATGAAAAATCAAAGGAATGAAGCAGGCTGCCGTCCTTGGTGATACGAATTCCCGCTACAGTACTGTCTTTGTTTTCGATACTTCCTTTAATGACTACAGTTGATCCACTTGCCAAAGACTCCACTTCTATTTCGGGAGCTACCATAGTGCTTGCGGGAATCTTGCCGGTTTCGTAATAGGTTTTATACGCCAGATGCTGTCCCTCTTTGCCCATATCGGGGTTCTGATAATGGGAATATGCAAAGGTAACGTGTGCTTCCACATATTTTGCGGAGATATTCATTTGCTCCACAAATCTGTTAAGAGGAGCGGTAGTCCAATCGCTTTGAGTGAAATCTTCATTGTTTGCCCAGAATCTGAAGCCCTCAACGGTATCTACCGCTTCCTTTATCTCGCGGTAGAAATCGTCCAGCATATCCATTGTGATATGTCCTGCGCCGACGGAATCCTGACAGCAGAATATATCACCGGGGCGGAAGTCTGCTTTGGCGAATACCTTTTCCCACATCTCACCCGTTTTTTCGGGAGAAGGACCTGATGCGGTTACGAAAGGAGAAAGCATAATAGGCATTTCGGGGTCGATATCGTACAAGCCGTTTCTGTAAGTGCGAAGCAGATAAGAGGCGTTATCCAACATTGCATCGGTTGCATTTATATTGCTGAATTCAAACACGAAATACCAGCCGTGAACGGCGTTGGGATATTTGCTTTTGTAAGTATCGTATATCTGCTTTGCGCCTTCTATACCCAATTCCGCCTGATCTGTGAGCCAAGCTTTATCGGTAACGTACTTATTCCACCACTCGGGGTTTTCGTTAAGACCGATAAACACCTTTACGCCCAGTTCCTCTGCGGCAGAAAGAATGGTATCAAGCAGCATTTTTCCGCTTTCGTCATAAGAAGCGGCTTTTTTATCTGCGCCGAAGGAGGATTCGTAAAACACGGAGGAAACCTTATCCCCTTCCGTAACGAAGGACCATTGAAGGATAAGAGTATCAATACCTACATCCAGCATATAGCCGAGATGCTCTTTCATGCGGGAAAGCGAATGTCCCTTAAAGGCACCGGGCTGCATAAAACTGCCGCACAAAACGGGATAGTCTTTTTCGGTTTTAACGTTTTCCGAAACTTCCCCTTGGGAAACACTTTCGGGAGCGGATTCCGATTCAGATACATTTCCTTCTGAAGGAGTACAAGCGGTAAACAGCGTACCGCACAAAACAAATGCCAAAAGTAATAAAGACAAAACTCGTTTTTTCATACAGACCTCCTTGTTTTGTATATCAGTTATAGACTACGGAATCAAGGTTCCACTCTGCAAGGATATATATGAGATAATCGGGTTTTTGAGATACCAATTCAGCACCGTAGTAGGTGTAATCCCACATACCTTTGTATATGGTTTTATCCATACGCTCTGCAAGTATATCGAACATCTGGGTTCCGAAGGAATCTCTGAGCACCATACACGAAGGAAGATTATCACGCTTGGTGCGTATGGTCTTGCCCCAGGTAACGTTGGTGCTGTATACCATTTGAGTATCTGCGCGGTAGCGGGGAACCTCGGTTATTTTTTCGGAAACGGGAGTGCCGTCCGCAAAGGTTCTGTACCAACCGTATTCAAGCACGTCCTTATCACCGATATATCCGTTTTCATATATAGAACCGGAAATCATATTGAGATACACGGGCATATCGCCGGTTTTATAATATCCGCTGTGCCAGGTAAATTCTTCAAAGGAACGGGGAGCGGCATCGGGAAATCTCTCTGCTATATGGTTGAACAGTTCTTGATAAGCTATAAATGCGCCGTAATCGGTCCAATGGCTATCGCACTTGAAATAGAGGGGGTATTCATCGTTTTTATGTTCTTCAAAGGCTGTTCGGAGATCGATAACGGTTGCGCCGGATTCCGACAAGGTATTTATAACCTGGTCAAGACGGCTGTCCCCCTTGCCCTGCTCGTATTCATCGGGCACAAGCTCGGGATACATAGTCATAGCGGAGGGAACGATCATATATATGATCTCAGTTTCCGTGCCCGTCTTTTCAAGGTTTGCAATTCTGCCCTCTACACGCTTTTTAAGATTATCCAGAACACCTTGGCTGTAAAGGTTGGTATGCTGGAAATCACGCAGACATTTCTGATAAAAGAACTGGAAATTGCTTCCTGCGACAACGCCTTCAGCCGTTCCCGCCTTTATGGGAGTTACGTTGGTTTCCAGCGCCGCACCTACCTGCTTTCCGTCAACAGTCTGGGTAACGATGATATCCGCAGAATTCGCAGTGCATAAAAAGCGGACGGAATACCAGCCGTACCAGCTCTCGGATCTATATGTCTTGTTTCCGCATTTCAGGGTTATGGTAGCTCCGATATCACATTGCCCGATAACCACCGCATAGGGCTTTTCGGAAAAGCTGGCATATTTCACGGTAACGCGGCATTCGTCATTGGGGACGTCATCGACAACCAAAGATTCATCGGGCACGTCGGGAACATCGGGAGTATCTGCTTCATATTCGGGAAAGGAATTTTCCGGTTCTTTTGACACGGTATCGGAAATTTCTTGGGACACTTCCTCGGTATCGGAAGGATCGTTCCCGGATGCAGAGAAAGAGTTATCCACAGAAGGAACGTCGGATAAATCGTTGCTCACGGTTTCGTTATTGCCGCCGCAAGCGGTCAACAGCAAAATAGTCGCCAACAACACTGATAATACTTTAACTTTCATCGATTTTTGTCCTTTCGGTTATTCTTTTTACATTCTAACATAAAATATTTGATTTTTCAATCTTTTTTGTAAATATTGGCTGCGGCGGTAAGCCCGATCACTCCGGGATTGAATCCCGATGCAAAAACGGACACCGCTGATATAAGCACAAAGACAAATTCGGATATTTTCCCTGCCCTGCTCACCAGAGTGTATACATCGTCGCTTTCGCTTTTCGCGCTTATCAACGAGCATAATGCGCAATATCCGTCATTTCCCGAAACAGGAAGCAGATTTACAAAAGCAAAAAACAGATTGCATATAGAAAAATACAAAAGATAAGGGGAAGCCAACGCCAAGGACACCGGCAAGGATAAGCCGAAAAACAGCAAATTTGCCAAAGGGCCGCACAAGTATACTGCAGTATCTCGACGGTGAGATGTTATTCCGGATGTTACTATTCGGGCTCCGAGAGGCATTATGTCAACTCTGCCCACTCTGCCTCCGGTCAGCTTTATTGCAATAAAATGTCCCAATTCGTGAAGCAAAGCGGCGGAAATAAGCAGCATAAAAGGATAAATTCCTTCTATATATGCCAATACCGCAAGGCAGGGCAACGTAAGAACGTGTATTCGTAGCTTTATGCGGGGAAACAGAAAAAAGATATTTCATCCCTCCAATAGCTTGGATATTAACTCAAAAACGCTGTACGAAGGCACCGTTCCCCCTGCAGATGCCGGTGCGGAAGCTGTCAAAAAGATATACAATGCCGAAATAAGCAATACGGCGGGAATTAAACAATATATAAATTTTCCCCGCACGGCAAAGAAAGTTTTTTTCATAAATCATCACCCATAAAAAATATGCACCCTTCCTCCATAAAATGACAACATTTACAGTCTTTCCGCTGTATACTTTTGTGTGAAAGAGATGATGAACAAATGGAAGTAACCGTATACGCTGACGTTTACTTTTTAATAAATTTCATATTTGATCTGATGCTTCTGTATATAACGGCGAGAATTACCAATACGCCCTTTAAGATATGGCGTATATTCACTGCCGCAATTCTGGGAAGTGCATACGCTTTTTTCTGTCTGTGCGTTGTAAGCGGGTTTGCGTTGCATATTCTAACCGCGTTTTTGGTGTGTCTTACGGCGTACGGAAAAAAACGCCCTTTTTTCAATACCGCGGTTTTTCTGTTGTCCTCCGCCCTTTCGGGAGGAGTTGTCTACGGGGTATTCTATATGTTGGGCAAAAACGAAGAGTATATAGGCTCTCTTGGTGCAGGAAGCGTGATGATGTGTGTATTTTCCGCCCTTGCGCTTACGGCGGGATATTTATACGTTTGCAAGAAGAACAGCGCAGGAGGTGCCGTTCACGCATATATAACGGTGCTGGGGAAAAGCTACAAAGCTTTTTTAATGAAGGATACGGGAAATCTTCTTACGGATCCAATTTCTCTCGATCCCGTGATAATAATATCAAAAAAGATTTTTGGGGAAGAGTTTTCGGATCTTGCCGTTTCCCCGCCCCTTCCCATAAGAGCTATTCCCGTAAAAACAGCTGCGGGCAGTGATATTATGTATGGGTTCCGTCCCGAAAAATGCTTGGTGCGGGAATTCGGAAAAAGCAAAAAACGGGAAGTAAGAGTGATAATTGCTTTAACCGACGGCAACAGATTTGCAAAGACCTACGACGGGCTTATGCCCCCTATATAGAGGTGATAAAATGTATTTTAAAAAAGTAACTTTGGCTTTGGAGTGGATACGCCAATTTTTAGGCGAAAGCAAGGAAGTATTTTATATAAACGGACCCCAGACCTTACCCCCGCCCCTTTCGCGGGAGGAAGAAGCGATGCTGACGGAAAGACTTCCCGATGACGAAAACGCAAAGAAAAAGCTGATAGAGCACAACCTGCGGCTGGTAGTGTATATTGCGAAAAAATTCGAAAGCACAAATATCGGTATCGAGGACCTTATTTCCATAGGTACTATCGGGCTGATGAAGGCGGTAAATACCTTTAAGCAGGACAAACAGATAAAGCTTGCCACCTACGCTTCCCGATGTATTGAAAACGAGATACTAATGTATATACGCAAAAATTCAGCACGTGGATGCGAAATGTCATTGGATGAGCCTTTGAACGTAGATTGGGACGGAAACGAGCTGCTGCTTTCCGTTCTTTTGGGCACGGACGGAGATTTTGTATACCGCATACTGGAAGAAAGCGAGGAAAAGCGCACGGTAAGACAGGCGATAAGCAAGCTTCCCCCTCGGGACAGAATGATAATAGAAATGCGTTTCGGCATAGGTGAGGGAACGGGCGGCAGAGAAAAAACGCAAAAAGAAGTGGCAGACGAACTGGGAATATCCCAATCCTATATTTCCAGGCTGGAAAAGCGGATTATTTCTACCCTTAAAGAAACGCTGGGAGTATGAACGCTTGACATTTTTTTACACAAGGAGTATAATTAAAGCGGTGAATGGAAAAAGAAAGGAGGAAAGAAGAGCATTTCGCTGTTTACGAGAAAGCCGAAAGAAGAGCAAAGCCGTACCATAAGCCTTAATAACGGATTACCGAAAGCCGTGGCATTTGTGGATTACGAGCATTGGTATATTTCATTAAAAAAGAATTTCGGCATACAACCAAACATAAAAGGGTGGTTTGAGGAGCTTAACACCAAGGTGAATTTGGTGGAGGTTACGTTTTTCGCAGACTTTTCACACAAATCTCTGGCAGATCAGATATCCCGTATCCGCCCCTATTCCAACCGCATTATCGATACACGGAACACCACCGGTGTAAAAAAAGATTTTACCGATTTTATTATTCTGGATAATATTTACCAGAAGGCGCTGTCATCCGAGGATATAGAAACATTCATCATCTTTTCGGGGGACGGGCATTTCAGCTCGGTAGTTTCATTTTTAAAGAATTTTTGTAAAAAAGAAGTCGGCATATACGGTATTGAGGATTCATTTTCCCGTCAGCTTCAGCAGACGGCAAGCTGGTGCATAACCCTTCCCACCGAGGAGGACGTGCACGGCTCATATTATCGCTTAATTTTCGAAGTCCTCAAAAAGGCATCCGAGGATAATTCAAAAGATATACCGACAAAGGAAAAAACAGTAAAGGCAGTTTGTGCCCTGAGCAAGACCGCAACCAACGCGAAGGTAACCGAAGCACTTGGCAATCTGATCGAAAAAGGATATATATCCACCCGCTCGGTAATAAGCTATTCGGACAAAAAGAAAACAAAAAAGGTCACGGGACTGTTCACGGATTGGGAAAAAGTTGAAAAAAGCGGATTTTTGGCACAATAATTTGCATAAAACTATTGCAAAAAGCAAAATACTGTGATATACTGTGTACAGATAAATGTAAGCAAGCAAGAGTGGGTCAAAGCCCACTCTTGATTTTTGCAATATTTCCGAAACATTTTTTTACCAATAATACAAAGAATACGGAGGCAGGCAGAAATATGAAGCAAAATATTGCGGCTACGGTACGCGCGTTGGTTGAGCCCGTAATGGCTGAAATGAACTACAGAGTCTGGGACGTAACCTTTTACAAAGAAGGTCAGGAGCAGATCCTTGAAGTGGAGCTTGAGGGTGAAAACGGTTTTTCCCTTGAAGATTGCCAGAAGGCGTCCAACACCATAAATCCCCTGCTGGACGAAGCCGATCCTATCGAGCAGGCTTATTCGCTCATAGTTTCCGGTGCGGGACTTACCCGCGTCCTTCGTACGGATGAGCATATCAGCCGTGCGGTAAACGAAGGCTGGAGCACCGAGCTTAAGTTGTTTGCCGCTGTTAACGGCAATAAAGAGCTTAGCGGCATCATAACCGGTTTTGATAAAGACACGGTTACCGTAGGCGAAACCAAAATAGAAAGAAAAATGATTTCGAAGATGACTTCGATACTCGAATAAACGGAGGTAAAAACTAAAAAATGAACAAGGAATTTTTTGAATCCCTCGCTGCCCTTGAAAGAGAAAAGGGTATCCCCAAGGACTATATGATCGAACGCACCGAAGCTGCGCTCCTCGCGGCTTTCAAAAAGGATTCCGGCGGACTTACAAACGCAAGAGTAAAGCTTGACGAAGCTAAACACGACCTTCGCCTGTATAAGCTTCTTACGGTTGTAGAAACAGTTGAAGACCCCCGTACCGAAATCTCTCTGGAGCAAGCCCGTGAAAAGAACAAGAAATACAAGTTGGGCGATGAATACCAGATAGAAATTAAAACAAAAGAATTCTGCCGTATCGCCGCTCAGACCGCAAAGCAGGTAATAGTTCAGTCTATCCGCGAAGCCGAGCACGGAATGATGGTAAAAGAATATGAAGACAAGCAGGATAAGATCATTACCGGCGTGGTAGTAAGAGTTGACCCCACCACCGGACACGCTACTCTTGAGCTTGGCAGCAACGAAATGGCACTTTTCCGCCACGAGCAGATAAACGGCGAAACCCTGAACGTTGGCGACAGAGTTAAGGTTTACGTTACCGAGATCAAGCGCGAAGGCAGAGGACCTTCCGTAGTCATTTCCAGAACCCACCCCGGTCTGGTACGCAGACTGTTTGAGCTTGAGGTTCCCGAAATTGCTGACGGAACCGTTGAGATAAAGGGCGTTGCAAGAGAAGCGGGAAGCAGAACCAAGATCGCAGTATCTTCCAACGATTCTAACGTTGATCCTATCGGTGCTTGTATCGGCTCGAGAGGCGCAAGAAAGAACAGCATTACCAAAGAGCTTTCCAACGAGAAGATCGATATTATCCCCTACAGCGAGGATTACGCCGCATTTGTTGCCGCAGCCCTTGCTCCCGCCGCAGTTTTGTCTGTAAACAGAATTGACGAAAACGAAAAGGCGTTCCGCGTTATAGTAAACGATGATCAGCTTTCTCTCGCTATCGGCAAAGAAGGTCAGAATGCACGTCTTGCCGCAAAGCTTACCGGTTGTAAGATCGATATAAAAAGCGTAAGAAGCGTAAACGAAAGCACCGAAGCAGAGGTTGATAACGCTTGATCGAAAAGGTTTATCCCGTAAGGAAATGTGTTTCCTGCGGAGAAAAAAAGTTAAAGACAGAGCTTACAAGGATCGTGCGGACGGAAAACACCGCAATTATTGACCCCACGGGGAAAATGAACGGAAGAGGCTGTTATCTGTGTAAAGACCCCGCTTGTGTGAAAAACGCAAAGAAGGGACGCAGAATTGAACGGGCGTTGGAGGTTTCTCTGCCCGAAGGCTTTTACGAAACCATTCCCCTCTCTACGGAGGACAAATGACAAAGCTTTTAAATCTGTTGGGTCTTGCAAAAAAGGCAGGACGGCTCGCAGTGGGCACAGAAAATACTATTGAAGCGGTACGCAAAGGAAAGTCATTTTTGGTAGTGGCGTCCGAAAGCGCATCCGACGGAACAAAAAAGATAATAAGCGATAAAACGGCGTTTTATAAAACGGAAGCGGTCTTTATCCCCGTAGATACCGCAGCATTCGGCAAGGCGTTCGGAAAGACAGCCACAGCCTGTGTTTCGGTCAACGACAAGGGATTCGCTTCCGCCGTGAAAAAATTATTGGGAGGTAACTGATATGGCTACGACAGGAGATAACAAATACAGAGTTAACGCGCTGGCAAAAGATCTTAACGTAAAAAGCAAGGAAATTATAGATCTGCTTGCGGCTCACGGTATGGGAAACAAAAGCCATATGACTGCGCTTGAAAGTGCAGAGCTCAGCATTATATTTGAATACTATACTCAGCAAAACCAAATTGATATAACCGCATTCTTTAAATCTTATCAGGATAAAATCGACGCAAAGAAGGCAGAAGAACAGGCAAAGCGTGATGCGGAAGAAAAACGCAAGGCAGAGGAAAAAGCCGCCGCTAAAGCCGAAAAGCAAAAGAAGCTTCAGGAGCAGGCTATCAAGCAGGGCAAGCCTATTCCTCAGCAGCAACCCCAGAAGCAAAAGGTACGCGGCGAAGTTCGTGTTGTAGATACCAGAGGTACTGCGAACGTTGACCTTTCCAAGTACGATGAGAAATACGATAATCTTGCCGGAAGCGCGGCTTCTGCGGCAGGCGGAAAGCAAAAGTTAAAGAAAAAGAACAACCGCAACCAGCAACAGGAGCAATCCCGCCGCCCCGGTGACAAAAACAAGCCTCAGCAGAAACAGCAGGCAAAGCCCAAGCCCGTACAGCTTTCTATAACCGTACCCGATGAAATTACAGTCGGCGAGCTGGCTTCCAGAATGAAGACCGCCGCAGGCGAGGTTATTAAAAAGCTTATGCTTATGGGCGTAATGGCTTCCGTAAACGAAACCATAGATTACGACACCGCATATCTTATTGCCGATGAATTCGGTATAAAGGTAACCAAGGAAGTAGTGGTTACTATCGAAGAAAAGCTGTTTACCGAGTCTGAGGACAAGGAAGAGGATCTCGTACCCCGTGCACCCGTTATCGTTGTTATGGGACACGTTGACCACGGTAAGACCTCTCTGCTGGATGCTATCCGTGATACCCACGTTACCGCAGGCGAAGCAGGCGGTATTACCCAGCATATCGGTGCTTACAGCGTTAAGATAAACGATAAGCCCATAACCTTCCTCGATACTCCCGGTCACGAAGCGTTTACTTCCATGCGTGCAAGAGGTGCAAATCTTACCGACATCGCAGTTCTGGTCGTTGCCGCAGACGACGGAATTATGCCTCAGACCATAGAAGCTATCAACCACGCAAAGGCTGCAGGCGTAAGCATTATAGTTGCCATCAACAAGATGGACCGTCCTGCCGCTGATCCCGACAGAGTAAAGCAAGAGCTTACAAACTACGATCTTCTTTGCGAAGAATGGGGCGGAGATACCATAGTTGTACCCGTTTCTGCGCTTAAGCGCCAGGGTATTGACGAACTGTTGGAAATGATCACCCTTTCCGCAGATATGATGGAGCTCAAAGCCAACCCCTCCCGTGCGGCGCAGGGCGCAGTTATTGAAGCAAAGCTGGATAAGGGCAGAGGTCCCGTAGCCACCGTGCTGGTACAGAACGGTACTCTCCGCGTAGGCGATTATATCATCGCCGGTTCTACCGTAGGACGTATCCGTTCCATGACCAACGACAAGGGCGAAAAGGTAAAAGAAGCAGGACCTTCCACTCCCGTTGAGATTATGGGTCTTTCCGAAGTTCCCGCCGCAGGTGATTCCTTCCGCGCAGTTTCCGATGAGCGTCTTGCAAAAGAGCTTGTTGAACAGCGTAAAGCAAAAGAAAAAGAAGAGCAGTTCAAGGCAGAGGCAAAGGCTAACCTTGAGGATCTGTTTAACCAGATCGGTTCCGGCGTAAAGACTCTCAACCTTATTGTAAAAGCAGACGTTCAGGGTACTGCAGAGGCTGTAAAGGCATCCCTTGCAAGACTTTCCAACGAAGAAGTTAAGGTAAACGTTATCCACGCGGCTACCGGTGCCATAAACGAATCCGACGTTATGCTGGCTTCCGCTTCCAATGCAATCATTATCGGATTTAATATCCGTCCCGACAGAGTTGCTCTGGATATGGCAACCCGTGATAAGGTTGACGTTCGTACCTACCGTGTAATTTACGATTGTATAGATGAAGTTACCGCCGCTATGAAGGGTATGCTCGCTCCTAAGTTCCGCGAAGTAATACTTGGCAGAGCCGAAGTAAGACAGACTATCCGCGTGCCCAACGTAGGCACTATTGCAGGTTCTTACGTTACCGACGGTAAGGTTACCAGAAACGCAAGTATCCGTGTACTCCGTTCCGGTGAGATCATTTACGAGGATAAGATATCCTCTCTCAAGCGCTTTAAGGACGATGCAAGAGAAGTGCTCCAGTCCTTCGAATGCGGTATCGGACTTGAAAAGTTCAACGATATTAAGGTGGGCGACATTCTCGAAGCCTACACTATGGAGGAAATCGAACGCTGATGGGTTCTTTCAGACAGGATAAAATAAACGAGGAAACATCAAGAGAAATAACCGAAATACTGCGCACGGTAAAAGACCCCAGAATAACTCAGGCATTTGTGAGTATCACGGGCTGTGAGGTTACCAAGGATCTGTCCTACGCCAAGGTTTATTACAGCGTGTTGGGCAAGGACGAGGGTGTTAACAAGGGTCTGGCATCCGCGGCAGGTTATATTCGCAAGGAACTTGCCTCCCGCCTGAATTTAAGAATAACACCCAAACTGGTGTTTATTCCCGATCATTCCGCAGAAAATGCCTTGCACATATCCGAGATGCTTAAAAACATCAAGTACAGCGAGGATTACGAATAATGCAAAGGATCGGTTATGAAGAAGCGGCACGGTTTCTTCTTGAAAACGACAATTATCTGGTAGTATGCCACGCTTGCCCTGACGGTGATACCGTAGGCAGTGCAACCTCTTTGGTAATGCTCCTGCGCAAAAAAGGCAAAACCGCGTGGGCATACTGCCCGGATGAAATTCCCGAAAAGCTTATTCCCTTTGCGGGAAAAGGAATTTTTACAGACAATATTCCCGAAAACGCAGTAAAAGTAAGCGTTGACGTGGCAACGCCCGCAATGCTGGGCGGTATTCAGGAAAATTTTGGTGCGTTTGATCTTTCCATCGACCACCACAAGGTAAATACTATCCCCTGCGAAAGACTGCTTCAGAAGGATTACTTTATTTCCAATGCGGAGATAATTGCAGATCTGTATGATCAGCTTTCCGTGGGAATAGACAAGGAAGCCGCAGTTTGTCTTTATGCGGGCATAAGCTCCGACAGCGGCGGATTCAGATACTCCAACACCCGCCCCCAGACAATGCGCCTTGCCGCACGGCTTATGGAAACGGGTATTGATTTTGCCGCTATTAACAGACAGCTTTTTGATAAAATAACACCGCCCGTGCTGGCGCTTATGAAGGCGGCGTACGGTTCTGTAGAGCTTTATTACGGCGGTAAGCTTGCTATCGTTACCATTTCAAAAAAAGAATACGAGGACAGCGGTGCCTCAGACACCGACCTTGACGAGATCAAAAGCATCCCCAGACGTATTGACGGCGTGGAGGTTGCAGCTATGATCCGTCCAAAGGAAGATATGGCGCAGGTTTCTCTGCGGTCCAACGAGTATTTTGACGTAGCTGCATTTTGCCGTGAAATGGGAGGCGGCGGGCATATGCGCGCGGCGGCATTCCGTACGAAAGGAACACCCGAGCAGGCGCGGGATATGCTGATAAAGGCTTTGGAAGGCAGAATATGACAGAGGGAATTATAAATTTTTATAAACCCACGGGAATGACATCGCAAACGGCGGTTAATATTGTAAAACGCCTTACGGGCGCAAAAAAAGCAGGTCATTGCGGAACGCTGGACCCGTTGGCGCAGGGCGTACTGCCTATAATGCTGGGCAACGCCGTTAAAGCCAGCGAATATCTAACCGATCACGACAAGACCTACATAGCCGGAATAAAGCTCGGTACGGTAACAGACAGCGGTGATATTACGGGAAACGTTATTTCCGCGTACGAAGGCACACTCCCCTCTTTTGAAGAGTTTGCAGATGCGGCAAAGCGTTTTACGGGAGAGCAAATGCAGGTGCCTCCTATGTATTCTGCATTGAAGCGGGACGGAAAAAAGCTTGTAGACCTTGCGCGACAAGGTATAACCGTTGAGCGCGAGCCGAGAAAGATAACCGTGTATTCCATAACCCCTTTTGAACGTGACGGAGAGTTTTTTATGACAGTTTCCTGCTCCAGAGGCACGTACATACGAACGCTGTGTGAGGATATAGGAGCGGCACTGGGATGCGGTGCCACAATGAGCTCGCTTGAGCGTACTGTGGTTGGTAATTTCCGCAAGGATGACTCCTTCACCGAAGAAGATATGAAGCGCGGTAATTACGTTATCACACCCGTGGAAAACGTATTCCCCTTCCCCGAATTAAGACTTACGGAGTTTTTTGACAGACTGTTTGCCAACGGGCAGGCTGTTATGCTTAAAAAGCTTGGATTCGACGGGAAAATCGGTGCAGAGTACAAGGTTTTCGGCAAAAACGGATTTTACGCTATCGGCGAGATTATCGAAACGGACGGCGTAAAATACTTAAAAAGCAAAAAAATCTTTTTCCCTTACCAAATTTAACAAAATAAGACAAGATAACTGTGGTACTGTATATGCGCCGCAGTTTTTGTTTTATTTAATTGTTTAAAGGAAGTGGAAAATATGGAATTTGATTCTAAATTACGTTCGAAACGAATTATACAAGTGCCCATAAACAGCATAAAGCCCAATTCCGCACAGCCGAGAAAGTATTTTGACAAGACGGAAATAGAAAGACTTGCGGAAAGCATAAAGCAGGTTGGAATAATATCCCCGCTTATAATACGAAAACGTGACAACAAAGCCACGTTCAGCATTGCGGGAGAATTGCTTACTCCCGAGCAATACGAGCTTATTGCGGGAGAACGCAGACTGCGGGCGGCGAAAAAAGCGGGACTTAAAAAAGTGCCATGTATATTATCAAAAGCCGACGATAACGGAAGCGCGGTAATGGCACTTACGGAAAACCTTCAGAGAAAGGATCTTAACTGCTTTGAGGAGGCATTTGCGATGCAAAGGCTTATGTTTATGACAGAATCCACTCAAAGTGAGCTGGCGCAAACTCTGGGAATAAGCCAAAGTGCAGTGGCAAACAAGGTGCGGCTTTTAAAATTTTCGGCCGATGAAAGAGAAGAGATACTTAAAAACGGCCTTTCCGAAAGGCACGCCCGCGCTTTGCTTCGTTTAGAAAGCAAAGGCGACCGAATGTTTATGATAAAACGTATTGCGGACAGAGATCTGAACGCATCTGACACCGAAAAAGCGATAAACGAGTTTATAAAACACCGTGAGGAAAACGAAAAAACCGGCTCCCGTCGGGTAATCGGCACGGTAGACGTAAGGTTTTTCGTTAATTCCATAGACAATGCCGTAACCCTTATACGCAAGGCGGGAATAAACGTGGGAAGTACGAGAAAGGAAAACGTAGATACCATCGAAATAAGCCTTGTGATACCCAAAACAGGGGTGAAAATTGTGGAGGAAAATCTGTAAAAACTATTGACTTTTATTCATTTTGGTTTATACTACACTCAACAGAACAAAGCTTTTTTGCTTTGAAATCATGAGGTAGAAAAATGAAAAAAAACATTGCTATTATCGGCTACGGCGGTATGGGTTGGTGGCACGGCGATTATCTCAAGAAGAGCGATGCGTGCAATTTGCTTGGCGTGTGGGATATTAATCCCGATAGACTTGTAATAGCACGCAACGAGGGTATAAATACCTATTCTTCACTTGAGGAATTGCTGGGTGACGAAAGATTGGATATCGTTACTGTTGCAACTCCCAACGACGTACACAAAGAACTTATTATCAAGGTTCTTGAAAGCGGTAAAAACGCTATAAGTGAAAAGCCCGTTACAATGTGCAGCGAAGATCTTCAGGATATGATCGACGCAAGCAACCGCACGGGAAAATTGTTTACCGTTCACCAGAACCGCAGATGGGACTGCGATTTTCTGGCTATGAAGCAGGTGTATGAAAGCGGAATTTTAGGTGAAGTGTTCAATATAGAATCCCGTGTACACGGCTCGAGAGGTATCCCCGGCGACTGGCGCGGAATGAAAAAGCACGGCGGCGGTATGATGCTTGACTGGGGCGTACATATTATCGACCAGATGCTTCTTATGGTTCCCTCAAAGGTAAAAAAGGTTTACTGCCAGTACGATCACATTACCAACTACGAGGTTGACGACGGATTCAGACTTACCCTTAATTTTGAAAACGGCGTACGCGCTTATCTTGAAGTGGGCACGAGCAACTTTATCAACCTTCCCCGCTGGTATATGCAGGGTGAAAACGGCACCGCAATTATTAACGATTTCTCCTGCGAAGGAAAGATCGTTTGCGTGGAAAACTGGGACGAAAAGGACGTTATCCCCGTACGTACCGCCGCAGGTCTTACCAAGACTATGGCTCCCCGTAAGGATGACACCATAAAGACTCACGAAATTCCTCAGATCACATCCGATGTTCACGATTTCTACCGTAACGTTGCAAAGGCGGTTGACGGTGTGGAAAACCAGCTTATCACACATCCTCAGCTTATGCGCGTAATGAAGCTGATGGAGGCTTGCAATACGTCTGACGAAACGGGTATGCCCGTGGATTTTGAATAAATAATACGTTTTAAAAGACCGATTTCTTTACGAAACCGGTCTTTTGTGTTATAATTTTAAAAAAATATTTGATTTTTTTGAAACCAAATCCAAATTTTGACGGTATATATAAGTGAAGGGAGGAAAACTGTATGCGGGACGAAAAGATTATTGACCTTTATTGGGAAAGAAACGAACGTGCGATAACACAGACCGAGGAAAAATACGGCAGGTATCTTACAAAGATCGCCTATAATATTCTTGCGGATGAAGAGGACAGCAAAGAAAGCGTTAACGATACGTATCTCGCCGCGTGGAACAGTATGCCTCCTCAACGGCCGACGGCACTTTCGGCTTACCTCGGTAAGATAACAAGGCAGATCTCCATTGATATTTTCAGAAAAAGAAACCGAGAAAAACGAAAGGTGAGCGAATTCGCCATTTCTTACGATGAGATAAGCGAGGTTTTATCTGCGGGAGATATGACCGAGGAGCAGGTTCAGGCAAAGCTTTTGGGTGAGGCGATAAATAAATTTCTGCAGGGCCAGCCAAAAGAAGTGCAGAGTCTGTTTATCGGCAGATATTATTTCCTTGATCCCCTTAAGGAAGTCGCAAAATATTGCGGAATGAGCGAGGGAAAGGCGAAAAGCGTTTTGTTCAGAACAAGAAATATGCTTAAAGAATACCTGCAAAAGGAGGGATTTGATATATGAACCCGGAAATGTTTCACGATGCGCTTAATTATATCGATGACGATATGATACTCGCTGTCGATAAGTTAAGACACAAAAAGAAAAGCAAAATTGTGTTTCGCCGCTTGGTTTCGGTAGCGGCGTGCGTATGTATCGTTGCCATATCGGTTTTCGGAATCGAACATATGAACAAAATAAAAGAAGATACCCCTCTTGACGAAAATTTCGAAACCTCGGGCGACAAAGGAGATATCCCGCCTGCAACCAATAACAGCCAGTCAACCGATAATCAGCCTCCTATAGCAGACGAAAGTGTGCCCGCGGAGGACCAGGAGAAGGACGAAACGTCCGTATGTTACGATGAATCTGCTCCTGCAGAGGATGATCCACCCATGGGAGAAGCGCCACCCGCAGATGAAGCTCCACCTGCAGAGGAAGCGCCTGAAACGCACTTCCCCGAAACCGCAGACGATATGCTTATTTTAACGGTAACCGAAATAGCCGAAAACGGGTTTAAAGGATACGTGGTCTGCCAAAACGCTGTATACGACCCGTACGAAAGGATTACGGTGGTTTATGACGGCCGCGAAACGCCCGCCGAAGGCGAAACGGTGGACGTATATTTTTCAGAATACAACGGAAACACCGTATATGCCAAGCGGATATTTATTGTAAAGGAGTAAGAAAATGAAAAAGCACTTTTTACGGTTATGTGTGATCGTTATTATTTTATCTATGTTTATTTGCGGATGTAATGATATTGTGAAATCGCCTAATCTCATGAACAACATAAGTGCAGGTGACGTATCTGAAATTCCTCTTTCCGCACCAGGAAACTCTGCAGTTACGGATTTTGCCCTGCGCCTTTTCAAAGCGGGAAACGAGGACGGGAAAAACACGCTTATCTCTCCCCTTTCCGTGCTTGCCGCACTCTCCATGACGGCAAACGGTGCAAAGGGCGATACACTTACAGAAATGGAAAACGTGCTTGGAATGCCCGTTGCTCAGCTTAACGGCTATATGCACAGTTATATGAATTCACTGCCCCAAGGTGAAAAGTATAAACTATCTCTTGCCAATTCAATTTGGTTTACCGATGATGATCGTTTTACCGTAAACGAGAACTTTTTGCAGACAAACGCCGATTATTTCGGTGCGGATGTTTACAAATCCCCCTTTGACGGTACCACGCTTAAGGATATAAATCTCTGGGTTGAGCAAAAGACCGACGGTATGATACCCGAAATACTTGAAGAAATACCCAAAGAGGCCATAATGTACCTTATAAACGCCCTTGCTTTTGAGGCGGAGTGGACGGAGATATATACAAAGGATGCCGTAAGTACAAACACTTTTACCACAGCAGACGGTACCAAGCAGGAGGTTGAATTTATGTATTCAACCGAATGCGGATATTTTGAAGATGAAAATGCGAAGGGATTTATCAAATATTACAAGGATAGAAAATATGCGTTTGTTGCTCTTCTGCCCAATGAGGGAGTTACAGTACACGAATACGTAAATTCCCTTACCGGCGAATCCTTGGCGGAAACGCTGGCAAATCCTCAGGATATCCCCGTTAAAACTGCAATCCCAAAATTTGAAACAGAGTATGATACGGAAATGTCAAAACTCCTTTCCGCAATGGGAATGCCCAAGGCATTTGATGGCTTTGAAGCAGACTTTTCGGCTCTGGGCACTTCAAGTGCAGGAAACATTTTTATAAGCCGCGTACTCCACAAAACCTTTATTTCGGTGGGTGAAAAAGGAACGAAGGCAGGCGCCGCCACCGCTGTGGAAATGCAAGATGAATGCGCACCTGAATTTGAGGAAAGCAAAAAGGTTTATCTTGACCGCCCGTTTGTGTATATGCTGATCGACTGCCAAAACAATATTCCCTTCTTTATAGGCACGCTTAACGAAGTAAAAGCCGCCGACACCAATCTTGAAGAGCGGGATAGTGAATACGAACAGCCGGAAATTTCGAAATATATTACAAAAGAAAACGGTAAATACATTCTTACCCTGCCGGAAAGTAAAAAAACGCTTAAATTAGACGATTCAGAGGACGATTTCGTTAATTATATTTCCGATAGTCTGGTTGAAGCGGCAGAAAAAAAGATAACCGAAGACACCGCAAAATACAGTGATTCTCCCCATTTTTATCTTTCGGTAAATGATGATGGCGAATTGTATCTTGCCGCAGAGGTAATATATTATCTTGATGAGCCCAACGAAAACGTAGGCTGTTTCGATCACGAGCACCTTTTCTTCAGTGAACGGATCACGAACAGAGAAGGACAATAAAACCGTAAAAATATCACCCCTAAAATCCTTCGGATTTTTGGGGACCCAAAAAAACATCACCCCAAGAAGCAAAAACGCTTTTTGGGGTGAATTGTTTGTTTATGGTGTTTTATTACTTCTTTTTAACCATTACAACAACAACTGCTACAATGATAACAGCGGCAACGCCACATGCTACGTAGATCCAGGTGTTGTTTCCGCCTGCGGGAGCTTCGGTCGTATCGGAAGAATCAGCGGGAGCCGAAGTGTCTGCGGGAGCAGATTCATCTGCAGGAACAGATTCGTCTGCGGGAACGGACTCGTCAGCAGGTTCGGATTCGTCAGCAGGTTCAGATTCGTCAGTAGAAGCACCTGCGCCGCCGGCTATAATAGAAGCATCATTGGAAACGGTGCCTGCTTCAAAGTCGATACCGGTGAAAACTACGGTATCGCCCTGCTCGAGTGCCATTGCAGCATTTTTGCCGTTTACGTTCTGATACTGATCGATCTGTGCGGGGTCGCTGGATGCGGAGTGAACGCCAAGAAGGATCTGGCCTTCCTCAAGAGTGATAGCGGGATCGTTACCGTCGCCGGTGTGAACGAAAGCTACGGAATATGCGCCGGTGGAATCTGTTGCGTTGAGAACTACGGAGATTGCCCATTTAAGATTTGCTGTAGAAATTTTATCGCTCTCGGTAACAATAACTACGTCTTCGCCGGAGATAGAGCCGTTAACTACAACCTGAGTTGCATCAGAAACGAAATCGTATCCGTCGGTTGCGGCGGAAACGGGAAGAACCGCAAGTGCGCACAGCGCAAGACAGGAAATTAAAACTATAATTTTTTTCATTTTATTTTATCCTTAACAATACTTTTATTTCTTCTTTTTGGAAACCATAACGATTACCGCAACAACAACGATAGCAGCTACAACACCGAGTACTACCCAAAGAACGGTATTGCCGCCTTCTGCGGGCGCTTCTGCGGAAGTATCTGCGGGAGCGGAAGTGTCTGCGGGTGTAGATTCATCAGCAGGCTTGGATTCGTCTGCGGGAGCAGATTCATCAACAGGATCAGATTCTGCGGGAAGCTGAGAATCATCGGTTGCGGCAGTGAAGGTAGCTGTGCAAACGTAACCTTCGTCATACCACTTGGTATCGGGAGTGGAGGTGGGAACGGTGAGACCTTCAAGATCAAGACCGGTGATAACGAACATATCGCCTACCATCCATGCAGTTGCGGTAGAGATCATAGAAGTAGTAGATGTGTTTACAAAGTTAGTGGTGTAGTATTCTTCGTCCTGCTGGTAATTTGCATACCACCACTGGGATTCAAGATTACCTGCATCAATAGCAGCCTGAGTAAGATCGCCCCAGTTGTTGCCGGTGTTAAGACCGTATACAAAGCCGCCTTCGGGAACTTCAAGAGGTGCGCCGGATCCGTCGCCCGTGCCGTTGACCATTTCAACTATTTCGTAAGTGTTTTCCTTGCCTTCTACAGGTGCAAAAGCAACGTGGAGCCACCAGCCGCCGCCGGAGTAGGTTTCGGTAAAGATAACGCAAGCGCCTTCTGCGGCGGAATCGTTATAATGAGTAACGTGGAAAGGACTTTCTTCTGCGGAAACCGCCATAGGAGCGAAAGCCATAACCAAAAGAAGTACTGCTGCAAATACGGAAATAATTCTTTTCATAAGTATTCTCCTTTAATATTACGGTAATATACCGTTTGTTTCTGAAATTTTAACATATTTGACCCCGTTCAGTCAAGGTATCTTTAAAAAAACTTCTTTATTTTTATTGTATTTTCTTCTATTTTATTGTATAATCATTTTGGAAATAAATGTTCGGAGGAATTGAGATGCAGAACATTGTAGAGAATTTACTTCTGAAGGATCATTCCACTATGCGTGTGGGCGGTATCGCAAAGCGCTCCTGCTTCCCCGATACAGTCGAGGATATGTGCAAGGCTGTGTGGGAATGCAGTGTGGAAAACAGCAGATTTATTATTGTTGGAAATTGCTCGAATATCATTTTCCCCGACGAAGGCTACGAAGGAACCGTAATATTCACTTATAAGCTCAAAGGCGTAAATATCGACGGAACGCGGCTTACCGCGCTGTGCGGTGAAAAGCTGACTGCGGTTTCCAAAGCGGCGGCAGATGCGTCACTCTCCGGTCTTGAATTCGCATACGGAATTCCCGGAACGGTAGGCGGCGGTGTGTTTATGAACGCAGGCGCATACGGAGGCGAAATAAAGGATTGCCTCACTACGGTAAAGGTGCTTGACCTTAACGGAGAATTATCCGTGCTTCCCGCAGAGGAGCTGGATCTGGGATACAGACACAGTGTGTTTATGAATAAAAATATGTTTGTGCTGGAAGCTACCTTTGACCTTACCAGAGGCGACAAGGAAGAGATAAAGCGGATGTGCGAACTGAACATGTCCAAAAGAAGTGACAAACAGCCCCTCGATATGCCCTCCTGCGGAAGCACATTCAAGCGGCCCGAGGGACACTTTGCGGGTGCACTTATCGAACAATGCGGATTAAAGGGCTTCAGCATAGGCGGTGCGCAGGTTTCGGAGAAGCACGCCGGATTCATCGTGAACACCGGAAACGCCACGGCAAATGACATTGAGGCGCTTATAAAGCACATTCAAAAGACAGTTTACGAAAACACAGGCGTCGAATTAACGCCCGAAATAAGGATTATAAAATAATGTCGTTTTCATCGGATATTAAAGATTATCTTTCGGTAATAAAGGAAAAAAAAGATTGCTGTACGGATGCTTTCGTTCACGGGTTTGAGCACAAGGTTTTTGAGCCCAAATGTGATAAAGATCTTAAAGTAATGCTTCGCGGGCTGTTTATTTCCAGCGGAAACATAATAGACCCCAACAAAGGCTATTACCTTACCCTATCCTTTACCAACGAATATATGGATTATATATACGCCTTGCTGTGCTCTATGGATCTTGAGCCCAAGGCATTAAAGCGAAACGACGAGTATATACTATACTACAAGGAAAGCGAGAGAATCGAGGATTTTCTCACGGTTATCGGCGCGGGTAAATTCACCCTTGAGCTTATGGAAGCAAAGCTGATGAAGGAAACCCGCAATAACCTTAACCGTCTTAACAACGCTGAAATAGCAAATATGGCACGCACGGCGGAAGCGTCTGCCGAAGCGGCGGAAGCAATAAAGTTTCTTGAAAAGAAGGGCAGACTTTCACATATGTCCCCTTCCGTGCAGGAAACCGCAAGATTAAGACTTGAATATCCCGAATACAATCTGGAGCAGTTAAGGCAGGTACATTCAAAACCTATAAGTAAATCGGGTCTGTACCACAGACTCAACAAGCTTATAAACGAAGCAAAAAATCTGAAGGACTGAAAGGAAGCCGAAATATGGGATTTACCCATCTTCATCTTCATACCGAATACAGTCTTCTTGACGGTGAATGCCGTATAAACCGTGTTGCCAAGCAAGCAAAAGCACTTGGTATGACTTCCCTTGCCATAACGGACCACGGTGTTTTGTACGGTGCCGCTTTGTTTTACCGCGCTTGTATAGCAGAAGGAATAAAGCCCATTATCGGATGCGAAGTGTATCTCGCTCCCAGAACGATGGAGGACAGAACATACCCTATTGATGCTGACTACAGTCATCTGGTATTACTGGCAAAAAATAACGCAGGCTATAAAAATATCATGCGTCTTAGTTCCGAAGCGTTTACCAGAGGTTTTTACCAAAAACCCAGAGTGGATATGGAAGCCTTGAGAAAATATTCGGAGGGCATAATAGCGCTTTCGGGCTGCATAAGCGGAGTAATCCCCAAAAATATTATAAACGGCGAATATTCCCGCGCCGCAGAATATGCGGAAACCTTTAAAGATATTTTCCGTGATGGATTTTATCTTGAATTGCAAAGAAACGGTGCGCCGGACCAAGAGAAAGTAAATAACGGACTTATTTCCATATCCAAACAGCTTTCCATTCCCTTGGTTTGCACTAATGACGTACATTACCTTACCAAAGAAGATGCCCCTATACAAGAATTGCTTATGGCAATACAGACAGGTGCGAAAATAGGCGAAAGCCAGATAAAGCTCCCCAGCAACGAGTATTATCTGAAAAGCCCCGAGCAAATGGAGGAACTGTTTAAGGACATTCCCGAAGCGGTTGAAAATACCGATCTTATTGCGAGGGAATGTAACGTTACCATTGAATTTGACAGACCTCAGCTTCCCTCTTACCGTCCCGCAGACGGAAGCACACCAAAGGAATTTTTACGGGCTCTGTGCCGTAAAGGATATAAAAACCGTATTGCCGACGGCAAGATTCCCGGCGGAAACGAATATATAAAAAGAGTAGAATATGAGCTTGGCGTAATAGAAAGCATGGGCTTTGTGGAATACTATCTTATAGTATGGGATTTTGTAAACTATGCGAAATCCAAGCGTATTCCCGTAGGACCTGGGCGCGGAAGTGCCGTGGGAAGTCTTGTTTCATATCTGCTGAATATTACCGATCTGGACCCCATTGCAAACGGATTGCTTTTTGAGCGTTTTCTGAACCCCGAGCGTGTTTCAATGCCTGATTTTGACATTGATTTTTGCGACGAACGCCGAGGCGAGGTGATCGCTTACGTTACAGAAAAATACGGAGCCGACCACGTTGCCCAGATAGTGACCTTCGGTACACTCGCCTGCCGTGCCGCAGTGCGGGACGTGGGACGTGCCACGGGTATGTCCTACAGCGATACCGACAGCGTTGCTGCCCTTATCCCACGTGAGTACAATATAACGGTGGACAAGGCGTTGGAAAAAAGTAAGGAATTGCGGGAAAGATATCAAAACGAGCCCAATGTTAAAAAATTGCTTGACCGTGCCCGTGCCCTTGAGGGCAGGCCGAGAAACGCATCTACCCATGCGGCAGGCGTGGTTATAACGGAAAACCCCATTTCCGATTACGTTCCCGTGGCGGTAAACGGTTCGGTTCCCGTAACCCAGTTTACGATGGACGTGATCGCAGATCTGGGACTTTTAAAAATTGATTTCCTTGGGCTGAGATATTTATCCGTTATCGACGGAGCTCAAAAGCTGATACAGGAAAAACAACCTGATTTTTCCATAGAAAATATTGATTTTTCAGACAAAGAAACCTTTGATATGCTTTCAAGAGGGGATTCTATAGGCCTTTTCCAGCTTGAAAGCGAGGGAATGCGACAGTTTATAACCAAAATGAAGCCGAGATGCTTCAGCGACATTATTACTTGCATTTCCATTTACCGTCCCGGACCTATGGATTCTATCCCACGCTTTCTTAAAAACCGTGCCGAAGGGACAGTATCATCTTCCCTCCCCGTGCCTGATGGTATCCTTAACGATACCAACGGATGCATACTGTATCAGGAGCAGGTAATGCAGATATGCCGCGCCGTTGCCGGATACACCTATGGACACGCAGACATTATCCGCCGTGCAATGGCAAAGAAAAAAGCGGACGTAATGGAAAAAGAACGGGAAATATTTATTGAAGGCGCAGAGAAAAACGGTTATTCATCGAAGGATGCAAGCGCAATCTTTGATGAAATGAACGAATTTGCAAAATACGCCTTCAACAAAAGCCATGCGGCGGCGTATGCTGTCGTGGCATACCGTACCGCATATCTTAAATGCCATTACTACGGTGAATATATGTGCGCGCTCCTTAACTCGGTGATGGGCGACGGATCGATGAGTAAATATATTGAGGATTGCCGTAATCACGGAATTTCCGTGCTTCGTCCCGATATTAACGAAAGTACGGCGGTATTTTCCATTTCAAAAGGAAATATACGTTACGGTCTGGCGGCTATCAAAAACGTAGGAAACGGTTTCGCAAAGCAAATGATTGCAGAGCGGGAAGCAGGCGGAGCGTTTTGTACCGCAGAGGATTTTCTTCAGAGAGTACAACCGTTCGGAAATTCAAGAATGTTCGAAAGCCTGATAAAGTGCGGAGCGTTGGATTGGTTCGGACATTACCGAAGCAGGCTCGTAGCGTCACTGGACACGGCGCTTAATCAGCTTTCGACCATAAAAAGCCGCGATTGCTACGGTCAGATCGGATTGTTCGAGGCAGAAGGCGAAAAAGACGAAAGCATTTCCCTGACATTGCCGAACATAAAAGAATATTCCGATGCGGAAATGCTGTCCTTTGAGAGAGAACTGTGCGGAATGTATTTTTCCGGTCATCCCCTTAAAGCTTACCACGGAACAATGCAAAGGCTTAATTCCATAAGCACTGCGAAGCTTGCGGAAGACTTATCCACAGGAGCAATTCCCAACAAAACGCCGGTTACCGTGGTTGCCATACTTATGAAGATGCGCACAAAAACCACGAAAAACAACACCGAAATGGCATTTTTGCAGGTAGAAGATACCGACGGAAGCCTTGAGGTGATCGTTTTTCCCAAGGTGTTTGAAAAGCACCGCGCTCTTTTAAAAGAAGGAAGCGTGCTGATCTTTACGGGAGATGCGGAATACCGTGAAGCTGAGGAAGAGGACGGTACGGATACCGTACAACTTCTGCTGCGCACCTGCAGTATCGCAGTAAAGCAAGAAGAAAAGCCCGATTTATACCTTCGTATAAACGGACAAAACGGAAAAAACGCTGATCTCGCCGTAAATACCGTAAAAAAATACCCCGGCGAAAGCAACGTGATCTTATATTATGAAGAAGATAAAAAATTGCTAAAGCTTAAAGAAATAAAGTGCAACATAACCGATGCGCTGTTCAATGAGCTGGAGCGTTTGCTTGGAAACGGAAACGTTGCCAAAAAGATTAAAAGGTGAAGCAAATGAACGAAAACAACAAAGAGCTTAACGAACAAAACGATAAGACCATAATTATCGGCGATTCCGACACGCAGACTCTGCGGCAGATGGCTGATAAGCCCGCAGGCAAAAAGCGTTATGTGCGTCAGAGAAAAACTCTCGACAGCATAAACAAAAATGCCAAGTGGTATCCCTTCAGGGTTGCTTGGTTTGTTATCAGCAAGGCGCTTTCTTACGCACTTAATATAGTGCTTACCGCAATGCTCATTTGCGCGGTTACGGGAATTGCCGTCGCTTGCGCTTTCCTGATCTATATAAGAAACTTTGTGGATCTGGAATACTCCGGTCTGGATAACCTTAAGTTCACCTCAGACCAGGCGACACAGATCATCTGGGTTGACGACGAAGGAAACGAGCACGAGCTGGAGGACGACCGTCTTTACGGAAGCGAAAACCGTTTATGGGTAAACTACAGCGATATTCCCCAGACCCTGATCGATGCGTACGTTTCTATCGAGGACCAGAGATATTGGAACCACAAAGGTGTTGATGCAAAGCGTACGTTCTCCGCTGTATTTAATTTCTTTATTCCCACCAGCTCGAATTACGGCGGCGGAAGTACCATTACTCAACAGCTGATCAAAAACGTTTCAGGCGAAAACGAAGCGACGATACAGAGAAAAGTGCAGGAAATATTCCGCGCTTTGGACGTAGAGGAAAAATACTCAAAGTATGAAATCCTTGAAATGTATCTTAACACCATATACCTGTCCCAGAACACCAACGGTGTCCGTGCGGCGGCGGAAACATACTTCAACAAGGAGCTTGATGAGCTGACCCTGGTTGAATGTGCTTCGATAGCCGCTATAGGTAAATCTCCCATATTCTACGATCCTATTCTGAATCCGAAGAATAATCTGGAACGAAGAAATCTCGTGCTCCGTGAAATGCTGAAGCAGGAAAAGATCACTCAGGAAGAGTACGATGCGGCTTACGACGCACCCCTTACGCTGTATTCCGGCGACGGCGTTGACACCACTACCAAGATACACAACTACTATATCGATGCGGTTATCGAGCAGTTGATAGTCGATCTCGGCGAAGAGTACGGATATGACCGCAGCACCGCTTCAAACCTCATTTATTCCGGCGGATTGAAGATATATATCTGTATGGATCCCAATATCCAATCCATGATGGAAGAAGTTTTTGAAGACGATCAGTATTGGCCTAAGGTAAGCGGTGTAAAATCCCAGGGCGCAATGGTGATTATGGATCCCGACACGGGTGATGTGTTGGCACTGGTAGGCGGCAGAGGTGAAAAGAAGGACTCCCGCGGTCTTAACCGTGCAACCATGAGTAAGCGCCAGCCCGGTTCATCTATCAAGCCTCTTTCCGTATACACGTTGGCTATCGAAGAGGGACTTTACACCTACGGAAGTGCGGTAGACGATGTTCCTCAAATGATCGTAAACGATAAATATTGGCCCAGCAACGCAGAAATGAAATATGAAGGTCTGATTTCCCTCAAGAGAGCGTTGATGACCTCCAAAAACACCACCGCTGTTTCCACCCTGACACAGTTGGGTATAGAAAAGGTATACAGACACCTTACAAAGGACCTTGGTTTTACAACTATTGAAGAATCCGATAAAGTAGAAGCTCCTTTGGCATTGGGTGGTTTCACTTACGGTGTAACCGTAATGGAAATGACACAGGCTTATTCCGCGCTTGCCAACGAGGGCGTATGGTCGGAGGCACGTTTATATACAAAAGTGCTTAATATAAATGATGAAATACTTTTGGAAAAAACACCCAACCAGAGGGTAGTTTACAGCGAAGACACCGCGTATATTATGGGCCGCTTGCTGAAGAGCACCATTCACGAGATCGGCGGTACCGGTTATGCGGCAATCACCTTGAAAAACAAAGTGAAAGGGCTTGAAATATGCGGTAAGACCGGTACTACCACCTCTATGCGTGATTACTATTTTGCAGGATATACTCCCGATTTCGTTGCATGCTGCTGGTACGGATACGACAACAACAAGACGATAACCATAGATAAATATAACCCCGCCGCAATGCTTTGGGATTATACCTTTGAAAAAATCTATGCTTATATGGACGAAAACGACATAGAGTACACTCTTGAGTTTGAACGCCCCGGAAGTGTTTTCACCGCAGAATACTGCACTATGTCCGGTCAGCTTGTTACGGAAGCTTGTGAAAATGATATCGGACACGTTATAAACGGCGGCGCAAGCTGTATCGCTACAGGATATTTCACCCTTGATACCCTTCCCTCTATCGAGTGCACAACTCACGTTGCGGTTAATTGGGATACGGAAACTCAGGCGATCTGTCTTCCCGGCTGCGATTGCGATTCGGTTATGACATTGGGATTCCGTTATGTACCTTCCCGCATCTTCTTAAAGCAGGTAAAGGTTACTGACGCCCAGTACACTTATCTGGATGTACCCGTAGACTATGAATATCCCATAGATCCCTCTGTTCCATTCTTTAATAATCTGGCTGGAACTTATACGGAATTCGACGAAGATCTGGGCGAAGAGGTTGAAAAGCCTTATTATTTCGGCACGAGCGGAACCGACCTTCCCTTCAACCGAATCTGTCTTGAACATTTCAAATATAACGATCCCGAGGATGAAGAGCCGTCTGAAGATGAGTCTGAGGACGAATCGGACGAGAGTGAAGAAACTCCTTGGTGGGATTGGTAAGGCTTTAAATAACGCTATACAATCATCTCGAAAAGATCCCGTAAGACTTAAAAGCTTACGGGATCTTTCATTGTATAATAGGTATTTATAAAGACATCGGCAAACAACAAAGCGGCGCGCTTCGCCTCGGTGATCGTATTTGCGCAAGAGCCTACTTCCAGCAAGAAGAACCCGGAGCACAGCTGTTGGTTAAAACTCGCGCGGCGCAGATTTAGAGGCCTCATAAGCCCTGCGTAATTATCGTTGGCGTATTGCTGTAAAACAGAAGCAAAAGTAAAGTTCACAAGCCAATCCGGATGGTCCGCACCTGCATTATCGGTTCCCACCACGAGCATAAGCTGTGCCAACTCTTCCCCGCCGATTTCAATAAGAGGTTTTATATTCTTACCGTCTGCGGTAACAATCGCATCACGGTGAACATCAATTATACACTTTATAGTTGGACATTTTTCAAGCCACATTTTTACCGCGTTACGGGAATTTGTGTATGCGGCGTTATAGCTGAATTCATCATACATTGTTGTATCATGAATAGTAACGATGCCTGCATTGTTTAATGCGTCCGATATCACCTGTCCCACAGCTACTACGTTTGTTTCGGTATCTGTGGTGCGAAAAGTATCGTTTTCTGTGTAATAGTTTATCCCATCAGGCAAATATGACTCTGTTCCGTGGGTATGTAAAATAAGTACTACAGGAGAGTCGGTCTGTGGAAAAGCAAAAGGCAAAGCATCAGTTTCGATTTTTGAAACATCTATGGAATAATCCGTCTGATTGCTTATAAGAAATTCCGGTATCTCCGAATAACCACACAGATTTCGCGAGGATACTATTTCCACTCCCTCGGGAATTACCGGCTGTGTTTCCTCCTCGTAATCGTACCCCAACACCGCCGCTAACGAAACAGGCACACACTCCGCATAGCTTTCGGGACGGACGTATCTGTCAGTAAACGCGGATAAAAGCTGTCTGTATTCGTCCTTCATAACCCCTGCGGCTATAAGACCGCACACCTTGTCCGGTACAGCCTTCGCAATAACCGGCACGGTAAACATCGCAAACATAATCGATGATATACAAAGTGCCGTACATCCTATACGAAGAATTTTTTGTTTTTGAGATTTGCGTATCCTTATCATTAAATATCCCTCCGTATAATATATATGCCGTGATGGGAGGGTTAAGAACGGAAAAAGTCAACGTAATGTTAAAATACCTGCATTTTTCTTTAAAAATATTAAAAAAATTTGTAATTACCTCTTGCAAAAATGCAAAGAATGTGGTATTATTCATTGGTACGAAAAAAATGACTGTTAATTTAGGAGGTGAGTTGTTTGCCTAACATTAAATCCGCAAAGAAGAGAGTCCTCGTTACCAAGACAAAGACACTTCAGAACCAGATGTTCAAGACTTCTATGAAGACCGTGGTTAAGAAGTACAAGGCTGCTATCGCTGCCGGCGACAAGGAACTTGCTAACGCAACCTATCTCGATGCCGTTAAAAAGGTAGATCAGGCTGTTGCTAAGGGAATTATTCACAAGAATAATGCCAGCAGAAAAAAGAGCCAGTTCACTCTTATGCTCAACAATCTTGGCTAAAAGGTAACAAGGGGCAGTGCAGTTCAAAGTGCTGCCTTTCATAGTCCGGCAAAAGTTAATTTGTGCTTGACAACAGCGGCGATTTATGTTAATATAATCTCCGCCGATACGCGGGTGTAGTTCAATGGTAGAATTCCAGCCTTCCAAGCTGGCCGTGCGGGTTCGATTCCCGTCACCCGCTCCATTTCCCGTAATAACGGGACAAATGTGCTTTTAGCTCAGCCGGATAGAGCAACTGCCTTCTAAGCAGTAGGTCGGGGGTTCGAGTCCCTCAAGGCACGCCAATTTGCTATGGGGCAGGTATCCCCTGCCCTATGGCATCGATTTTAATATGGTGGATGTAGCTCAGTTGGTCAGAGTACCAGGTTGTGGCCCTGGGGGTCGCCGGTTCGAGCCCGGTTATCCACCCCACAAAAAACAAAAAGCACTCGCTCGCGGGTGCTTTTTTATTCCTTTTCCAAAACAAATACTTCGGGGTGTGGCTCAGCGGTAGAGCGGGTGGTTTGGGAGCGTGAACAAGCGGGGAGTCCCCGCGGGCAAAAACGGCGCGCAGCGCCGAAAAGCAAATCCCCAAAACCCTTGCAAACACTGAAGAAATCGCCTTTATTTATGCGGGTTTTCGGCACTTTGCAAAATCTCAAAAAAGCGTAAAAATCGGGTTTGACCACAGTTTGTCCCACTTCTACGCAAAATCAATAAAAAATCGAATAAAAATCGGGGTGTGGCTCAGCTGGTAGAGCGGGTGGTTTGGGAGCTAAAGGTCGCTACCCGATCCCCTCTTCAAAAAAGCGAGGAAACGCGAGAAAAACGGAGGAAAAACGAGCATTTGCCGTTTGACCTACCCTCGCAAAAGTGGTTTGACCACAATTTTGACCAGTTCTGTGAGAACTACAATTTCATAAGTTTTTTCACCTTCGAGGTGTAGCTCATCTGGTAGAGCGCCTGGTTTGGGACCAGGAGGCACGGAGTTCGAGTCTCCGCACTTCGACCAAAAAAAGACCGTTTTTGAGGCTTAAAACCCTTGAAAACGGTCGTTTTTTCATCATTCTGCACAATTTTTTATTTTGCAGAAAATTTTGACCACAATTTGACCAGTGCAGAACTGGTCAAAATCTCGAAAAATTTTCGATTCCTTATGTGTTTTGGATTTGCAACTTCAAATCTTGCCTTTTAAATAATTTTTGATAAAATTTTATATAGGTTCAAGTAGAAGTGTAAGATTTTGCGTTCTCGATTGTATATAATAGTGAATCGATTCAAAGACAGAGGTGAGAATATGGAGGATAACAAGTTACTTCGACTACTACATAAAGACCCGAACGCCGGAATGGAACAATTAATGAATCAGTACACAGGTCTTGTTTATGCTGTTGTCAAAAGCAAACTTGACGATTCTTATTATGTATCATCCGATATTGAAGACTGTGTGGCAGACGTGTTCAGCAAATTTTATGCGGAGCTGTCCGACTATGATCCTAAGATATCGAGTATTAAAACCTATCTATGCGTCATTGCACGCAACCAAGCAATCAATGTTTCTAAGAGACGAAGTCTCGAAGGAGGCATTTCCCTTGATGATGAACAGTCACTTTTACAGGTTGCGGATGACGTACTGATCGATAGCGAACTCGCCGAAGATGAGCTTAGGCGTGAGGTTATCAAGGCTGTCGAAGATCTCGGAGAGCCGGACTCGAGCATCATCTTCCGTAAGTTTTATTACGGAGAGTCCTCCAAGGATATAGCCAAGGCTGTCGGTCTGACCGTATCAAATGTTGATACCCGAACACACAGAGCCTTAAACAAACTGAGAAAAATGTTTGGAGGTAATGAGGTATGAAGAAAACACTAAGTAATATTTTCGACGAAGCAAATGCAAACGAGCTTGAAAACCTCGTGAGTCAAAACGCTGCGTCTGATGTTTCGGCTGATACACTTTCCTCTATCAAGAACAAAGTGTACGCCAAAACAGGAATCACCAAAGCAAATACAAAGAAGCCTATTGCTTTTCGTTGGCAATCCTATGTAGCGGTAGCTGCTTGTCTTCTCTTGATCGTCGGAGGCATCTTCGGTGCTCCGTCAATCATGAAGCTTTTTAACAATGTAGAACCGTCCATCGTTGATAATGTCCTTCCTACTGATATTGACAAAATTGTTTGGGCGGCTAACGGTCAATCTAACGATGATCCCGACGATGCCAATGCATTTGTTACATGGAACGGTTGGTCGATGAACTACTCGCTGTACGAGGTTTTGAACCGTGCTGACAAGACCGATTTTATTGCTATTGTTGTAAGTAAAAACAATTCTACCGAATTGGATTCATTCGAATATAAAGGCACTACCCTTGTTCAGCTTCGAACAGAACGTGATGAACTGAATCTTCTTTCCAATAAACTTATAGACTTCCACAAAGAAGGCGAATGGCTGAAGTACGGTGAGTTGCTATATACAACCGGAACTCCTGATGGAGAGAAATGGGCTAAGTCTTTTTATGACGAAAGGGTTACCTTCTACGGCGAAGACTTCATCGAAAAGTATATTGTCAATGGTGAAGTACGAACCGATCTGCTGAATGAAGACTATGCTACTTGCCAAGAGCGTTTCTCCGAAATTGCAGAGGAAATAAACGCTCTCATCAAAGCATACGGGGAAAGTTACGTTGACGAAGTCGAAGATATCTTTGTAAGTGCCGGTGCTTGTACAGTTGTTCGTAACAACACCGTCTTCCTATTCGAACAAAAAGATAAACTTGCCAATTTGAAAGTGAACAATAAAGAGAATTATATGTTGAGCCTTGCAAGACGTTCTGCGTTTGATGGTTCAAGCACCAATATTCCTACTGTCGATAGTACTGTTACGGGCTTTGCGATCGATAAGATTCGTTTTGATGGTGTAAGCGGAAATATTACCACGGATGCTGATGTCGCAGACGCAATCCAAGTACTTGTTACTAACAACGATCTTTTACAGTTCGTCATTTACAGCGAAGTACACCTTACGGAAGAAGACCTTGAGGATATGCACTACGCAAGTTTCGATCAGTGGAACTATCCTACAAGAACGGTCGTGTCCGTCAGAAGAGAAAACATCAACATGGAGGCAATTAAGGAATTGACCAAGCGCTCCGATGTCACTTCTGTTCATATCGGTGCTCTTCTTGTTCCACTTCCTGATGATCTCGTTGACGAACCTGCGGTTGATGGCTGATAACAACAGCATATAGCAAACGCCGAAAGTGTTTTTCATCACTTTCGGCGTTCTCTTACTTTGTTGCGTGCAGACGTACAATATCTCTCATGATATGTAGGATAAAATCAAACCATGCAATGATTCCGATCTTTTTGGGATATCCATTCTCTCTAACAAAGAGCATAGCTTTGATTATTACTTCGGGGCTTTCGTTTGGATATAAGCTTTGAACGTATGCCACGTCCATTCCTGTTGTATCGTATTTCATTTTTCCTCCAAGTGAAAACAGCGCCGAGAGCAAATGTCTCGGCGCTGTAGTTTTGTTACAGGCTCATGCCTTTCATCTGTTCTTTCTCTGCTTGTATTTGCTGACGAACCTCCACGATCATTTCATCGAGGAGCCGTTCGCATTCTTCTCTTGTTTTGGCGTACACGTTATGAGCTTCGCGCTTGCCCTGGGCATTGGTCGGAGTGAACCTTCCTTCCCACAGGTTTTCACTGATCTGATAGATTCCTCCGGTACCGCTTTTTCTGATCTTGCCCTGTTTGGGTTTGAAGTCTGTCATCGTGCGTTCGCGTTTTTCGGGCTTCGGGACGTCGTTCTCTTTGATAGCGGTGTTTGCACGTCCGATGCCCTTATCGATCTTCTGAGCAGCATTTATCTCCATCTCCGTGGTGATATGACTGTAGATGTCCAGCGTAGTTGCGGACGAGACATGACCAATCATAGCTGATAGTGTTTTTACATCCATACCGTGTTCAAGTGCCATCGTAGCGAAGGTATGTCGCAGGTCATGGAAGCGAATGCGTTTGCATTCCGCGCGTTGCAGTACGAGCTGCATCTTGCTGTAAACCGTATGAGGATCTCTTGGGGAGTCTTCCGTTTTCACAGGCGATGGAAAAATCCATTTTGATCCGTTGGTGCTCGGCTGATATGCCTTCAGCATTTTCAGCACAGATGACGGCAGAACGATCGTCCGAATTGAGGATTTAGTTTTCGGAGGAAAGGTTTTCAGCTCACCGTTTACTCTGCTTACCTGACGCTCGATGCGTAGCTCGCCGGTGGTCATATTCAAGTCTTTCCATTGCAGTCCCATCAGCTCTCCGCGACGAAGACCTGTCGAGAGGTCGAGCAGAAAGATTTCATAATATCCGTCGTGCTTTGCTTGTATCAGAAATCTTTGCATTTCATCGTGAGTGAGCACCTGCATCTCTCTTGCCTTCTTTGGAGGAAGCTTGCAGCCGATTGCGGGGTTCATGGTAATGAGACCTTCCTTCACAGCCTTTTCAAGGGCCATACGGCAGCTTGCATGGCATCCTCTCACCATACGGTCGGAGAGTCCTTTGCCTTGCTGATCCTCGTACTGGAGCCTACCGGAGACCTTCAGACGTGTGTAGAAGTCTTGCAGGTCATTCTGAGTCAGCTTGTCTAACGCGATGCTTCCGATTTCGGGAATGATATGCTGATAGATTCTGTTCTCATAGCTTGTGCGGGTTGTTTCTCGTATCGTTTGCTTGCAATAATGTCGGTACCAAAGATCCATCCATTCGCCGAAGCTCATGCTTGATTTTGCCTGAGTAGGAAGCCTACCTGTGATGTGATAGGTATCTCCCTGAAGCTCCTTGAGCTTTTTTGCGCATTCAGTTTTGGTGGCTCCAAAGACGCTCTTGGTTTTTGCCTTTCCGTTATCGTCATAGCCGATAATGATTCGACCTTCCCATCGTCCGTCTTTTCTTTCTCTTATAGTACCGGTTCCGTTTTTTCTTCTTCCAGCCACGGCATTAAATCCTTTCCGAGTATTTCTTCCATAAAGTCACCCACGATCTCCGAGGCTCGGAATTGCATATCGTTTGTGACGTGGGTGTAGGTGTCAAGTGTGAACGATGCGTTCGTGTGACCGAGAATACCCGACAGCGTTTTTGCATCGACACCGCTTTTAATTGCGTGTGTTGCGAAGGTGTGACGCAGGTCGTGGAAGCGTATCGACGGCAAATCAAGATCCTTTAATATCTGTTTGTGCCGATGATACGCTGCACTCGGTGCGGTCGGTTGTCCGTTGTATTTAATACTCGGAAATACCCAGTCGCTATTGACCTTTCCTTTGCGCTCCAATAGCACTTGGTATGTACTCTCAGGCAGATGTATCGTTCTTTTGCCTTTTTCAGTCTTAGGATCCCCGAGGTGTGCTTTTCCTTTGACCACTCTTCCCAAGGAACGCAGTATCTTGAGTGTTCCTTTCTTTTCATCGAAGTCCTCCCAACGCAGACCGCAGATTTCTCCGAGTCTGAGACCGGTAGTCAGTTCGAGATAGAAGAAGTCGTGCCATACGGGATCCTTCGTTATGGCATCCATATATTTTTCTAACTGTTCATCATTGAGGACAGTCATTTCCTTATAATTGCACCCAGGCACTACCGTTCCTTCGGTTGGGTTAATTGCAATCAGACGTTTTCTCTGTGCCGCTTCCATCGCTTCATGAAACATCATATGAAGTCTGCGAACAGTCGAGTCTGACATTTCGGGGCCAAGCTCTGCAACATTTTTTGTCCGTCCGGACTTCTTGAATTTGTTATACATTCGCTGACAGTCTGCGGTTGTAAGAAGCTTTACTTGCTTATCGCCGATGTACTCGCAGATCTTTTCGCATTCGTATCGATAGCTTTTCAGCGTGGATGGTCTTAGCTTTGGCTCTGCATATTCCTTCAGCCACTTATCCAGCCACTCACGAACCGTCATGGAGCTTTCTTCTGTAAGCTCGACGCCTTTATAATCATCAATGAGCTTTCTGAGCTTCGGCATCAACTCTTTCTGAGTCTTTGCAAACACAGATTTGTAAATTGGTTTTCCGTTTTCTTTATGTCCGACGGTAATAAAGCCTTCCCATCGTCCGTCGGTTCTTTTTCGAACGGTTCCTTCGCCGTTCGCTCGTTTGCTTCCCATGTTGATACCTCCTGTTTTAGTTCAACACAATATCACTAACCTTTCTCAAAGTCCAGGCAGAATCGGCAGTTCAAGAAACTTTATCATTTCAGACTCTTTCTTTGTTTACTGCATCATCTTATTTTCCACCCATTCCTTGAGCTTATCTCTCGGAACGAGGATTCTGCTGCCGATCTTAATTGAAGGAAACTCCTTCTCGTGCATCAGCTCATATCCTGAGGACTGAGAAATTCCAAAGAGCTTGGCAACAGTTGCGACATTGAGGAACATCGGAAGTTCATCAAAGGTTTTATATACAGTTTCGTTCATGCGATTTCCTCCTTTTCGCTATGTATGTGTCCAACTCAGTTGAACACTTTTTCGATGCCGGTGTAGGTGTACCCTAATCGGCAGATATGAATTGCTGTTAGGAACAGATCAAACAGCTTGTCGGGTACAAGATATCGATCACAGATATCTTTGAGTGTGATGTGCGTCTCGCCGTGGTAGATATCCTTGGCAACGATGAACACGGTATAGTTGTTTGTGGTGTATTCCTTGGGACGGATCTTGGAAAAGTCGATCACTTTTCGTTCGATCTCATACTTGGCTGCCCTCCACAGATCTCGGTCGGCAGTAAGTAAATAAAGAGCTGCAAGGTATTCATTGGGGCATTTACAAGGATTGCCGTTGACCTGCTTTTCGAAGATTCTCTGATGCGTCTTGTTTTTATAGTACATTTTGTTATCCTCCCTGGTTACCTTACGATTCCGAGACTACAAAGGGCTGCGTCCTCGATCAGCGCCATTGTTTTGTCGCTCACGTGTCCGATCATCGAACAAAGCCTTTGCTTATCAATGGTTCTTATCTGCTCGAGCATTACGATGGAATCATCGGACAAGCCCGAGCTTTCGTCTTTGACATGTACGTGGGTAGGTAGCTTCTTTTTCTGACTGCTTGTTACCATTGCTGCGATGGTCGTGGGGCTATACAGATTTCCAATATCGTTCTGAATCACAATTATGGGCCTGTGTCCTTTTTGTTCAGAACCGATAACAGGATCAAGGTCTGCATAGTACACGTCGCCTCGTTTAATCATGGCGATACCTCCTTCGTGTTATGTAAGAGGGATCGGCGGTGTTGGCACCGATCCCAAATTCGTTTTGCGTTAATTATGTGCCGTATTCGTTCTTAACCCCTCGGCATAGGCAGACAACAGACGAAAGATGGCTGATCTTTCTCATTGGACTCTCACCACCCCCGGGTACTCCGGAAGCCGCGCTTTCGCTACGGAAGTATCATTGTGACCGTTACTTGTCTTCGCTCTTCTCGGAAGCCGTCCGAGAATTTTCCCAACGAGCACAGCTCCTTCGGAAAGGAGCTGTGCCTTGGGAATGTCGCTTGTCGCTATCACCTGACAATAACGGCAATGTATCTGTTGCAGGTATATTTAATTTTGTCAAGGATCACGAGAGGAGCTGTTTTGTCCTCTCATCCTTTATTGGGCACTTTTTTTGAGTTTTTAGGAAAGAAATCAGAAAAAATTTTTTAATTTTTTCAAGACGCACTTTCTCCTATAATCAACTGTAGTAAAATGAACCCCAATTTGTGAGGCATACTGTTGCAGAGTCATCGGCTTGTCCTGCAGATACAACGCACAGATTAATGCATACTCTTCTTCGGTAAGTGAGTCGAGTGCTCTGCGAAGTGTTTCAAGGTCGAACTGACGAAGCACGTCATCTTCAATGCTGTCATCATCATTTGGGATAACTTCATCGCCGGTGCTTGTCCCATCCTCCGTTTCAAAGTAGTCAAAGGATACCGTTATGTATCCCGATTCCTTTTGCCAGTCAGACATATAGCGTCGACGGCGCTTGTCTGTTTCAAATGCAATCTGCTGTTCTTTGTCCGTGATCTCCACGCCAACGGCAACACCGTTGTCATCGGTATCAACAAAGAAATAAGTTTTCTTTCCTCTCTCGGTCTGTAAGAAGTCATACAGAGCCTGTCCGGTGAGGCGTGTCCATCTCTTGCTTCCGTCTGCGGAAACGTACTGTCCGTTGTTATCTTCGATATAAAATACTTTAATCATTCTTGTGATCTCCTTTTGATTTTTGAATTTGATTGGTTCGAGTTCAAAAATCGGAGATCACGGGTACTTAGCTATGTAGCAAAGCCAACTCCTAAACATAAAAAATCCTTTCTGCTTTTTAGGCAGAAAGGATGCAATAAAAATGGGCATGACAAAAACAACCTAAAAAGCTGTTTGTCATGCCCTATCTCGATGGTCAGTATTCTCACCCGAGTTATCGGGTGGATATAAGCTCTTTTCCGGCTTGCTTTACTGATCTATGATCAGCGTGTCCGGCGGATGGAATGCTATGTACGAAACGTATTAATAGTTTACAATGGCTATTTAATTTTTACTTGCTCACTCTTTTGAAAAGTGAATGAGAAACTTTTGAGAGCACTTGGGACATTTCAGTATAATCTTACTGCCTGTCTTTTCCTGGTGATCGGTCTTTAGCGCGATCACCGTTGCTATGTCTCCTTTAGGCTTATCGCAGAGCCTACCACGTTTGCACGAAGGACATCTGACATACTCGCTTTTAATGTCTACATCCTCGTACACTTGCTGAATGAAAATCATACCGATCACTTCCTTTATTTTGAATTTGAGAAAAACTTCTCGACCCTTATTGATAAACTCCTTCCTGTTTAGATTAATGAAAGTGATCTTTTCTGATAGGAAGTGATTGTTATCTTACGGTTCAGTCATTTCCTCGACATTATTATACCAAAACCTCAACCGTGAATTTTGTTGGATTGTGTACTGTTCTTGACAAATTTTTCTTGACGGCGGTGATATAATGAGTCGGGCACCGTCTGTGTTCAGTAAAAACTGAACATTATGGGTAAAAAAAGCCGTTTTATCGGCTTTATATCAGATGGTGGTTGCGCAGTCTGATTTCCATCGCTTGATTGGAAACCCCAAACTGAGTCGCCAACTGAGATACTCGGTCTTCGCCCGAAGTCCGATAAAACGCTTTTTTGACTTGGCTGATAGGAAGAAGCAGGGCGCTTGCTAACATGTCTGCCTGTTGTTCGATTCTTCTGTCTGCGTCTGAGCTCTTCTTGAGGTGTTTGAGCATTGCTGCCGTGTCACCGGTGCCAGAATATAGCTCCTGGTGAATCAGCCAGTGTGCAAGCTCGTGGGCTGCTGTGAAGCGATGTCTTCCGCGTGTTCTGCATCGCAGAAGGCTCGCATCGAGAATAATCGTTCCTCGCTCCACAAAGATAAGCTCATAGCGGTGTTCATCCATATTGTAGATTGGGACATAGGCATCATCAAAGATGGTTTCACCCAGGATGCGTCCGTTGTTGCGGATGTACTGATATTCCAATGAGAGACCCATGCTTTCGATAATTTCCTCGATGGGAACCTCCTTGGCATCATAACCGCTAACAAGACTCTCGTCATACTTTTTCAAAGTGTTCCTTGCGATTGCTTCGAGGAGCTCCGGTCGTAAGTATTTGATTTCGATCATTATTCGCCCTCCTGTTTCTTCCTCCTACGCGCCTCAAGACTGGCTATAAACTCCTGCCACTCTTCATCTGTCGCGTCCACGTCCTTCGCCGTTCTGAGCGCGATTCGGACAATGTCTCTTTCCATTATGTAATCCGGCAGATCCTGTGACACCACGGTGCTGTTTTTAGCTTTCGCTGCAAGATCATATAGCGTTGTAGTATCCACTTCATTAAGATGAAGCTGTCTCGCTATGCTTGAAACGACATCGTCTTTCGGGGCGGGCATACGGTCGTTTTCAAGGTTAGAAAGATACACCGGAGATATTCCAACTTGTTCAGCAAATTTTCGCAGAGAGACACATCTCTCTTTTCTTTTTTCTTTTATGAATGTTCCAAAAGTGTGATTGATCTTCACGGAAACACCCCTTTCTCATTCGCGTTCAGTGTTTACTGAACACTGTAAACATATTATACACGAACATTGGTTCGAGCACAAGGGGTTTTTGAAAAGTCGAAAAAAGGTGGGCGTATTTGCGCCCACCTTTTTTATCAGATGTTGTTGTATGCTTCTTTTACTCGATTCAAATACTCTTCTTTCACACTTTGTGGCTCGATGATCTGTATCTTTCCGCAGTAATTGAACACCCACGAAAAGAACGGAGGGCCAACAGCGATTTCTGCGGTCACCATAAAGGTTTTATCGTCGAGCAGGTGTGTTTCCACGTCTTCGCCGAAACGGTCTACAATCGTCTTCATGAGGCTGTTATCGCATTTCAGCTTTACGATACTCCGTGTTCCGTCGTACATCATGAAGACCTGTTCGCAGTATTCTTGAATGTCGTAATCGTTCGGTCTTGGATGATACTCGACCTCCGAGAACTTCGGGCGATGCATTCTGTCCACACGGAACTTGATGACCTTCTTATACTTTTCTATCCATCCAAAAACATAGTAGCTGTCATTATTCCACACGAGGTCATACGGAGAGAAGCGATAGGTGTATCCATCGTACTTCAAAACCTTTTCTTTCCTCGGTGTATACTCTATGTATTGGAATTCTACCGCCTTTTGCGATTGGATGGCAGACTGCAGCAGATCAACCGTATAATTGACTGTTTCATTCGTGGTCTTAGCTTTACCTTCAACATACAGACGTCGCTTGAGCTGCTCTGCCTGATGAGGACTTGCCAAGGAAGAAACCTTTTCAATAAGAGTCAGGCTCTTGCTCTCTGAGATAAACTTTGCCGCCTGGATCGCATCCACAATCATTTTCAGCTCGGCAAGTTCGAGCGACCTGCTGCCGATGAAGTATTGGTTCTGTCGGCTTTTATTGCAGACAATGTCAAATCCGCTATCCTGGAGATCCGCAAGATCCGAGGCAACCGTTTTACGGTTGGTGTGGATACCGCATCCTTCGAGATGTGCAAGGATATCCGTTATGATTGCAGGATGTTCCTCGTCGGTGTGATCCCACAGGTATTTCAGTATGTGTAACGGTCTGTTCTTGTCTGCCATATTCGTTCTCCTTCGGAGGAATTGTTCTGAACAATATTATATCATAAAATTGTGACTTTTTCTACCCATTTGTAAGGGCATCACATTTCTGCGATGCCCTTAGATATTCTTTATTCGGGAATGAGAACATCTCCACCCGATATCTTCACATTAGATGCCGAAACTGCACTATCGATGATATTTGCTTCGTCAATTTCACCCTCAAATGTGATCTGCACGGTGCTGCCAACCTTGATGATCTCGTGATCAACGTAGCGTGAAATGCGCAGGTCATTCAGCAAGACCTTGTATGTGGTGCCATCAGACGGGTTATTACAGAGCACTGTGTCATCGATCACAATATATTCGTCGGTGACCTCTACAACCTCGCCGACAATCCGGTTTTGATACGGTTCGTATTCAGCTTCAACAGAGTTTTGATTAAGTATGAGAAAAGAGGTGCCGGGCGGCACCTCTTTTCATATAGACATGAGTATATTTTGTTGTAGTTTTACCGTCTGTTATCTCTTCTTCCGAACATGGTAAGCACACGCACCAAAAAGCGCAGGAAATATACGAGCGACGTCAAAAGCGACACAAAATAGGTCATTGCCGCAGCAGAGAGAACCTCTTTTGCTGCCGGGATTTCATCCTCATATAAAATGCCGTTTTCAAGAAGCATCTTTCTTGCTCGGTTGCTGGCGTTCAATTCTACCGGCAAGGTTATCAGCGCAAACAGCAAGGAACCGCCGTACAGAATAACGCCAATCATAGCAACCTTAAAGCCCGTATCAGGATTCGCCGTTGCCGAATACCAATCAAGCAAAAGTCCGATAAGAACAAGCGGCATTGCGAGCTTTGAGCCGAAATTCACCACGGGAACAAGCGCGGTACGG
>JAZNZY010000007.1:0-2130 GCA_045595165.1 Eubacteriales bacterium
CCCCTTGTCTTTCGGGAGAAGGGGATATGCCAAAGGAGAAAAAGATGAAGAGAAAAATATTATCAATTTTACTCCTACTCATAATGATACTTGCACTTGTTCCTATGAGCGCATTTAATGCATTTGCGGAGGAAACGGAAAACGTGATCTCCTCGGTTGAGGTCAATGTTCCCATACCCGAGGACGGTGAAACCTCAACAGCAGGTAGTATTTTTGATTCGGAAAAATATAACGTGTCCATCGGTTGGTCTAGAACGGCAGACGGAAGCGATAGTAATGATTTTAATAATAAGCCCTTTGTAGCAGGTAACACCTATTATGTGGACATATATTTAGTTTCCGAAGATCCTTATATCTTTGCGGATGGAGCTACCGTGCTTGTAAACGGCGTTGCATACCCCTCCGTATGGTCTGTAGGTGAAGCTTACAAGAAATACGTGGCAGTATATGATATACCGTTTACCGCGGTCGAGCACGTTGAAAAGGAATTTACCGTGAAGCCTAATGGTGCAACGGTGGGCTTGAACGAATCCTATGAGATAACGTGGCAAACGAATTTTGAAGCAGATGAATACAAGGTGCTTCACTATAACGTAAACACTGCCCAGTGGGAAACCCAAGCGACCGTTGCATATAAAGCAGGCGTTAACAGCTGTAAGGTTACCTCTGATATAGCAACCGCCCATCTTTTTAAGGTTCAGGCTTTTAAGAATGGTCAGATGGTGCTTGAATCCTCTCAAATCGACGTTATCTGGTCGAATGCATACAGAGTAAGCTATCTTGCAAACGGCGGTAGCGGTGAGATGGACGTGGTATTTGTCAGCGGTAAATATGAGCTTGGATGGTGCAAGTTTGTTCCGCCCGAGGGATACCGATTCAGCCATTGGACGATAGCGGGTCAGTCTTACGGTCAGTTTGAAGATATTACGGTTACCGAATCTATCGTCGTAGTGGCAAATTGGCTTCCCGTTGTGACCTGCCTGCCTCTTGAAATAGACGGAAGGGCAATTGGAGGCGCCAAAACACCCGAAGCCGCAAGACTAAAGGGGTATCTGGAAGAAAACGATCAAATACAATTCTGTTCGGGACAGCACTGCTGCGGTATGACGTATGCTTCGGATACTTGGTACGATGCCGAAACAAAGCAGCCCGCTACGGAATTTGTTAACGGCAAAGAGTATTTTTATCACGTCGGAATTCACCCCAAGAACGGTTATCTGCTTCCCGATTTTACGGGAAAGAAATACGATTACGCTGATATTGCCAATGTAACGGGAATTCTTTGGTACAGTATTTCCGCATCTGCTATGTCGCAGGACAATATTGATAAAAAATGTTATGAGGTGGATTTTTACATCGTTTATGACGAAGAAAAGGGTATTCCGATAGATGACTGTAAAGAAATTGACGGTATCCATATCGACGGAAGCGATCTTTCGGGCGCGAAAGCTCCGGCTGTAATTGATCAAGCAAAGCTTGAATCGGATATATTCTATCCTTGCAGCTCGTCTTGTACTGATTGTGAAGCTTGGGAATTTAATCAGAAGTGGATAGATTTTAAAATCGGTAATATAGCAGGCTCGTTCATTGACGGGCATCAGTATGTTTTTTATTTGATATTGCACTTAAAGCCCGGATATAAGGTCCCCGAAAAGATCTCTGAAAATTTAATCACGGTTGACGGTGTTGCGTGGGAAGAAACGATGACGGAAGGTAATGGCACGGATATAATGTGGATGGGTATGATAACCTATCACGAGGATACAGGTATTCCTCATGCCTGTGCTCCAAAGTTAGTTGAAAAGGTTGAGCCTACCTGCACCGAAAACGGTCTTGAAAAACATTATGAATGCTTCTGCGGTAAGAGCTTTGAGGATGCCGAGGGAACGGTTGAGATCCCCGACCTTGTCGCATGGGGGGCTATAGATGCTACGGGTCACGACTACGGCACGACTTGGAAAACCGATGCAAACGAGCATTGGAACGAGTGTGCTTGCGGAGATAAGGCTAATATAGCACCTCACGCCGACGCAAATAACGATGAATAGTGCGATGAATGCGGATATGCTATGCCACGTGCTACCACTGATACCAACGACAAAGCTGAGAAAGACGATAAAAAGGAAACCG
>JAZNZY010000008.1:0-60938 GCA_045595165.1 Eubacteriales bacterium
ATAAGATGGAACAATCCGTCGCCGCCCTTTATTATCTTTGGGTCGCGGGCGACGGCGCGATTATATTTTTCGGGAAGCTCAAATCCGAAATCAAAATCCTTTTTGAAATGATATCCGTCGAAAGATATGCTTCTCCGAACAGGCGCCGCAAGACTTCCGCCGCGTCTTACTGTGTAATACAAATATTCAATCCCGTCGTGCCGTATCCAAGAGCCCGTGCAGATCGAGCACTCGCTCGGGTCGGCTATTTCGACAGCCATCGGATGAACCGACCACCGCACAAAATCCTTTGTGGAAATATGCACCCATTGGTGTGCGCCCATTCCCCATTTGCTGTAATGATGATGGCGGTCTTTAAGGTAAAGAACGTGGTATTCATCACCGCGCACGTAAGGCATACAATCGCCTACAAAAACATCTTTTTCGGGTCGCCAGCCTTCGGCGTTATAGAACGTACCGCAAACACTGTCTGACTCTCGCTCGAAGGAAAAATATTGCTCAACTTTAATTTCCGAATCGGCACGGAATCCGTTTTCGAAGGAAAACAAAAGGTTCCCCACAGGCCACTCTTCGTCAACGAGTGCGCCGTTAACGTATAATTCTATTCTGTGCTTCATCAAGACAACGGAAACACCGTCGCCCTGCTTAACGCCGCCCTTCAGCACCAGAGGCTCGGAATGAGAATCGTACTGCACCTTGCAATTTAATTGGTCTTTATCGGTTTGAATTTCAATAGATTTACTGTATGAAACGGCGTAAAACGGCATTTCGTCAACAACAAACGTAAGTTTCAAATCCTTCATATCCTACCTCGCTGTTTTGGCAAAATAATGTGTGTTGTATTTATTATAGCATTGTTTTTTGGGTTTTGCAAATAAACTTACAGATAAAAACGGTCCGGGTGCAATAGACAAAGAAAAGCCGCCGAGAACTTCTCGGCGGTATTTGTTGTGGCAAACTTTTAGGGCTATAGACCACTTTCACACTTTTCGAAAGCTTTTTCTTTCATAATATGCTATGAAAGGAGGATGAATATCCAATGCGTAAAGATGTACTTATTTCGATGGCGCTGATTGCAACATATGTGCTGGCTGATATATTAGGTCCTATCATTATTGACCACGCAATATATACGCACGTGATCGCTTGGACCAAATTAATGTACGACGCTCTCGCCCAACTGTAGACTTAAGGGGATTTACAGAATCCCCTTAAGTTTTCAATCTGTATAAAGCTTTCCGTATATCAGACAATCGTGCAACCCGTCATTTAACTGAAAACAATGGCGTAAATGTCCTTCCTTTGTAAATCCGTTCTTTTCAAGGACTTTTATGGATGCGATATTATTCGGCTCGACGGATGTGAAGATGCGTTCAAGCTTTAGCTGTTCAAATCCGAACTTTACGACAACTTCTGTGCAAGCCGTCATAATTCCTTTGTTCCAACATTTGCGGTCAAGGAAATAGCCGATGTTTGCAGCGGTATTGTTGTTTTGAAAATCGCTTAACAGGATTCTACCTAAAACCTCGTCTGTATTACGATCTGCGATAGTCCAATTGTATTCACGACATTTTTCAAAAGCATTTATTTGGTTTTGAATGATCTTCTTGACCTGCTCTTGATTTGCGGGAGGTTTGCCATAACCCAAATAATATTTCATAGCATCGGTGTCGCTGTAAATCTCAAAATATTTTTCGCAATCCTGCTCCGGCTTTACTTGTCGTAAAATAATATCCTCATTTACCGTGATCGGTTGAAATTCAGAAAACATTTCTTTTAACGTCATTGCAAGCCACACTCCATTCTGTTTATCGGAATATATAAATCTACTTGGGAATTACCGTCCAAACAATCCCAGCGTTCATCGTAAAACTCAAAATCTGCAGTTATTTCATCATTAATGCAGTACTCGGAATTGGGCAACCATACATCATAGATATATCTGAAAGCTCTGCCGATTTCGTTGTTAGAATTATTTCCGTTTACAGTAAATACTGCGTAGGTCGATGCAGGTATTTGCCTTGCAGAGAAACCATCGGGAAGATTATTTACATCACACACTTCAGCCGCTGCCATATAATAGAACTGCATTGGTTCAGGAATAAAATCTTCCGAATAATCCTCGAATCCATACATAAAGGAATTTACACGGTCGAGCTTGTCCCAATTCGCTTTTAACGCCAACCAAGACTCACCTATCACCTGCCATCCCTCGCTCGTATGCTTTCTCAAACCTGCAAGAAGAAAAGAAGGCTTTTCAACAAACTTGGGCGTAAGAGTATAGTCACCGTCTATGGTAATACGCTTTTGATATTTAATGATTATTTCATCAATAGACTGTACTTCGATCTTTGCGTGCAAACTTCTTGATTCGGTTGGTGTCATACCAAACATCACTTTGAAGCTTCTATTAAAAGTTTGTATGCTATTGAACCCGTATTTGAAGCACACTTCGGAAACCGTTGAACCGTTATCTAACAAATAGTTATATGCAAGCTTCAAACGACGTTCTTTTATGTAATTAGTTATGGTCAAGTTAGTTATAGCTGTAAAAATGCGATGAAAATGAAAAGACGAATACCCGTATATATCAGCTAATGTTTTGAAGCTTATATCTTCGCTAATATGAACGTCGATATATTGTAAAACCTTTGAAATTAAATCAATATTGTTCACGATGATCTCCGATGCAGTTTTTCTTTATTATACAGCAAAGATTACGTTTTGTCTTATCATTTTTTGCGGAATCTGAGGTAAATAAACAAAGACCTTTTGATGCTCTTTTGATGATGTAGCAGACGGAAAGGTTGCGAACAGAGCGGAACAGATGGGAAAATGATGCCCGATTTGAGCATCAAAGTGGGATTTCGTGGACCGTGGATCGCAGAAAATGAAAAAGCAAAAACCCGCAAGAATCAAGGATTCATGCGGGTTTTCTGCGTGGCAGGGGCAGTAGGACGCGGATTCATATATGAATCCGCACTGCTTGACGACCGAAAGCGTTCCGCTTTCAGTACCCGTCGGCGCACCTCCCGCCTACAAAACAGTAACCCGTACTGTTTTGCTTTACGGCGTGAGCCCCCTTGGTGTTCAAGTCCTACCTTCCCGCACAAAAAAATTAAAGGAGAGGAAAAATCCTCTCCTTTAATTTTGGCAGGGGCAGTAGGACTTGAACCCACGACCAACGGTTTTGGAGTGGCTCAAAAATCCCGAAAACCCTTGAAAATACTGGCTTTTTGCAACACCTTTCAGAGCATCAAAATGCAAAATGCTATGCTCTGATGCTTTTTTGATGCTATGAACCGAATTTGCTTCATTATATCCCCACGGCTTTTTTGATGCTGCGCAAAATTAAAGGTTGATGCTGTAATCTACAACATCAACCTTTTTGATGATTATAACCGCCTTTTGATGCTCCGCATCCGAACCTTGATGCTCAACTCCGAACTTCAACGCTTCACGCCGCTTCACGCCGCTTCGAGAACCATAACTTCCCTCTCTGCGTTACCATCTTAACTCTAAATCGCGCCTTTGTTAAGTGTCAATATTTGGTCAACGGTAAACAAAGAAATCAAATAGTTTCTGCCTTTTTTACGCTTATTAATTTAACGTGCCTATTTCTTCCAATTTTATGGTTGATAAAATAACTGGTGCTGAATAGTGAGACTCTGAATATCTCATACCTCTATCAAAAGTATGTTTTGAAATAATGCTTTTCAATTCATCAATTGTTTTGACACCAAATAAAGGCATTATTTTTTCGCAATACTGTTTTGATTTTAATTTTTGCCAAATAGGCTGTGCATAGTCATGGTAAATATAAGATGTTGGAAACCAATAATCAAATCCATCGTTGCCTATATTTAACACCCCACCCAACTGATAAAGAACAATATCTGCATTCGATAACGTTTCTTTGGTTAAAATCGGCTTTCTTTCTCTTTCTACTAATAATTGACCTGATAATGTGATTTTGCTTTTGAATTGCGATTTTGGCTTGCAATCCTCTTCGATACTCCTAAAATACTTTCTGAATTCAAAATACGAATACGGTTTTACTGCATTGCTAAAATACGAATCTTTCAAAAAGTATGTATGACAAACTATATCATGCAAATCTTTGAATTTTTCATAATGAAGTAATATTGCCGTACAAGTAATCAAAAACTCCCAAATAATATAATCATATAACTCAAAATCGACATCTGAATAATGATTTTTTCCTTTTGTATCGTGCAATTCGTTATATAGTGTTTCTAATAAATTACAAATAGTATGGCTTATATCCATAGAACTATAAATTAAAGATTCACAAAAATCAACAAATATGTCTCTTAAGGGCTTAGTAGAATCAATCGTCGATAATAACGAATCGATATCCTTGGTTTCAAAACCCTTAGCAGCTTCAACAAATTGCTGTATTCCCTTTCTCAACAAAAAATCCGCTTTGGCTGCATTGTCACCAGTGTACCCCCTAATCTGCTTAACAGTATCACGAAGTGCTGATAAATCTACCGAATCATTTTCCAACCATTCAGGCTGTGTGCCCAATGCAGGTTTTTTAAATAACGGTTTTTCATAAATGTTACGTAATAATTTTTCATATTCTGCTTCGTATCGATCGTCTTCGGTAGACAAATCTATGTAAATACGAGATTTTATATAGTAAGGACAATACGCCTTGTTGTTTTCATCAACTTCAAATATAACCGGAACAAACTTTTCCTGTTTAACTTGTCCGTACACTTCTTGCGAAATAATTACTGTTTCATCACCTACCCCGCCTTCACGGTTATTTGCTTTTTCAACATAAGTTTTATCGCAAATAATTAAAACCCTATCGATTGTAGCATCGTTAACGGACTGTTCCATAAAAGCATATTTTTCTTGGCCTTCTTTCAAATCATATACATCAAGAACAACGTCGATGCCATTTGCAATAAGACGCTCTGCCAATTCTACAACTCTCTCTTGAACAGCCCACGAATATGAAATAAAAACTTTTTTACTATCAGCCATACAATTTCTCCAAACTTGTTTCTTTTCTGCATTTTATCACAAAACATTTGATTATTCAACATTACAATATAAAAGACATTTTCAAACTAACTATTTTGCATATTTTTATATAAAAGCTAAAGTCCAAACACGTAAATACTATTCTGTGCGGTGATGCGCAGATGTGTATCGGTCAATTCTATCTTGCCGCAGCTCGTTGTGAGGTTGAAATCGTTATATCGGTAAATTCAACAAACTGTTCGTGAGGGTAAGTATCTATACTTTCGCATAAAAGGAGTGTACTTTTGCGACCTATAAAATTGCCTCTCCATTCCCACTTTTCAATCGGTTCGTTAGAAATATTTTCAACAGAAACAAGAGTTGCTTTTTCAAACGTTTTCAATATATTGGACACAATACCACTACCTTATAAAATCGTTACACTATCGTCATATTAACTCTATTAACAAAACTTATCGCCTATCAATATTTGATAGGCGATAAACAAAGAAAAGAGATTTCGTAAGTTATTCTATTTATTTTGAAAATCTACTTTACTTTTGCGCTTATTTGTGGTAATATAATAAGCGCGAAAGGCAGGTGGATATTTTGACCAAAAGCGAACAAATGAAAAAACTAATGAAAAACCGAAACGGTTATTTATTATCAAAAGAAGTTGCCGAATTAGGAATTTCAAAAACATTTTTAGCCGAATTTGTATGTAAATACGGTTTAGAAAGAGTAGCTCAAGGTATATATATATCCGCAGACACGTGGCTTGATGAGTTGTATGTTCTCTGTCTAAAAAACGCAAAGGCGATCTTTTCTCACGAAACCGCGCTACAAATCCACGAATTTACTGAAAGGGAACCAAACGCAATTCACGTATCTGTTCCCTACACATATAATGCAAAGCATCTGAGAGATAAAGGAGTCTTGGTGCACCAATGCAAAGACAATTTATATGAATTGGGCACAACCGAAGCTGTTACCAAATACGGAAACACCGTTAAAGTTTATGATATGGAAAGAACCATCTGCGATATGGTAAAGTTCCGCTCAAAAAAAGATCCGCAGGTATTTCTGTATGCTCTAAAAGAATATTCCAAATCAAAGCAAAAAAATATCAGTAAGCTAATGCGATACGCCGAACGCTTAGATGTGGAAAACGAGGTACGAACCTATATGGAGGTGCTGTTATGATAAAAACGTCAAGACAATTAAAAGATAAAATCAAAAATCTAACCGGTGGCGACAGCAAAAAATCTCAAATCCTAACCCGAAAATATATGATGGAACGGTTTTTAGCACGTGTTGCCAAATCAAAATATCGTTACAACTTTATCTTAAAAGGCGGCATGCTGGTTTCGGCAATCGTCGGAGAAGACGCACGAAGCACAATGGATATTGATGCTACAGTTTGTGCATTACCCTTAACAGCAAATGATATTAAAGCAATAATCGAAGAAATCACATCTATTGATCTTTCGGACAACCTAAACTTCGAAATCACCGACGCCAAAGAAATAATGGAAGAGCACGATTATTCAGGAATACGTATTACGATGAAGGTAATGCTTGAATCCTTACGCGAAACGATTACATTTGATATTTCAACCGGAGATGCGATCACTCCGTCTGCTATGACCTTCTCATATCCAATGATGTTCGAGCAAGGCAAAATAAACATATTGACATACAGCTTGGAAACCTTATTGGCAGAAAAGCTTGAAACAGTTTTGGCGAGAGCTACCACCAATACAAGAATGAGAGATTTTTACGATATTCATACGCTCTGGAACTTCGATGAGAATCTAATTGAAACCGATATTTTACGTGAAGCATACTACGCAACAACACAAAAACGCCAAACCGAGCATTTAATTGACGACGCAGAGCAAATACTTGATGACATTGCCAACAACGAACATATGACATTAATGTGGAGTAACTACAGAGACTCCAACAATTATGTTGGTAAGCTTGAGTGGGACGATGTATTCAAAACCGTGCAACATATCGTATTAGATGAAATTGCCATTACCGATGGTTTTGCACTAACTACGGTTTGATTGTATCGGTCAAAACTTGATACGCTATAGTCAAAGATAAAGGAAAAAGGATTTTATTGACATTCATCGTATTTTCATTCGTAGAATTATGGTGAATGTCAACTTTCTTATCGGCATTACAATCTTAACACGAATAATACTATAACCTGTCGTAACAGCACCACACTCTACAGCTTTTATCTTATAAAATGAACGAGAAAGCTTGAGAAAAAACACTACAAAAAATGTTTCTGGAGGTAAAATATGAGTTACTACGAACACGATATAAAAGTTAGGGCTATGGATAATATTCTATCACGCTCACGAGATTGGGCGTGGTTTATCGACTATACAGAAGAACATTTTTCGCCCAATATAGAAGTTACAACATTTGAAGATGCTTTATTAGTGTTTAAGGAAATACAGCCCGTTTTTGACTTTTTGTGTCGAATTCACGATTATTTAGATGAAGAATTACCAATAAGCGCATCTTGGTTAAAAGAACTTGAACAGCTCTCCTATTTTTGCAATGGGCAGCGAGCGTCTGAATCACTTGTACTCGAAACCACTTTTTCAAAAATCATGCGTATTCTCGTATATGCCGGAAGAATTTATGGACAAATTAAAAATCAAAAATACTATTTATATAGTTCTATTTTCAAGTACAAAAACATCCACACTCTTGAAAATATTGATTTATTCGTTGATGAAGAAGCAACATTTGACATGTTATTCAATTCAGTTGATATAAACATTGATAACGAAATACAAATATTCAAAGACAACATCAATAAAAAGATTATTCCGGTTAACGAAGCATTTCTATCGAAGCATAAAACCGATTTTCTTTCTGCAAATAGTTTTTCGTTCAATCGAATAAAGGACGAAACCATAACCACTTGGGAAGAACAAGAGATTCTTAATATGCTATTAACCTCTTATTCCGACGGAAAACTAATCCCGCAATGGAGTTCCGGTTCTTATACATACCCCGATATGTCAGTATGGACCGAGGGCATATTAGAATATCTGATGCGCTATTTTAACGATGAAAGCGTTACATTTATTGTCGAATCTATAAGATTTGCCATATTTAATATTCAACCTTCGCAAAAAACAATCAACTTGCACTTTTCCCTTTTGGATGAACTATATCAAAGCGTCACAGAAAAAGATTCTTTCGATTTTCATTGTTCGAGTTTCGAATTTATACTTTCATTTTTCGACCGTAAATACAATCAAAAAAAGCTTTTTAATGCGGCCACTTATAAAGCATGGTCAAATTCTCTCAATAAATTAGATAGTTTTGAAAGATTCGAAATTCTTTTTGAGGTAAAGGATCATCTTGCAATTTGTGATAAATCATTAAGCCAAAAACTCAACGAATTTCTTAATATAAAAGCACAAAGTATCGATTCCGTAACTCAGGAACACGAATTCTATGAATATATAAAGAATAATAGAATTAGCAATTTAATTGATAATTCTATATTCATTAAAGTATCTGAAAAATTCAATCTAATAGTTTCTGGTAGTGATATTAGAAACATTGCGAGTCTTTTTATAAGTTATTTCAAGTTCTTGCTGAAAATAAAGAACAATAAAGATATAAATTCTCGCGACATAAGTTCAGAAATCATTCGCATCAGAACGTTATGGCAAACAGAGTACTATGATAAATCCGTTGGCTCGTTGGGGCATTTCCAATCGGGTCCCTTTTCGATCCCAACAGAAGTCGTAGATAAGTACGTGTATTCCATACTTTATGCTCCTTTTAATTTTGCTGCGAATGTTTGTAAGCTTGACGAAGATATGTTAATATCTTGTATGAGTGATATATCTGAACATGCTTTGCTCACACTCGTTAGCAGAGTTCATATCGCCGAGGATTTCCCATATGAAGAAAAACTCAAAATAGATGATAAACACCCAGTTGACGTACAATACTTGAACGAAGTAAAAAAATCAATTGAACACAAAGGTTATAAACTATTAAACTCTTTGAAGCCCTACGAATATGTCAATGGACTATATCAGCGCATAACGAGTGAAATCCAAATAAGAATTCACTTAATAAACAACGCAGAACCTTTATACAATGCTGTCGTCAACCAAAATGGCGAATATCAATTTATAGAATACTCAAATGAACCTTTATTAGCACATATCACTCAACTCTTCCCAATTTTAGAAAACAAAATTCGACTATTGGGAGAAATGCTAAATATTGTGCCGGTTTGCGAAAAAGAAGAGTTGTCGCACAGACTAAAAGAGCCCCACAGTATCATAAACATCATCCTTGATGAAGTGTCAACTTTGACGGGATCCATATCAGGAGCAGCAGATTTATTCTTTATTCATTTTTGCATGTTTGGCGAAAATGGCTTAAATATACGCAATGACTGTATACACGGAAATGGTTATCAAAATAAAGAACAATTGAGTTTTGCCTTTAAGGTAACTCTTATTTGTCTATATCTCATTGGATGCAGATGTCAATCTATAATTGACAACCAAGAAAATCCAACCGAAGAGCCGGGCACAAGTGCGCAAAATGAATAAACATATCTATGTCTGCAACAGGCACTGCCGTCGAAAGCATAAACTCCCTCTCGTTGCGATTTTGGTGAACGTGTCAAGCGGTTTATCGAAGCGGTCATTAAATGCGGTGTTGGGCGAGTTTGGACGAAATGTAAGAATTAGCACTCCCCCGTAAATTCATACATACAAAAAGAGCCGAGATTATAATTCGGCTCTTTTTCGTTCTTGAAAGGTTTCACGTATATCAATTCTTGATAAGCCACATGAAAAGAATAAGCAACAAGAAGAAAAATTCTATTTTTGCCAATTTTTTCATACTAAATTAATTCAAAAATAAGTTGACAAGTGTAGTCTTTTGTGTTATATTGAAGATGACAAATGTAGTCAAACGATATTGAGGTGCTTTTATGAAAGAAATGATAAATTTATCGAACGGCGAATGGAAGCTGATGAAATTACTTTGGAGCCATAAGACTATGACCGTAGGTCAGATGGTCGACGCATTGGAAGGAGATACCGGCTGGAACAAAAACACGGTATTTACAATGCTGAAACGTTTGGAAGAAAAGGGCGCGATCGCAATGGTAACAACACGCAGACCACAGCAGTACGCGGCTATTATAAGTCGACAAGAAGCCACGAAAGAAGAAACAAACTCATTTCTCACACGAGTTTACGATGGCAATCTACAAATGTTCGTATCTGCGCTTTCAGGTAATTGTGTGCTTTCGCAGAAAGAGATTGATGAAATACGCGCAATACTTGACAAGGCAGAAAGCGAACTGACAAAAACGGAGGGTTAACGATGACCGAGCACATCATTGCATCTTCGGTTATGATATGCGCCGTGTTACTTCTACGCGCCATATTACGAAACAAAGCACCCAACCGCTTGATATATGCACTTTGGGCAGTAGTTTTCATACGCCTTGTAGTTCCGGGGACATTGTTCGATATTCGGTTGCCGAATTCTTCCGAACACTATGTGTCGGGTCAGGAACACTTTATCAATGATAATTTTGTGCTTCCGAACGAGACGCCAAGCACAAGCGTTCAAACCGAAACGAACGTTCCCAACAAAACCGAAACTGCGCCAAATAAGAAAAATCGTATAGATTATGCTATGCTCGGAAAGACAGTATATATTGTCGGCGCCGCCTCGGTCTTTGTGTGGTTCGCGCTTTCAGAGATTTCGGTGAAAAGAAAGTTGACATCAGGCAGAAGATATTTTAAAAAGGTCGGCAGAACAAAAGTATTCATTAACGATTCGGACATTGTACCTTGTGTTTTTGGAATAAAGCCGTCGATATATATTACCAATAGCATTGCAAATTCAGAAAACCTTGATTTAGTATTACAACACGAAATGACGCACATAAAGCATTTCGACAGCTACCGAGCGATGGTGCGTAGAGCATTGGTTGCCGTTTATTGGTGGAATCCGCTGATATGGCTGTATATGATTCTTGCTTCAAGAGATGCTGAACTCGCGTGTGACGAGGCAGTAGCCACGAAGTTGGATGAGCGAAGTCGATTATCTTACGCCAAAATGATTTTTGAATACGCACCACGTGCGAAAAGCCCTGTGCCAGGATTTGGAGGTAAACCGATGAAGAAAAGAATTACCGCTATAACAAAAAACACGCGCTTCAGCAAAACTGCGATTGTGCTTGCAATGATAATCTCCGTCATAGTATGTGCGTTCGGATTTGTCGGCTGTGACGAAAGCGAACCTCTTCCCGAAGGAGTTTCTGACATGCCCGATGTTCCTGAGGAGTCGCTCGTTGACAGCGAAACCGGAGAAATCAAGTGGCCTGCGGAATTGTTACCCGAGGGATTTCCGGTTCCTGAATACACGGAAATCTATTCAGCCGAACGCAAGGATAACGAAGTGATTATCGTTATGTTTGCCGAAAACAACAAAAAGAGGCCGGCACATTACACATTCGAAACCGATTTGCATTTCAAATACGGATACCGCACCGTTATGGATATGGAAACCGGAGATGCATATTGGTTAAGCCGTGACGGCTACAAATTAACTGTTACAAGTTCTGTACACCCTAACACTCATCTCACCGCAATCAACGAAAAAAGCCCGACAGGATATACCTACGAAATTCGCGTAATTCCAACTGACGTGAAGATTGAAGCTTTATTCTGGCAATATCCCGATGCAAATACCGATTTGGGTTTAGAAGAAAAGGTTTTTGAAGAATGGGATGAATCTATATTCCCTGAAAAATTTCCCAAACCCGCTGAAGGACTTACGATTGAGTCTATCGAACAAAAAAGCAACGGTGTCTTTTTAACATTGAATGGTACACTTTCGGATAAAGGGGCATATCTCGAAGAAATATACAAAAGCGGTTTTTATAATATGGGCGTTCAACCATACTGCAACGAAAACGGCGATTATATTTTCGAAGGCTACATCGAATACCCCTCCTATTCCGATCCCGACGCACCAATTTCCTTCTATTTGCAAATTTGCAAATACAACGATAAGGTTGTGAAATAAAATGAACATATTCGTTCGTTGTATAAAGAACAATCTAAAAGCATCACTTTCCAGTCCTATTGTATGGATCACATTATTTGCAGCTTCATTGTTTATGTTTGGAAGAAACCCGGGCGGGCTTGGGCAAACGGATATGCTTAATCTGTTGTTGAACTGCGCGATGTGCCCTTTGGATGAAATAGTACCTCTAACAATAGGTGTTATCGCAGGTATAGACATTTTGCGCGAACGAAAAAACAAAACCTGTGATATTCAGACTGTTTCGGGAAAGCACGCTTTCGCCAGATATGCGGCAAAGCTTATTACATACGTTTTTTTGGCGTTCGTGCTTTCCTTGATAATATCCTTCTTGGTGTTTTTTGTTATCTGGTACGGCTACGGAAGAGGCGTAAACTTTCCCGATTATACCGTGACTGAAACTTTGTTTCTTTTGCTTGTCCGTGTAATCGGTTATGCCATTCCCGTAATATTGCAGTATGTCGCACTTACGGTAACGGTTTGCCTAATATTCAAAAGCTCTGCTATGGGTATTTGTTTCTCTGTGCTATATTGTTTTTTCACATTAGTAATGCCCGATCAGCTCTTTCATACCGCTTTTCGCTATTATTTCTATTCCGTGCCCCATAACATAGATTATTTCTTTGCTTGTTGGCACATAAAACCGGACCAAATAAATATTTTGCCCGAATACGTTACCGGACCGCTGACAAAGCCGGTTGTTGTATCGTACGCACTTATATTCGGAGTTTGCTGCACACTATTGGTTTTGGATTATTTCCTTTACAAAAATACAAAAGACGCATAAGAAAAGGAGGACGTTGTAAATGAAAAAATACCGCGTTCTCCTTTTGCTTTTTTGCGTATTACTTTGCTCTTGCTCGCAAGAAGGTATAGAGACGTTTGATTCTGACTATTCATCATACCCCGACGGAATCGCAAGCGATTATTCCTTATCCGAATGGGTAATACTGCCTCAGGATAATCAACCCTTACGCGCCGAATGGAAGAACGGCGAGTTGTGCCTGATTTATAAAGGAACGGTAGATGAGCGCACGCAGTATGAGGCTGTGCTTTCTAACGATTGGTATTTGCGAATGAAAGAACAGTATTCGCAAAACGACAGGATTTCCACCTTTTTGCATCCGACAGGCTGGAGAATTGCAATATACGATAACCGTCGTAACAGTAATTTGCGCCAAGAATTCGGCGAAGAACCCTACGTTTACGAATTGCGTATTGCAAAGCTTGTCTTCGATCGTTCGGTATTTCCGACATTTCCCGAAGATCACCGTCCTCTCGACTTATCCTATACAGAATTTGATGCTATACCTGATAATCTTCCCGAAGGCTTTTTTGCTTTGCCCGAAAATATAATTTTAGAAAAAAGCGTGCAATCCGAAAGCGGATTGTGGCTCGTATTTCTTACAACGAATACTCAATGGCGTGAAACGGTGTCATCGTTCAGCGAATACGGATACAACGTCGTCGGTGGATGCTATGCCAACGAAAACGGCGATTATTTTTATTATACAAGCGAGAAAATAAGAATCCAAAAAGAGGGGCTTGACTATTCCGATCTGCCCAAAGATCCTGCCTCTCGCGGTATTCTTACCATTGACGAGCTTCCCGAAACCGATGAGGAAATAAACGATACTACGTTCTGCCGCATACGGTTACAGGTTGTACGCAGCGAATGGGTGCCTGATTTTTGGGAAAATATGAACACATACGAGGAATAATTATGCCGTCTATATTAAAAAAGGAAATGCGCTTTCAGGCGATGTGGGTCCCTATAGGGATTATCGTGTTTTGGCTTTGCTGGCGAGTTCAGGAATCGTATAGCGTTTTGGAGTTCAGTTATTTTATGCTGCCGCTTATTGCATGCGGTTTGCTTTTTAACAGTCAGTCGGAAATCGAGCTGATACGTATTTCTAATACACGGCTTTGCGTCGTATTGGCGATCAGATATTTTGTTACATTTATCTACCTTTCGTTACCGCAGGCTTTATGGTTGTTAGTTAGCGGGGGAGATAATGCCCAAAGAGAATCCTTAACGCTTTTAACCACTTTACTGTTCATTACTTCTATATCGCTGCTTTTCAGAGTCTTGGTCAAAACACCTTTCGCAACTATTATGTTCGCTTTACTTACGCACACTATTATGGCAGCTTCATTTAAATTGTTTTTGTCTGAAACCTTAATGCTTTCAAGCCCTAAAGCTATACAACGCTTTACACCGTATTTTGCAAACACGATTAAAAATGACGGAGTTTACGGCAACAACCGTCTTATAGTATTGGGAGTAACGGTGTTTATACTGTTGCTATCGTATTTCATCGCAAGACGATCGGACAGGTTTTTGGTGGAATAGTGGGCAATATTTTTGCGCTTTTCGGCGTTCGATTAAGAAAAAACAGATTTTTGTTGCCGCTTCTTTTTGTCGCACCGATATTATTACTGTTTGTAACCGGAACGTTTCGCCCCGCAGCATCCGACGAGGAACTGCTTTATCTTCGTCAGAATTTAGAGGTGTTCTATCCATTTTTTGCGTCGCTTCCGCTGTGTATTCTGTTTAACAGCAAAGAAGAGCCCTCATTTATTGTTCTGCGCGGAAGCTCGTTGATAAAGGTAGCGCTTGTCGATGCCGTATTATGCTTTTTTGCGGCATATTTAAGCGGAACGGTAACAGGGCTTATGCTTATGCCTCGGTGGATGATACCTTATTTTCTGTTTTCATATCCCGTAACCTTGCTGTTTATGGTATGTTTTGCCTTATTCGTGCGTTTTCTATGTAGTTTCAGATATGCGAATATAGCTGTATATTCGTTTACATTTCTTGCGTTGTATTACCAAAGCGGACTTTCCGAAAAAGCGGTGACGGAAACGCTTTGCAGATTAGATCCCTTCTTAGGCGGATACGCGCACGGAATATTTACAGATTCAAACGGTATGTGGTATCTGCTTGATGAAGTTTATCTGCAAAACAGACTTTTTATACTCGCCGTTTCCTTATTGCTTTTAGCTTTCGCTTGGCTGCTCTCTAAACAAAAAAGACTTTATGACTGAGAGGATTTATATATGAAGATTACTATTGAAAATCTCACGAAAAAATATCCGCGAGGAACACTCGCGTTAAACGACGTAAGCTTTGAAATCGGCGGCGGTGTGTTCGGCCTGCTCGGCAGAAACGGCGCGGGCAAAACTACACTTATGCGTATAATCGCAACGGCAATAAAACAATCAAGCGGCAGAGTGCTTTTTGACGGTAAAGAGATCGACAAGAATATAAAAGAATTCCGTTCTCGCCTTGGTTATCTTCCTCAGAGTTCGGCGTTGATGCCTAATATGAACATATATGAGTTTCTTGACTATATGTGCGTTCTTAAAGGCATTAACCAGAAGAGCAAACGTCTCGACGAGATCGAGCGTTGTGTTGAAATAGTAGGATTGGAAGACGAAAAGAAAAAGCACCTCCGCAAATATTCGGGAGGTATGCTTCGCCGCGCAGGAATTGCACAGGCATTATTGGGCTCGCCCGATCTGTTGATAATCGACGAACCTACTACGGGACTTGACCCCGAGGAACGACTTTATTTCCTTAACCTTTTGTCAAGAATCAGCTATAAGCAAACAACCTTGCTTTCTACGCATATAATTCACGATATCGAAAGCATTTGCCAAAACGTTTGCGTGCTGGAGCACGGAAACCTGATGTACGCGGGCTCGACCTCCGATATGGTACTTAAGCAGGAGGGTCGCGTTTGGCAAATAGAATGTGAGCCGGGCAAAGAGGAAGAAATTAAAGGTCAGGCTACCGTCGTTTCGGTGGCATATAATATGGGCAAGCCTACGGTGCGTTATCTTGCCGACGAAGCATTGTTCGAAAACTCTGTCGCCGTTACTGCAACGTTAGAGGATGCGTATATCGGTGCTCTCGGCGGTGTGAAGAGATAAAATAGCAAAAACTTTAAAAGAGGTTTCGTATGAACGTGATACGAAGCCTATTTTTTATTCTTCAAAAACCCACCCCTCACCTATTGCGTCGGTATAAACAAAGAAAAGGGGGTGCGGAATATCTTTGCACGAAAACTATATTTATTGTTCTATTTTTACAGTTTTGTGTTTCAAACGGTTTTGGGGTGATTATCAAAAACATATTGATAAAACTGTGTTTTTGCAGTGCTTTTTGTTTTGAATATGCTTTAAACATAACTCTTTCAAATGGTAAGAAAATCACGTGAAAGGGGTGCCTACATATTGAAAACGAGCACAGAATATGGTAAAATTAAAATAAAAGAGGTGTGCTTATGAAAAAGGAAAAAGAATACGGGCAGATGAAGATCGTCTCTCTTGACGGAAGTACTGTGTACAAGCACAGCCTCCATTTGTTCGGGTTATCGGGATTGACCGTTTTGAAGAACGGAAAAGTGGACGTCGACCGCTTCAGAGGTGTATTGGACGAGAGTCTGGACACCATTCGGCTGGAACAGCTTTGCAAGGAAAAGAAGAAAGAACTTCCCCTCCCGTTTATGGAACAAGGTTGCACACGAGCGTTAGTAAACGTTCGCTTTGACCACGCGGTAAAGCAATTTGAGCAATACGGCAGAAGATACGTGCGGTACGGGTATTCGGTTGCCGACGAGGATATGAACGACCACGTTTGTATCCGTTACGAAAACGGTTGCCCCGTTCTTGTTGCAGTTGAAGTGCCTTATGACAAGGACAAGAAATACGAACCTGTTGAATGCCCAATAGACAAAAGCTTGCTCGGGAAATACTTTGAATACGACGAAAAGACTCGCTCCTATCGCCGTACGTCAAAAGAGATACCGTCGCAGGTGAAGAAGAACGAGATAAGAGAATGTCTCTACAAGCACGGCTTCGACATAGACGGTGTGCATTACGTTCGTTACAAGCGAAGTGCAGGAAGCAGCAGGCAAGGACACTGTCTGTTTATTGCGGAATGTCTTTACGAGGATATGATGCAGTGGAGCAGATGTGGAATTGCCGAAGAAAACGTACTTGACCAAGCGTCCTGGCAGTCATATATTGCGCTAACTCTAAGCAGTATCGAAAAGACCATCAAGCTACCGAAGAAGGCTATACTTGTATTGCCCGATGAGGTGAGCAGGTTTGTTATAAAGGCTGTCTGTGTTGAGGAAACTAAGTCGGGAAACCTTACGGCGAGCGAAAAGGAAACAGAGGTTGAAAACATCCTCTGGGACGGAGAAGCATTACTTGACGTAAGCGTATTTGAAGAAAACGGATATGCGGATAACGGCATGATGCTTCTTCGCAACCGCTTCTTTAAGACCTGCGCGTTCAACACCAATTTGCAAGCGTTCTTTAAGGTAAACGGTATTGAAAAGATATCACAGCTAAAGGGATACACTGTAGCTCGAAAGGTAGAAGATATTAAGCTGGTGGTTACCGAGAGCAGCTTGAAGTTTATGAAGTTCCTACCCGAAGGGATGAGCAGAAAAGACGGATACGTTGCTTGGCTGAATGCGCTGTACGAAGGTAAGGACAATTCCCTCTTCGGTGTTGTCAAGACAGACAAAGAACCCTCCGTTATGAACGGATATATGGCGTATGCGAATTACCAGCTACTGAACACGGTTGGGCTTTCGAGATTGGGCATAGAACAGTTGCTTGCACCCAGCTTTGAATATCTGAGCAAGATACGAAACGATCCCATGTATATGCGCTACCACGCAAAGACACAGCTAACATCCAAGGGTGAGATGATTCCCCTATCCGTAGATAACTACAAGCAACACGTCATTACAGATATGTTGCGCCGTACCGATCATTTCGCTATGACGGAGTTTTACAAGGCTTACCGAAGTGAAGTCTGCAAACGGTTCAAGGACAGGATGAAGGACGGCAGGATCGCTATCGAAGGGAACTACCAAACGCTGTTCGGTAACCCTATGGAGTTTCTCTATGCGGTAGTAGGCGTGAAATGGTCCGAGCCCGAGTTATACGACGGAGAAATCCACACCACACGGTTTGAACCCGGTGAAAAATTGCTGTGTGCAAGAAGTCCTCATATAACGATGGGTAATCTGTTCCTTGCAGAAAATGTGCATTCCGAAAATATTGATGCATGCTTTAATCTCACGCCGAATATCGTTTGCATCAATGCAATTAACAGTAATATCCAGCACCGACTGAACGGTTGCGATTACGATTCGGACACGATGCTGATCACAAACAACGAATGGCTGATTGCGGCAACGGAGATTGAGTACGACAAGCTTGGTGTTCCCGTGTGCAACGTGAAGCCTTCACAGAAAACGGCATACACCTTTTCCCCCGAGGATCTTGCAAGGTTAGATTGCATCATCTCTGAAAACAAGATCGGAGATATCGTTAATCTCTCGCAGTTTATCAACAGCATCTTCTGGCACGAGCTTTCAAAAGGCAAGTTCGTCGAAGAGCTGATGCCTATCTACCTTGACATCTGCAAGCTTGCGGTATTGTCCGGTATGGAGATAGACAAAGCGAAACGGATGTATAGTGTAGATAGCAACAAGGTATTAACCGAGCTTGGTAAATACAAAAAGGAATACAAAGATTCCCACGGCGGAAAGCTACCGCGCTTCTTCAAGCACATTACCGAGGGAAACGTTTCCGCAAGGGATGATGACGTGTCTATGAACACGCCTATGTCTTTTATCTTTGATGCGGTGGAAGGCTGTAACAACAGAAGCTCAAAGACACAAACGGTAAAGCTAATCGATTTGTTCGACCTTGACGTTACCGACAACGATGCCAACGACACACATCGAAAGCAGAAGATCATTCAAACCGTCAAGGATGCGCATTCTCAAATACAGCATCTGCAGATCGGGATGAAGAAAGACGATGAAAAACAGTACCGAAAAGAAAAAGCGGATGAGCTGTTTGAACATTGTGTTGAAGTTGCTTCCAAGCATATCGTAAACGATCACGTCTTGCATATGATCCTAAAAGAGATCGACAACGACAAGAAAGAGAAGTACGATATCGGAAGTGCAAAGAGTTTTCTGTTTGCAGTATTGCTCTACGAGAAAAACAAACGTCTGTTGAACAAGGTAAAAGGTATGGACACGCATATCTTCTCCGAGCTGATGTTATACGAAAACGATGACGATCCAAGTATGTATGTTACCGAATCCATATACGGACACCGTCATATCATCTATGATTTTGAAACAATGAAATAACGAAACCGAATCAGGTACCGAGAAAAAACTCGGTGCCTTTTTTGTTTGTGATGAAAGGAGAATACAAATGAAAGAATCTATCTACAAATCCTTCGATGAGCTTCCCTGCTTTCTGAATGCGAAGCAGGTTGCAGATCTGCTGGGCATCTCGCAATCGTCTTGCTACGAGCTGATGAGTGAACCCGACTTCCCCGTTACGCATATTGGGAAGCGCAAGGTTGTGCAAAAGGAAAATCTCATTGAATGGCTTAATAAAAATACGAAAGGAGGTAAGCTATGTTAAACGCTGAAATGCAAAAGTTAAAACAGCAAAACTATTTCCCTATTCCCAACGCGGTGTTTGATCTCGATCTTACTGACGGCGAGATATTGGTATATGCGTTTCTGCTTCGATGCGAAGACAGAAGAACCTATCAATGTCATCCCAGCTACACGACGATCGGCCGTGCTATCGGCAAGAGTGTAAACAGCGTGCGAAAGTACGTGCAGGGCTTAACACAAAAAGGGCTTATCACTACCGAGCGTACGCAGATCGTTACCAAAAGCGGTGAAACAAGAAACGGAACCTTGCTCTACACCATCCTACCAATACAGCAGGTTATGGACAGACAGTTCGAGAGACAAATGACACTTTCACAGATTGCTTACAGAAAGCAAGAAATACAAGAACAACTGCGAAAATAACGGAGATTATTTTCAAGCAGGTTAAAGCAAGGCTGGCTCACACTCATGTTTTACCGCCTTGCGCCTGACATCGGACGGCAACGCCGACCGAAAATACTCGGTTTTGGGGCGTTTCTGCAAAGAAAAACGTATCGACCGATTTTTCTCACCCAAGTCCCCTAAAACAAGGTTCACACTCGAAAAGTATGATGTATTTCGGAAACACACCCGTTTTACGCCGTGTTTTCGGTGTGAAGAAAAGATTATATGAAAGGAATAACAAAATGAAAGATCAAAATGAAAAATTGAGAACCACGATATATATCGACGAGCAACTGGTAAAACGCGCAGAGGTTTTGTTCGGAGAAGCTAAGGTAAACTCCTTCTCTGCATTTGCTTCCAAGGCTATCGAAGAATATATCACAAGACTTGTCGTCGACCAGAACAGCGATTTGCTCTCCGACGAAATCAGGAAAGCGATCAAAAACGAGATCGGTCCGCTGGGAAGCAGGATCTCAAAAGGACTATACCGGTACGCAGTGTTCTTGGACGTACTGGTTCATATCGTTGGGTGGCGTTGCAAATTCACCAACGATGCAATCGAAAAGCTTCACAAAGATTCCAACCGCAGAGTTGCACAGGCAAAGGGCATGGTTGATTTGGGAATGCTTTTCGAGGACGCCGAAGAAGAGGAATAAAAAATAACCTACTGTAACCTATCTCAAAATAGGTTACGGTAGGTTACAAATTCATCAATAAAACATTGTCAAAATCTCTGGATATATGCAAACCTTTGTGGTATTGTATGTAGCTAATAGAAAGGAGTGAAATTCAATGCAAAAGAAATTACTGACAAACGGCAATGCGTTCAAGAGAACCGACGGAAGATGGGGCGGTGTGGTTTGGTATATGGACGAGAGCGGAGAGCGAAAGCGCAAAAGCTTCTCGGGTACGACCAAGCAAGAGGTCAACAAAAAGATGACCGAATATATCTCCGACTTCGACAAGATGATTGAAGCCAGCGACGAGAGCAAAAAGACCTTGCGAGATAGTATGCAGAATTGGTTACAGGTGTTTAAGTTTCCTTCTGTGGAGAGGACAACTTATGACCGCCTTGAATGCACCGCCAAGAACCAAATATATACGATACTTGGGGACAAGATCGTGGGAAATATTCAGGCATCGGACATCAAGCAGTTGCTAAACTATTGGATGAGTGAAGATTACGCATACACCACGGTGAAGAAAGTATATATCATTCTCGGTGAATACTTCCGCTACCTCACACAGCAAGAGTTGATACAAAAGAACCCGATGCAGAGTGCACCGATGATTAAAAAGGCGAACTTTATGGCGGCGCAAGGCAAGGAGAACCTGCCCACCAACGAAACGGTTACAATCTTCACGCCTGAGGAAATCGCCAAAATAAAAGAAGAAGCGTCAAAGCAATACGCCACCGGAAAGAAGCTCTACAAGCAAGCGGGTGCGTTTATACTGATGCTGAACACGGGGTTGAGAACGGGCGAGGTGCTTGGGTTGCTGAACAGCGACATTGATTTAGAGAACCGTGTGTTGCACGTTCAACGTGGTGTTAAGCAGAGGAACGTGCGCGACGGTTATGAGCAGGTCGGTCCGAAAACAGAGATGGTGGTGGGCAAGCTTAAATCCGCATCAAGCAAGCGTGATGTGCCCTTGAACGACACGGCGATACAAGCGATAAAGGAAATGCGAGGGGAGATTTACTTGGGCGAGGACTTCCCTCTTATTCCTGACATCAATGGAAACTTCCTTAAGCCCGAGCGATTCAGACGGCGTTATTACCGCTTGTTAGACGGTGCTGGCGTCGAACACCGTGGGTTGCACTCACTACGCCATACCTTCGCAACCAACCTTGTAAACGGCGTTAAACAGCCAGATGGCACGATACTGTCGCTAACGCCAAAGCAGGTCGCAGACATCCTCGGACATAGCACCTCACAGATAACCGAGATGTACTATGTAAAGAAAGACAACACAAGATTGAATGGTCTAACTGATGCGTTCTCGATATAGGGTCAATAATTGGTACGCAATAGACAAAGAAATACCGCCGAGGAAAATTTAATCCTCGGCGGTGTTGTGTATTACAATTTCTTTTTATATCCTGTTGTATTTTGTGAAAATCCGAATTTTTCATAAAATGCACATGCATCTTTACGGTCTTTTTCTGTTACTAATATCATTTGTGTGCAATTGCGTTCTTTTGCTTTGATCTCTAATTTCGTTAACAACTGTGTTCCTATACTTTGATTTCGATACTCTTTATCTACAATCATATTTTCAACAACTAAAAATGGGCGGCAATCTCCATATAGTTCGCGGCAAATAATTCCCATTACAGAAGCAATAATTTTACCATCGTCTTCGCAAACAAGAATTATATGATTGTTTTCTGATTTAATAAATTGCAACTGTTCCTTCATTTTATCAACATCGGACTTATCTCCCCAAAATTGATAATAAAGTTTGGAAAGTTGCGATAAATCATTCTCTTTAATATCTCTTATATTCATAATTACCTTATCTCAACCCATTACTAAAAACCCAAGAATAAAATAATTCCTTTTCAGGCTTTATATAGTCATATTTTATTAGCGATGGTGAATTTTGCAGGATTCGTAATGCATCATCTAAAACTTGTTGTTCTGTCTTTCCTGTTATATCAATTACATGTTCGTTAGGGAGAAGTGGACGTCCCATAACTTTCTCATTACATTTCTTCTGCAATTCATAATCAATCAAGCCACCATTCGGGCGATTCTTCATTTGATTCTGAATTTGTTCTAAATTGCTACAAACGAGTTTGAGTGTAATGTATTTATATGTTTTGAAATCAATCGGTATATCAGCAGTTCGCAAATCGTCCAAATCAGTTACGATAATATTTTTATATCCTAAGTTGTGAAAACAAAGAGCCATTGCCTTGGTGTTTTCATAGCATGTACGTTCTTCTAATTCACCAGTCATTTCTTCTATTCCATCGCGCGATATGAACTCAGGCACCATATTCTGCTCGAGAATAACTGTTTTATAATATTCCAACAAACCTTTGGATAAGGTCGTTTTTCCTATTCCACTTGTACCAATAATAAATATAAAGTCTAACATAAATGCACCATTTAAATTACTATTATCATTAAGTTTCTTTAATAAGTATAACATAAACAGTGGTAAAACACAACATCGTATTTTTTATTGATGCTCTTTTGATGATGCAACAGACGGAAACGTTGCGAACAGAACGGAACAGATGGGAAAATGATGCCCGATTTGAGCATCAAAGTGGGATTTAGTGGACCGTGGATCGCGGAAAATGAAAAAGCAAAAACCCGCAAGAATCAAGGATTCATGCGGGTTTTATGCGTGGCAGGGGCAGTAGGACTTGAACCCACGACCAACGGTTTTGGAGACCGCGACTCTACCAACTGAGCTATACCCCTATAAAAATGGCGATCCGGATGGGGCTCGAACCCACGACCTCCAGCGTGACAGGCTGGCGTTCTAACCAACTGAACTACCGGACCACATTTGTATCGGCAAAACCGACTACATAAGAATATCACAACAAGTGCGTTTTGTCAATACAAAATTGTTATTTTAATTTATGTTTTAATGTACTTTTTCCACCGCGGCAAGGCAATTATACACACGACAATTCCCGCAAAAGCAACAATTCCCCAAGAAACGAGGGTTGCAAACCAGCCCACGTTGGTAGCGATAAGGGCTATACCGTATGACGAAGCGGCGCTTCCCACATACACAAAAGCATTGCATATTCCGCCTACGGTTGCGGCTTTTCCGATGCGCTCGAATCTGCGTGGCAAAAAGCTGATAAGCATTGTATTCACACCATGTGCACAACCGATTATAAGCGCGGAAAGCACCAAAGTGATGACAGGCGATTTTGAATAGAAAACGGAAACCAGCAGTGCCAGCACCACTATGACGGAAAACAAAAATATCGATTCCGCTACCTCGTTTTTGAACACCTTTCTGAACAGCGCGGTTGCCAGCGAAATGAATATAATACTTGAAACAGGTACCACCATATTCATTAAAATTGCGCGGGAAGAATCTATTTCAAACACTTCGGTAAAGAAGGTGGGCAGCCATGACTGGATACCGTCCTTGAGATAGCCCTGCAAGGCGATGGCAACGAGGATCAGCAACACGCCCGATGCGGCAAGGGTTTTGAAAAGAGGCGGAGATACCGTCTGCGATACCTTCTCTTCCTTCTCTGCCGCTTTATCCATCTTGGAAACAAGGCGCCAATATCCCGCACACCACACAGCGAGAACGACGGCGGCGAGAAATGCTCCAAAGAAAAAGGAAAAACGCCAATCTGCTATCTTTATTCCGAAAGGCACAATAATATATATAAGTATTGTTGCGCAGTGGCAGGCGTAGGACACCGCCAGATTGCCCTTAGCATAGCCGGAATCGTCGAAATAATAAGAAAGTATACGAACGATGGGCGGCCAAAAAAGTGCCTGTGCGAAGCCGTTAACGCCCCACAGCGCGACCATAACGGGCAGACTGTTTGAGAAGGCGAAAAACAGGTTACACAGCGCCGTAAGTACCAATCCCACAGCGACTATTTTGCCGGGATCGAATTTATCGCTTAATATACCGCTTACGATCTGTCCGAAGCCGTATGTAAAAAACAGCGCTGTTCCGATAATACCTGCCTCGGGCTTAGAAAATACGCCTACGTCCACCATTTCGGCGATAGAAACCGAAAAATTCAGACGGGTGATATAACTGGTGAAATACAAAAGGGACAGCAGCGCACAAAGCCACACCGCCGGCGAAAGTTCTTTCTTTTGCATATCTGAAAATATCCTTAATTACTTTGCTTTTTCTCTTTAAAGTATCTTACGAAAACGGGGATATAAAATAGCGCCAAAAGCACGCAGGCGACGGCGAAGATGGCGGCAAGATAAAGGTACCATTGCCAGATTTCTGTAAACTTAAGGTCTATAACGAATCTGTACGTAAAGAAGAAATTGGGAGTACGTTCTACGCTTATAAGCTTACCGTTTTCGTATATGGGATTGGCAAACATAGAGTTGAGATAGAGAGAAATAAACGCCAGCGCGCCCAGACATCCCAAGGAGGTAAAATAGTGCTTGGGACGAAGCTTTTCTTTTTGGCTATAATAAATGTGCAAGCCGAGGATTACGAGAACGGAGTGATAAATAAAATATTCATAAGGCTGGGCAGTAAGAAACGCTTCGGAAAACGAAGTGCCATCTGAAAAAATGGAAGGAAGCATAAGAGCTATAAACGCGCCGATACCGCAGGTAGGGTACATAAATGCGTACAAAATTTCCTTTGCCTTGCCGTCCTTGGCAAAGCGACAGAAGAAGATAAAAATTATCTGTATGGAGCAAAGATGAAGGGGCAAATTATTGGTTTCCATAAACATATAGAAACGGGATCCGTCTGCCGAAGGAACGAGTTCCATTACCGAGAAGGTCTTTACCAATTCTGCAATAACAGCCGCAATACAAGCCCAAGACATAACCTTTTTAAAAGGAGGTTTATACTTTCTGAGCAGGACGGTGGAAATGATTATAAACGGTACACAGACCGCAAGCCAAGTGAGATGAGGTAAGCTGAACATATTACTTCTCCTTTTTTGGGTTGATTTGCGCAAGGATTATTGCAACAAACATCAAAGCACATCCCAACATTTCGCGCTTTGAAAGAGTTTCGTTTAAAAGAAGCCAGCCCGAAAGAACGGCAAATACGGATTCGAGGCTCATTATCAGGGAAGCGAGGGCGGGAGGCACGTTCTTTTGACCAACGATCTGCAGGGTGTAACCCACTCCCGAAGAAACCAACCCCAGATACAGAATAGGCATCCAGGCGCTTTGCAACACCGCAATGGTAGGATGCTCAAAGATAATAGCAGGAACAAGGCTGATAACTCCGCAGGTGAGGAACTGGATGCAGGCAAGTTTTACCCCGTCTACTTTTGGAGCAAAATGGTCTACAAGCATTATTTGGATAGAAAAACAAAAAGCACAGCCGAGCAAGAGATAATCTCCCTTTGAAACGGAAAATCCGCCTTCCACGCAAAGAAAATACATTCCTACGATTGCGATAATTACGCCCATCCATACCGGGAAAGTTGCCTTGCGTTTAAAGAAGATCCCGATAATGGGAACAATAATTATGTACAAGGCAGTAATAAATCCCGCCTTGCCTGCAGACGTATCCGCAATACCGATCTGCTGCAGCGCGCTGGCGACCGCCAAAGCGATACCGCAAAGTATTCCGCCCTTCCAAAGAGTTTTGGTAACTGCGGTGGTCTTTTTCTTTGTGCCAAAAAGAGATTGCATACCGATAACGGGAAGCAACGCCACGCCGCCTAACAAAGAACGGGCGGAAAGCAAAGTGAAAGGACCTATATTACTTCCCTGCCGCTGGGCAACGAACGCTACGCCCCACACGAATGCAGTAAATATAAGTATGAGAATGGATAATGTCTTTTTTACCGTATAGTTCATTTTTCAGTACCCGATATTATTTCAAGATAAATTATTATAACACATAAAAAAACATTATTCAACAAAAAAAGAAAAGACTGTTAAAGAAACAGTCTTTCTGATGCAGAGCGAGTGTGTTTTATAAGGTAACTCCGTTAAAAAGATCGATAATACGGTATCTGTAATAATTTGCCTGACGCTCGCTGACGGCATTGCTTTGCTCCAGCCCCAAAACCCATTGATAATAGTGTGTCAATTCGTGGACAAGGGAAGATAATATCTGTTCGTAAATTTCGTCTTTAGTATATTCGCGCAACAATTCGGGTTCAATAGCCGATGGAACACGAATATTCGGCGTGCGGGCTGAATACCAGCGAAAGCTGCCGTATGCCATTTGTCCGCTGCGAAGCCGAACCTGCTCGCAATTCAAAATATATACGTTAAGACGGACCGGAAAAATATAATTTGCTCTGAGCCACTTTGCGAAGGAAATATATTTCTGCTTCAAATCGGGCTCTATTCCCTTTTGATAATGAAAATATATTCCGCCACTTGTCGCAGCCGTATTGCGCTTTAGCTCGAATGTTTGCCATAGGTTCATACCATCACCGCCTTTTGCTTATTATAACACAATAGTTTAAAAAGGCAAGTCTTGTATCACCATTAGGGGTTCGAATCCCTTCTTTGTTCGTAAAACAAAATAACCCCAAGAAGCCTTGCGGCTTCTCGGGGACCCCGACAAAAATAACGGACACCGCAAAAGCGGTATCCGTTATTTTGGCACGCCATAAGGGATTCGAACCCCTGACCTTTTGGTTCGTAGCCAAACACTCTATCCAGCTGAGCTAATGGCGCAAATCAGCATTTGCAATTATACCTCTTTACGGCAGGAATGTCAAGTGTTTTTTGATTTATTTTTTATTTTTCTCAAGCTCATCGAGGCGTTTACGGATAGATTCAAGCTCTCCTGCGATAGGATCGGGAACGTGTATCTGGTCAAGCTCTTGGGGAACTTGCTTTTTCTCCGAGGTGATATTTCTTGCAGGCACGCCGACAGCGGTTGAATTTGAAGGAACCTCGTGAAGCACTACTGCGCCTGCGGCAATTTTTGAATTATCTCCTACCGTGAAGGGTCCCAGCACCTTTGCGCCTGCTCCTACCATTACGTTGTTGCCCAAGGTGGGGTGGCGTTTTCCCGTATGCTTGCCCGTACCTCCCAAAGTAACACCCTGATAAATGGTACAGTTATCCCCTACTTCGGCTGTTTCGCCTATAACTACGCCGCTTCCGTGGTCGATAAACACGCCTTTGCCTATTTTTGCGGCAGGGTGTATTTCCACCCCCGTTACGGCGCGGTTGAGCTGGCTTACCGCACGGGCGGAAAGCTTTTTTCCTTTTTTATGAAGCTTGTGAGCAACGCGGTGGAGCATAACTGCGTGAAGTCCCGAATAGAGAAGCAGTACCTCCGCATCACTTGCCGCGGCGGGATCTCGCTCGCGGATGAGGCGGATCTCCTCTTTTATGTCCTTATATATACCGGTAAGATCGGTATCGCCGATAAAAATGCGCATAGTATTCACCTATTTTACTGTGGGCACCGACATTCCGGTAATCAAAGCGGAAGTATCGGTAACGTACACCGTGTAGTATACGGGGATGACCGTATTGTTTGCAAGGTCAGAACGGAAGGTTCCGTTGTTATCCATTATACGGTAACGCACAGAATATGTTTCTACGTAGCCGTCCTCGAAGGACTGGCGGGTTTCCAGGGTTACGGAAATATCGTAAAGCTTTTGCATTGTAAATTTTTCGGGCAGGACAGCGTTTTCTCTGAATTCCTCCGAGAAAAAGTTGGGATAAACCGTATATTCCCCGTGGATAACGCTGTGGAAATAATTATAAAACATTTTTCCCGCAGGATTTGCTGAAAAATAGCCTTCCGCCGTTATATATTCCCCGTCCCCGTCATATGTGAAGAAAACGTCTTTTTGCTTTTGAGCGTACGCTTTGTCCGAAAAGATATCCTCCGCGTAATCGGTAGGACAAAGGGAAACTTCGGTATTTCCCGTAAGAGAAACCGTATTAACCTTTGGGGTTAGGAGTGATGATATTCCCGTTATTCCAAGCAGCACCACGAGCAGAGCAACGGCAGACACCAACACTGTAATTATTATCTTTTTTTGTTTCTTCATAACATATAATACACAAAGGGGCAAGCGGTTTTACGCAAGCCCCTTTCAAAAAACTTTCTGCAGTAAAAATTATTCGCAGAATCTCTTAAGATTCTCGTAGCCTACGGAAATGCCCTTGATAGGATCTTCCATTCCCTCGAACTCGATGTTTATAAATCCATCGTATCCAACACCCTTAAGAATGTTGACACACTGTCTTACAGGGATATCGCCATGACCGATAATAGAGCCGCGGAGATAGTTGCCGCCTCTGGAGCGGAACCAGCCTGCGCCGGGGTTTTCACCTGCGCCGCTCTTCTTATGGAAATCCTTGGCATGAACGTGAACTGCATAAGGAGCCATTATACCAACGGAATAGGGGCTGTCCGCATCTGCGCAAGCAAAGTTACCCATATCAACCAGCGCGCCGAAATTGGGATGGTTTACGGTATTTACAAGCTTTTCAACACGGGTGGGGTCCTGAACGAAGAAGCCGTGGTTTTCTACGCAGGTCTTAATACCCTTGGTTGCCGCATATTCGGTAACTGCACGGTAGCCTGCCGCAAGACGTTCAACAACTGCATCAAAGCTTCTGCCGGTCTTTACGGAATAAGGATAACCGGGAGTAGCATCGTGACGCATTACGCTTACGCCGTATGCTGCGGCAACGTCTACAAGATCCTTTACACGGTCGATCTCTTTTTGCAGATCTCCGCCGGAGCCGTTAAGAAAATCGCTGCCTACGCAAAAGCAGACTGCTTCGATACCGACCTGCTTGCAGTAATCGCCGATATCCTTTGCGTATGCGATATATTCGTCTTTATCTGCAAAGATCTTGCAGGTGCCTTCAACGATATCAAGACCTTCGAAGCCTATTTCTTTTGCTTTGTCAATACAGCCCTTAACGCCGAGATTTTCATCCTTTGCGTATTCGCGGAAGCTGTAAAGGCTAACACCTAATTTCATAATGTGTACTCCTTATGTTAAAAATTGATAGATTATGAAAACGGGTATCCCGGGTTAGCACCCCTAAAATCCTGCGGATTTTTGGGGACCCCGCGAGAGGAATGCCCGATTAGTTGTGTTCGGAATTAAAAGTTCGGGTACCCCCGGTTTGTTGGGGATACCCGAGTAAAGGTAAAATATTTAAATTACTTAAGAACTACGGTTGCCATCTTGGACCAGTCGTTACGGCCGATGATACCGCCGCCGTTACGCATCTTAACGTTCTTCCAAGTGGTGGAATCTTCACGAGCGTTGAGAGATACGGAGAAACCGAAGGAAGCGCCGGTGGTGGGAGCTTCTTCAAAGCCGATGTCTGTCCAGGAAATTCTTACTTCATAAGTGGTGGTCTGGTTGGTTTCGTCACGAACTACCTTGTAATCGCCGGAAAGACCGCCGCCCATGTAGGTTTCAAATACGGATTCGCCTGCATTGGTTACACCGTAGCCAACCTGTCTGCATACGCCTTCGTTTGCAGCGGTGCCGTCTACGATATGATCATAGTGCTGAGAAATGTATTCGCCAACGGGAGAATTGGTAAGAGTGTTAACCTGGATAGCGCACTGGTCCCAAAGGCTGGTAGCGTTGGGGCAGTAGTGGTAATCCATTTCAACTACAACTGCATAGTAGAGATATTCAGCATCGTATGCGATGTAAAGATCAGCAACGATGTCGTAATCTTCGGATTCAGCGAACTGAGCATAGTCCCAATCGGGATTGTCAACGTCAACGTGAGAAACAACTGCGCCGTATTCGTTAGCGTTTACAACGCCGTCCTGTGCGGGAGCGTTTGCAACGAAGGTTGCATTCCAGGTAATTTCCTTAACCTGAATGCCGTGAGGATAAATGGAATCATCATCGCCGTAAGCTGCGAGAGCCTTAACGTCGGATTCCTGATACTTGTGAACAACAACTACAAAGCCGTCTGCGGGAATGTTAACTGCTGCGGAAGCTTCGCCAACTGCATAGTAAGCGGACTTAACGTAGCCGAAGTAGGGCTTTGCCTGATATTCAGCAACAAGAACTGCATAGTCTTCAAGACCTGCGGGAGTAGCTGCGCCGTAGCGTGCGTCATAAAGAACAACTGCACCGTAAGCGAGCTCTTCGTTGTAACCGGTAAGTACTACGGAATCAGCCTGCTCGATACGGTCGCCGGTATTGGGAGCGCCGTAAGAGAGATACTTGTTGGTATCTGCGGGAATCTCGATCTCGTTGCCGCTTTCATCTGTGGGAACAGATTCTTCGGGTTCGGATTCTTCGGGAACAGAATCTTCATCGGGATTGGATTCTGCGGGAGTAGAATCTTCGTCGGGAGTGGATTCTGCAGGATCAGAATCTTCAACGGGAGTAGATTCGCCAACAGGATTGCTGGTAGCGGGAGTCTTGGAGTTCTCATCGCCGCCGCAAGCTGCAAGTGCAACTACCATAATGGCAACGAGAAGGAAAGCTAATACTTTTTTCATTGTTTTTTCTCCTTTTTGAATTCAGAATTGTTAAAAACAATTTCTTCTGCGTAATATGATACCATATATTTATGCAAATTGCAATAGCATTATGGTAATCAAAAGCAGTATTTTGCGCTTTTTTACTTATTCTGCGCAAGCAAGCTTTACGCAGCAGCACAGTACGGGCAGGGCTTTCTCCAATTCGTCAAGAGAAGGATATGTGGGCGCGATACGGATAATATTATCATCGGGGTTATAGCCGTAAGGATGGGTAGCGCCTGCGGGGGTAAGCTTTAAGCCCGCTTCCGCCGCCAAGGAAACCACTCTCTTTGCTTTTCCCTTGGGGGTATACAAAGCAAGGAAGTAACCGCCGTTGGGGTTGGTCCACCAAACCTCGGGAATACCGGAAAGCTCGTTGGTGAAGGTGCGGCGTACAAGCTCGAACTTAGGTCTGATAAGGCTCAAATGAACGCCCATTTGCGCCTTGATATCGTCAAAGGTGCGGAAAACGCGGGCGTGGCGGAGCTGATTAAGCTTATCGGGACCTACGGTCTGTATAGCAAGCTCTTTAAGAATACGCTGTACGTTTGCTCGGGAGGAAGCTATGCAAGAAATACCTGCGCCGGGGAAAGATATTTTGGATGTGGAGGCGAAGATAAAGAATCTGTCCTCGTTACCGCACTTTTTCGCTTCGTGGAGTACCTCCAGCAGGTAATCGGGATGGTCGGTAAGGTCGTGCCACACGTATGCGTTATCCCAGAACACACGGAAGTCCTTTGCCGCAGTTTTCATACGGGCGAAACGGCGCACAGTTTCATCGGAATAAGTAATACCCGAAGGGTTGGAATACTTGGGAACACACCAGATACCTTTTATGGTTTCATCCTCTGCAACCAGCTTTTCTACGATATCCATATCGGGGCCGTCTTCGTTCATGGGAACGTTGATCATATTTATATTGAAATATTCGCAGATAGCAAAGTGACGGTCATAGCCGGGAACGGGACAAAGGAAGGAAACTTTATCGTATTTAGCCCAAGGCTTCATGCCGTCCACAACGCCGTGGCTCATTGCGCGGGCGATGGTATCGTACATAAGATTAAGAGATGAGTTACCGCCTACGATAATCTCGTGCATGGTAAGTCCCAGCATGGAAGCGAAAAGGCGCTTAGATTCATCGATACCGTCCAAACCGCCGTAATTACAGCAGTCAACGCCGTTTTCGGAAATACATTCCTCACGGGTGGTGACTGCGGTAAGCAGACGCTCCATAGTGTCAAGCTGCTGGGTGGAGGGCTTTCCGCGGGACATATCCAGCTTTAAGCCCATTGATTTATACTGTTCGTACTCTGCGCGGAGAGTGTTAAGATCTAAATTCATAAAAGTTCACCTGTGAAAACAACATTAGAATTCGGCATTACCGAAGGTACGGGGGAATGCCTCTACATCGCGGATATTGGATACGCCGGTAATATACATTATAAGGCGCTCAAAGCCGATACCGAAGCCTGCGTGATGAACGCCGCCGTATTTGCGGAGGTCCATATACCACTTATAGCTTTCGGGCTCCAAGCCAAGCTCTTCTATGCGCTGCATAAGAAGATCGTAGCGTTCTTCTCTCTGGCTTCCGCCGATAAGCTCGCCTACGCCGGGAACAAGCATATCTGCGGCGGCAACGGTCTTGCCGTCATCGTTAAGACGCATATAGAAGGATTTTATTTCCTTAGGGTAATCGGTTACGAAAACGGGGCAGCCGAAGATCTTTTCCGTAAGATATCTTTCATGCTCGGTCTGCAGGTCGCATCCCCAATAGGGAGTGAATTCAAACTTGTTGCCGCTTTCGGAAAGGAGCTTTATCGCTTCGGTATAGGTCACACGCTTGAAATCGGAGTTAACGAGATCGTTAAGACGGGCTTTGAGTCCCGTATCCACGAATTTGTTAAAGAATTCGATTTCTTCGGGGCAGTTTTCAAGAACGTATGCGATAACGTATTTGGTCATACGCTCTGCAAGGTCCATATCGTCCTCAAGATCGGCAAATGCTATCTCGGGCTCGATCATCCAGAACTCTGCGGCGTGGCGCTGGGTGTTGGATTTCTCTGCGCGGAAGGTGGGACCGAAGGTATATACGTTTGCAAACGCCATTGCAAAGCATTCCACGTTAAGCTGACCGGAAACGGTGAGAGAGGTAGGCTTTCCGAAGAAATCCTGAGAAAAATCTACCTTGCCGTCCTCTGTACGGGGAGGCTCGGATGCGTCCAGCGTGGTAACGCGGAACATTTCACCTGCGCCTTCGCAGTCGCTGGTGGTGATAAGGGGTGTATGAACGTAAACAAATCCGTTTTCAGCAAAGAACTTGTGTATTCCCTGGGCTGCTACGGAACGCACTCTGAACACTGCGTTAAAGGTATTTGCGCGGGGGCGCAAATGCGCTATAGAACGCAGGAATTCGGGAGAGTGGCGCTTGGGCTGAAGAGGATAATCGGGCGTGGAGGTGCCTGCTATCTCGATCTTCTCCGCCTTTATCTCAAAGGGTTGCTTTGCGCCGGGGGTAAGCTCAAGTACGCCTGTAACCTTAAGCGCCGCACCTATATTCTGATGTGCGATATCTTTATAATTATCGAGCTTGGACTCCTCAAACACAACCTGAACGGGCTTGAAATAAGAACCGTCGTTAAGTTCGATAAAACCGAAGGCATTAGAAGAGCGCAAATTGCGCACCCATCCCCCTATCGTAACCGTTTTTCCGCCCAATTCCGCAGAAGCGGAGTACAGCGTTTTTACTGTCGTAAGCTCTTTTTTAATAGACATAATCTTTCTTTCTCCTTTTTTAAGGTCAAATGGCATTATACCATATATATCCTATTATTTCAAGTTATTGAAGGAAAAATTATTAATATAATATGAATAATAAAACACGGCGCCCAAAGGATTTTTTTGAATCATATTCCAAGTCCGCTGTTTATCGAGCTACACCGTATGACCGAATCTCCCCCGAAGCGGGCACGGATACGGTCGATGGCGGTTTCCAGCTTTTCGTTTTTATCTCTGCGGGTACTTTCGTCCTCAAAAAAGCTTTGCTGTACCCCTACCGTGTCCGCTTTGCAAATGTCCATTCCCGTAACCGTGAGAGAGCGTATGGGCTTTGAAACATCCGCCAGCTCGCGTATTATGTCAACCGAAACCGAGGCGATATCCTTGCAAAGATAGGTGGGATTTCTTAATTTGCGCTGGCGGGAAACGGTTTTTAAACAGGGATCTCTTACCGCCACCGCCACCGTACCGCACATAACGCCGTAGGACCGCATACGGGAGGACACCGTATCCGAAAGCGCCCACACGGCGGCACGGATATCATCAAGCCCTACAAGATCGCGGCGGAAAGTCATACCGTTGCCTACGGACTTTATTTCCCTTTCGGTGTTGACGGGCGTAACAGGTGAACATTCCGCCCCGGTAGCGTAATCGTAAAGAGTGGAGCCGTTTTTTCCGAGAGCATCCGTCATCGCCTTTCTGCCCGCCAGAGCTATATCCCCTACCGTATATATTCCGATCCTATTAAGCCTTGCGGTAGTGCTCCGCCCCGCAAACAAAAGGTCGGAAACGGGAAGGGGGTAAACTATATTTTTGAAGTTTTCGCGGGAGATAACGGTGGTGGCATCGGGCTTTTTGTAATCGCTTCCCAACTTTGCAAATACCTTGTTGAAGGATACTCCCACCGAAACGGTTATGCCTACCTCACGGTGTATGCGCTCACGGAGAGAATCCGCAATAGTCTTACCGTCCCCCAAAAGGTTTCTACTTGCCGTTACGTCCAGCCAGCTTTCATCAATACCGAAGGGCTCGATCAGATCCGTATATTCATAAAATATCTCTCCTATTCTGCGGCTGAACTGCTCGTATTCACGGTAATGGGGCTGTGCGATCACCAGCGACGGACATTTTTTCTTCGCCTGCCATATGACCTCCCCCGTTTTTATCCCGAACCTTTTGGCAAGCTCGTTTTTGGCAAGAACTATTCCATGGCGGTCTTCACGAGATCCGCACACCGCCATCGGTACATTGGCGTATGAAGGGTTGAACACCGTTTCCACCGATGCGAAAAAAGAATTGCAATCGCAATGCAATACCGTTCTATCCATAATTAATTCACCTCGCCCGAAAATTATACCACACGAACATTCGTTCTGTCAAGAACAAATGTTCTAAAGAGGGCGAAAAATAAACCGCAAAGCAAAGTCCTTGCGGTTTGAAATATAATTTTTAATTATTTCTTGAGCATTTTTCCGCGTCTATTGCCAACACCAGCATAAGGGCGTGAAGGGCATAAGCGGGGTTATCCACGTATATGGAATAGGTGTCTGTCCAATTAAATATCTCTTTGGTTACGGTGGCTACTTTTCTTCCCGCGGAATCTATAACGTCGTAATCCCACTCAAACAGATCGCCGTCTATATGCCAGCCGTTGCAGTCTATGTTGAACTTAGGCTTGAAGAAAGAAAATTCTTTGCTTATGCACCCTACATATTTGCCGTCCTCATACATTTCAAATTTAGGCAAGAAGGTGAATATGCGTTCATTAACCATACCCACTTCCCGTCCTGCGGCATCAAAAATTTTGAGGCAATGTCCCCAAGAAAGCTGACCTTTTACGGTATACAGTACGGTTCCGTTTTCTGCAAAAATATCGTAGCTATCGAACCAGGAAAACATTTTTTGTTTGAATAGCAGCTTCATAACAAAACCTACTTAAGCAGTTCAAGAAGATAAGGTATCTCTTTTTCGAATTCCACGCCGTAGTTGACCGAATCGGGAGTTGAAGCGGTGCGGGCGATACAAGCCACGGTATAATCGGTGGCAACCTTAAGGCTTTCTTCCAGAGTTTTGCCGTTCATAAGTGCACCTACGAGAGAGGATGCGTATACGTCCCCCGTGCCGTGATAGGAACGGTCGATACGGTCGCGGAAATATGTAAACACCTTTCCGCTTTCCTTTTCCATACAAGCCACGCCCAGCTTTCCGTCGCCGTAATCAACGCCGGTAAGAACAGCATACTTGGGACCCAGACCGCACAAGCCTTTAAGCACTTGATGCACATATTCTTCCGTATATCCGCTGCCGACGTAATCTATACCCAGCATAAAGGAAGCCTCTGTCATATTGGGAACGATAACGTCTGCTTTGCCGCAAAGACGCGCCATTTCCTTGGCAAACTCTACGGTAAATCCCGTATAAAGCTTGCCGTTATCCGCCATAACGGGATCTATGACCACCGTAGAGGGAAAATCGTCTATAAGCTTGCTTACAAGACGAAGCTGCTCGAAGGAGCCCAGATAACCGGTATAGATCGCATCGAACCCGAAGCCTTCTTTTTTCCAATGCTCGGTTATGGGAGTAACGTCATCCGTAAGATCACGGAAGGTGAATCCCGAAAACATAGTATGGGTGGACAAAACGGCGGTAGGAATTACCGCACATTCAACGCCCATGGCGGAAATGATGGGAAGTGCAACCGTGAGAGAGCACTTGCCGATACAAGAAATATCCTGAACTGTAACTATTCTTTTCATTTTATTTTCTTTCTACCGTATAAAAGAACGGTGATATAGGGGAATTAAGTATACGGAAGCAAGCGCAGCAATACTTACGCCTGTTATATTCTGCCAGCATCTCTGCCAGCATATTGCCTTCAACAGTGCCTTCATCGTGCCCGGGATAGACGGCGATAAGCAGTATTCCGTCCGAAGACAGCATATTTATAGCTTTCTCCACCGCGATGCGGGTGGTATGATGAAGGGTGGTTATCTTTTTATCGCTTCCGGGAAGATAACCCAGATTAAATACGCCCGCTTTTATGGGGGTATTTATATAATTATCACATTCGGAATGGGAATCCAGTATAAGAGAGTAATTGTGGTACAGCGCTTTTTCTTCAAGAAGATTTTTCGTACTTTCAAGCGCCTGAGGCTGAATATCAAAGGCAAACACCTTGCCGTATTCTCCCACAGTGTTGGATAACCACAGAGTATCGTGTCCGTTACCCATAGTGAAATCGGCAACGGTATCCCCTTCACGGATGTGACGGAGCAAAAAGCTTTTTTGAAGTTCCAACAGATCGGTCATTTTCCCATCGCCTTTCTGTTTCTTTCCTCTTTTGTTACGGCGTGCGCCCGTTCTACACCGATAATAAGTCCCACAGCCAATATAACCACGGGTACAAGCCAGCGATAAGAACGCTTTGCGGGCTGTACTTCAACCTCTTCGGAGGTATCCTGCTCGGGAGCGGACACGGTGGGTGCGAAAACGGGAATATCCGTAGTAACAGCGTTGAATACCGTCTGTCCCATCAATCTCATTCCCGCGGAGGTAACCGTACCGTTGATATAATCGGTGTTTTCGGTTCCGTCCTCCGCAAGCATAAGCGAATAAACGTCCACAAATTCGGCATTCACATAGCCTTCGCAGGAAAGGGACGCCACCCCGTTTACCCCCTGCGCGTTATCGCCGTACAAAGCGGAAACGAAATATATTCTTACGCCGTTAAGCGTAGAAGCCAACGTCTGAACAAAGACAGACACGTTTTCGGTTATATCGTTTCCGTCAAGACAAAATATGACCGCCTTGGGAGAATACATACCAATATAGGATATACTCTCTGCCCAATCTGCGCACAAGGTATCCTCTACCGTAAGAGAATATGCGGAATGGGGGTACATATCAAAGGAATAATCACGCCATAAAGCAGATGCGTTACCGCCGATAAGCAGTACAGAGCCCCGCTGAACGGAGGAAAGAGAGTTGCGAAGCAACGTTTGTACGGGAGTTTCCTCGGGAAGAGAGGAAACTTCGCCCTCCTCCGCAAATGCAGTTACGGAAAAAAGCAGAATCAGTACTGCGAGGAAAGCCGTAATTCTTTTCATTTATATATCCTTTCAAGGTTAGCGGAAATAGCGGAGATAAACTCTGCCATATTCACGCCCTTCTTATTTTCGAGAGATGATAGACCGATAAGGTCCTTTGTCATAATTCCCTCTTCTACGGTTTGTATGCAAGCCTTTTCCAGATTATCCGCAAAAGTCATAAGATCGGGAATATTATCCAGTTCCCCTCTCTTACGCAATGCGCCGGTCCAAGCGAAAATAGTTGCAATAGGATTGGTAGAGGTGGGTTTGCCCTCAAGATGCTGATAATAATGGCGTGTTACGGTGCCGTGAGCCGCCTCGTATTCGTAAGAACCGTCAGGCGCAACGAGAACGCTGGTCATAAGCCCCAGAGAACCAAAGGCTGTTGCCATCATATCCGACATAACGTCGCCATCGTAATTTTTGCACGCCCAGATAAATCCGCCCTCGGAACGGATAACGCGGGCAACGGCATCGTCTATAAGGGTATAGAAATAGGTTATGCCGTTTTCTTCAAACGCCTTTTTATATTCGTTTTCGTAAACCTCGTTAAAGATATCACGGAAACGGCGGTCATAAATCTTGGAAATGGTATCCTTTGCGCTGAACCACAGGTCCTGCTTGGTATCCAGAGCAAAAGCAAAACAGCTGTGGGCGAATGCGCGGATGCTATCGTCAAGATTATATACCTCCTGAACTATGCCGTCGCACTCAAAGGTGTGAAGGTCAACACGTTTTTCGCTTCCGTCAGGCAGAGTAACGCATATCTGCGCCTTGCTTCCCGCAGGAACGAGAGTTTCCGAAGCCTTGTAAATATCGCCGTAAGCGTGGCGGGCGATAGTTATGGGCTTTTTCCAACTGCTTACGTAAGGAGTAATTCCCTTAACTATAATGGGAGCGCGGAACACGGTTCCGTCCATTATAGCGCGGATAGTGCCGTTGGGGCTCTTCCACATCTGGGAAAGGTTGTATTCCTTTACTCTGTCTGCATTGGGAGTAATGGTAGCGCACTTTACGGCAACGCCGTATTTCTTTGCCGCCAAAGCGGAGTCTATGGTTACCTGATCCTTAGTTTCCTCTCTGTGAGGAAGTCCGAGATCGTAATATTCGGTCTTAAGGTCAACGTAAGGGCAGATAAGCTGTTCTTTTATCATTCTCCACATTACGCGGGTCATTTCGTCGCCATCCATCTCAACAAGAGGGGTGGTCATAGGTATCTTGTTCATTTGTTTCCTCCTGTATAAGGGAGTAATCCGCCCGCTTTAAGAAGGTCTTTCTGACGGTCAGAGAAGGACGCAACCAAAGGTACGGTCTTGCCGCCAACGGTAAGGGAAGCGGAATTCATATCATCGGAAAGCTGTATTACACAATCATCGCCGAGAGAAACAAGGTTATAATCCTCAGGATTTTCAAAGGTAAGAGGTACTATACCTGCGTTAATAAGGTTTGCAAGGTGAATTCTTGCAAAGGAAACGGCAACTACAGCCTTTACGCCCAGATAAAGAGGCACCAAAGCCGCGTGCTCACGGGAAGAACCCTGACCGTAGTTTGCACCTGCGACGATAATACCGCCGTTCTTTTCGGTTGCACGGGCAGAAAATTCTTCATCGCAAGCGGCAAAGCAGAACTTGGAAAGATAAGGTATATTGGAACGGTAAGGCAGTATCTTTGCGCCTGCAGGCATAATATGGTCGGTAGTAATATTATCCCCGACTTTAAGGATACATTCGCCGTTTATTGCACCGTCCAGAGGTTTGCCTACGGGAACGGGCTTTATGTTGGGACCGCGGAGTATCTCTACCTTTTCGCTATCTTCCGGAGAATAGGGAGGAATTATCATATTATCGTTTATGCTGAAGGTTTCGGGCATTTTGATCTCGGGCATATCACCGAGAGTTCTGGGATCGGTAATATATCCCGTAACTGCGGATGCCGCCGCAACCGCGGGAGATACAAGGTAGACCTGTCCGTCTGCAGTGCCGCTTCTGCCGCAGAAGTTGCGGTTGAAGGTGCGGAGAGAAACGCCGCCGGAGCAGGGAGATTGACCCATACCGATACAGGGACCGCAAGCGGATTCAAGAAGTCTTGCACCTGCGCCGAGAATATCGCCCATCGCGCCGGAGGCGACTGCCATATACAGCACCTGACGGGAGCCGGGAGAAACTGCCAGAGAAACGTTTTCTGCTACAGTCTTGCCCTTTAAAACTGCCGCCGCAAGGGAAATATCCGCAAAAGAAGAGTTGGTGCAGGAGCCGATGCAGACCTGATCAACCTTGATATGACCAAGCTCGGAAACGGGAACCACGTTATCGGGGCTGTGAGGACAAGCGGCAAGGGGAACGAGAGAGGAAAGGTCAACTTCTACGATCTCATCATACTGCGCGCCTTCGTCTGCACAGAGAGGCGTATACGCCTCTTCCCTGCCCTGAGCCTTAAGGAAAGCGTATGTATTTTCATCGGAAGGGAAAATACTGGTGGTTGCGCCAAGCTCTGCGCCCATATTGGTAACGGTAGCACGCTCGGGCACGGAAAGGGTTGCAACACCCGAACCGAAATATTCGAATATCTTGCCTACGCCGCCTTTTACGGTAAGACGGGAAAGCAGATGAAGGATAATATCCTTTGCGCCTACCCAAGCGGGAAGAGAGCCGGTAAGGTGTACGCCTACTATCTTGGGATAAGGAATACGATATTCACCGCCGCCCATAGCTACGGCAACGTCAAGTCCGCCTGCACCGAAGGCAAGCATACCGATACCGCCGCCGGTGGGGGTGTGGCTATCCGACCCGATGAGAGTCTTTCCGGGAACACCGAAGCGTTCAAGATGCACCTGATGGCAAATTCCGTTACCGGGACGGGAAAAATACAAGCCGTATTTTGCCGCGCATGACTGAATATAGCGGTGGTCATCCGCATTCTCGAAGCCGGATTGCAGGGTGTTATGGTCTATGTAAGCGACGGAAAGCTCGGTCTTTACTCTACCGGAATTCATCGCTTCGTATTCAAGATACGCCATTGTGCCGGTAGCATCCTGAGTAAGTGTCTGATCTATTCTGAGAGCCACTTCGTTTCCTACGGCGGGAGTGCCGGAAACTATGTGGGAATTAAGCAATTTTTGTGCAAGAGTAAGCGCCATTTTTTATTTCTCCTCTGTGGAAACAAGGTCCTTCATATTGTAAAAGCCATTTTTCTTTTCGGCTATAAATTCTGCGGCACGCAAAGCACCGTAAGCAAACAAGCCTCTATCGTGAGCACGGTGAGTAAGAGAGATGGTTTCGTGCTGACCGATGATCATTACGGTATGCTCACCGATAACACCGCCGCCGCGCACGGAATGAATGCCTATCTCCTTTTTGGGACGAGCCATACGGCGGGAGGTGCGTTCAAAAACGTATTCACGCTCGCCAATAGCGTTTTGTATCTCGTCCGCCAGCATAAGCGCCGTTCCCGAGGGAGCATCCAATTTTGCGGAGTGGTGGGTTTCGATTATCTCTATATCGAAGTCCTCACCCATACTCAAAGCGATATCCGCCGCCACACGGGCTGTTACGGAAACACCTACGGACATATTTCCCGAATTGAATATGGGAATAACCTTGGAAGCCTCGTTGATAAGCTCTCTCTGCTCCTTGGAATAGCCCGTGGTAGCAAGAACGAGAGGAATGTTATTCTTAACGCCGAATTCAAGCACATCCTCCAAAGCGGAAGCGGTGGTAAAATCTATTACCACGCCGCAGGGGTTAGGAATATCTTTAAGGGCGGTGTATACGGGAAAATCCGCGGAAACGGGATAAATATCGACACCGCAAAGAATCTTTATACCTTTTTCGGCACATTGAGCGGCTATTGCTTTTCCCATTCTGCCGCCGCAGCCATTTATTATAATTCCAGACATTTATACTTTCTCCGATATGTAAAAAACAAATTAAAGCAGGTTAACACCCTTCATAACGCTATGAAGCTTTTCCAATTCCTCGCCTTCCATAGCAACCAGAGGCAAGCGGATTTCGGGAGAGCAAAGTCCCAGAGAAGAACAAGCCGCCTTTACGGGAATGGGGTTTACTGTAGAGAACATAGCATCCATAAGGGCAGCGTACTTGCGGCGAAGAATGTTTGCGGAAGCAAAATTGCCGTTAAGAGCTGTACGGATAAGAGTGGAAAACTCCTGAGGGATAACGTTACCCACGGTGGAAATAACACCTATAGCACCGCAAGCGATAAGAGGAAGCGCCTGATCATCGTTACCGGAATAAACACGCATGCTGTCCCCGCAGGTATCCATAAGACGCATTATAGCGGAAACATCACCGCTGGCTTCCTTGGTAGCAACTATATTGGGATGCTCTGCCAAGGCCTTGTATGCTTTCAAAGATATGTTCATACCCGTGCGGGAAGGAACGTTGTAAAGGATAACGGGCTTCTCGGATGCATCTGCAATAGCGTAATAATGCTTTACAAGACCTGCTTCGTTGGTCTTGTTGTAATAAGGTGTAACCACCAGAAGACCGTCTGCGCCCGCACGGCAGGCATCTCTGGAAAGAGAAACCGCGTAATCGGTATCGTTACTGCCGGTACCTGCCACGATGGGGACTCTGCCTGCGGCAACTGTTACTGCGTGCTCGATAACACAGCGGTGTTCTTCATCCTGCAAAGTAGAGCTTTCACCCGTGGTACCGCATATAATTATGGAATCTATGCCGGAAGAGATCTGACGCTCGATAAGGGCGGTAAGAGCAAAATAATCTACTTTTCCGTCCTTGAAAGGGGTTATAAGCGCTGTTCCTGTTCCGGTGAATACTATAGGCTTGTTAGTTGACATATCTATTACTCCAAACTGTATAAAAATACTTTTGCGTTTATCATTATACCACCCATTCACACGATTGTCAACAAGTGTAAACCACACTTTAAACGTTGACACTGAGGTTTTTTTGATATATAATCTTGTTTGTATTTCACACAAAGGAGAGCGGTTATGAATATAACGGTATTTGATATAAATTCTATCGGAAACGATATTGATATATCCCCTATTTCCTCCTTGGGAAACACGGCGGTATTTCCTCATACAACCCGCGATGAGCTCATTTCCAGACTCAAAAACACGCAAATTGCCGTACTGAACAAGATAAAGCTTACGGAGGACGTGCTGAAAAACGCACCCGATTTAAAGCTTATCTGCGTTGCCGCCACGGGATTTGATAATATCGACACGGATTACTGCCGCAAAAGCGGTATCGCCGTAGCCAACGTGCCGGGATATTCCACTCACAGCGTTGCGGCGGTAACGGTGGCAACCGTGCTTAATTTGCTTACACATCTTAAAGAATGTTCCGATTTCGTGGCAGACGGAAGATATTCCGCATCCGGCGCGCCCAACAAGCTTTCTCCTGCTTTTCACGATCTTTACGGTAAGACCTGGGGAATTATCGGTTACGGTAATATCGGGAAAAAGGTTTCGGATATAGCACGCGCCTTCGGATGCAAGGTGATATACAGCAAAAACACCCCTGTTGACGATCCCGATTGCGTGGATATCGACACCCTTTGCAAAAACAGCGATATAATAACCCTTCACTGCCCTCTCAACGAAAACACACGTAACCTTATAGATTCACGCAGACTTTCTCTTATGAAGAACAGCGTTATTCTGGTAAATGCCGCCAGAGGCGCGGTATGCGATGAAAGCGCAGTAGCAGAATGGGTCAAAAAGGGAGAAATGGGCGGCTTCGGCTGCGACGTGTATTCCGCAGAGCCCTTCGGCACAGACCATCCCTTTTACGGTATTAAAAATATGCCCTCCGTATGTCTTACCCCTCATATGGCGTGGGCATCCTTTGAAGCAAGAACAAAGGTGGTTTACGAAATGGCAGAGAATATAAAAGCATTTTTAAACGGCGAAAAAAGAAATAGAGTTGAATAAAAAGATCACCCCAAGAAGCTTAAAGCTCCTTGGGGTGATTTCAGTTTTATAGAATTTTTTGTGAGGTGATTTTTTGGGGTCCCCGCAAAATATCGGCACGGAACAAGCAATGTCCATAAACAAAACTGTTCTGCCGTTGTTTTGTGGGGAATTTTTAAAACTTTCCGCCTCTGCCGCCGTGGGAGCGTCCTCCGCCGCCTCGGCTTCCGTTGTTTTGGGAAATAGGAACGCGGGTAACGGTAAAGGTAACGAACACGTCCTTTTGCTCCTCCATATCAAGACTGCCGTCGATGATATATTGGTTTGCATTTTTTTGAAGCACCGCCGTGTTCATTTTCTTCTTTTCAACCGACACCACGATAAACGCAATAAGGAACGCCACGGGCAACAGTACGCAAAGCCAGAAGACATATCCTACCACGGGAGATGCGGAAAGGGGCGGTCCTTGGGCGATATATTCATCACATAAAAGCACGAAATCACTTAACGCATCGTAAAATTCATCGTTTGAAAGATCGTATCTTATTTCTTCGAAGATAGCATCCAAGCGATTGTCCGAGAGGGTGTCCATACAGCTTCCCGAGGTTGCCATATACCAATCTCTGTCATACATGGAAAGATAGAATATAATTCCGTCTGCCGAATATCCGCCGTTATCGTAATAACTTTCCGCACGGACACGGGGGCTGGCAACAAAAGTATCCTCAAGAAGTATTACGATATCAACGCCGTATTCCTCATAGACTTTATCGGTAAGCTCGGAAAGCTTTTGTTCTTCTTCTGCGGTGAGAAGATCCGCCGTATCTATAACGCGGTTTTTACCCGCATATACGGGAAAAGCGGCGATAGCGATTATAAGAATAACCGAAAGTATAAGTATTATTTTCTTCATACCGTCACCTCACAGAAAGAACGCGATGACTGCGGCAATGGCAGCAAAGATACCGAAGAACATTCCAACCCGCTTCCAGAACTTCTTTTTATCCACGGGGAGATCGCCTACCACCTTGCCCGTCTGACCGTTCATTGCAAAGGTATAGGTCTTTCCGTTCCAGTTGGTGTTAAGCATCCACACCGGCAAAAGGGCGTAATGAATATCTCCCTCGGTCATATCTATTTTACTTTCTCCTTCGGTTACGGAGGTATAACCGATAACGGTATTCTTAAAGTTTTCTTTAACAGAAACGGTTGCCCTTTCCTTCGCGCGATCCAGAACATCTTTTGAGGGGACATCGTATCTGTCCGCAAAATAACCCGAAAGATACTCGTTGGAAAAGGGTATCATTTCCGAATAATCGTAAGGCTCTATGGATTCGGTATGTATTCCCTCCAGTTTGGTAGTGCCGTCCTGAGGGATGTTATCAAATGCAATTGTGCCCTTGCGGTAAATGTTGTAAAAGTCTGTTCGGGTGTTTATATATCTTCCGTCGCTGTAAGTGCGGACACGGGTTGCGTCATAGCGCACTGAGCCGCAAGCCTTAAAATCGCATATCCAGTAAGGCACGTACATTCCCGTAACCTTTTTAATTCGGTTATCCTTGGTAAAGGCATCCGGCAAAAGCTTTTTACCGCCGTACAGCTTGGCGAGAGCTTTCACCGCCTCATCCTTGGTTATTTTAAAGGGAATAACGAAATCCGGCTTGAATTCCCCGCTCAGCCTTTGTGTAATAACGGTGGGATTTTCGCAAAACGGACATTCTGTGGCGGCTGTGGTGGCATCGCCAATGATCTCTCCCCCGCAGGAGGGGCAGGAATAGGAAAAATACTCGCTGTCCGGCTCTTCGTGGGAATGGGTATGCGTTTCCCCCTCGTTATATGCTTTTCCGCGGGTATCGTTATTTTTCTTTACCTCGTCCACCGAAAAACTGCTTAAACAAAAATCACATTTCATTTCGCCGCTTTTGGGATCAAAAACGAGATATGCGTTACAATTCGGACATCTGTATTCCAAGGTTTCCAAAATACGCACCTCCGTAATAAATGAGTACACTTTATTTTATCACAGCCCGGACAAAAAGTAAATAAACAGGCGTAAAAAACACCTGTTTATTTTATAACTATATTTTCAAGTATAATCTTTACGTCCGCCCAATCGGGACTATTAATAATAAAAGTATACTGCACTCCGTCATATACGGTATAAAGCTTGTAGCCCGTTATCCCCTCGCTGCTTCGGGAAACTGTATATACGTATTCCAGAACGGCGTTGCCGTAATCCGCTTTGAACTTATATCCCATGGGCAGATAGCTTTCCGATTCGGGCTTGGCGAATATCTGCCAATATTCGCCCGAAGACGGCTCCAAATAGAGAGTATACAGTCTGCCGTCCGATCGTGTGTTTTGTTTGACCTTCACGGGGACGGCATCTTCGGGAAACGCTTGGGGATATATAAGTCCTTCAAGCCTTTTTTCGAAAAGACGGTTATAGGAATAATTGCTTGTAACCGTTTTGCCTAAAAGAGAGTTGTATTCTTCGAATTTAACTACGTGATCATCGGTAATAACACAATGTAGTTCTTCTACGATATTCACACCGAAAGCAGACGCCGTTCCCACAAAAAGACCGATTGAAACAAATACTGCGGCGCACGCCACGGCGATACGTTTAAAAACGCTTGCTTTGGGAAGGGCTTTAAAAATGCTTTTTTTATATACTTTTTCCATCAGTTCCTCGGCGGGGGGCAGCTCCGAAGCCGTATCTCCGCACAGACGGAGCAAATCTTCATCCACTTCCCGCCCTTGTTCGATAAGGGTGCAAAGATATGAAAACAAAGCGGAAACTTCGTTTTCCTGCAGGTCTTCCGCAAGAACAGAACCGTTTTTTATGCTTTGGTAGATCAGTTCACAATTCATATTTTTTGCTCCTTTCAATCATATTTTACCGGAATAGACTTTATCGGTTATCTTTTTTCTGATATAATATACGGTGTAACGTACCGAATCTTCGGATTTACCCAGAAGCTTGCCTATTTCGCTGTTGGAGAGCCCTTTTTCAAACCGAAGGTGAAGAATCTGTTTTTCGTTTTTCGTAAGACCCGAAACAAGCTTTTCCCGCACACGGGCGTTTTCCCATTGGCACCACAGTATATCATCGGGCACCGAATCCTCAGGCGAAACGCCGCCGGAAATGGTATCTGCCATTTCGTCCGTAAGAGGTATATTGCGTTTTGTAATTGCACCCGTATTGCGTATGTGCTTGAGGCAGATATACTTAGCCGTTAAAAACAGCCACGCTCTGGGGTTTTCGTGTTCCATAACCCTTTGTACGCAAAGGCAAAGGGTTAAAAACAGATTTCCCAAACAATCCTCTACTGCGGCAGGGTCTACGCCGCCCAATAGCTCGTTCATACGCTTGGCAAGCAGTTTGTAGTTTTCTTTATATAACCGTTCTGCGAAATCACGCTGCGGTTCTGTAAGCACGACGCATCCCTCCCATATATATTTATACCATAAAAATTGTTTTTGAAGAAAATATTTTTATAAAATATATTTTCTCCGTATCGACTATATCGGGTATTTAGTTAACAGAGAGCCAAAAAGGCTTATACCATTTTAAAGGAGGAACAAAAATGAAACATTCTTTAAGGATAGTTTCACTCGTCGTCTGCGCACTTTTGCTTATGACGACCTTTACAGCCGCCGTAGTATACGCCGCTGATGAAATATCCGACGTTATCGAGGAATCCAATGCGGAAGCCAACACCGCTGTTGACAAGGTGCCCGATGCACCCCCTGTGCTTCCTGAAGCAGGCGTTATCGGCGATGACGAAACCGTTATCACTGTTTCCGACCACATTTACGGCGAAGAAAAGCTGTTGCTGGTCACTATGGAAAACCTTGCGGATACCGTTTACAGCGTTAACGTTAACGTAACCTATTACGGCGAAAACGGCGAAGTACTGGGCACCGAAAAGCAGAGCTATGACCAGCTTGAAAAGGGATTCCCCAAAAACTTTATCTTCCGTCCCGGTTATGATTTTGTGGATTACCTACTCACTATCGAAAAGACCGCATTTGAAGGCGAAACCTGGAGAAACGACCTTATAGGCGAATTCGGATTTTCTTATTGGGATCCCGATGATCTCGGTGGCGAAGATGAGATCTGGCACGGACTTCCTCATATGGAGCTTAAAAACCGTTCCGAACAGACCCGTATAATGAAAGACGTTTCCACCGTTATCTTTGATGAAAACGGGGAAATTTATATGATTCTTGACAGATTGTGCGAATGCTGGATCGACACCGGTATGGAAAGCAACTACAAGCATTATCCCGTAACAGTTGATGTATCTCCCGATATGATACATTGGGAGGACAGCACCTACGTCCGTCCTATGGACGGTTGGATTTGTCCTGCTCCCAAGTTCACCTACTTCACCGCATTCGGAGTAATCAAGCCCGAAGAAAGCGAAACCTACGAATTCGTTGTTCAAAACGGTTATTATACCCCCGGCGAATAAAACGCTGTTTTTACTTCCTTTTTGAATTACAAATCCCTGCAAGCAAAATGACCGTTGCAAAACGCAACGGTCTTTTTGTTTATAAAACGGCGGGGGCAAGGGGCGCCCCGAAAAATGCTACCGCATTTTTTGGGGACCCCGGGCAAGCCACCCGCCCTACAATGTTACCGAAAGCAATGTCTGTAGAACAAAAAGTCTGATTGAACAGGGAGCTGTATAAACAAAGCAGATCGAAACGCAAAATTAAAAGGAATTCCGTCGATTCTTCTACGTAAGCTAAGCTATGTGATTAAAACGGCGGGGGCAAGCCACCCGCCCTACAATGTTACCAAAACTACCGTCTGTAGAACTAAAAGTCTGATTGAAGCAGAGGGGCGAGGAAATTCGCCGCAGAAATCGATTTCACGAGCGTGCTGTAGTAACCTACAGCTAGCGAAGCGAAATCGATTAAAAAACGCGATAAAAATAAAGAAGGAATCCGTCATAAACGGATTCCTACATTTTTATTTTGATACGGACAGCCGGGGACGTCTGTCCCTACGGTTTTCGATACGTTTCACTGTATCTCTCGCGTTTTTGTTCTGCGGTGAATTAACCGTCCCTCTTAGTAGGCTACGCCTTGGGCTAACATTGCCGCTGCCACCTTCGCAAAGCCCGCAATGTTTGCGCCTGCAACAAGGTTGCCCTTGCAGCCGTATTCTTCCGCTGCCTTGCAGGTGTTTGCGTAGATGTTCTTCATAATGGACTGAAGCTTTTCATCAACCTCTTCGGCAGACCAAGACAGACGCATGGAATTCTGTGTCATTTCCAGACCGCTGGTAGCAACGCCTCCTGCGTTTGCAGCCTTTGCAGGACCAAAGAGAACGCCCTGCTCCTGGAAATATGCCATTGCATCAAGAGAAGTGGGCATATTCGCACCCTCTGCAACCAGCATTACGCCGTTGGCAACGAGAGCCTTTGCGCCCTCGATATCCAATTCACGCTGGGTTGCGCAGGGAAGCGCGATATCACACTTAACAGTCCAGATGTTCTTGCATCCTTCGTGATATTCGCTGCCGGGAACGCGGGAAGCGTATTCCTTGATTCTGCCGCGCTCAACTTCTTTTATCTGCTTAACAACATCAAGCTTGATGCCGTCATTATCTACGATATAACCGTTACTGTCGCTCATGGCAACTACCTTTGCGCCGAGAGCGGTAGCCTTTTCGCAAGCGTAAATAGCTACGTTGCCGCTACCGGAAACAACTACAGTCTTGCCCTCAAAGGATGTACCTGCATCGCGCAGCATTTCCTGAGTGAAATAGCAAAGACCGTAACCGGTTGCCTGTGTTCTTACCAAAGAACCGCCGTACATAAGTCCCTTGCCGGTGAGAACGCCGGTAAACTCGTTGCGAACACGCTTGTACTGACCGAACATATAGCCGATCTCTCTTGCACCTACGCCGATATCGCCTGCGGGAACGTCAGTATCCGCACCGATATGCTTTGCGAGTTCTGTCATAAAGGACTGGCAAAAGCGCATAATCTCGTTATCGGACTTGCCCTTGGGGTCGAAATCAGAGCCGCCCTTACCGCCGCCCATGGGAAGACCGGTAAGAGAGTTTTTGAATATCTGCTCAAAACCGAGGAACTTGATAACAGACGCGTTAACAGAAGGATGGAAACGAATTCCGCCCTTGTAAGGTCCTATTGCGGAGTTGAACTGAACGCGGTAGCCGCGATTAACCTGAACGTTGCCGTTATCATCTACCCAGCTTACGCGGAAAACGATAAGACGCTCGGGCTCTGTTACACGCTCCAGAATACCTGCCTTCTCGTACTCGGGATGAGCAACGAGAACGGGCTCGATAGTAAGAAGCACTTCTTTTACTGCATTAAGGAAATCGGATTCGTTGCTGTTTTTTGCAACTACCTGATTATATACTCTTTCTGCATAGCTTGTTTTAAACATGGGAAAACCCCTCCTTTATTTATAAAGGCGCACGTACTCAAGGGGGTTGACGGTCTGTCCGTCAAAGCGGATCTCAAAGTGAAGGTGAGGTCCAGTTACAAAGCCAGTGTCGCCGATATTGCCTATAATCTGTCCCTGCTCTACAAATTCGCCAACTTCTACTTTTACAGTACTGCAGTGAGCATATCTCGTTTCAGATCCGTCTTCGTGCTGAATAAGGATAACAAGACCGTAAGTACCGGAATAGTCCGCAAAGGTAACAACGCCGTCACGGGCAGCCCAGAAAGGATCTCCATAGCAGGAAACACCGAAACCGCCGATAATATCAATACCCGTATGCCAGCCCATACTGCGCCAGCCGTAATAGGAAGAAATAAATCCGCCGTCATAAGGCATAATAAAAGGACTATCGTCTACAGAAGTGCTTCCCGAAGCGGCGGTCATACGTTCATTATCCAGAACGCCGCGCTCAATAACACGGTCAACAGCTTCTACAACAACGGTGGAAGAAAGGTATTTCTTGGAAATACACTCACCGTTTATATATACGTTTTCATAAGTATCTTCGGTAATTCCGTCTTGTCCCTCGGTAACGACTACGTCCTCGTGAGTAGAGAGGAGGTTGCTGTTATCAACGTAAACAACGTCAGACTCGAGAACGGTGACAACCTTGCTTTCCGTAGTAACGCGGAGGTTAAGATTTACACCAATGGCTTCTCCCGTATAATCCTTGAGAGAAACGGTATAAGAGGATTCGCTTTCAATACCGAGGAGTGCGGAAAGCTCAGCCGCGGTAACGAATGCGTTTTCATCATACTCGCCGTAAACGGTGGTAATGGTATTTGTAAAGGAACCGTTGGTAACAATATCCCCCTCAAACTCGTTCAAGCGGGAATCCAACACGTATTCCAGAGTATCCTGTATAACAGCTTCTATCGATGTGGCGGCAATAAGCTTGCCGTCAACATACAAACCATATCCTGTGCGCAGCGTCTGATTCTGAGCGGGAGAAGATGTGTCCCAAACCGCTTCGGGCGCTCTGCCCGCAAAGGCAACGGACGCGACGGTGACAAGGATCAAAAGGAATGTGATCGTACTTATTAAAGCCGGCTTTTTAGCAAGAATCTTTAAAATTCTCTTCAAAAAAAATGCCCCTACTTTCCACAATAATTTGCAGGTATTATAGCACCTAATTATGAACAAATTGTTACGAAATATTAAAGTATTTGTGTCATATTTCAAAAAACAGCGAATTTATCATAATTATTTACAAAATGTACTGTTATTTAAGTCTATATGATGGTATTATAATAAACGGAAAGGAGATGTTTATATGAAAGAAAAGAGGCTGTTCACCCCCGTAATAATTACCGCTTTTTCAGTATTCGGGTGCAGCTTGCTGGTATATATCACAGCAAGATTTTCTCCCGCATTTGCAGAATGGTGGACAAGGTATCCCTCCCAATGGATACGGGGCTTGCTTGCCGCCGTTACCAACCCTATCCCCTTTTCATTAGCCGAAATGGTGCTATTTTTGCTTATTCCCTGCGCGGTGTTGTACATGCTTGTTTCCAACAAATATATATGCACGGAGGATCCCAAAAAGTACTACAGATGTCTGCGTCCTCTTTTGGTCGTTATTCTGGTGTTGGCTTCTACATTTCTCGGCGTGTTCGGACCGTGTTACTTCCGAAACACCCTTGACCAAAACCTGAATATTGAGAAAAACGACGTAACCCCGCAGGAATTAAAATATACCGCGGAGAGAGTGATCGAAGAGATCAACACTCTGTCGGTAACAACGGACTCCTCGGGTGCTACCGTGCTTATGGGCGGATATGATGAATTAATAAAAGAGATTAAAATATCCTTCAAGGATTACTGCAGCCGTAACGATTATATCTCCTGGTTTGATTCGGCCCCCAAGCTTATTTCCCTTTCCCCTATAATGACATATACTCATATATCAGGATTATACTCCTTTTTCACCGGAGAAGCAAATATAAATTTTAATTATCCGGATTTTGTTATGCCATTTACCGTGGCACACGAAATGGCACACCAGAGAGGCATTGCCAGAGAGGACGAAGCAAACTTCGTGGCGTTTTTGGTATGTATAAACAGTGATAACGATTACGTGCGCTACAGCGGTCTGTTTAACATGCTGGAATACCTCCTCTCCGCTCTGAACAAGGCGGACAATGAGCTATACAAAGAATTGGTAAAGGAAAGCATTACCCCGGCGATAAGAGCGGAGCTTGTTTCTTATGCTGAGTTTTTCAAAAAGTATTCCGATTCCACGGCATCTCAGGTAGTGGGAAGCATAAACAATTCTTATCTGGAAAGTCAGGGACAGCAAGCGGGAAGCGCCAGTTACGGTCTGGTGGTAGACCTTGCGGTGGCATATTACAAAGATAAATAAACTTTTTTCTGCCGAATTTTTAATTTCGGCAGATTTTTTTGAAAAAAGTATTGACAAATTTGGTTGGTTGTTGTAGACTAAGTCCAGAGGTTGGTAGTTACAAACCTCCGTGTGCACACAAAACGGTTAAAAAAAGAGGTAACGAAAATGGACAATTTAAGATTATGCGAAAGCGATTACAGATTTATGTCTGTGGTATGGGATAACGAGCCGGTGGCATCGGGCAAGTTGGTTGAGCTTTGCGCCGACAGACTGGGATGGAAAAAATCCACGACCTATACCACTCTTAAAAAGCTGTGCGAAAAAGGTTACGCCCAAAACGAAAACACTGTTGTAACCTCCATTATCCCCAGAGAAAGCGTGCAAAAGGATTCCAGCGAGCATTTTGTGAGAAACACATTCGAAGGCTCTCTGCCTAAATTCCTTGTTGCTTTTCTGGGAGGAAAAACACTTTCCGAAGAGGAGAGCGAAGAGCTGAAGCGTCTTATCGACGAGCATAAGGAGAAATAGTATGAGTGCGGTATTTGAAACTGTGCTGGAAATGAACTTAAAGGCTTGTTTTGTCATTGCCGTAATAATGATTGCAAGACTTATTCTTACGCGGGCACCTAAAAAGCATTCTTATATTCTCTGGGCAGCCGCCGCATTGAGGCTGTGCCTTCCCTTCAGCGTGGGAACAAGGCTGAGCATATTCGGAATAAGCCGTTTTTTTGACAGCGCGAACGCAAAAACGGTTATAACCGATCCTATTCCCGGAACTACTGTAATTCCCGATGTAATTCCGGATATGGGCAGCCAAGACGTTATAACCGATATTGCCGGCGATCCCGTTATATCCGTAAGCCACGGTATATCCGTAATGCAGATACTTGCCGCATTTTGGCTGTGCGGTGTTGTTGCTATGCTTATATACGGAATTATTTCCTATATAATAGTTTACAGGCGTATGTCCACCGCCACCCGCTATGAGAAAAACGTATTCTGCTCCGAAAACGTGCTTTCCCCCTTTACCCTTGGATTTATTAAGCCCAGAATTTATATTCCCTACGGACTTGATGATATTACAAGAGAAAAGGTTATCGCCCACGAAAGATGTCATATTAACCGTTTTGACCATATAGTAAAGCCCTTTGCATTTATATTGCTCGCAGTTCATTGGTTTAACCCTCTGTGCTGGCTCGCCTTCAACCGTATGAGCCTTGATATGGAAATGAGCTGCGATGAAAAGCTGTTACGCACACAAGGAGATGAAGAAATGAAAAAAGTATATACCAAAGCTCTGCTTTCTTTCGCTTCCAACCGCCGCTTCCCCGCACCCGGTCCCGTTAATTTCAACGAAAGCGGTAACGCGAAAAAGAGAATAAGCAATTCCCTTAATTATAAAAAGCCCCGTGTCTGGGTTTCCGTACTGGCATACGTATTCTGCGCGGTAATGCTGGTTGCCTGCGCTACCGATGCAAGCGGAACCACTTATACGGATATAAACAAGATGGTATTCAAGGACGCGCCCTACGTTATAACCTACCAAAGCAACGGCGACGGCACCTGCACCGTAACCGATATTATTATCGATTACTCCGCAGAAACGAAAGTAACCGTAGTTATTCCCGAACTTTCTCCCGAAGGCGACAAGGTTACGAAGGTAGAAATAGAGGGCTTCAATACTCTTGCCACACTCAATGTACCCGTGCTGGTAACAAACGAAAGCTTTGATGAGATCAAAGCGGCTTTAAAAGAGGCAAACGCAGACGAAAGAGATATAAGAAGATTTATTTCCTTCTACGATCCTCACGAGCAGGACGGTATCTACGTACTGGAGCCTGCGATAATCGAAGAAGAGTACAACAGATTATCCGTTATTCTTGCAAATATCGGCTACACCTCCCAGAACGCATACGATGCCGCCGTTGAAGTAGTAAACACCGTGCCTGCAACCGGCGAAGAAGCAGATGAATTAAGACTCGAAGCCTTTGGCTATTTCTACCACAGCGCAAATAAGATCAAATGTATAATCGTGCCCGAAGAAGCAGGGGTAAACGGCACAGGAAACGTGACGATCCTTTATCACACAGTAGACGATGATTATATATCCGGTTATCTCGGCGAAACAAGTTTCGTACCGGAAACGGAAAATACTACTTCACAACATTAAACCTCAAATAACGCAGACACCCCCGAAGAAAAACGCTTCGGGGGTTGAATTTTACTTGATATTTTCGGTTATATCCATAAACTGTGCTTCACGGATCACGGGAGGCACAGTTATCTTTTTACGCAATATACAATAAATTATTGCACCGAGAGGGATTGCGGCTTTAATGGAAGTGTTTATGCTATCCGAATAAACGGACGAAAACGGAAGTGCGAAAACAGCGCCCCAATTAATACCGAATTCATATCCAAAGGTTACGGTAAAGGCAAAGCCGCAGAGAATAACAATTATCCACAGCGCCTTTTTGCGCACCCTGCGTCTTGCGCAGTCAATAACCATCCACACGCAAAATGCGGTAGCTGCCAATGAAACCACAACCGTTATAAGCTTAAAGGGTTTTATCTCTGTTGAAGAAAGGGCAGTCTGGGGAGTTATATTAAATGTATAAAAAGTATCATTCTCTGCCAGATACACCGTTTCCACAACGTAGCCTTTATCCTTATTCGTCGACATTTCAAAGGTATAAGAATAATAAGATACGCCGTTTTTTGTGGTGCGGGACCATTTGGTCTGCTTTAACGAATACTCCTCTACCCCTTCAAGATGAGCGCTCATACGATTACAAAACTCATAAAAGGATTCGGTATCCGTATTCTTAAAGTAGCTTTGGGCGGCAGAATAATCCTTTTGAATAAGCAGATCCAAAAATTCTTCGGTAACGGCTCTTGCATCTGCCTCCGTAGCGGCGGCACAGCCGCCAAAGCACAATATTGCAATTACAAAAACCAACAAGGTTATAATAACGGATAACCGTTTACCTGCCATAGGGAATGCTCCTTTGTTATTCATTTTCGGTAGCTTCAATTTCGTTGCCCATTACCGCAAGTTCTGAAACGGAGATAAAGCCTGCCGATCCGCCTGCCGTACCGATAATACGTATGCCTTGACATTCGATTTTATTAAAGGTAAATACGTACTCTTCAAAATGAGCACCGAAATCGCTTTGCAGGTTGCCTGCGGGATACTTAGGAGATACTTTAACCTTGCTTATATCCGTCCAGGTGCCGTTAATAAGTGCCTGAACCGTAACGTCCCCGTTAGCAAACCAACCGCCGTTATCGAAATTCATACCTTCGGTAAATATAACCTTATCTACCTCATAGGTTTTGTCAAACAAATATCCCACGTAATCCTTATGGGTATTGAGGTAGCCGTTGTAAGTATCGTACTGGGTGGCAAGACTTACCCCTGCCGCTTCGTTATTAATAATGAATATGTCCATACAGCCGGTTCCTGTAGGCGCGGTTACACTGCATACGGGAACCATAAAGGGAGCAATATTGCGGTATTCGCCTGCGTTGCCAAAGTTAACCTCTTCTATCTCGGTGACAGTTACGGTTTCCGTGGCGACGGTGGAATTTCCCTTGATATCCGTAACGGTGCAGGTAATGGTGTATTCGCCGGGCTCATAATATTTATAGCCCGCCACGTTTTCGTGGGTGACAAAACCGTTGCCGAAATCCAGAACAGTACTTGCTATTCCGGGTACAGAGGAAGCATTAACGCTTATTTTAACCTTATTTTTGTTTACGGTTGCAGAAAACACAACGGTAGGGGCTTCGGGCCATTGTTCGGTAGGAAGAACTTCGGTTTCTGTGGGAGTTATTTCCCAATATCCTTCTCTGGGCGAAGCAAGGCGTTCCTTGAGCAGCTTTACAATAGCATCAGCCGCGCCGTTAAGATCATATTCGGTATAAGAAAAATTAGTGCCGGTTTTGGCTAAACCGTTTTTATATTTTTCGGGTATGGCATCAAAGCCGTACATAGTACCAAGAAAACCGCCTACCGTAGAGGCGTTGCAATCGTTATCCTGACCGCAGCGGAGTGCGATGGTAAGGGATTTTTCAAAATCTCCTTCGCCGTATAGAATTCCCATCAGAACGTATGCCGCATTAAGCTTTGCGTCTATGTTGGAATCGTACTTTGAATAGGAAACGCAACGGTCATCCGTGCCCCAAAGTGCTTCTATATATTCCCAACATTCTTCCCATGTCTTACCTTTTTCGTATTGGGAAACGACCTGGTTCATCACTGTTTTGAATTCTGTGCCGTCGGGTATAACGGAAAGAGCCATATCCACAGCCTGATTAATATCATCTGCAACAAACGCCGCCGCATTGAGAGAAGCCACAAAAACGCCGCCGTACACGCCGTCGCCATAGCAGATCATATGACCGATCTCATATGCGCGGTCTGCTGCTTTTTGAACGTCACCTCCGCAGATCAGACCTAAAAAATCAGATTCTATCTGCCAATCTATATCATCACAATGAAGATTGTATTTATAATGTCCGCTTTCCGAAGGAGAAATTCCGTTTTGCAGATTTTCTCTTGCCTGCTTATTGGCGTGATCAAGAGGATACTCGCTCTTTGCAAATGCCTCTCCCAACAGATCAAGACTGCAGTCCCGTCCGTTTTGCTCCATAACCTTTAAAAAGGTCATTTCCACGTACAGATCGTCCTGCCAGAAGGCATTGTTGATATTAAGTGTCGAAAAATCCGCCACAGCGTCCTCGGGCATAATCTCACCGCGGTAATAAAATTCCACGTCTGCGCCGAAGACAACGCCTGACATTTGTCCGACCAGACCGCCCAAAACCTTATCATAAAGCTGCTTTTCGGAATATATACCCTTTGCAGTAGGATCAAAGGTATCTACAGAAATATCGGAAGTGTCTTCCCCATCGCCGCAGGCAACGGCAAAAAGACAAATTACTGTTAAAAGTATAAGCGCAAGTATTTTTTTCATAGTCTTGCTCCTTTCATACTCCAAATTATACCATATATCGACACATTTTGCAAGTACCGCAAAAAAAGAGAAAAAACAGCCGAGAAGATCAGCTGTTTTTAAAAAAAGTTAAAGCCTGCTCATAATAAGAGCAGGCTTTATAAAACTTACTTAGAAGCTTCGTCCTTCTTCTTACCGTCTGCGGGAGCGTAGATCTCCTTAGCCTTGGTGAGAGAAACGATAGCCATTTCAGCGCCGTCGCCGCGTCTGGGGCCTACCTTAAGAACTCTGGTATAGCCGCCGTTTACTTCGCTGTATGCGGGAGAGATCTCGTCAAACAGCTTCTTAACTACGCCTTCCTTCTTGAGGAATGCGATTGCACGTCTCTTGTTTGCAAGAGTGTTGGTCTTGCCGAGAGTGATCATTTTATCGGTGAGCGCGCTTACTTCTTTTGCGCGGGTTACAGTTGTTTCGATCTGACCTTTTTCAAGCAGAAAAGTAACCATGCCCTTGAGCATTGCCATTCTGTGAGCTGTCGGTCTGCCAAGTTTTCTTGTGCCGGGCATTTTGAGTAGCCTCCTTATGAATTATTATGCTTAGTCGTCGGAACGCTTGAGCGTCAGTCCGAGAGACTGAAGCTTCTGGATTACTTCCTCAAGCGACTTCTTACCGAGGTTACGAACTTTGATCATATCTTCCTCGGTTCTGTTGGTAAGATCGCCCACAGTATCGATACCTGCACGTTTAAGGCAGTTGAAGGATCTGACGGACATATCGAGCTCTTCGATAGACATATCGAGAATCTTCGTCATAACGGTTTCTTCTCTATCTACCATAATCTCGGCATTCTTTGCTTCTGCAGAGAGATCTATGAACAGGTTGAGGTGCTCACTGAGTATCTTTGCTGCGAGAGAAACTGCTTCCTTCGCATTAATGGTACCGTTGGTGGTCACTTCAAGAGTCAGTTTGTCGAAGTCGGTTATGTTGCCGACGCGGGTGTTGGACACTGTATAATTTACGTTATATACAGGTGTGTAGATTGAATCGGTATAGATAACACCGATGATAGGTGCACCGAGCTGCTTGTTCTTTTCCGAAGATACATATCCTCTGCCGTGGTCAAAGGTAAGCTCCATATAGAAGGGAGCGCCGTCTTCTACGGTTGCAATATGATGCTCGGGATTGAGAATCTCGATATCGGAATCACACTGAATGTCGCCTGCGGTTACTTCGCCGCCGTGGGCATTGATAACAACAGTCTTGGGGCTCTGGCTGTAAAGCTTTGCAACGATACCTTTAACATTGAGTACGATTTCCGTAACGTCTTCCTTTACTCCGGGAACGGTGGAGATCTCGTGCAGAACGCCGTCGATCTTTATGCTGGTTGTAGCAACACCGGGGAGTGAACTGAGCAGTACTCTGCGAAGGGAATTACCGAGAGTAATTCCGTAACCGCGTTCAAGGGGTTCGATAACAAAAGTTCCGTGTTTGCCATCTTCGCTGATCTCTGCAGTTGCGATGTTCGGTCTTTCGATTTCTATCATTTTATAAACCTCCTCATAGGTTGGTCGGGCTTATATCAAGCCTTATTTGGAGTACAACTCGACGATGAGATGCTCTTCGATGGGGAAATCTACGTCTGCACGAGTGGGCAGTTCGGAGATTGTTGCCTGGATGTTTTCTTTATCCATATCGATCCAAGCGGGTACCTGCCTTGCGGAGATATTCTCGATAAGCATTTTAATCTTTTCAGACTTGCGGCTTGCTTCTCTAAGGGTGATTACATCGCCCTTCTTAAGAATAACGGAAGGAATATCTACCTTCTTGCCGTTTACTCTGAAGTGGCCGTGAATTACGAGCTGACGTGCTTCGCGGCGGCTTTCTGCCATACCCATACGGTATACGACATTATCCAACCTTCTTTCGATGGTGGTGAGCAGGTTTTCACCGGTCTGACCGGGCTTCTTATCTGCTTTTACGAAATAGGTCTTAAACTGCTTCTCCAGGATACCGTAGTACCTCTTTGCCTTCTGCTTCTCACGGAGCTGAAGACCGTATTCCTTGGTTCTCTTTCTTCCGCCGGCTGCGCCGTGCTGTCCGGGTGCCTGACCTCTGCGGGCTACTGCACACTTATCGGAAAAGCATCTCTCGCCTTTAAGGAAGAGTTTGGTGCCTTCTCTGCGGCACAATCTGCAAGCGGGACCAGTATATCTTGCCATTACATTTCCTCCGTAATTAAACGCGTCTTCTCTTGGGCGGTCTGCAACCGTTGTGAGGAATCGGCGTTACATCTTTAATCATAGTGATCTCAAGTCCTGCAACCTGAAGCGCGCGGATTGCTGCTTCTCTGCCCTGACCGGGACCCTTGACAAATACTTCTACAGTCTTAAGACCGTGCTCCATTGCTGCCTTAGCTGCGGTTTCTGCTGCCATCTGAGCTGCGAAGGGAGTGGACTTACGGGAACCTCTGTAACCGAGTTCGCCCGCGGAAGCCCAAGAAATTGCGTTTCCGTTGGTATCGGAAATAGTTACTATAGTGTTATTGAAGCTGGAGCTGATATGAGCAGCACCGCGTTCAATATTTTTGCGCTCGCGGCGCTTCTTGGTAACAACTTTTCTCTGCTGCTTAGCCATTTTACCGTTTGTCCTCCTATTACTTCTTCTTGTTTGCGATGGTCTTTGCGGGACCTTTTCTGGTTCTCGCGTTGGTCTTGGTTCTCTGACCTCTTACGGGGAGACCCTTTCTGTGACGCTGACCGCGATAGCAGTCGATCTCGACCATTCTCTTGATATTGAGTGCTACATCTCTTCTGAGATCGCCTTCTACAATGTAGTCGTTTTCGATAACCTCACGAAGCTTTGCTACATCGTCCTCGGTAAGATCCTTTACACGGGTATCGGGGTTGATGCCGGTCTTCTTGAGTATTTCGTTGGAGCGGCTTCTGCCTATACCATAGATATAGCAAAGACCGATCTCTACACGCTTTGCGTTGGGCAAATCTACGCCGGAAATACGAGCCATATTTACACCTCTCTCTTAGCCTTGCTTCTGCTTGTGCTTGGGATTTTCGCAGATTACCATGATTTTACCTTTTCTCTTGATAATCTTGCACTTCTCGCATATTTTCTTTACGGAAGGTTTCACTTTCATATTATTACTGCCTCCATATCAGTTAGCATTGTTTATTTGGAACGATAGGTTAT
>JAZNZY010000009.1:0-37712 GCA_045595165.1 Eubacteriales bacterium
TGTTCTTTAAAACAAAGTCCATAGTCAGTGTCTTTAACAGCGAGGGTCCACCCGTTCCCATCCCGAACACGGAAGTTAAGCTCGTTTGTGCCAACAATACTTGGCTGGAAGCGGCCCGGGAAGATAGGTCGATGCTGACACACAAAACGAGGTCATTCGACCTCGTTTTTTCTTTTCGCTCGGTAAAGAACTGCAGAGCGAAAAACGCACGCAACTTAATATGTGAACTGGGAGGGACGGAAATACATATCTCGCCATTTGTTTTTTATAAGGTAAAAATCCTTAAGAAGGATTTTAAATTTAATGCGTTCTGCAGCCCTTTACCTTCGCTTTTCGCTCGGTTATCGAACAGACGGTAGTTATGGCGACATTGTAGGGCAGGGGCTTGCTCCTGCCGCTTTAATCACAAAATAAGGTAAAAATTCCGTAGAAGTTAAAACCTCTACGGAATTCCTTTTTATTTTGCGTTTCTAAACGCTTTCACCCCTTCACCCCACGAATGCTGTTCGCATTCGCAGGGACCCCCGAAGGTCGGTGGGCAGTAGATTACTACAGCTCCACGCGCCCGAAATGCGTTTTCTACAGCGTTTCCGGGGTCCCCGAGAAAACGGAGTTTTCTTGGGGGGGTTTTACCTTCGCTTGCGCTCGGTTATCGAATAGACAGTAGTTATGGCAACGTTGTAGGGAATGGGCTTGCCCATTCCGTTGTGTGCGAACTGTTTGCGGGACGTCGAGGATTTACCCCACGAATGCTACTCGCATTCGCAGGGACCCCAAATCGGACGACGTCCCCTACGATCATCGAACAGCCGTGGGAAATATTAACCGTAGGGGACGATATCCTTATCGTCCCGTGTTATAAAACCTTTTTCATACTGCAACACGTATATATTTGACAAATTACCGGTTGTATGATAATATAAAGCAAAGGAGTGAACGGTATGAAGAAGATGTTTTTTGCGGCTATCTTGATTTTTGCTTGTATTTTGGCTTTGCCTGTTTTTTGCGGGTGTGAGGCGGAAAACGAAACCGGCGCAATTTCAACGATAAGCGAGGAGAGCGTTTCTCCCGAAAAGCCTGAAGTTATCCGCTGGGTATCTTTATCCGGGTACACAGACCGCAAGGAATATATAAAATCCCCTTCGGAATACACCCTGCCCGAAATGGACAGCGTTACTATGCGCTTTAACGGAAACACGGTTGAGTGTGTTTTTGAGGACGGTACTGTCTATGAATTGCCCGTTACGGAGCTGATAAATGCATATTTTGCCGACCTTAACGGCGACGGTATCCGCGAGCTGTGTGTAACGGCAAAAACCACCGAACCGTGGGATGATGCCTTCGACACCTTATCCTACCGCGGATGGGCGTACGATCTTGTGAGCAAACAGCTTTATTCTACTGTGCCTTCCTCCGAGCAAGGCTTCGGCTGGGTACTGCGAACATACGATAACGAAATGTATGCCTTCCCTTGGAGTTATGTTCAGTACGTTTACGCCGAGCCCTGCAAAATTGTGCTTGACGAAGCGAAGCATACGTTAATATGCGAAAACGTGTCTTTGCCTCACGAGGTTGTGGAATCCTTTTGCTATTGGCCCGCGAACCCCTATAACCTTTTGAAGTTTAATATAAGGGAAGACGGCGAAGAAAGCTCGTATTACGTATTGCTTGATGAGCTCGGTATCGAAGCACTTGAACAAATACTTTCCTCTTACGAATACGAAAAACAGCTTGATCCCGAAGACCATCCCCTTTTTTGCGGCATCATCATTTACGATGCGGTTCTGAACACAGAGAATTGCAGAGTGCGTCTTTTGCTTGATGACGGTATCTTCGTGTCCGAGCTCTCGGAAGATCGTTACAGTTACCGTACCGCGGATGACAGCGCGGCTGTGGATTTTATAAAAAGCTTTATGGAAGACGCTCTTCCCTATTACCAATAAAACAATTAATTTTTCATTTTTTGTAACCATTTTGCAGTTTGAAAAGTATTATATATGAAATCGGAAAGGAGCAATATATATGAATAAAGCGTTCTTGATTTTTGTATTAATATTTGCCGTTTTGCTTTGCGGATGCGTACCCGACACGCCTGTGGAAAACTCTTACACAGCACCTGTAAGCGGAGATGAATCATCACCGCAAAACGAGGAATCTACGTTGCCGCCACCCGACCCCGATGATGAGGGCGTGTTGTTTTTCTATGGAGAAGACAGTTATATAGAAAAATACTATGCCTTGACCGAGAATGAACACGCAAGCCTTTTGGATCTCCTTAAAAATTCGGAGTGGATACAGACAAAACAAATGTCGGGCAACATAGATACGTGGCGGGAAAGCGTATCGGCGCTTATACCCGCAGACGGATATATAATTATTGAAGGTATCCGTGTGGAGTTTTTCTTGAAAACCAATACGTTTTCCGTAAGATGGTATCACACCGAAAACCAATCTGCAGCCGAAATTGTGAGTATCCGGAAGGAAAACGCCGTCCCCTTTGAAGGCGACGAGCCCATGCCCGACCCTGAAGACGAGGGAATAGTGTTTTTTAACGACGATGAGGGCGAGATAGAAAGTTATTACCGAATCCCCCGCGAAGAATTATTTACGCTTATAGAACATTTTGAAAACGGGGAACGGAGAAATATCAGTTTTTACGAAATAATTTTTATCAAACCTTTTGACGGATATATGTATATGGGCCGCATAATGATTGATTTTTATTTGGATTCCGGCGATTTTTACACGGGATCATATCACATACACAGCGATGAAGCCGCTGACCTTATAGAGGAATGGAAGGAAAAATCCCTGCCATACACACAAGAATAATTTTCTGTATAATATAAAATCTGCCTGAAAGGGGTGATCTCCGTGAGCGCAAGATACCGTAAGTGGTTTTTAATTTCCCTTTTTGCCGTATACGTATCCCTTCTTGCCTACTGGGTGCTGTTTGACGGAGCTTTTGGCAGGACGGGGATATCCAATCTCCAAAACGCCGGCCCAGAGCTTTACCGACGATATTTTGCTTCCCACGGCAATCTGATTCCCTTTGCGACGATTTGGGAATTTGTAAAAGGCGTTTTTACGGGGACGGTGTCCTTCAAAGCCTTCGGGATAAATATATTCGGAAATATTGCCGTTTTTGCCCCATTCGGTTTCTTTTTGCCTATGCTGTTTAAGCGCCAGCGGAAGTTACTCACATTTGTGTGCACCGTTGCTTTGGCAGTGCTGTGTATAGAGGTGATGCAGTTTTTACTGCTCACCGGCTCACCGGATATTGATGATCTTTTACTTAACCTTTTGGGCGCGTGTACGTGTTGGCTTGTCACCGTAAAGGTGTTTAACAATTCAAACATAAATAACAAAAACCGCAGATAATATCTGCGGTTTTTGTGGTTTTTAGAGATGGCGTCGGTGAAATTTTCGCATTTTGCGAAAGTGAAGTTTACTTTGTAAGTGAAGTTATCCTGCGGATAGTGAAGTTTTGCCTTCGGCAAAGTTATGAGGTGTTCGGGCAAATTAGTTTGCGTGCTTATTATACCCTTCGTCGTAGCCCTCGGCGTAACCTTGCTGGTAACCGTCGGTATAGGACAAGCCGTCGTATTCGTATTCGGGGGTGGTGTAGTCATAGCCGCCCTCGGCGTCCGCCTTGCCCGCTTCGTAGCCCTCTTCGTAGCCGGCGTTGTAACCTTCGGTGTAAGCGTCGCCGCTTACGTTGTAGCCCTGGTCATATCCTTCTCTGAATCCCTGATAATATCCCTGATCATAGGAGCTTGACGAATACAGATAATCGCTCAGATCGGGCATTTCATAAGCCAGACCCTCGTCGCCGCACGCCTGACCCTTTATAACGCCTTCGCTGTAGCCTTCCTTGTAGCCAAGATCGTACTCATCGTCGGTATAATCGTAGTAGGTCTTATCAAATGTGCCCACGCAGTCCGAAACGATAACATCGGAAATAGACTCTGCATCGATTAGCTTTAAGGTTTCCTTGTAAGCGGGGTAAACGGGAACCAATACAGAAGCGACCTCGCTGTTTGACATCCATTCGTAAAATCTGCCGGAATAGCGTATCTCCACAGCTCCGATAGGATCTGCTTCGTAATCCTTTACGGTTGCAGCGTCCATATCCTTCTTCAGCGCGTTGTAAACCTCCTCCATCTTTGCGGCAGTAAGGAGGGAGGGACGGAAGGAGAAGCGATCAACGGTGGTATCGACAGATTTCAATGCAAACTCTGCCTGCGCCTTCTTTGCACCTGCGGAATATGCAAAATCCTTTACAGCTTGGAGGATCTCGCTCTGAGGCTCGCAAATATAGCTGTAATAACGGGTGTATGAGCCAAATTTGGTGTGTACCCGTACGTGAACAGATACTTGTGCTGTTTCGCTTTCCTCATAGGGAGAAATCACAACGCCGTTTTGGTTAATGCTGCCGCTGCCCGTAAAGGTCTGCTTCGCGCCCTGCTTCATAATAACGTTAAGCGCCTTTATGGCTTCTTCGCCTTCTATTCCTTCGTATCTGTAGCCCATATGGTAATTATCTCCGCCGTTTACGGATTCGTTGTAATAGAAGCTCTGCACGTCGATAGAAATAATATTTTCGTCCTTGGTTGTGCGTTTATCGAATAAAACACAGCCGACGAATACCAAAAGCAGGCAGGAGAGGAACACGCCGCCGCAAATAAGCAGCTTCCACATACCGCGGAATGCGTTGCGGAACTCGAATTTTTCAAGTCCGCTTACTATACACCATGTGATAACTGCGAAGGTGATAAATCCGAACAGCATCCACACCACGTTATCTCCCATAGCATCGAACAGCATGCCGCCTACCCAGGCGCAAAATACTGTAAGGGGATATTTTATAAACAGAATGGCTTTGGGGAAGGAGAGGGGCTTTCCCGCGCTCTCGCTCTTTCTGCGGAGATACAGCCCGCGGGCGAGGAACACCGCACACACTGAAACAAACATCCACGCAACGGTCCACCAGAACGAAGAGGTGAACACAGCATAGCCATTGTCTTTGAAGCCGATAAAGTCGAGCAAAAATACGAGAGGGGAAATACCGCTCAGAATTTCGTTCATAACGTCTTCGTATGCGAAGGTGGCGGAGAAAGAATCCACAAAGTACCAGAACATACCGAATATCATTGCGGGGACACCGCAGAAGTATACGCCGGTAAGCAGGGAAATAAATCTGTTTCCGCACAGCATTACCGCCAGCAGGCACAGCGCGTTTACCGAGAAATACATACCCACGCAGGCGAAAAATCCCTTGAACAAAACCAGCACGTTATCCCAGCCGATGCCGGGAAGCAGCATTATAATTCCCGCTTCGCAAAGGAAACCGGTGGTAAGGGGAATAAGATAGCTCATCCAACCCACAAAGTAGTTGCGCCAGAAAAGCTCTTTTCGGCTTACGGGCTGGGAATGGTAAAAATCCAACTGCCTGCGGGAATTAAGATAATTAAACACATTCGGTGTGAGTATTGCCACAAGTATGGTGGCACCGCACACAAAGATCATTTGTCCGAAAACGGTGTTGCTTACCCGTGCAATAGTCCAGTAATTTTCTCGGTTAAGGTTAACCGAGAATATAAGTGCACCTGCCACGGGAAAGGCAAAGAACAAAACTACAGACCAAAGGGCGGTAAGCCAGTTGAACTGGGTAAACCGCTTAATAAGCCGCGCCCAGAAAGTTTTAGAAAATAAGCTTTTTAATGTCATAGCCCTTGACCTCCGTTTCGCTTATGAATATTTCCTCCAGAGAGAGGGGTAAAAGCTCCGCAAACAAGGGCATCCTTGCCTGAACGGAACGCATAATATCTTCGGAATTGCCTCGCACGGTCATAGTGATAAGGGACCCGCGCTGTTCCATTTTGATTATATCCAGTTCGGAAAAATCTTCCTTTTGGTATTGTCTGTTGAATGCGGCGTGGAGCTTGTGTATGCCCAACTTCATATCCTCAAGATCCTTGGAGAAGAGTATACCGCCCTTGTGAAGCAGTCCCACGTGATCGCATATATCTTCCAATTCGCGTAGGTTGTGGGATGCGATAATGGGTGTCATATTCCGTTCCTGCATATCGTTAATAAATATGCTTTTTATGGTTTGTCTTGCTACGGGGTCCAATCCGTCAAAGGCTTCGTCGCAAAAGATGTAGTCCGCACCCGAGCAAACCGCAAGTATAAGGGCGGTCTGTCTGCGCATACCCTTGGAAAAAGTGCCGATACGGCGGTTTCCTTTAAGATCAAAGCCTTTTATAAGATGGTCAAACCGCGCTCTGTCAAACTTGGGGTATATGGAAGCGTAATAAGACGCCATACTGTTTGGCGTTGCGCCGGAAAGGAAGTAAAGATCATCGGGCACTAAAAAGCACCGTCTTTTAAGGGGGATGTTTTCCCATACGTCCTCGCCGTCGATCTGAACGTAACCCTCGTCGGGCTTGAGCACCCCTGCCAGCATACGCAGGAAGGTGGATTTACCCGCGCCGTTGGAGCCGATCAGCCCAAACACGCTGCCGTCGCGCATAACGGTATCTATGTGGTCAACTGCCACTATATCGTCAAAAATCTTGGTTATTTTCTCTGTAACGATCATTTTGTTTGTCCCTCCTCGTCGAGTATATGGGTAAATTTATCTTGTATACGTTCCTTGCTCCAGCCTGCAAGGGTGGCTTTTGATATTACTTCCCGCATCATACCGTCCAGCATCTTTTCGTGAATACGGTCGATCGCCGTAAGGTCGGGGGAAACGAATGAGCCTCTGCCTTTTACGGATACTATAACTCCCTTTTCCTCCAAAGAAGCATAAGCTCTTTGTACCGTGTTGGGGTTTATGGAAATATCCGTGGCAAGCTGGCGCACCGAGGGAAGCCAATCGTTGGGGCGAAGTATCCCCGTGGCGATAAGCGAGCATATCTGCTCTTCTATCTGTTGATGTATGGGTTGGGACGCCGTGTAATCAATATGGAGCAAAATATATACATCTCCTTTCTGTTTAAGTGTACTATTCGTACTAACACAGTTAGGGTAGCACAAAGATAAGCATTTGTCAATAGGGAATTTGTTTTTTATCTGCAGAGGGGGAAAACAGCAGGGAACCCTCAAATGTTGACAAAATCGACATATTATTATATAATGTAGGAAAACGTAAGATTATTACAGACGAGAAGGATATATATGAAGAAAAAATTTTTGGCATTTTCCTTGGGAATCTTAATGCTGTTTACGGTATTTGCTTCCTCCTGCGAATCGGAAACACCTCCGCAGGAAAGCGCGCCCGAGGAATCCGCGGGTGGTGTTGTAACCACACCCACCTATACTTATAACGATTATCTTGAGGAATCTCCCGCTACATGGAGCCCCTTTAACTGGAAGACGGACGAAGACGAGTATATTCTCAATCTTACCCAGATGGGACTCTATGATTTTATCCTTAACGAAACCGGCGACGGATACGAAATGATCTGTGAAATGGCGGCTTCCGACCCTATTGACGTTACCGAGCAGTACGCCAAAGGCGGTAAATGGGCAATTCCCGCAGATGCGGTGACCGGATATGCCTACAAGATCGCTCTTAATCCCGCCGCCTGCTGGGAGGACGGCACCCCCATTAACGCAGATACATATCTGTACTCAATGCAGCAGCTTTTGGACAGCGGCAGTAAAAACTACCGCGCATCCGATTACACTACGGGAACCCTCGCTCTTGTAAACGGCAACGAATATTATAATAACGATAAAGCGGGCACCCCCATCTACAGTGATAATATGGTTGACGGCGAGTACGTTCACCCCTTTGATACTTGGGAAAAGGGAGAGGACGGCGTATACACCGCAGGGGGAAAGAGCATAGTATTTACTCTGGACAGCCCCCTTGCAGGCTTGAACGGATATTCTATTCAGGGCTGGTACGAGGAATCGGGCAAAAAGGATTTTGCTTCCTGTATCGAATCCCTGCGCGCTTTGGCGGATGAGAACGGTTACGTTCCCGTTACGGACGAAAGCATTGCTCTGTTGTTTTCCTTTACGGGCAGCGCCAACTGGGGCTATGAAGCCAGAATTCATCTTGCCGCCTACGTTTATTACGGGGACGGAGTGTATACATCTGTAGATTGGTCCAAGGTGGGATTTTTAAAGACGGATGACTACGAGATCACCCTCATACTCAAAACCCCCGTAGATCCTCTTTTGGTAAAATATAATCTTACAAACAATTTTATAGTTAAAAAGGACCTTTACGAAAAGGATAAAGCTTCTTATGCCACTTCGGGGGAATCCTATTCCTCTTACGGACCGTACAAGCTGGTAACCTATGCAGAGGGCAAGGTTATGGTGTTTGAGCGTAACGAAAGCTGGTACGGATATTCCGACGGAAAGCACGCAGATCAATTTGCCGCTACCACCGTAAACTGCACCGTTATAACCGATTCTTCTCAGGCGCTTGCGGATTTCACTGCGGGCAAGCTGGACAGAGTGTCCCTTTCTCCCGCGGATATGGAGAAATACGGAGAATCCCGTTATATTCTGTTTACTCCTCAGGATTACACCTCCAAGCTGTCCTTTAACGGCAGTATAGAGGCGCTCAAAAAAAGAGAGAGCGAGGGAATAAACAAATCCATTCTGGCATATAAGGATTTCCGCAAGGCGATATCCCTTGCTATCAACCGCGAGGAATTTTGTGCCGAATGTACCGCTACCCACGAAGCGGGGTACGGACTGCTTAACTATATGTACGTCTGCGATCCCGAAACCGGCGCTTTGTACCGCGAAAGCAGCGCGGCGAAGGACGGGCTGTGCCATCTTTACGGCGTGAACAACGTGGCGGAGATCACGGGCTATAACCCCGACGAGGCAAAAACCCTTATAGAATCCGCATACGCACGCTGTCTTGCGGACGAAAACATTTCCGAAACGGATAATATCGTGTTGGAATTGTCTGTTTCCAGAGATGATGCGGCAAACAGAAAGGTAGTTGAATATATAAACGGTGCGGTGCAAACCGTTGCCGAGGGCACGTCCCTTGAGGGCAGAATAAGCATAGTCCTCAAGGCGGACAGCGGTTTTTACGAAAACTGCCGGCGCGGCCTTACGGATATTATAATTTCTACCTGGGGCGGCAACGCTATGGATCCCTTCTCCCTTATGGAATGTTATTGCGTTAACGAAAAGCATTATGAATACGGCTTTGACGGGGAAATGGAATTCCTTACCATCGTTATAAATGATGAAGAGATAACCAAAACCTTTACCGAATGGTATGTTTCTCTTTCTGCGGGCGAATACGCTTCGGCAGATCTGCAGACCAGACTCACCATTCTTGCAGGCATAGAAAACGGAATATTGAGCCGGTATTACACCACTCCCTTGTATTACCGTGTTTCCGCTTCCCTCAGAGGACGAAAGGTGGAAAACGCTACCGAAAACTATGTTCAGAATATCGGCTTCGGCGGTATGAGATATATGAAGTTTGCGTATAGTGATGAGGAGTGGGCATCATATGTATCCGAAAGCAACAATAGCTTCAATTACTGAAACTGTCTAAAAATCACCCCAAAAACGCTATTCGCGTTTTCAGGGACCCCGATTAACTGCGCAGATCGAAACGCAAAGGGTGTTGAAAAGTTTCGCTGCAGTTAGTTTCCAATTGTAGGGCAGGGGCTTGCTCCTGCCGCTTTAATCACCAAATAATGTAAAAATTCCGTAGAACGAATGAATCTACGGAATTTTCTTTTTATTTTGCGTTTCTAAACGTTTTCGCTTCGCTGGCTGTAGGTTACTACAGCTTCCGCTCGCGAAAAGCGTTTTCTGCTTTGTTTATACAGTTCCTTGGCAAATTCAGACTTTTGGTTCTATAGACGATAGATTTCAAGAATGATTATTGCGGTTTTTTGCTCCGCAAAAAACTTCTATAGTTTCTCGTTTATAGTTCCTCGTTAAACCTATATTCCACGTACTTACTGAACTTTTCTCCCTTTTTCAGCAGGGGAGAGAGGAATTCGGGGCGGTTGGGGCTATCGGGGCAATATTCAGGCTCGGCGGCAAAGCCCGAGTTTTTTGAAAATCCGTCCTTTAAAAATTCGCCGGTATAAAGCTGTACGGCGGGGAAGTCCGTATCAAAGCTCATTTTTATTCCCCCCGCTTCTGCGGAAAATGCGTTTTCGCCTCCCCGCAATATAAAGCAGTGGTCGTAATTTTCTTCCAAGGCTCTGCCGTTTATAAAATCAAAGATTCCGTCTGCTTTTTTAACCTCCGTGGGGATAAGCTCATCATCCACCGCCACGTATTCCTCGGCGTTTATGGTTAACACCGTGCCGTGTACCGTGGGTGCGCCCGCAAGGTTGAAATACGTATGAGTCGTGGGTGCGTATATGGTATCCGCATCGCTTTCTCCGTAAAAATCTATACGCAGGCGGTTGTCCTCCACCGTGTATTTTGCACCCATGGTCAGATTACCGGGGTAGCCGCACTCACCGTCTGAAAGCGCACACTCCAAAAGGACGCTGTTTTCCGTTACTTCTTTAACCGTCCACATCTTTTTATCGCTGCCGTTAAATCCGCCGTGCAGGTGGTTTGCGCCGTTGTTTTTATCAAGAGTGTATTCTTTTCCGTTAATATTTATCTTTCCTTCTTTAATTCTGTTTGCATATCTGCCTACCAGCGCGCCGGGATAGCAGGTGGTATCCTTGTATTCCTGCAGGGAATTGTAGTTTAAGGTAAGCTCTTTTCCTTTAAAATCAATGCTCCTCACCGTGGCGCCAAAGGTCATTACGGTTACGGAAAGAGAATCCGAGCACAAAACGTATTCGTCAATTCCGCAAAAGGACTGTTTCGTTACCATTTTTCATCGCCTCCATAGGGGTATTTTATACCCGAGGTGCAAATCTGTCAATAAAAAGTTGCTTTTATAGGGGTTATGGTGTATAATGTATCTTAAGGAGGGATACTTATGGATATTAACGGCATACAAAAGCTCACATTGCTGGATTACCCCGGTCATTGCGCCTGCACGGTGTTTTTGGCGGGATGCAATTTGCGGTGTCCCTTTTGCCACAATTCCTCTCTCGTGCTTGAAAAGCCGGAAACTGTAATGACCGAGGAAAAATTCTTTTCCTTCCTTTCCACCCGTAAAGGACTTTTGGACGGAGTCTGCGTAACGGGAGGCGAACCTCTCTTGAGAGGGGACATTATGCCCTTTCTTTCCCGCATAAAGGAAGCGGGCTTTAAGGTCAAATTGGATACCAACGGCTTCTTCCCCGCAAAATTAAAAGAAATTCTGGCTCACGGTCTTGCGGATTACGTGGCTATGGATATTAAAAACAGTCTGCCTCTGTACTCTCTCACCTGCGGCGTCAAAGCGGATACTGAAAAGGTGCGTGAAAGCATAGAAATCCTGCGCGCTTCGGGCATCGACCACGAGTTCCGCACCACCTGCGTAAAGGGCTATCATACAGAGGAAAGCATAAAAGAGCTTGCGTCCCTTATTAGTGGGGAGGAAAAATATTTTCTGCAAAACTTTGTGGATTCGGGCGCACTTATCGACCCCGCCTGCGTCGGACTTTCGGGGGAGGAAATGAACCTTCTTTTGCAAGCCGCAAGAAAATTCGTGCCCGGCGCACAGCTGAGAGGTGTATAGAATGAAAGAGGAAAAAGCGCACATTCTTGTTGCCGACGATGAAAAGGGAATATGCGATGTTTTGAGCATACTTCTTTCGGGAGAAGGATACCGCGTTACCTGCGTAGGCGACGGAGTTTCGGCTTTGGAATATCCCGAACAAGCAGACCTTTACATTCTTGATGTAAATATGCCGCGAATGAACGGCTTTATGGCAGGGGCGGAAATAAGAAAACGGTGCGATGCGCCCATAATTTTTCTTACCGCATATTCTGCGGAATCCGACAAGGTGATGGGTTTTTCCGCAGGGGCGGACGATTATATAGTAAAACCTTTTTCCAACGCGGAGTTGCTTTTGCGTGTAAAAGCGGTACTGCGCCGTAACGCTCCCAAAATAGTAAGGCAGGAGGAAAATTCGGCAAACAGACTTATCTTTTCGGATTCTGTTTTGGATCTCGACCGCCAGTCGGTCATACGGGGAGAGGAGGATATACCTCTCACTTATACAGAATTCAAAATATTGGAATTGCTTATTAAAAACCGCAAGCGCATCTTCTCTTTGGAGCACATATACCAAAGTATATGGAGCGAAAATGCGGTGGGTGACAGTGCGATAATGGTCCATATAAAAAATCTGCGCAAAAAGCTGGGGGATAATTCAAGAAATCCACGTTACATAAAGACTGCGTGGGGAAAGGGATACTATGTGGATTAAAAGAAGATTCCGCCGTAAATTATCCTTCGAAATTCTTTTGGGCTTTGCTCTTTGTTTTGTTTTGTCGGCGCTTTTGTTTATGTTTGTAACTTATTTCGCCGGCGGACTGGTGGAAGAGTATTGCTTTTATAACGATATTTATCTTACTGAAGACCAATTTTACCGCATAGACACCTTTATTCTCGGTTGGGGATTTGCAGTTTCGGCAGGCTTTTTCTCTGTGCTGTTTTTGGTGCTGTTCGGAACAAAGTTTGCATATATACGCACCATAACCAAGGGTGTGGATTCTTTGAGCAAAAGCGAAAACAGCCTTGTTCCCTTAAAAGGAAACAACGAGCTTACACAGCTTGCGGAGGCGGTCAACCTGCTTTCCCAAACACAGCGGGATATCAGGGAGAAGGAACAGCGCTTAAGCAAGGAAAAGGAAGAATTCATCCGCGCTCTTTCCCACGATATCCGCACACCGCTCACCTTTATTATTTCATATACAGATCTTGTTTCCGCAAAAGGGACCCTTACGGACGAGGAGCAAAAGGAATATATAAATATGGTGTCCAAAAAAGCAGGGCAGATAAAAGAGCTTACGGATATACTTCTTGACGGCGGCGAAAGACAGCCCGAACTTTTTACGGACGGAAAGCTTTTGTTTGCACAGCTTGCGGAGGAGTTTGAAGAGCTGCTGGAAGGTTATACCGTATCCACGGATATTTCCGGCTTGCAGCCCTTTTCCGGCAGGTTTGTTGTCCGCGAGCTGCAGCGGATATTCGATAACCTTGCTTCGAACATAAAAAAATATGCCCGCGAAGATCTTCCCGTATATCTTTTAATACAGACAGAAGACGGCGGAATTACCATACGGCAAAGAAACAGCATAAAAGAACCGTCCGATCAGCAAGAGAGCTACCGCGTGGGAATAAACAGTATACGGCGTATTGCGCAAAACTACGGCGGAAGCGCAGAAACGCAACAGAACGAAAAAAGCTTCGAAATTATTATAAAACTTTCTCATTTTTAAGGAAATCTTTAGAATTCTTTAGAAAAAGCTTTCGTTTTTCTTTAGAAACTTGGGGTATTCTGTACTCACCAAAGGGGAACACCCCAAATTAAAAACGAAAGTGAGAAAAAATTATGTTTGGATTTTCTGAATTTACTTCAATCGACCTGTTGGTAGTGGTATTTATGATTCTTGCGGCGGCGTCGCTGCTGTCCGTGGGACTTATGTTTATCATAAGAAACCGCATTGCACAAAGGATATTCTTTTATTCAACGACCGCCGTTACCCTCTATCTTTCCTACGTGGGATTGTATATCGGAACAGCAGGACTTTTCACACCGCAGATCGTGGCAGGCGCAGTTTTTCTCAATCTGGCTTTAAGCGCGGTGGCTTTGCAGATCTTTAGCAGAGGAAGCAAACGTCTTTTCCTTATCGCAAGGATCGTATCCGCAGCAGCGCTTGCGGGAGCCTTCTTTAACGCAGTTTGCTAAACAACATAAAACCCGTGATACATTCACGGGTTTTTAACATTTTGTGCCATTTTGCGTGTTGACAAGGTGTCTTTTGTGTGTTAGAATGTAAACAGAGGAATCGTTCCTTCCGCACGCAAAGAAATATTTTTTAAAAAATATCATAAAATTTTTAGAGGTTTTGCTTTTAAAGGAGTATATCAATGAACAAAACGAAAAAAACTGTAATCATTATTACTTCGGTCGCGGTCCTTTTGGCTGTATTCATCTTATCCTGTGCCGTTATCGGTATGCAAAAATCAAACGGTTACGATACGGATTGGATGGTAGGAAAACCTATGTGGCTTATAAAGCTGCGCTACGGCGGGTTTGATTATACTCACGAAAATGCTCCCTATGCAAATATCCACGCTTACTACGTAGGAGTAAAAGATAGAGAGTACGAACCGGGTCGCTATGAACAATGGGTGTGGGTCATATTCGATGGAACCGACACCTGTACACACGCGATAGTAAAAAATGAGTCTGTTTTTTGGTGACGGCATCAACTATATATAAGGAAATCTCCCCGAACAAACATCGGGGAGAAATTTTTGCCCAAAATTTTTGCAAAAACACAATATATAGTGTATTTGCCTATTGACAAACACGAAATGGTGTGCTATACTCAATCTCGCTGACAAATAAAAAAGAAACGTAAAAGGAGCAGGAAAATGTATCAGGTTATTAAAAGAGACGGAAAAATCAATGATTTTGATATTTCCAAGATCACTCACGCTATAAAAGCGGCTTTTGACGCACAGGAAAAGAACTACAATATATCGGTAATAGATTTTATCGCCCTCAAGGTTACCGCAGATTTTGAAAGCAAGATTAAAGACGGTCTTGTGTCCGTAGAGGATATTCAGGACAGCGTTGAATCCGTACTTATCCAGTCCGGCTACGGCGACGTTGCAAAGGCATACATCCTTTACCGCCGCAACAGAGAAAAGCTCCGTCAGGTAAAGAGCTCCGTGCTGGACTATAAAAAGCTGGTTGACGATTACGTAAAGGTTGCGGACTGGCGCGTTAAGGAAAATTCCACCGTTACCTATTCCGTAGGCGGTCTTATCCTTCACAACTCCGGTTCTATCACCGCAAACTATTGGCTGAGCGAGGTTTATGACGATGAAGTTGCGTCCGCTCACATCAACGGCGATATGCACATTCACGATCTTTCCATGCTCACAGGCTACTGCGCAGGCTGGTCCTTAAAGCAGCTTATTCAGGAAGGCTTGGGCGGCGTTCCCGGCAAGATCACGTCTTCTCCCGCGAGCCACCTTGCGACCCTCTGCAACCAGATGGTAAATTTCCTGGGCATTATGCAGAACGAATGGGCAGGCGCGCAGGCGTTCTCCTCCTTCGATACCTATCTCGCACCCTTCGTTAAGGTAGATAACCTTAGCTATGATCAGGTTAAAAAGTGCATCGAATCCTTTATTTACGGTGTTAACACTCCCTCCCGCTGGGGTACACAGGCTCCCTTCTCCAACATTACCTTGGACTGGACCGTACCCGCAGACCTTGCAGAGCTTCCCGCAATCGTAGGCGGCAAGGAAATGGACTTTAAGTACAAGGACTGCAAAACGGAAATGGATATGATAAACAAAGCGTTTATCGAAATTATGATCGAAGGCGATGCCAACGGCAGAGGCTTCCAGTATCCTATTCCTACGTATTCCATCACCGCAGATTTCGATTGGTCCGAAACCGAGAACAACCGTCTGCTGTTCGAGATGACCTCCAAATACGGCACTCCTTATTTCTCCAACTACGTAAACAGCGATATGGAACCCAGCGACGTACGCTCCATGTGCTGCAGACTCCGTCTTGACCTCCGCGAACTGCGCAAAAAGTCCGGCGGCTTCTTCGGAAGCGGCGAATCCACAGGCTCTGTGGGCGTTGTTACCATAAACATTCCCCGTATCGCATACCTTTCCAAGGATGAAAAGGAATTCTATTCCCGTCTTAACAAGGTAATGGATATTGCCGCACGTTCTCTCAAGGTAAAGCGTACCGTTATCACCAAGCTTATGAACGAGGGACTTTATCCCTACACCAAGCGTTATCTGGGCACCTTCAACAACCACTTCTCCACCATCGGTCTTGTCGGTATGAACGAAGCCTGCCTTAACGCAAACTGGATAAAAGCAGACCTTACCAACGAAAAGGCGCAATCCTTCACCAAGGACGTGCTTAACCATATGCGCGAGCGTCTTTCCGATTATCAGGAAAAATACGGCGATCTTTACAACCTTGAGGCTACTCCCGCAGAATCCACCTCTTACCGTCTTGCAAAGCACGATCTCAAGCATTATCCCAACATTATCACTGCAGGCGGCGGCGCCGAAACTCCTTATTACACCAATTCCTCTCATCTTCCCGTTGGCTATACCGATGATATATTCACCGCTTTGGACGTTCAGGACGAATTACAGACTCTTTATACATCAGGTACCGTATTCCACGCCTTCCTCGGCGAAAAGCTTCCCGATTGGAAAGCAGCCGCAGATCTGGTTCGCAAGATATCCGCAAACTACAAGCTTCCTTATTATACTCTTTCTCCCGTATATTCCGTATGCCGCAAGCACGGCTATATAGCAGGTGAAGAGTGGAAGTGTCCCACCTGCGGAGATGATACCGAGGTATATTCCCGTATCACCGGTTATTACCGTCCCGTTCAGAACTGGAATATCGGTAAGACTCAGGAATACAAGGAAAGAAAAGCATATAATATCGAAAAGAGCATGGCTCGCGTAGACGGCGCAGAAGTACCCGAAGAACAGCCCTGCGTATGCGAAGAAAAACCCGTAGCAGAGGCAGCGCCTCAGGGCACAGCAGTACTGTTTGCCACCGCAACCTGCCCCAACTGCAAAATAGCAAGCGCACTTCTTGAAAAAGCAGGCGTAAGCTTTGAAAAGCTGTTGGCAGAAGAAAATGCGGAATTAGCAAACGAGCTTGGCATCAAGCAGGCTCCCACGCTGGTTATCACCACCGATGCAGGTGAGGTTACCAAGTACATCGGCGTAGGCAATATCCGCAAGTATATAGATATGGTGAAATAAATGACAGATATTCTGGTTATAGGGGCGGGCCCTGCGGGGCTCACCGCCGCCCTTTACGCCCGCCGCGGTGAAAAAGAGGTTACCGTGGTGGAAAAAGGCGCGTTCGGCGGGCAGATGACATTCTCCCCCAGAATCGAAAACTATCCCGGCTTTGAAACGGTTTCGGGCACCGCCTTGGCAGACGCTATGGTGGGTCAGGTCCTTAATCAGGGCGCAAACCTTGAGCCGGACGAGATAAAGAGTATAGAAAAGATCCCCGGCGGCTTCCGTGCTATCGGCGAATACGGCGTGTACGAGGCAAAAACCGTTATCATCGCCGCAGGCGCAAAGCACAGACAGCTTGGCGTGGAAGGCGAAAGCCGCTTTACGGGAGAGGGTATTTCCTATTGCGCCGTGTGCGACGGAGCTTTTTATAAAGGAAAGCGTGTTGCGGTTATCGGCGGCGGAAACTCCGCACTTCAGGAAGCTGTCCTCCTTTCCGAAGGCTGTGAAAAGGTGACCTTGGTTCAAAATCTGGATTATTTCACCGGCGAGCAAAAGCTTATCGATACTCTTAAGGCAAAGTCCAACGTGGAGTTTATCACCGGCGCAGAGGTTACGGGCTTGGTAGGCGAAACCGAGCTTGAGGGTATACGTATATCCGGCAAAAACGGCACCAAGGTGCTGGACGTAGAGGGTATGTTCGTCGCCATCGGCTTGGTGCCTCAGAACGAATTTGCGGCAAGCCTTATCGATCTTGATGAGAGGGGATACGTGCCCTCCGGCGAAGACACCGCCACCTCCTGCAGAGGCGTGTTTGTGGCTGGGGATTGCAGAAGCAAGAATATCCGCCAGATCGCTACCGCAGTTGCGGACGGCGCTTCCGCGGCGCTGGCTGCTATCCGATATATAGACGGAATGTAATGAAACCGTTTCTCCTTATAATATATCTTTGCTTTTCCGTCCTTGCGGTATGCCTTACGGCGTACGATAAATACGCATCGGTAAAAAAGCACTACCGCATTCCCGAAAAAATACTGTTTTTGGTTTCTCTTTGCGGCGGAAGTCTTGCTATGTATATTACAATGCTTGTCATCCGCCACAAAACAAAGCATAAACGGTTTATGGTGGGACTGCCCGTCATAGCCTTGGCGCAAGCAGTGTTGGTTACAATTATACCTTAACTTATTAAAAACCCGTGAGTTTTCACGGGTTTTTTAACGATGAATGATGAATGATGAATGATGAATTACGGTGGCTTTTTGTTCGGGGAACAAAAAGCATCCTTTTTTGATTTCCTCGTTATTCATTATCCTTGACATTCCCATTCAGCTATACTATAATACACCCGACTTTGCGAAAGGAGGACACGGTCTTGATCAAATTATCCGAGCATTTTTCCTACAAAAAGCTTTTGCGCTTTACTATGCCGTCTATTATTATGATGATCTTCACGTCTGTATACGGCGTGGTGGACGGATACTTCGTGTCCAATTTCGCGGGAAAAACTCCCTTTGCCGCAGTAAATTTTATATATCCCTTCATAATGGTGCCGGGCGCATTTGGTTTTATGTTCGGTACGGGCGGCAGCGCCCTTATCGCAAAGACCTTGGGCGAGGGAGATAAAGACAAAGCCAACAAGTTGTTTTCAATGCTGATATACGTTACCGTGGTAAGCGGTGCGGTTGTGGGAATTTTGGGGCTTATATGCCTTCGTCCCGTGGCGTCCCTTCTGGGCGCAGAGGGGGAGATGTTGGAAAACTGCGTTACCTACGGCGGTATAATTCTGTGCGCTCTGCCCGCCTTTATGCTTCAGTACGAATTCCAGAGCTTTTTCTCTGGCGGAAAAACCGACTTTGGGACTTTGGGTAACGGTTGCCGCAGGCGTAACCAATATGGGGCTTGACGCTTTGTTTGTTCACCCCGAGCTTTTGGATATGGGCTTGGAGGGGGCGGCGCTTGCCACCGCCATAAGCCAGATGGTGGGCGGTATCGTACCCCTTATATACTTTTTCTGCAAAAATTCATCCTCTCTGCGTATCGGAAAGCCCTATTTCCACTTCGGCAGTCTTTTGAAGGTTTGCACCAACGGCTCCTCCGAGCTGATGAGCAATATATCAATGTCCTTGGTGGGAATGCTGTATAATTATCAGCTTATGGAAAACGCGGGAGAGGACGGCGTCGCCGCATACGGCGTGCTTATGTACGTTAATATGATCTTCCTTGCCGCGTTTATCGGATATTCCGTAGGCGTTGCTCCCGTTATCGGCTTCCATTTCGGGGCGGATAACAGAGCGGAGCTTAAAGGCGTGCTTAAAAAGAGTCTGGTTATCATAGCCGTTTCTTCGGTTGCGATGCTCGTAGCAGGGGAGGGCTTGGCATACCCGCTGTTCGTCTTTTTCGTAGGGTACGATAAAACTCTGCTTGACCTTACCCTGGAAGGCTTCCGTGTGTTCTCCTTTTCCTTTTTGTTTGCAGGGCTTGCCATTTTCGGTTCTGCCTTCTTTACCGCTTTAAATGATGGCTTGACCTCCGCCCTTATGTCTTTCTTGCGCACTCTGGTGTTTCAGGTGGCGGCGGTGCTTTTACTGCCCGTCATTCTGGGTACAGACGGAATCTGGTGGTCTGTGGTGGTTGCCGAACTTGCCGCTGCATCGCTTTCCGTCGCATTTATAGCCGCAAAGCGCAAAAAATACAAATATTGATATCGTTCCCCAAGAAATCTAACAGATTCTTGGGGATGATTGTCGGGGTCCCCGAGAAGCCGGCGGGCTTCTTGGGGTGATTTTTTTGTAATATAAGCATACGATGGTAGATTTTTTCAATATTATGTGTTATAATATAAAAATCAAAACAAAAAATCAGCCCGAAGCGGGAAAGGAAGACGGTAATGGCGGAAAACACACAAAAAAAGAATAAATTGCTTTTATGTCTTATGTGGCTTTTTGAAGGTATCTTCGTGGGTGTGGGCGCAATTTTGCCCGGTATAAGCGGAGGAACGCTTCTCGTTGCCTTCGGGATGTACCGTCCCATTATCGAAACCCTGTCGTCGCCTATAAAGGGAATTAAAAAATATTGGCTTATGATGGGCGTGTTCGCTCTCGGTATCGGCACGGGATTTGTGGGATTATCGGGACTCGCTGCCATCCTTCTGGAAAAGAATACAGTGCTTGTAACCTGCGCCTTTGCGGGCTTCATTATGGGTACTTTTCCCGAGCTGTGGCGGGATGCAGGCGAGCAGGGCAGAAAAAAGACGTCATACGTTTCTCTGCTTATCTCCTTTGCTCTTATGCTGGGAATCCTCACCTTGCTCAAAACAACGTCTGCTTTAACTATCACTCCCGGTATCGGCGGCTTTTTGCTGTGCGGCGTGCTTTGGGGCTTCAGCCTTATCATTCCCGGATTAAGCTCGTCCTCTCTGCTTTTGTTCTTCGGCCTGTACCAGCCTATGCTTGAGGGAATTTCCGGTTTCGATTTCAAGGTGCTGGTTCCTATGGGCATCAGTATGCTGGCTTGCATACTGCTTCTTTCAAAGGCGGTGGGCTACGCATATAAAAAGTGGTATTCCTTGGTATCCCACGGGGTTTTGGGAATCGTTGCGGCAACCGCCGTTATGATACTGCCCTTCCAAGTTTCCTCCTTTGGCGAAGGGGTTGTCAACTCTCTTTTGGTTATCGGAGGCGCCCTCGTTTCCTTCGGCTTCTCCTGTCTTTGCAGTAAAATAGCGAAAAAGCAGTAAAATATCAATCCGTTCCCGAATAATATTTTGGAGTTTGGAGCAAGAAAAATGAAAATAGTAATCATCGGTTTAGGAACTATCGGAGAAACCATTCTTAAAACCCTTTCGGGTGAAGGGCATACCATCACCATTATTGATGATGATAAACGAAAAATAGAAGACTTTATTGAAAAATACGACGTTCTCGGTGTTGTGGGCAATGGCGCCGGCATGGATATTCAAAAGGAAGCGGGGGTAAAGGAAGCAGATCTGGTTATAGTCCTTACCCAAAGCGACGAATTGAATATTCTCGCCTGTCTGGTAGCAAAAAAGGTGGGCGCGAAGAATACGGTCGCCCGCGTAAGAAATCCCGATTACCGCAAGCAGATAAACGTGATGAAGGACGATCTGGGCATCGCTATGATCGTAAATCCCGAGCAGGACACCGCCAACGAAATTTTCAATCTCGTCAACCTGCCTTCGGTAAACCAGATCGAGCATTTTGCAAAGGGAAGAGTATCTCTGGTAGAGGTTACGGCGGAAAAGGGCTGTGCTCTTATCGGCGAAACCCTTATAACTCTGGGCAAAAAGCTTAATACAAAGGTGCTTATCTGCGCAGTACAGCGTGGTGACGAGGTTATTATTCCCGCAGGTAATTTCCAAATACAGGAAGGGGACAGGATCCACTTCACTGCCAACGCAAAATCTCTGGGCGACTTTTTGTCCGAAGCGAACCTTGTAAAATCCCGCTTCAAGCGGATAATGATCGTAGGCGGAGGACGTATCGGATATTATCTTGCGGATGCGCTTTCCAAAAAGAAATATTCCGTAAAGCTGTTGGAGGATGACATCAAGGCAGCAGAGCTGTTGGCGGAACAGCTTCCCCGTGTAACGGTAGTCAACGGCAACGGCAGACAGCACGATATTCTTATGGAAGAGGGCATAGAGGCGATGGACGCCTTTGTCGCTCTCACAGATATTGATGAAGAGAATATGATCGTGTCTATGTTCGCCAACAAAAAGAAGGTTAAAAAGACTATTACTCAAATCAAAAACGATGAAATGTACGGTATGCTGGACGAGCTTGGTATCACCAATAACGTATCGCCCACTCACGTCGTTGCGGCAAGAATTATAAGCTATATCCGCGCTTTGGCGAATTCCGTGGGCAGTAACGTGCTCACTATGTATCAGCTTGTAAACAACCGGGTTGAGGCATTGGAATTTGCCGCCCGCAAGCAGGAAAAGTTTTACAACAAGCCCCTGCGCGAGCTTAATATGAAGAAAAACTGCCTCGTCGCCTGTATTATAAGACAAAACGAGGTTATAATTCCCAACGGTAATTCCGAGATCCGTCTGGGCGATAACGTGGTAGTGGTAACGACTCACAAAAACTTTGACGATCTTAACGACGTAATGGAGTAAGGCGGGAGTTATGGAGTACAAAAAATTAGGAAAGATATTGGGTAAGATAATGATCCTTGAGGCGGTCTTAATGCTCGCGCCTCTCGCTGTCAGTTTTATCTATAAGGAATCCTTTAAACATATTCTGGCGTTTTTGGTGCCTATCGCCGCCCTTGCGGTGCTGGGAGCATTGCTTCAGATCCCCAAGCCCTCAAGAAACCATCTGTACCAGAAGGAGGGCTTTGCTCTCACGGCGATGGTGTGGATAATAATGACCTTGTTCGGGGCGATACCTTTCGTAATTAACGGAGATATCCCCAACTATATCGACGCCTGCTTTGAAATAATGTCGGGCTTTACCACCACCGGCGCCAGCATTATTACGGATATTACGGCGGTATCCCATTCCACTTTGTTCTGGCGAAGCTTTTCCCATTGGATCGGCGGTATGGGTATTCTGGTATTCGTGCTTATATTTATTCCCGAAAGCAACGAAGGCTCTTCCATGCACCTGCTCCGAGCAGAAAGCCCGGGACCTCAGGTGGGTAAGATCGTATCCAAAATGAAGGTGACCACGAGAATACTTTACCTTATATATTTGGGTATGACCGCTCTGCAGATAATCATTCTGTGCTGGGGACCCTTGACGGATTACGCCGCCATGTGTGACGCCTTGGGTGAAACTGCGGCCGCCGCATACCATAACGATAAGATCTTCAACGCCCTGCTTACCTCCTTCGGCTGTGCGGGAACGGGGGGATTTGGGTTCATTCCGGGCAGTGTAGAGTGTTTTACTCCCTTCGCCCAGTACGTAATGTCCGTGTTCCTCATTCTTTTCGGATGTAATTTCAGCTTGTATTATCTCATCCTTATCGGCAAGGTAAGGGACGTTTTCCGCAGTGAGGAATTAAAGACATATTTTATCATCGTCATCGGGGCTGTTGGCTTTGTGTTCTTAAGCCTTGTGGGAAAATTCCAGGCATTCCCTCAGACGTATACTACGGAGGAGGCGTTCCGCCATTCTCTGTTTCAAGTTGCGTCCCTTATTACCACCACGGGATTTACCACCACGGATTACGGCGTATGGCCCATGCTTGCCAAGACCACCCTTGTGCTGGCAATGTTTTCGGGAGCCATGGCAGGTTCAACCGCAGGCGGTATAAAGTTGTCACGTTTCGTAATGGCGGTAAAGGGCGCATATATCAATGTGCGTAAGCTTATCAACCCCCGGTACGTTCCCAAAGCCAAGTTTGAGGGAAAGTTATTAGAGCAAAAGACTATTAACGATGTATTCACTTTCTTCACCTTGTATTTCTTCATCTTCCTCGCCGCGCTGTTCCTGCTGGCATTTGACGGAGTGAACGGCACCGTGGTACAGATAGCATCGGATGCGGGGACTTATGAGGTAAAGCACGGCTTTTTCAGTAATTTCTCTGCGGTGCTTGCCTGCATTTCCAACGTAGGCCCTGCCTTTGAGGCTGTGGGACCCTACTCGTCCTATGCGGGATATAACGGATTTTCCACAGTCTTGCTTACTCTGGTTATGATGCTGGGCAGACTTGAGATACTCCCCGTGCTCATACTGTTCAACCCCAGAACCTGGAAAAAGACATAAAAAATCACCCCGAGAAAAAGTAGTTTTCTTGGGGTGATTTTATAGATTTACTATTTTACGGTTTCTACGCGTATGGTGTTTGTGCTTCCCGCAGTGCCAAGAGTTTTTCCGCCGGTAAGCACCACGTTGTCGCCGCTTTCAAGGTCGAACACCTGCTTTGCCTTTTGCATTGCCTGGTAGAACAGCACTTCCAGGGAATCGTAAGGCTCGGTCAGCACGGGGGTAACGCCCCAGCTCAGATTCAGCCTGCGCCACGCCCGTTTATCGGTGGTGATACCGATAATATCCGCAGGACAGCGGAAACGGCTTATCATTCTTGCGGTGGCGCCGGAAATGGAATTTACCACAATACATTTCGCATCCACGTCGATCGCCATCTGGCAGGTTGCGTGGGAAATAGCGTCCTGCACGTTTTTGATCTTGTATCCCGCGGTGGCAAAACGGTTTGCGTAGTGAATATGGTTTTCGGTGTTTTCGGCTATTTCCGCCATACATTTTACCGCCGCAACGGGGTTTTTACCTGCCGCAGTTTCACCGGAAAGCATTACCGCGCTGGAGCCGTCGTATACCGCGTTGGCAACGTCGCTTATCTCGGCACGGGTAGGGCGGGGGTTGGTTATCATTGTTTCCAGCATTTCCGTTGCGGTAATAACACGCTTGCCCAAAAGACGGCATTTTTGTATAAGATACTTTTGCACAACGGGCACTTCGATATAAGGTATCTCCACGCCCAGATCTCCGCGGGCAACCATAATTCCGTCGGAATAAACGCAAATATCTTCAATATTATCCACACCCGCGCGGTTTTCTATTTTTGCAATAATCTCGGTATCGTAGGCGCGGTTATCGTCAAGGAATTTGCGCAGGGAAGCCACGTCATCGCCCGTGGATACGAAGGATGCGGCGATATAGTCCACGCCGTTTTCCACACCGAACAGAATATCGCTTTTGTCCTGCTCGCTCAGGTATACTCCGTTCAAGGTCTTGTTGGGGAAGTTCATGCTCTTGCGGTCGGAAAGCTCGCCGCCGTTTACCACGGTGCAGATAACGTCTTTCCCTTCGACCTTTTCTACCCGCATACTTACCAGACCGTTGCATATAAGCACGGTGTCGCCCACGGCGAGATCTTGGGTAAGCCCCTCGTAGTTTACGGATACTCTTGTTTCATCACCTTCCACGTCTGCGGTGGTAAGAACGAAAGTGTCCCCGTCGTTGACACGAACCTTTTTGTTTTTAAAGGTCTTTATGCGGTATTCGGGACCCTTTGTGTCCAGCATTATTGCTATGGGCAGATCCAACTCGTCGCGGACCTCTTTTATAAGGTTTATCTTGTTTAAATGGTCCGCGTGTGTGCCGTGGGAAAAATTAAGACGGGCAACGTTCATGCCCGCCTTGCACATGGCGGTAAGGGTTTCTTTGTTTTCACATGCAGGGCCTATGGTGCATATGATTTTGGTTTTTCTCATAGCATATATCTCCTTGTTGGTAAGTATTATACCACAAAACATAGAAATAGGAAAGGGAAAAGTGTAAACTTTTTAAAATGAGAAATGTCGGTAAAAATCCGCTGTACGCGGATTTTGTTTAATTTATTTCGGAATGGGCAAGCCCATTCCCTACAATACAGCCATAACTAACGCCGGTTCGATAACCGTAGGGAAGGGGCTTGCCCCTTCCGCAACCTGTTGGTTTTTGCCATAAAAATAAATTTTGTAAAAAATTTGAAAATTGTTCTTGACAACTCTTGATTTTACTGCTATAATTGTAAACTGCACTATAATGACCGTAATATGCGAAAAAATTTGTTTTTTTCGGGCGAGGCGGTTAGTTTTACGCGATAAAACGCAAAGAAAAAGAATGGAGTGACAGGTTGAATGGTTAAGCAGCAACAGCTCGGCACCAACGTAAGAATGTCGTTTTCCAAGAACCGTGAAGTTCTTGAAATGCCCAATCTTATCGAGATCCAGAAAAAGTCGTTCAAGGAACTTATAGAGCGTGATATAAGCGACGTATTGCGCGATATTTCTCCTATGACCGATTATTCCGGAAATCTTGTTATCGAATTTGTGGATTATTCTTTAAGCGATGCTCCCAAATTCACTATCGAAGAATGTAAGGATAGGGACGTAAACTACGCAGTTCCTTTCAAGGTTACCGTTCGTCTTACCAACAAGGCTACGGGCGAAGTTAAGGAACAGGAAATATACATGGGCGATTTCCCCATGATGACCGATAGCGGCACCTTTATCATAAACGGTGCAGAGCGCGTAGTAGTAAGCCAGATCGTACGTTCTCCCGGTATATATTATGAAGGAACCGACGATAAGAGCGGCAAGCGCCTTCATTCCGCAACGGTTATACCTTACCGCGGAGCGTGGCTGGAATATGAAACAGACGCGTCCGACGCTTTCTTTGTTCGTATAGATAAAAACCGTAAAATTCCCATAACCGTACTTTTGCGCGCATTCGGTCTTGATACCGATAAAAAGATATACGAGCTGTTCGGCGACGAACATATCTTAAAGGCTACTATTGAAAAGGATACTATGAATGCCGAAGCTGAAAAGAACGGCACCAATCCTCAGGAAGAAGCATACAAAGAGATTTACAGAAAGCTCCGTCCCGGCGATCCTCCTTTGGTAGAGAGCGCCCAGATCCTTTTGAACAATCTGTTCTTTGATCCCAAGAGATACGATATATCTCCCGTGGGAAGATATAAATTCAATAAAAAATTGGCTCTCGCCAGAAGAATAGCAGGCTGCGTCCTCGCCCGCCCCGCAGTTTCTCCTATCACCGGCGAAGTTCTGTTCGAAGCAGGCAGCAAGCTTTCCAGAGCAGACGCAGAGCATATCGAAGCGGCAGGAATCTGGTCCGTTTACGTTAACGTTGAAGAAGACGAAAGCACCGAGAGAGAAGTGCGCGTATTCTCCAATAAAATGGTAGACGCTTCCAAGATCTGCGGTATTTCCAACGATGAGCTGGGACTTTCCGAAATGGTACAGCAGGACGTTCTTATGGATATCATAAGCACTGTCGGCGTTTCGGATATAAACGCTCTCCGCAAGGCTATCGCAAACCGTTCCGATGAACTTATACCCAAGCATATTACCGTTGATGATATATTCGCATCCGTAAACTACCTTCTCTGCCTCTCCCACGGAGTGGGCACGGTAGATGATATTGACCACCTGGGTAACCGCCGTCTGCGTTCCGTAGGTGAGCTGCTTCTCAACCAGCTCCGTATCGGCTTCTCCAGAATGGACAAGATCGTTAAGGAAAAGATGACCACTCAGGATATTGAAACAGTTACTCCTCAGTCCCTTATCAATATCCGTCCCATCGTTTCCTCCTTGCGTGATTTCTTCGGTTCTTCTCCTCTGTCCCAGTTTATGGACCAGACCAACCCTCTTTCCGAGCTTACCCACAAGCGCCGTCTTTCCGCGCTGGGTCCCGGCGGTCTTTCCCGTGACAGAGCATCCTTCGAGGTTCGTGACGTTCATTATACCCATTATGGCCGTATGTGTCCGATCGAAACTCCCGAAGGTCCCAATATAGGTCTTATTTCCTACCTCTCCTCTTATGCGAGAGTAAATAACTTCGGCTTTATCGAAGCACCCTACCGTGTTGTTAAGAACGGCGTTGTTACCGATAAAACCGTATATCTCACCGCCGACGCGGAGGATGAATTCACAGTTGCTACCGGCAACGAGCCCATCAATGAGGACGGCACCTTCGTAAACCGCAAGATCGTTGCCCGCCGCAGAGATGAAATTCTTGAATTCGAGCCTAACGAGATCGACCTTATGGACGTTTCGCCCAAGATGGTTGTATCCGTTGCCACCGCTATGATCCCCTTCCTTGAGAACGACGATAACACCCGTGCGCTCATGGGATCAAACATGCAGAAGCAGGCAGTTCCTCTTATGGTTACCGAATCTCCTATCGTTGCAACCGGTATGGAGTATAAGGCAGCATACGATTCCGGCGTAATAGTTATCTGTAAGCGTACCGGTGTTGTTGAATCCGTTACTGCAGACGAGGTTATCGTCCGCGCAGAGGATGGCACCGTAGACAGATATCCCCTTATTAAATTCCAGCGCTCCAACCAGTCCACCTGCGTAAACCAGCGTCCCGTAGTTTCCAAGGGACAGTATATCAAGGCAGGCGACGTTGTGGCTGACGGCGCTGCTACCGATAACGGCGAGGTTGCTCTCGGTAAGAACGTGCTCATCGGCTTTATGACCTGGGAAGGTTATAACTACGAGGACGCAGTTCTCCTTAACGAGCGCCTTGTAAGAGATGATCTCTACACCTCGATACATATCGAGGAGTACTACTGCGAATCCAGAGATACCAAGCTGGGTCCCGAAGAGATCACCCGCGATATCCCCAACGTAGGCGACGATATGCTTAAAAACCTCGATGCAGACGGCGTTGTTTGCATCGGCGCAGAGGTTGGCGCAGGCGATATTCTGGTAGGTAAGGTTACTCCCAAGGGTGAAACCGAGCTTACCGCAGAGGAAAGACTGCTCCGTGCTATCTTCGGTGAAAAGGCTCGTGAGGTAAGAGATACTTCTCTCCGTCTGCCTCACGGCGAAAGCGGTATCGTTATCGACGTTAAGGAATTCTCCCGCGATGATTGCGATGTTCTTCAGCCCGGCGTTATCAAGGCTGTCCGCGTATACGTTGCTCAGAAGAGAAAGATCTCTGTGGGCGATAAGATGGCAGGTAGACACGGTAACAAGGGTGTTATTTCCCGCATACTTCCCAGTGAGGACATGCCCTTCCTTCCCGACGGCACTCCTCTGGATATAGTTCTTAACCCTCTGGGCGTACCCTCCCGTATGAATATCGGTCAGGTGCTTGAAGTCCACTTGGGTATCGCCGCAAAGAAGCTGGGCTGGAAGGTTATGACCCCGGTATTCGACGGCGCAAACGAAAAAGATATTATAGAATGTATGAAGATGGCGGATATGTGGCGTGACGTATATCCCGGTGAAAACGTAGCCGGTAAGGAAACCCGCACCGTTGTCGACCCCGAAACAGGCGTTGAAAAGACGCAGGTAATCGACGGTAAGACCGTTCTTTACGACGGACGTACCGGTCTGCCCTTTGATAACCCCGTTACCGTGGGATATATGTACTTCCTCAAGCTGCACCATCTGGTTGATGATAAGATCCACGCACGTTCCACCGGTCCTTACTCTCTCGTTACCCAGCAGCCCTTGGGCGGTAAAGCTCAGTTCGGCGGCCAGCGTTTCGGTGAAATGGAAGTTTGGGCACTGGAAGCATACGGCGCTGCATACACTCTGCAGGAGATCCTTACCGTCAAGTCCGACGATATCAAGGGCCGTGTAAAGGCATACGAGGCTATCGTAAAGGGACAGAATATTCCCGATCCCGGCGTACCTGCATCCTTCAAGGTTCTTGTAAAAGAACTCCAGTCCCTCGGTCTGGATATCAGAGTGCTGGATAAGGACGATCAGGAGATCAACCTCAAGGATTACAGCGATGATGATGACGGCGACGAGCGCAAGTTCTCCGAAGAGGAGCTTGGCAAGTCCATTCTTGAGGATGCATCCGATATTATGTACGACGATGAAGAAGGCGTTGTTAAGGAAGATGATTCCGAAGAAGACGATTACGGATTCGGCGACACAGGCGACTACGGTTTTGATACCGAAGACGACGATGAATAGAAAGAGGGAACGATAAATGGAAAAAAATATAGAATTTGAATCCATACAAATCGGTCTTGCCTCTCCCGAAATGATCAGAAGCTGGTCTTACGGCGAGGTCAAAAAGCCCGAAACTATCAATTACCGTACCCTTAAGCCGGAGCGCGACGGTCTGTTCTGCGAGCGCATCTTTGGTCCGAACAAGGACTGGGAATGCCACTGCGGAAAGTATAAACGCGGCGCGCGCTACAAGGGCAAGATATGTGAAAAATGCGGCGTTGAGATAACCACCAACAAGGTTCGCCGTGAAAGAATGGGCCACGTTGAGCTTGCGGCTCCCGTTTCCCATATATGGTATTTCAGAGCGATCCCCTCCAAGATGGGTCTGCTTCTGGATATGTCCCCCAAGGTGCTGGAAAAGGTGCTTTACTTCGCTCAGTATATCGTTATCGATCCGGGCGATACACCTCTCGCAAAGAAGCAGCTTCTTACCGAGCAGCAGCACAGAGATTTCCACGAAAAATACGAAAACGACTTCCGCGACGGTATCGGCGCGGAGGCCGTTAAGGAACTCCTTGCGGAGATCGACCTTGAAGCAGAGAGCGCAAAGCTCAAGAACGAGCTTCTCACCGCTCAGGGTCAGCGTAAGGTAAGAGCTATCAAGCGTCTTGAGGTTGTGGAAGCATTCCGTCTTTCCGGCAACCGTCCCGAGTGGATGATCCTGGAAGCACTTCCCGTTATCCCTCCGGATATCCGTCCTATGGTACAGCTTGACGGCGGCAGATTTGCTACCAGCGACCTTAACGATCTTTACCGCAGAGTTATTAACAGAAATAACCGTCTTAAAAGACTTCTTGAGCTTCAGGCTCCCGAAATAATCATCCGTAACGAAAAGCGTATGCTTCAGGAAGCGGTTGACGCACTTATCGATAACGGCAGAAGAGGACGTCCCGTAACCGGACCCAACAACCGCGCTCTTAAATCTCTTTCCGAGATGCTCCGCGGTAAGCAGGGCCGTTTCAGACAGAACCTGCTCGGTAAGCGTGTTGACTATTCCGGACGTTCGGTTATCGTTGTAGGACCCGAGCTTAAGATATACCAGTGCGGTCTGCCCAAGGAAATGGCGCTTGAATTGTTCAAGCCCTTCGTAATGAAGACCCTTGTGGCTACCGGCAAGTCCACCAACATCAAGGACGCAAAGAAGAAGGTTGAAAGAGCAAACGCAGAGGTTTGGGACGCACTTGACAGCGTTATCAAGGAACATCCCGTTCTCCTCAACCGTGCGCCCACTCTTCACAGACTTTCCATTCAGGCGTTTGAGCCCATCCTGGTAGAGGGCAGAGCTATCAAGCTCCATCCTCTGGTATGTTCTGCGTTCAACGCCGACTTCGACGGCGACCAGATGCCTGTTCACGTTCCTCTTTCCGCAGAGGCGCAGGCAGAAGCACGCTTCCTTATGCTTTCCGCAAACAACCTGCTCAAGCCCGTTAACGGCCGTGCGGTTGCAGTTCCTTCTCAGGATATGGTTCTCGGTTCTTACTTCCTTACCATGGATAAGCCCGGCGAACCCGGCGAAGGCAAGTCCTTCCGCAATTTCGATGAAGCTGTTATGGCTTACGAAAACGGCGAATTGGGACTCCATGCAAAGATCAAGGTTCGCGTTTCCAAGGTTATCGGCGGCGTAGAGAAGACCGGTATGACCGAAACTACCCTCGGACGTCTTATCTTCAACCGTCCCATTCCTCAGGATCTGGGCTTTGTGGACAGAACCGATCCCAAAAACGATTTCAAGCTTGAAATAGACTTTACCACCACCAAGGATGAGCTTGGTCAGATCGTTGACCGTTGTATCAAGTATCACGGCAACGCAGTCACCTGCGAAGTTCTGGATAACCTTAAGGCACAGGGCTTCAAGTACTCCACAAAGGGTGCTATCACCATCTGCGTTTACGATATGACTATTCCTCCCGAAAAGCAGGAGCTTATCGCTAAGGGCGATGAAAAGATTGATAAAATCTCCGATTTCTACCGCCGCGGCTTGCTTTCCGACGAGGAGCGCAGCGAGCGCGTTATCAAGGTTTGGGAATCCTGCACCAAAGAGGTTGCAGACGCACTTCAGAAGAACCTCGATAAGTACAACCCTATCAATATGATGGCGGTTTCCGGTGCCCGTGGTTCTATCAAGCAGATCAGACAGCTTGCAGGTATGCGTGGTCTTATGGCTTCCGCAACCGGTAAAACCATAGAAATGCCCATTAAGGCTAACTTCCGTGAGGGCATGAAGATCTTGGAATACTTCACCGCTGCCCGTGGTGCACGTAAGGGTCTGGCAGATACGGCTCTCCGTACCGCTGACTCCGGTTACCTTACCAGACGTCTTGTTGACGTTTCTCAGGACGTTATCGTACGCGAGGACGACTGCGGCGATACCAGAGGTCTGTGGGTAAGCAAGATCGTGGACGTGCTTCCCGGAGGCAAGGAAGCTGTTATCGAGCCCTTCGAGGACAGACTTCTCGGCAGATACGTTGTGGGTGATCTTTGTGATCCCGCAACCGGCGAAGTTATCGTTCCCCATAACACTATGATCAACGAGGATCAGGTTGCAAAGATCGTTGCCGCAGGCATCGAGCGTGTAAAGATCCGTTCCGTTATCAACTGCCGCGCAAAGCACGGCACCTGCGCACACTGCTACGGCGCAGACCTTGCTTCCGGCTTGAAGGTAAGCATCGGCGAATCCGTTGGTATCATCGCCGCACAGTCTATCGGTGAACCCGGTACCCAGCTTACCATGAGAACCTTCCACTCGGGCGGTGTCGCCGGCGGCGATATTACCCAGGGTCTTCCTCGTGTTGAAGAGATCTTCGAAGCGCGCAGACCCAAGAGAACAGCGGTTCTCGCAGATTTCAACGGTACCGTTCGTATCGAAGAAACCAAAAAGACAAAGCAGATCATCGTCCGCGATGATGAAACCGGTGAAGAATCCGTTACCGCCGTACCCATGGTTACCAAGATAGCTGTGGAAAACGGCGCAAAGGTAGTGAAGTGCCAGAAGCTTACCGAAGGCACCGAATGTCCTGCGGATATTCTCCGTATTTCCGGTCTTGACGCGGTTTACTCCTATATCATCAAGGAGATCCAGCGCGTATACCGTCTTCAGGCGGTTGAGATCTCCGATAAGCATATCGAGATCATCGCACGTCAGATGACCAGAAGAATAAGAATAGATAACCCCGGTGATACAGACCTGTTGGTTGGCTCCAGTGTGGATATTTCCGAATTCACTACCGAAAACGAAAAGATCCGCGCAAAGAACGCTCTGTTGGGCGAGAACGAAGTTCCTCTTATGGAGGCAGAAGGCGAAGCCACCCTGCTGGGTATTACCAAAGCATCCCTTTCTACCGATAGCTTCCTGTCCGCCGCTTCCTTCCAGGAAACCACTAAGGTTCTTACCGATGCGGCTATCAAGGGCAAGCGTGACCCGCTGCTCGGACTTAAAGAAAACGTTCTTATCGGTAAGCTCATTCCCGCAGGTACGGGTATGGGAATGTACCGTAACGTAAAGGTAGACCTGGGTGAAGAAAAAGAAGGAGTCTACGATGCTGCAGAGTAGTGAAGACGGCAGTACGATGGCGGTCGGCTTTAATCAGTCTGTAAAGCTTATCCGAAGCGGCAAGGCGCAAAAGGTTTACCTTGCTTCCGATGCGGACCGTACCTTTACCGCAAAAGTAAAGGACGAGATACGCAGAGCCGGATATGTGGAAACGGACGAAAGCATGACTGCTTACCGCCTCGGCGAAATGGCAGGGATAGACGTTCCCGCCGCAATTATCACAATTTACTAATATCCAAACGGTTTCACGGCAATAATTATTCGTGTTTACCATAAAAAACCCCTTGACAACAAGGGGTTTTTTTGATATAATCATTGTTCGGGCGCATGAGCCCGTTAAAGAAAATGTTTTCAGTTTTCGGGAAAGGAGGAAACAAAAGAGTGCCTACATTCAATCAGCTGGTAAAACACGGCAGACAGGACAAGACCTATAAGTCCAAGTCCCCCGCACTGCACAGCAACATCAACAGCATTCGCAAGGTTACCGTAAATAACCCCAATCCTCAGAAGAGAGGCGTTTGCACCAAGGTTGCTATCAAGACTCCTAAGAAGCCTAACTCCGCACAGAGAAAGGTTGCAAGAGTAAGACTTACCAATGGTATCGAAGTTTGGGGCTACATTCCCGGTATCGGTCACAACCTGCAGGAACACTCCGTGGTTCTTGTCCGCGGCGGCAGAGTAAAGGACCTTCCCGGTGTACGTTACCACATCATCCGCGGTAAGCTTGATACTCAGGGCGTTGCCAAGAGAAACCAGAGCCGTTCCAAGTACGGCGCAAAGGCAGCAAAGAAATAAAATCTTCTAATGCCTTTTGTCCTTTATCCGCATAGGACAGCTTAAAAGAAATGCGGTAAAAACAAACGGAAAGAAATGTTCTTTTTGTTCGTGCTTATAATGAAATGTTCAACGGTGATAAACCGTATTAATATAGATTTAGAGCACTGACGAAAGTAATTTTCGAGTACCTGTGAACTCATAAGCGTAAAAAATACGCTATCTTTATGAAGGAGGGAAGTAAAGTGCCCAGAAGAGTACATGGATTCAAGAGAGAAGTTCTGCCTGATCCTATCTACAATTCCGTGCTTGTTACCAAGCTGGTAAACAACGTAATGCTTGACGGTAAGAAGGGTGTTGCCCAGAAGATCGTTTACGATGCATTTGCGATCGTTGAAGAAAAGACCGGTACAAACGCACTGGAGCAGTTCCAGAAGGCTCTCAACAATGTAATGCCCGATCTCGAGGTTAAGGCGGTTCGCCGCGGCGGTTCCAACTACCAGGTTCCTATGGAAGTTCGCCCCGAGAGAAGACAGACTCTTGGTCTCCGCTGGCTGGTTAATTTTTCCAGACAGAGAGGCGAGCGCACCATGTCCGAGCGTCTTGCTGCGGAAATTATGGATGCGATCAACAGCACCGGCGGTTCTGTTAAGAGAAAAGACGATATGCACAGAATGGCAGAAGCCAACAAGGCATTTGCACACTACAGATGGTAATTTTACCACATCTCAAAGGAGAAATTTATGGCAAGGACATACCCGCTTGAGCGTTACCGTAATATCGGCATAATGGCTCATATAGATGCAGGTAAGACCACCACGACCGAACGTATACTTTTCTATACCGGAAAGACACACAGACTCGGCGAAACACATGAGGGCGCTGCCACCATGGACTGGATGGAGCAGGAGCAGGAAAGAGGTATAACCATTACCTCCGCAGCTACCACCTGCTACTGGAAAGACCACCGCATCAATATAATTGATACCCCCGGCCACGTTGACTTTACTGTTGAAGTTGAGCGTTCGCTCCGCGTACTCGACGGTTCGGTTACGGTTCTTTGTGCAAAGGGCGGTGTCGAACCCCAGTCTGAAACCGTATGGCGTCAGGCTGATAAATACAAGGTTCCCCGTATGGCGTATATCAACAAGATGGACGTTACCGGTGCAAACTTCTACCGCGTTGTAGATATGATGCACGAGCGTCTTAACGCCAACGCAGTTCCCATTCAGCTCCCTATCGGTGCCGAAGCGGATTTCAAGGGAATTATCGACCTTGTGAAAATGAAGGCTTATATCTATACCAACGATCTCGGTACCGATGTTCTCGAGCAGGACATCCCCGCAGATATGGTAGATAAAGCAGAAGAATACCGTGCAAACCTTCTTGAGAACGTTTCCGATTTCGACGAAGAGATCATGGAGCTTGTTCTTGAAGAGGAGCCCGTTCCCGAAGCAAAGCTTAAGGCGGCTATCCGTGCGGCTACCATAGCAAACGATATGGTTCCCGTAGTTTGCGGTACTTCCTATAAAAACAAAGGCGTTCAGAAGCTTCTGGATGCAGTTGTAGATTATCTTCCTTCTCCTCTCGATATCCCCGCTATCAAGGGTATCGATGTAGAGACCGAAGAAGAAACAGTACGTCTTGCTTCTGATGACGAAGCATTCTCCGCGCTCGGTTTCAAGATTATGACCGACCCTTACGTTGGAAGATTGTGCTTCACCCGTATTTACTCCGGTGTCCTCAAGTCCGGTACCGCAGTATACAACTCCGTTAAGGGCAAGCGCGAAAGAATCGGACGTATCGTGCTTATGCACGCAAACCACAGAGAGGATCTGGAAGAAGCCCATGCAGGCGATATCGTTGCTGTAGTAGGTCTTAAGAACACTACCACCGGCGATACACTCTGCGATGAAAGCAAGGCTGTTGTTCTGGAATCCATGCAGTTCCCCGAACCCGTTATCCGCGTTGCTATCGAACCCAAGACCAAAGCAGGCGAAGAAAAGATGTCTATCGCTCTCGGCAAGCTGGCAGAGGAAGATCCTACCTGCAAGGCTTATACCGATGAAGAAACCGGACAGACCATCATCGCAGGTATGGGTGAATTGCACCTGGAAATTATCGTAGACAGACTTCTTCGTGAATTCAAGGTAGAAGCAAACGTAGGTAAGCCTCAGGTTTCCTACCGCGAAGCTATCCGCCGCGAAGCAAGCGCAGACACCAAGTTTGTACGTCAGTCCGGCGGTAAGGGTCAGTACGCTCACGTTAAGCTTACTATCGAACCCAACGAAAACGGCAAGGGCTACGAATTTATCAATAAGGTTACCGGCGGTGATATTCCCAAGGAATACATTCCCGCCGTTGACGAAGGCATCCGCGGCGCAATGCTCAACGGTGTTCTCGCAGGATACAACGTACTGGATGTTAAGGCTACCCTTACCGGTGGTTCTTTCCACGAAGTAGACTCTTCCGAAATCGCATTCAAGATCGCAGGTTCTATGGCGTTCAAGGAAGCGATGAAGAAGGCAGATCCCGTTCTTACCGAGCCTATAATGAAGGTTACCGTTATCACCCCCGATGATTATATGGGCGCGATCCTTGGCGACCTTACCTCCCGCAGAGGTTCCATTCTCGGTATGGAGCAGACCGCATCCGGCAGTGAAGTAAATGCAGAAGTTCCTCTTTCCAATATGTTCGGTTACGCTACCGCAATGCGTTCCGCAACTCAGGGCAGAGCAAACTACAGCATGGAACCCAGCCACTATGCAGAAGTTCCCAAGTCCATAAGCGAACAGCTTTTCGCAGAAAAAGGCTTCGGAAGAAACAAGTAATAGATCAAAGTTTTATAAAAAACCTTGACAAGCGCGTAATTTTTTATATAATAAAGTTATGTGCGTATAAATAAAATAAAAATAAAAATAAAAGACACATTTTTTTGGAGGAATAACAATGGCAAAAGCTAAATTTGAAAGAAATAAGCCCCATGTTAACATTGGTACCATTGGTCACGTTGACCACGGTAAGACCACTCTTACTGCTGCTATAACCAAGACCCTTTCTCTTAACGACGCTAACATCGAATTCTTGGCATACGACCAGATCGATAACGCTCCCGAAGAGAAGGCAAGAGGTATCACGATCAACACCAGACACGTTGAGTACGAAACCGCAACCCGTCACTATGCACACGTTGACTGTCCCGGCCACGCCGACTACGTTAAGAACATGATCACCGGTGCTGCTCAGATGGACGGCGCTATCCTCGTTGTTGCTGCTACCGATGGTCCTATGCAGCAGACTCGTGAGCACATCCTGCTCGCTCGTCAGGTTGGCGTTCCCGCAATGGTAGTATTCCTTAACAAGTGCGACCTCGTAGACGACGAAGAACTCGTTGAGATCGTAGAAATGGAAGTTCGCGAACTTCTTTCCGAGTATGACTTCCCCGGCGATGATATTCCCATCGTTAAGGGTTCTGCAAGAGAAGCTCTCCTTTCCGAAAACAAGGATCAGTCCGCTCCCGAATACGCTCCTATCGTTGAGCTTATGAACGAAGTTGACGCATATATCCCCACTCCCGACCGTCTTTCCGACCTTCCCTTCCTTATGCCCGTTGAGGACGTATTCTCCATCACCGGTCGTGGAACGGTTGCTACCGGTAGAGTAGAGCGTGGTACTGTTAAGCTTTCTGACGAAATCGAAATCGTTGGTCTCGCTGAAAAGGCAAGAAAGACCGTTGTTACCGGTATCGAAATGTTCCGTAAGCTTCTTGATTCCGCTGAAGCAGGCGATAACATCGGTGTTCTTCTCCGTGGTATCGCTAAGGACGAGATCGAGCGTGGTCAGGTTCTTGCTAAGCCCGGCACCATCAATCCTCACACCAAGTTCGTAGGCCAGGTTTACGTTCTTACCGAAAAAGAAGGCGGCCGTCATAAGCCCTTCTTCTCCAACTATCGTCCTCAGTTCTATTTCAGAACTACCGACGTTACCGGCGTTATCACCCTTCCCGAAGGCACCGAAATGTGCCGTCCCGG
>JAZNZY010000010.1:0-2515 GCA_045595165.1 Eubacteriales bacterium
CGTTACACCTACACTCGAAGATGCGTATATTTATGCTTTAGGAGGAGTTAAGAGATGAAAAAGACAGTTTTAATTATATTAACAATTTTACTTACTATCGGCACCTTTGCGGGATGCCAGCAAGAAAATCCCGAAGGAAATATTGATCCCATTGAAAGCTACGATAACGTTTCCGTATTCACTCCCGAGGGGAACAAAGACAAAACCGAAAACGAAAGTATACCCGAAAACACGGAAAACAGCACAGTAGTAACGGGAAATATTGTTGCCAAGGACAAAAGATACGTTTATGAGGGAAACGATTTCGTTATTCTTAATCTTGAAAACCAAACAGAAACCAACTACGTAATTACCGTTACGGGCACTTATTTTGACAAAAACGGCACGGAGTTGATGACCGAAACCCAGACCTTTGACCAGTTTGCCGCAGGAAACACCCACTATTTTCTGTTCCACCCCGAAATGCAGTTTGAAAAGTTTAAATACACATTCACCGTTGAGGAAACCAATGAACCGATGTATATAAACGACGTTGAATACGATTTCGGCGGACTTGAAGAGGCAAAATGGCCCGTGGACGAATTGACGGAGCAGGGCGACGATACCTTTTATCCTATGATACTGGCGCTGTGCGGTTTTAAAAACCACCGCACGGACAGAACGTCCATAAACGTGGAATGGACATCTGTTATACTTAATGACCGCGGCGAAGTGATTTACATACGCAAATTCGGCAAGCTGTTCTTTGCAGGCGACCAGGAAAATTACTCCACACCCCACATTTATTACACCACTGAGGATAAGCTGGTTTGGCCCGAGGAAATGAAGGGCGAGATCTATTCTGTCGCCTGTATAACCTCTGTGGAAAAACGGGGAGATTAAAATGAAAAGAATTATATCTTTTTTGCTGCTCACATCCCTCCTGCTTGCCCTTTTCTGCGGATGTGAGCAAAGCAAAAACGAGGTTTCAAAGGAAGTATCGAAAGAAATTTCAAAAGACGCTTCCCTGCCCGAAAAGGAAAGCGAAACCGAAATATCTATCGACACCGAAACACCGGGCGAAGCTCTGGAAGGTAAATTCGGCGAATACTGCTTTGAAAGCGAGCAGGACGGCAAAAGAGTAATTACCATATACAGCTATGAGCAGATAACCGATATAAACACCCGACGTGAAAACGGAGAATGGTTTTCTCTTGCCGCAGAGGAGATAGAATATCTGATATGGGACACCAAGAACCTATTAGATAATTACGATATAGTGCGTATACGCAGTCTTGATGGAAGTATATCTACTTATTACGGTGTAAGCTTTTACGGCAGTGAGGATTATTACGCCTGCTTTAACGGGTTTGATATAGGTGAGGTTGAAGAAAGCTACAGCTTTGATTTTAAAGAAGAACTGCTGTGGGCGATGTACAAGCGTATCCAGGTCCTTAACAGCGCCTGCGCGCTGGCGGCAACGGGTATGGACAACGAAACCCGCGATAGGATCGTGCTTTCCGATGCAAAGCCTATGACAGAAAGCGAGCTTAACGACCTTGCGGAATACTACAACGACGTATTCGTGCACGAGATCGACAAAAAAGGCTTTGAAGACACCGCGGGCGACGTATTTTACTTTAAAGCCGTGGGTACAAACATAGCGCTTTGGCACACCGAAAACATTTCCAAGGGCAAAAGTGCAGTTACTATCAAAATGCTTGAAGGGAATTTCGGTTACAGCCAAATGGGAACCTACAAATACGATTGCATTTCCCCCAATATCGTTATTGAGCTGTGGAGCGAGGAAACACAGAAAATGGTCGCCCGTATACGTATTGACGAGCAGACCGACCCCGAACTGATATCGGAACTGCGGACACGCTGTGATGAATTTTTGTTTATACAGGACACGGAGCAGTTTCCCCCCACCCATAATTACAGAGCCGCGGTATATCTTAACGGATTTACCGTTATCGGTTATATGCCGGACATCGCCTTTATGTATTACCCCGAAGGGAATATTGACCAGTTTACGCTGATAGTGGGAAACCCCGTATTTTTTGAACTGGAAAACGGCAAGACCAGACTGGGTGCTAAGGGCTGCGAAAGTGTATCCGAATTTGCAAACATACTTCTTGAAGAAAGATTAAAGGAGGAATAAACGTGAAAAAAAGAATATTTTTTCTTTTGCTTGCTTTTATTCTGTTGCTTGCTTCCTGCGGAGAAAACACAGAAGTTTCCCATACGGAAAGCGATACGGAAGAAGTGAGTATTCCCGAAGAAAGCGTGCCTGCCGACGGTTCTTTACCCGATATTGATATTGATATTTCCGTTCCCGACGATGCTTCCTCCTCACCCGTTCCCGAAATAGGCGGTACGGCACAGGAAGGCCAGTGGGGAAAATACACCTTTATATCCGAAGAAAACGGGCTGACCGTTGCGGGGATATATACTACCGAGCAGGTTAATGAATTCAACCAAAAGCGGGAAAACGGAGAGTGGTTTGTGGTTACCGAAGAGGACCTGCGGTTTT
>JAZNZY010000011.1:0-3166 GCA_045595165.1 Eubacteriales bacterium
GTGCCCGACAGCGTTTCCGGTGAAGAAACAGAAAACAGCGAAACATTAACGGGCGAATTTGTTGTAAAAGAAAAGAAATACACATTCAATGGCAACGACCTTGTGGTTGTAAGCGTGGAAAATAACACCAACAAAAACTACGTTGTTACTATTACGGGCACGTATCTTGATGCGGAAAACAAAGTATTAAAAACCGAAACACAGATATTTGACCAGTTTTCCGCAGGATACAGTAATAACTTTTTATTTGCTCCAAATATGACCTTTGATAAGTTTGAATACCGGGTTGAAGCTTCCGATGTTGACGGGCCTTTTTATGCCGACAAGTTAGAATATAAATACAACGGACTGCGGGAAATGCCTTATTATATACCGGAGCAGATAGCAAAAGACGATTACACAATGTATCCCGCTGTGCTGGCAAGCTTTTCCTATAAATACACAGGAGACAAGCCTATTCAGGCTGATATTAAATGGCTTCTTGTAAATGAAAGCGGTCAGATCGTTTACATAGCGGAAAAATCCCGTATCATAGACGTTGGGCAAGGCTTTGACAGATATTTTGATACCGTAGTTTTCTACACCTTGGAGAGTGAACTTGTATGGGAAGATGACTGGAAAGGCGATATTCAGGCAATTCCCATTTTGCAGGGGATAGTGGTAAACCCTCAAATATATCATTGAAAGAATAATGAGGCAAAAAATGAAAAAGACAATTTTTCTTATAACAGCATTTTTGCTTACCGTAAGTATTTTTACGGGATGCGAAGCTACAGATAATCAGCCTACCAACGATATCGAAAGCTACGATAACGTTTCCGTTTACATACCCGAAGCGAGCGAAGAGGCGGAAGTGGATACTTCGGTAGCGCTTTCCGGCGAGATGGTGGTAAAGGACGTAAGATACACCTGGACAAAGGGCGATATTGCTGTAATAACTGTTGAAAACGGCACCAATAAAAACTATTCCGTTACGGTTAAATGCACGTTTCTGGATAAAGACGGAAACGCCTTAAAAACCCAGAAGCAGACCTTCGACCAATATTCCGCGGGATACACAAATAATTTTATATTTGTGCCGCAAGTGGAGTTTGAATCCTATACCTACACCATCGAAACCGAGGAAGCCGATGGTCCCTTTTACGCAAAGCACGTTACCAGCGCGTTCAGAGGCTTAGAGCAGATCGACGGGTACATTATGTCGGAATGTGAAAAAGGCAACTGGGAAACATATCCTTCCGTTGTAGCCTTTTTCAGCTTTGGATACGACTGCGAAACCACAGTCAAATCCTATTCCCGCTGGCTGCTTGTAAACGAGCAAAATCAGGTGGTCCATTGGGAGGACTATATAAGCTGGCTTGATTACGGGCAGGTTGCAGGGGACGGCTGGGGTATGACATACGTATACCAGACTACCGACAGAAGCTACCAAATGCCCGAAGAATGGCAAGGAAATATAAAAGCTATTGTATCTATCACTGCGCTCACCACCGAACCCAAACCCGCTCCCCCTTCCTCGACAAATTAAACAGTAAGCAAAACACCGCCGAGAAATCCTCGGCGGTGTTGTTCAAATATTAATCTTCTTTTGGTAAAGAATTGTAAGCACTATTAAAGCCAATTTTAGATCCAATTATTACCGACGCTATGTAAAAAGGATAGGTCATTAACGTACCGCATATGTAATAAATCGTGGGGACATCAGTTCTACTAAAAATAGCACCATCAACATTATATATGATCCACCCTAAGTAATAGCCTGCGCCTGTCACATACATACCATATCCTAATATGGAGGAAATGCCAAACTGAACAATTAATGCTATACATACCGGAACAACAATTTCGGTTAATTTCCAGTTCTCAATTTTGTGTGTCTTTCTTGCTTTGCGGAAAGATTTATAGGCGCGGAAAAACAAAACAACCGTTACAACAACAAGAAAGCCGAGCACTCGAGAAAGTCGGTCTACTAACTCAATACGACCAAATAGCATACTAATAACCAATGGAATAGCCATATCAGCAATCAGCATACCGATCCAAAGCCCGATATTCAAATCAAATAAAATGCTTAAGCTTTTCTTAAAAGTATTTTTCATATTTCACGCCTCCATTTATTAGATAATTATAACACATATAGATACAAAATAACACATATAGATACAAATGTCAAGAACTCATCATTATTTATGCTTTTTTGATGATACTCACCCGTTGCAGCGGTATTATATCAATGAAATATAAGCTCTCCGTTTTCGTCGGCGGTTGCGGTTTTAAAGGTCATAGTTCCCGCATATCCGTCAATGCCTTTATATCCCGCAAAAACTATCTTATCCTTCCAGACAGCGCCCTTGGGGACCGACGCGCAGGGGATTTCGGGATTTTTGGGCATTCTCCAATTATCAAAAGGACTTCCGGACACCATATACCGCGCCTTTGCATTAAGGCTGAATATCAAATAATATCTGTTTTTATAAAAGATGTAATCCGGACACTCGGGCTCGGTGCCGTCTTCAGAGATATAGATCGGCTTATCTGTATCACACCAATTTTCAAGATCCCTTGATACAAAATGAGCAAGACAGCCTTTATTTTCCGCAAGGAGTGCGGTGGTAATGATCATATGGAACAGTCCGTCTTTGTCCTTTATAATTTTCGGATCGCGGGCACGGGCACGGTTATACTTTTCGGGCAGGATAAAACCGAAATCCAAATCCTTTTTAAAATGATACCCGTCATCGGATACACTGCGGCAAACGGGCGCCGCAATAGTTCCTCCACGCCTCACAGTATAATACAAATACTCCACCCCGCCCTGCTGTATCCAGGAGCCGGTGCATATGGAGCCTTCGGCGGGATCCGTTATTTCCACCGCCATAGGATGAACGTACCACTTCGAAAAATCCTTTGTTGAAATATGCTCCCATTGATGTGCGCCCATTCCCCATTTACTCTTATGATGGTGTCTGTCCTTTAAGTATAAAACGTGGTACTCGTCATTTTTTCTGTATGGCATACAGTCCCCAACAAAAACACCATTTCCAGGCATCCAGCCCTCTGCATTTTCAAAGCTAAAACGTACACAGGGGTCGGCATTTTTGTTTTCAATATATTCTGTTACAGTTATTTTGGGATCTTTCATAAATTGGTCATCTAAGGAAAAAAG
>JAZNZY010000012.1:0-34791 GCA_045595165.1 Eubacteriales bacterium
GAGCGATGAGGCGGTTGATGGACTTCTTGATGGTCTTGAAGTTGGTGAGCATGCCGCCGGGCCATCTCTCGTTCACGTAGTACATACCTGCGCGGTCTGCTTCTTCCTTGATTGCTTCAGCAGCCTGCTTCTTGGTGCCTACGAACAGTACGGAACCGCCGTCCTGAGCAGTTTCACGAACGAACATGTAAGCTTCTTCAAACTTCTTGATGGTCTTCTGCAGGTCGATGATGTAGATGCCGTTTCTTTCGGTGAAGATGTATTCGGCCATCTTGGGGTTCCATCTTCTGGTCTGGTGACCGAAGTGAACGCCTGCTTCGAGCAGTTGTTTCATGCTGATTACTGACATTTTTTATTTCTCCTTTCGGGTTTCCCCGCCACCGTACGCTTGAATTTTTACCCGCGGCTTTTTGCCGACCCTTGGGCAGAACGCACAGTGTGTGTATTTTTTTAATGCGTCGTCACCGCATTCCAGAGTATATTATCACACTTTTTTGCAAAAATCAATAGCAAATTATCAAAAAAACGGGTTTTTCACCCGCTTTTTTGAAAAAATATTTTTCATTTTCCGTCATATCGTCCCAGTGGGGTCAGATCGTCGGCGTTGAAGGAATAAACGGACACGGACGTTATATCTGTTTCCTTTGTTCCCATGGCAAGATTAACCAAATGAATGCCGTCGCCGATACGTACCATCTGCCATTTGGAGGTCTTGATCTCCGAGGCTGACGTGTGTACTAACTCCTGCTTTGCGGTAAGCGTCAGCTCTTCTCCGTAGGAGAACATAGCAAGTACATAGCGGGGATTGTCATCCGCAACCACGTAGGGCATTACAAGTGTTCCGGATCCCGATGTTTCGGACGTGGTTTCCTGATACAGTCCGGGTGACAACATATATATAAACTGGCGGGATTCGTTTTCCAAAAGCATTTCTCCCGTTTTCTTTATATTCATTTCGTCGGAAATATCGTAGGTTTCAAGCTTTAAACCTGCGTAATCCGAAGCGTAATCGCGGTAGAAAACAGAGGTAAGCAGATATCCATCGTCCAGAAACACCGTGTGGTAATTATTTCCCTTGCCGTCGGCGCTGCCTGTCACCTTGGGCGAGGCGGGGTCGGAAATATCAACTGTCCACCAGGTCGAGTCCCGTCCGAATACGGCAATGTTTTTATATGTTGCCACGTCGTGTGGAAGGGGATCCTGTTGGTTTCCGCCTATTCCGTATAATTCCCCGACAACGTTAAGCTCCTTATCCAGTATTATCACTCCTGCGCCGTAGTCATCGTAGACGGGAACACGTAAATACCCGTTATATTCGCTTATGGCATAATGGCACTTCCAACCGCGTACGTCGGTTTTTCCCACATACACGGGCAGTTTTTCCGTGATATCGTATCTTTCTATCTCCAGATGCGCCCTGCCGTCATTGCCATACCAAAGAACGGTCTGGTAGAATACGTATATGGAATCCTCGGATATATAAAAGCTGAAATCGTCTGCCATTTTGCAGTAAGCGTTCATTTCGCCGTCCGATAGGCTTGTTTTTGAGATCACCGTAAGCGTAGACGTGTGCGTTTCTTTGGGAATATCAATGTTTTCTGCGGGAACCGTATCGTTGAAGCGTCTGCCTGCTACGGGCAGTTCGCGCATAAGCTCTTCATCGGAAAGCATATTATCGTTGTAAAAGCTGTCCGCAAGGGCGGTGAAGCGGCAGGTTATAAGAATAATTTCGCCGTTTATCAAACGGCTTGCCGCAAAGGAGCCCGATTGAACGTAATAATCCTTTTGTCTGGTTTTTCCGCTTTCGGATACCTCAACAACGAACACGCTCGTCAACACGCCGCGGTCGGTATCCGCAATCTCCGTTACCGCATAATCGCGGGCAGGGTCCTCGTTGGCGCAGATTATTATGACCAGATCTTCATACAGCAGTATCTCAATTCCCAAAAGCTGTTCGGGCAAATGTGTTACCGATACCTGCTCCGTTTTTCCGTTTTCTGCAGAGAGGATTGTAAGCTCTCCGAAGGAAAGAAGGTATATAAACCTGCCGTCGCTTTTAATAACATCTCCGCTCTGCAGAGCTTCGTTTTGCTGATCGCTGTAGGTCATGCCCATAGGGGAGTACACGGGAGAAGGTTCCCAACCTTCCACGTTGTTTGCAACTATCACACGCCCATCGTCGCGAACTTCGTTTTTTGTAAAAGCTTCGCATATTTTGTTCTTTACCGCAGTATAATCGTTTGCGCTCGTCGCATCGCTCTTTCCGGGTAAAACCAGCAGAGTGTCGGAGCTGTAGCCGCCGTCTTCCGTTTCACTTGTTTCTGAGGAAACGTTTTCCTCGGGTAGAAGGGAAACGTCTGTTAAAGAGTTGCTTTCGTTTTTGCTCGTTTCGGGGAAAGCGTCCATCCCGCAGGAAACCAGAAACAGACAAAGTAATAAAGCAAACAAGGATGTTATGCGCTTTTTCATTTGCCGCACTCCTTTCAAAAAATGTTTTTTATTCTAAAGAGTCCGTAAGCGTGAAATCATTAAGATTGTAAGATTCTGCTACCGTGCCGTCTTTGCCGCCGAAGGTGAATACGTAGAGATAATTGCCTATTCGTATTCCTCTTAATCTGGAAACGAAGTCATCGGTATAAACAGCCTCGCCCAAAAGCTCAAACCCGTTTTCGCCGTAAAGATATGCGGCGTATACCAGCTTTTCCGTATAAACGGTATAAGTTGTATTGGCGGCTTCGTCATATATCGTTTCGTTTCCGTATGTTCTGTAAGGGAACATTATAAGGTTCCTCGTGGCATCTACCACAACCGCTTTAAGCACGTCATCGCTGAAATAGGTGTTTTCGCTCAAAAGAAGGGTGTGCTTTTCGCAGGTGTTTTTTGCATCGGAAATATCGAACATACTCAGCTTGAGTCCTTTTCTCCGGCCGGTGTTTTCGTCCGCATCGTATCCGAAGCCGAACAGCATATCTTTACCGAATTTCTGGAGATAAGTGGAAAAACCGGGTATCTTTAATTCGGAAAGTATTACGGGGTTTTTGGGGTCGGAAAGTTCCAACGCATAAAGTGGATCCGTCTGTCTGAAGGTTACCACATAGGCGGTTTCTCCGTAAAATCTTACGGATTTGACCTGCTCGCCTTTTCCCATTCCCGTAACCTCGGAAACGGTGTTCAGGTTTTTATCGAGAATTATCACCGCGTTATCATTAGTGGAGGGACGGTTTACCGCGATCCGCAGATAACCGTTGTATTCATCAAAGGAATATTGATTAAGGTACGTGCCGTCAACGCAAACCGTGCCCGTGTGCTTGGGGTTGCCGTTTTCAAGGGAGAAACGGTTTACCGTGGTACAGCTATTGTATCTGTCGTTTTCTTCGTTATAAACGTACTGCTTCGAATAGACGTACAAGGTATCCGTATCCATATAAACTCCGGTACCCACGTCCATTAAAGCGGCGGTGTTGAATTCTTGTGTAGTTAAGTCCAATCCGGAAACAACGGTAAAGCCCATGGAGGGAAGATATTCGGGAATAAGAATGTTTTCGGCTTTAACGGTGCTTCCTTCGTCTATACCCGAAACGGGCAGTCGGTCTTTTACGGTATCTTCGGTAATTTCCGTTTCGTTACGGAATATATCACCGTAGGTAAAAAATCCGTCATAGGTGGTTATTACGTAAAGCTTTCCGCCCCGCTCTCTGCAGGAAACGAAATAGCCCGATTGCACGAAGCTTGAGTCCTTTTCTACATTACCGTCCTCGGAAACGGTGTAAATGTCGGTTACGGTCATTTGTTTTCCGTCGTAATCGTAGCTTTTGCGAGATTGGTTGTATATTACCGCCAGCTTGCTTTTATACAGTATAAGGGATTTGCAGTACATTCCGTTTTCTATCTCGGCAGAGGAAACGAAGGAAATATCTCCGTTGTTTGCGGAATATACGGAGAGCTCGTTGCCGTTGAGTGCGTAGATATACTTGCCGTCGGTTTTAATAATGTCCGCTTCCTGCACGCCCGAAACTTGATTGTTGGTATCGGTATAACTGTCTTTAAAGCTATCAACAAAGTCATTAATGACCTCTTCATACATACCGTCTTCCGCTTCGTCTATACCGCCGTAGCCTAAATCCACACCGCCCATATTGGTGAGCTTGTCATAGGCTTCGTTGTTTTTCACCTTTTCTATAAGTGCCATAACGGTGCCGATAACGGTTTCATAGCTTTTGGGTTCGGTAGGGGTGAGGGTAACCGAATTGTTGGGGCGGGGTTGCGGCAGAGTGCTTGCAAAATAATCATCGTATTTATCGGGGACGCTGTGGTTTTTTGCAAATATTCCCGCTCCCCCAAAAATTATGGCAAGGCAGGCTGCGACAGCCACCCACGATTTAACGCAAGAAGCATTTTTTCTCTTTTTGTTTTTCGCCATAGCCTTTTCAGCGGAATTTTCGGGTGCCTTTATTTCGTTCAGAACATTTTTGTATTTATCCTCAAACATTTAAAACTCCTCCTCTGTAAGTATTTCTTTAAGCTTTTGTCTGCTTCGGTGGAGTGCCGTTTTTACCGCGGAAACACTTTTGCCCGTGGCGGCGGATATTTCCGAAACCGACATATTCTCATAGTAAAAAAGATGTATCACCACACGCATTTGCTCGGGCAGGGAAGACACGGCATACCACACGTCGCTCTTTTCCGTATCGAACACGGGCACGTCCTTTTCCGTGTCGCTTCTGCGGGTACGCCAAGGGGATAATAGCAGAGTTTTCGAGCAGTTGACCGCAACCCGAATAAACCAAGCTTTTTCGTGCTCCTCGTTTTCGAACACGGGATCCCGTTTAATAAAGCGCACAAAGACCTCTTGGGTAATATCTTCCGCGTCAGAACTGTTTTTTACCCGCACGAAAGCAATGCGGTACACGGTGTCCGCATATTTTTTAAGGATATTCTCTATGGCGGCATCCGTACGCAATGCTCGTTCCATAAGGCGTGCTCCTTTTAGGTGGTTTCACATATAATACTTTGCAAAGAGGAAAAAGGTTACAAGGAAAATAAAAATATTTTAAAAAAAACTATAAAGACGTAAAAACGATTCATTTGGATGCAGAAGCCTTTTTCGCGAGTGGAGATTGGCACCCCAAAAATGCGTGCATTTTTGGGGACCCCGTGGGGGGCTGTAGTAACCTACTGCCTCCCGAGCGAAAATGGCTACAAAAACGCAAATGAAATAAAAACAAAAGAAGTCCGTGGTGAACTACGGACTTCTTACCTTTGCATAATGGAACGCGCAGTTCTCACTTTTGCATTTTCATATATTCTTTTATGTTATTGCGTTTTTGGTTCTGCGCCGAACGAATTGTTTTTAAAGCAAGGATGTGGGTTCGGTGTCGTTTTCCAACCAGCTCAAAATCATTTCGCAGTTCATAAGACATCTGGGATGATGGAAGGGGCCTTTCCACATAGAGCCCTTCTGGGTGTGGGAAACGGTGCCGTCCTTGTGGAGGTATCCGTACCATTCGCCGTTTTCCTTGTCTGCGAAGTGACCGAATGCCCAAACGTGGATCTTTTCAAACCAATCCCAGTACTTCTTGTCACCGGTAAGCTTGTATGCAAGGAGAGTTGCGATAAGCGCTTCGTTGTGTACCCACCAAAGCTTCATATCCCACTCAAGCTGTTCGCAGGGCTTGCCCTTAACGTCGGTAAAGTAAATGAATCCGCCGTACTGCTTGTCCCAGCCCCATTCGAGGTGCCAATCAAGAATAGTGAGCGCCTTTTCGAGGAGGTCCTTATCACCGGTGTATATTGCCTGATTCATAAGGAACCAACTGTTTTCCATAGAGTGGCCGGGGTTGATGCATCTGCCTGCGGGGTTATCAATAAACTCGCCGTTAGGACCTACACATTCAAGCACGCACTTGAATTCGGGCTTGTAGTGATAATTAATGATAGCATCTACCATTTCCTGAGCAACTGCGGTGTAGTAATCTGCCTTTTCGGGATCGCAGCGGCGAAGCACCTGAGCAGAGGATACAAGCACCATAGGTACTGCGGATGCGCGGTCGGAACGGGTTTCCGCATAGGATTTGGGAGTTATCTTAAAGGGATCGCTCTTTGCATCGTGATAAATGCTGAGCATAAGCTCAAAGCATTCTTCCGCTTTCTTTATGGCTTCCTTGTTGCCGGTAGCAAGACCGTATTCAGCCATAGAGATTACGTAAAAGCTTTCGGAGAACATATAACGGCGCTTTCTCAAAGGTCTTCCGTCCTGAGTAACGGTGAAATACATTCTGTTATCTTTATCAACGCACTTTTCGTTAAGGAAGTTAACGCCCGCTTCGGCATATTCCTTCCAGAGAGGATTTTCGCCGTAACGGTTCTGGAGTGCGGAGAATGTCCACAGACATCTGCCCTGGAACCAAACGGATTTATCGTTGTTGTAGCTCTTGCCTTCTTTGTCTACGCTGGTAATGTATCCGCCGTTTTCTTTATCCAGCAGGTCGCTGTTTGTCCAGAAAGGGATACAGTCGTTCATAAGCTGATCGTGGTAAAACTGACGGTAGCTTGCAAAAGTTTCCTTTTTCATTTCACATACACCTCATAACATCTCTTTTTGTCGGTATATATATTTTAATAAATTTATGTATGAATGTCAATATAATTGACAAATTAAATTCGCGGTGATATAATATAAAATGTTATTTTGTGTCAAGCTTTAACTTTATGGGGAGGAGTAAATGAAAAGAATAACCGCTGTTTTACTCGTTGCCTTGATATGTGTATCGCTGTGCTCCTGCGACAGCAGTTTTATTAAAACGATCAAGGGGTATCTCGGTCAGGAAACCGTGGAAAAGCCTGCGGGATATATTGAAACCAAGGAAAACGAGCTTTATATCTATGACGTATTCAAAAAGTATATCGAGCTTATAGAATACAAAGGCGATGAAAAAGACGTAGTCGTTCCCACAGAACTGGACGGCAAGCCCGTTACGGTAATAGGAACTTCCTGCTTTTACAGAAACGAGAGTCTGGAAACCGTTATCGTGCCGGAGGGAATAGAGGTTATCGAAAATGCCGCATTTTATTGCTGTACCTCTCTCCGCCGTGCATCTTTGCCGGAATCCTGTGTATCTTACGGTGAAAAGCTGTTTTCCTGGTGCACTTCCTTGGAGAGCATCAAGCTTCCATCGGGTATGACTGCCATTCCCGATTACGCCTTTAACAACTGTACTGCCCTTACCGAGGTAATATGGAACTCTACCGTTACCCATATAGGAGTACGCGCTTTTTCCTGGTGTGATGCTCTTAATTCCGTTTCTCTGCCCGAAAGCGTGCAGACTATTGCGGATTACGCATTTTATCATTGCGGAACTCTTCAGTCCGTTATCATACCCGCAGGTGCGGAATATGCGCCCAACGCATTCGAGGAGTGCGATAACGCCACCGTTTCCGGCGGAACGGTAATGGGCGAAAAGCCGGAAGTATCCGCAGAAGCGTCCGAAGAGATTTCGGAAGATGTTTCCCAAACAATATCGTAAAAAAGAAACCGAAAGGATTTTTAAAATAATGGAACCGTTATCACTTAACACTCTCCGTGAGAGATATCTTAAATTCTTTGAATCCAAGGGACATCTTCGTCTGGATTCTTTCCCCCTCGTGCCTCAGGGCGACAGCTCGCTGCTTCTTATCAATGCGGGTATGGCACCTCTTAAGCCTTACTTCACCGGCGAGCGTGTTCCTCCCCGCAAGAGAGTTACCACCTGCCAGAAGTGCGTTCGTACTCTGGATATAGATAACGTCGGTAAGACTGCACGCCACGGCACTTTCTTTGAAATGCTGGGCAACTTCTCCTTTGGCGATTATTTCAAGGAGGAGGCAATTCCCTGGGCGTGGGAATTTCTTACAAAGGACCTGGGTATTCCCGAAAACAGACTTTACCCCAGCGTTTATCTTGAAGATGACGAAGCTCTGGAAACGTGGGTTAAGATCGGCGTGCCCAGAGAGAGAATAGTAAAGCTGGGTAAGGACGATAACTTCTGGGAAATAGGCGCAGGCCCCTGCGGACCTTGCTCCGAGATATATTTTGACCGCGGAATCGAGCACGGATGCGGCAAGGAAACTTGTGGCCCCGGCTGTGATTGCGATAGATTTATCGAGATCTGGAACATAGTTTTCACTCAGTTCGACAGTGACGGACAAGGCAACTACACCCGTCTTGCAAATCCCAACATAGATACAGGTATGGGACTTGAGCGTCTTGCTTGCGTAATGCAGGGCGTCGGTAATCTTTTCGAGGTAGATACCATCCGCAGCATTATTACCGAGATAAGCCGTATTTCCGGCAAGGAATATACCGGTTCTACTGCTGATGACGACATATCCATCCGTGTTATTACCGACCATATTCGTACAGCTACCTTCCTCATAAGCGACGGCGTTATTCCTTCCAACGAGGGCAGGGGATACATTCTCCGCCGCGTGCTCCGCAGAGCCGCACGCCACGGCAAGCTTTTGGGCATTCAGGGCGCATTCCTTTCCGACCTTTGCGAAACCGTAATCAAGGCAAGCGGAAAAGCATATCCCGAGCTTGAGGAAAAGCGCGGTTACATTAAAAAGACTATCGAGATCGAGGAAGACCGCTTCCGTCAGACTCTTGACGCAGGTCTTAATATTCTTGAAAAAATGGTTGCGGATACCCTTGCAGCAGGCGGAAAGACTCTTTCCGGCGAGGATCTGTTCAAGCTTTACGATACCTTTGGATTCCCCGTTGATCTCACCCGTGAGATCGCAGAGGAGAAGGGTGTTGGCATAGATGAGGATGCATTCAAGGCTCTTATGACCGAGCAAAAGCGCCGTGCCCGCGAAGCACGCGCCGCTATGGGCGATAACAGCTGGAACGATGACGTTATGACAGCTATCGACCGCACCGTTCCCACCGAATTCGTTGGCTACGATTTTACTTCCGCAGGAAGCGAGATAAAATATATTCTTGCAGACGGAGAGGCTGTAAACTTCCTTTCCGCAGGCAAGGCAGTTCTTGTTCTTGATATCACTCCCTTCTACGCAGAAAGCGGCGGACAGGTTGGCGATACGGGTATTATCACCACCGAAACCGGTATTTTCGTTGTAGAAGATACCAAAAAGACCCACGAAGGTCAGTATCTCCACTCCGGTTACGTTGCAGAGGGAAGCATCGGTCTGGGCAAGTGCGTTGCGGAAGTAGACGAAGAGAGAAGAAACGCTATTGCGAGAAACCACTCCTCCGTTCACCTGCTTCAGGCGGCACTCCGTAAAGTGCTGGGCACTCACGTTGAGCAGGCAGGCTCTTACGTTGACGAGCACAGAGCGCGCTTTGACTTTACTCACTTCGCCGCTATGACAAGCGAAGAAATTATGCTTGTTGAAGACCTTGTCAACGCAGAAATACTCAAGGGCGAAGAGATCGTTACCGAAGTAAAGACTATCGCAGAAGCAAAGGCAGACGGCGCAATGGCGCTGTTCGGCGAAAAGTACGGCGATACCGTGCGTGTTGTTAAGATGGGAGGCTTTTCCGCAGAGCTTTGCGGCGGTACTCACCTTTGCAATACCGCAAAAGTAGGTCTGTTCCGTATTGTTTCCGAATCCGGCGTTGCCGCAGGTGTACGACGTATCGAGGCTATTACCGGTATTAACGCTCTTAACGCTTTCCGTGACAGAGATAATACTATCGAAAAGGTACGCGCTACCATCAAAGCAAACAGCGTAAACGATATAGTTACCAGAGCAGAGGCAGTTCAGGCAGAGATCAAGTCCCTTACCAAGGAACTTGAAAAGGCAAACGTAAGTATCTGCTCCAACAAAGCTTGCGCCGCTTGCGCAGAAGCTGTTACGGTTGGAAGCGTAAAGTTGGTAAGATGCTGCTTTGAAAACACTCCCGTAGATGCCCTCCGTACCGCTATCGACGGTATCGTAGGCAAGGATGCGTCCGCAGTATGCGTATTCTCTTCCGTAAACGACGGTAAGCTTACCTTTGCTTCCGGTGCAGGCAAGAGCGCAGTAGGCGCAGGTGCACACGCAGGAATGCTGCTTAAGAACCTGTCCTCCATAGTAGGAGGCGGAGGTGGCGGCAGACCCGATAGCGCAACCAGCGGCGGTAAGTTCGTGGAAAAGGTGGGCGAGGCTATGGATGCTCTGCCCGAGATACTCTCCGCACAGCTTAAATAAGGAGAAATACGATGAACTGTATTTTTTGCAAGATAATAAACGGTGAAATTCCTTCCTCCAAGGTATATGAGGACGAATACTGTCTGGCGTTTAAGGATCTCAATCCTGCCGCACCCGTACACGTGCTTGTAGTGCCCAAAACACATATCGAATCTCTTGACTGTGTAAACGAAGAGAATATAGATATAGTTTCAAAGGTGGTTTCCGCTATTCCCGCAGTTGCAAAGGCGGCGGGCGTACAGAACGGCTACAGAGTTATCACCAATATCGGTGAAGATGGCGGTCAGACCGTAAAGCATCTTCACTTCCATATACTCGGCGGTAAAAAACTTACCGAAAAATTAAACTAAAAAAGGACGTTTATATTATGAAGATCAATCCCGAAACCTTTCACACCTATCCTCTTGACGTTGCGGGACTTCACAGAGAGCTTCCCGTTTGCAAGGTAAATGATGACCTTTATATCGCCGCATTCGTTATCTTCGGCGATGTTGAGCTTACCGTTGCCTGCGCTTCCGAGCTTATTAAAAAGCTCCCTCCCCATGATATTCTGATCACGGCGGAATCCAAGGGAATTCCTCTTGTATATGAAATGGCGCGTCAGCTTGGCACAAACAAATACCTTATCGCCCGTAAAGCCGCAAAGCTTTATATGAAGGATCCTCACGCTGTAGAGGTTCAGTCCATTACTACCGCAAAGAAGCAGACTCTTTACATAGATAAAGACGATGTTGAATGTATGCGCGGCAAGCGCGTTGTTATCGTTGATGACGTTATCAGCACCGGCGAAAGCCTTTTCGCCGTAGAGAAGCTGGTAAAACAGGCAGGCGGTATAGTTGCGGGCAAGATGGCTATTCTGGCGGAAGGCGATGCCGAATACCGTGAGGATATAATCTACCTCCAGCACATTCCTCTTTTATTCCCCGAAAAATAGCTTTCAGGAGCGATACCTATGTTCCGTTTAAGACCTTTGGCTTTTTGGATAACCGCCTTTGCCGCGGGAATCCTTTGCGCGGTTTTTACGGAAGGTGTTGCGGAGGCTGTCTTATTTGCAGTGATCGGCGTACTTTGCGTAGTGTGTTTCGCAGTACGCCGTTTCCCATACAGAGCCACTGTTTTTCCCCTTATTCTGGCTGTTTTTATAGGTATGGGCTACCTTGACGTACGCACGCATATCGCTTTGGGTAAGGTTGAAAGCGGATATGACCGCAGGGGAGATATAACCGGCGATGTTGTGGAAACGGATAATTACGGGTTCACACTGTCGTTGATCTCCGCTTCGGGAAACGTGCTTCCCAAGGATACGAGAATTCGGGTGTTTTACGATTACGAGTATGACGTTAAACCCGGCGACCGTGTGTATTGCTCACTTGCTTTTTCTGATCCGGGCGTTGATGGGTATGCCTACGGTACTTACGTTTACGCATCGGGCGACGTTTTGCGTGTCGATTCCGGTAAGGGTGGAACTCCCTTGGAGAAATTTCGTCGGACCGTAAACGGAATCGTTCAAGACAATTTTACCTCAAAAACCTCGGGAGTGGCAAAGGCTGTGCTTACGGGTGACAGCTCGGATATCGACCCCGTATTATATTCCGCATATCGGTCATCGGGAATAGCGCATATTCTGGTAATTTCCGGTTTCCATATGTCGATCATACTTATGTCGGCGTATTTTTTGCTTTCTTCCACTAAATTGGGAAAACGTTATTCCGGTTTGCTGTGTATATTTCTTACGTTGCTGTTCGGTGTATTCGTGGGATTCACTCCCTCGGTGTCCCGTGCGGCGGTAATGTGTATCGCCGTGTTTATCGGCGGAAGCTTTAATTATAAAAACGATAGCTTTACATCTCTTTTCACGGCACTGGGAATACTGCTTGCCGTCAACCCGTACTCTCTGTTTTCCGTAAGCCTGCAACTTTCCTTTTTGTGTTCTTTGGGAATTATTATTCTTTCTCCCGCAATGGGCGCGGCAGTGGCAAAGATCAAAAAACGTGGTTTGCGTTTTGCGGTAAAACAGCTTTCGTCTGTGGCAATTTCTGCGGTATCATCGTTGTTTTCTTTTCCCGTAGTGTGCTATTCATTCGGTGCATTTTCGGTTATCTCGCCAATAACGAATATGTTTGCTATTCCTATTTCCGAACTGGCGGTCATCTTCGGGTATATCGGCATATTCATTCCTCCCGTTGCATACGTTTCGGATATTCTGTTGCGTCTGCTCAACGGAATTGCCGTAGCTTTTTCAAAACCGCATTTTGCAACCGTTTCCACAATGATTCCGGGAATGACTGTCGCTTTGCTGATTGCGGCGGTATCCGTGGTGGTTATCGGCTCCGTAAAGCTTAAAAAACGCTTGCCCTCTTTGGCAATATGTATAGGCTGTTTTGCATTGTGTATTACCGCTTCCGTTTTGGCAAACGTGTACGTGGGCAAAACCAAGGCTACCGTAAACAGCGTCAGCGGTAACGGATGTTATCAGCTTACCGTTTCTTCGGAGGGAAAGTGCGCTTTTGTGGATGCAGGCGGGGCATACGTTATTACAAACAAGATATTTGAAACGGGAAGCACCCACCTGGAAGTTTACATAATGACAGAATGCGATTCTTACGGATTGAGCAATCTTTGTAATATGCTCTCTGCTGTGAATATTGATAAAATTTATATCTCTGCCGATGGCCGTATTCCTCATATCTATGAGCGTGTCAGAGAATTAGCGTTTAAGTACGGCATAGAAACAGAGGTATTTGAAGGTAACGTCACCCTGCCTGTCGGGGGTGCGTACGTTACGGCAGGTGATGTCAGACTTGTGAAATACGGAAACGACAGACATTATTTTTACAACACAAACGGAACGTTTTATCTTGACGGAAGGGAGTGAAACGTATGGATATAGACGGACTTAAGGCCAAAATAAAGAAAAACGAATACGCGGGAGCATATCTGTTTTACGGTGACGAAGCGTATATGAAGGACCATTACGTTTCTCAGCTTCGCAAGGTAGTGGTTGACGGACCGGTACCCGAATTCAATTATTCCGTTTACGAGGCGGACAAGCTGGATACGGAAAAAATAGCCGAGGAAGCGTACATGCTTCCCCTTATGGCAGATTATAAAATGATAGAGATCCAAGCGTTTTCCGTTGCATCTTTGACTGCGGCGGTTTCGGGCGACTTGGCGGAAATAATTTCAGACCTTCCCGAATATTTCATACTTCTTTTTACCGTCCGTTCGGGGGAAGAAGAGGAAAAGGCGATAGAGAAAAAAGATTCCACACCCTTTATAGCCGCGATGCGGGATTACGGAAATATTGTAAAGTTCGAAGCTGAATCGGGAAATAAGCTTCTCGCGTGGATGAACAGACATTTTACCGCCCTTGGTACGCCCGTTGACAAAAGCGTGCTGGAGAATATGGTTACCATATGCGGAAATGATATGTATCTGCTGGCAGGAGAGATAAAAAAGCTGTGCGCGTATTGCGGCTCCCGTCCCGCCACCGTGCAGGATGTGGAGAAGGTCTGCTGTGCCAACGAAAGCTACAAGGTATACGATCTTTCCCGCGCGGTGATCGACGGAGATATGACCAAGGCGGGAAAAATATTCGCTTCACTTCGTTTTGCGTCCGCAGATCCCATAATGATATTGGGAGCACTGGCAAAAACTTTTTCGGATATGCTTCTCACTCTCGAGGGTCTCAACTGCGGAAAGAGCTATTCCGCTATTGCATCGGACCTTAAAAGTTATGATTTCGTAATAAAAAGATACGCATCCGTCGGCTCAAAGCGGGGAAGAGGCTTCCTTGCAAATGCGATAAGCGTGTGTGCCGCGGCAGATAAGCATCTTAAAAATTTCAGGGGCGACCCGTACACCGTGCTTGAAACGGCAATTTATAAAATAGGAGCAGTAAATGCAGGAAAAAATTAAGCTTTCCTGCCCCGTGATTGTGGAGGGCAGATATGATAAACAGCGTGTCCTCTCGGTTGCGGAGGGAACGGTAATTCAGCTTGACGGCTTTTCCGTTTTTAACAGCGTAGAAAAGCAAACGCTTCTCCGCCGTTTGTGTGGAGAAGGGAAAATTATTCTGCTTACCGACAGCGATTCCGCAGGTAAATTCATACGCTCAAAGCTGAAAGGATATTTGCCTCCCGAAAAAATAATAAACGTTTACGCTCCACGTGTGGAGGGTAAGGAAAAACGCAAAAAAACGCCGTCAAAAGAGGGTGTTTTGGGCGTTGAGGGCTTGGATGCGGAGGTCATCCGACGTTTGCTCCTGCCTTTTGAAGGAGAGATTTCAAAAAAAGCCTCCCTTACTAAAGCGGATCTTTTCAGGAGCGGGCTTTTGGGTGGAGAGAACAGCTCCGTACTGCGTAATGCGTTGGCGCGGGTACTGGACCTGCCCGAGAACATGACTCCCAACGCATTTCTTGAAGCAATAAATCTTGTGTGTACAGAATCGGAATTTAGAGAATCATTGGAAAAAATATGAAAAAAGTTGCTTTTTACACCTTGGGATGCCGTGTTAACCAGTACGAAACAAACGGTTTCGCCGAGGAGTTTATAAAACAAGGCTGGCAGGTATGCGGATTCGATGAGGACTGCGACCTGTACGTTATAAACACCTGCGCCGTCACCGCCGAAAGCGGACGTAAATCGGGGCAGATAATACGCCGTGCCGCAAGACGGGGAGATACCGTGGCGGTGGGCTGTTATTCCCAGCTTTGTCCCGAAAAGATCAAAGCCATTCCCGGTGTTGTACGGGTGGGCGGAAATATAAACAAAAAAGAAATCGTTATGGGCACGGGAAAAGCCGATTTTTCATTTGAAGGACACGGTTACGAAAATATGTGTCTTGAAGGAAAAACAGATCTGTTTTCCTCCTGCCGCGCATACGTTAAGATTCAGGACGGATGTCCCAATAAATGCTCCTATTGCATTATCCCCACCGCAAGAGGCCCTGCAAGGTCGAGAAATGTGGTAGACATAATGCAAGAGTGTGAAAATCTTGTCAGTGCGGGTTATTCGGAGCTCGTGCTTACGGGCATAGAAGTATCGGCATACAATAAGGTTCCCCTTTGCGAGCTTATAAAGCAGGTTTCGTCAATAGAGGGTATAAAGCGCCTGCGTTTGGGTTCGCTCACTCCCACTTGCATTGACAGACCGCTTTTGGAAGCTATGAGGGACAGTGAGGTGTTTTGTAACCATCTGCATTTGTCCGTGCAATCGGGCTGTACCCGCATACTTAATCTTATGCGGCGAAAATACAACAAAGAGCAGCTTCAGCAGAGAATTGATCTTATACGGGAAATTCTGCCCGATGCTATGTTATCTGCCGATATTATCACGGGTTTTCCTACAGAAACCGAAGAAGAAGCCCGGGAAACCCTTGAGTTTTGCGTGAATAACCGTTTTATGCATCTGCATTCCTTCCCGTATTCCGAGCGTCCCGGTACGGAAGCGGCGGAAATGGCTTGTCAGGTTGATAAAAAAATACGCGCCGAAAGAAACGATAAATTGATTCACGCAACCTCTGCTGTGCGGGACAAACTTCTTGAACAGCATATCGGAACACAGCAGTTAATACTTACAGAGAAAAATATTCGCGGTGTGTGCGTCGGTCATACTGATGATTTTATAGAATGTTCTTTTAACGGAGAAAACAAACCGGGAGATTACGTTTTGGTTAACATAATTTCCTATAGCGACGGAACCTTGAAGGGAGAAAAAGTATGATAGCAATTCCTAATAATGAGCAAATCAAATACACTTCCGTTACCATTCAGGAAGAAAGCGTATATAAAAAACTTAAGTTGTTTTTCGAGCTTCGCCGTGATGACGAATCTCCCTTTTCCGTGTCCGAGATATTGGATTGCTACGGAAATTGCGCGTCCGGAAAAAGCTTTGCTTCCCGTCCGGGGGATATTATCGGCATTTTGTCCTCCGTTCCGAGCGGTAAAAAAGCATCTGCAATGTTAAGAGTAAGAAAAGCGGTTGGCTTGTACGGTCTGCTTTCTCTCGTTCCCGGAATGGTGCTTGAGGCTGATAAGCTGGATGATGATTTCGACCGCATCTATTACGTTATAAACCCCCAAAAGGACGAAAAGCTTTTGGATCGCCTTGCAAGGGAGAACATAACAGTCAGTTTTGTAGGTACGGTAGTCAGAAACGGATACTATATAGCTCGCGATAACGAGATTATCGAAGAGGTTACCGCCGAACCGCAAGCGGAGAGGCATGCCCGTATCCCCAGAAGTGAATCCTTTTCGGAAGGCTACAGAATGGGCTTTTTATCTGCCTTTGAAGGCAAAGACGTGTCCTGCGGCGATGATATAGCTAAGGCTTTGGGCGTGTTATCTGCTCGATTTGATATTCGCAGTGACCGCAGCTTTAATTACAAAGGCGCCTCCAAGGGTAACGGATTGTTCCTGTTTACCGTTTCAGCTCGGGGCAGAAATCCCGATCGCCGCGCAAGACTTCCTTTCAAGCGCATTTGCTCGGGTATGAAAAAAGGCATTATTACCGATTGCGTTGTGTTTAATAATGGCGATATTTCCGCCGCAAAATGCCGTCTTTCGGGTGAAGAATACCCCGAACAGCCCGAAAAGTTTTTGCGTGAGGACGTGTGGTATGTGCTTATAGCATCCAAAGGTCCTATCCGCGGCGGCTATTATATGGGCAGGCTCTGATAATTATCCGAAAAAATCACCCCAAGAAGCCTGCGGCTTCTCGGGGACCCCGACAATCACCCCAAGAAGTCTGCGACTTCTTGGGGACCCCGACAATAAAACAGACCGTAAAAACGGTCTGTAAAGATTTATTGGTTTTTTAATTTCTCTCGGCAGTTTTTGCAGACGGGGCGTCCCATTACGGTTTCCACACCATCCTCGCTTTGGCAAAAGATGCATTTTTCCGTGGGGCGGCGAAGAATGATCCTGTCCGCATCCACTTCGTAAACAAGGTTGTCGCCGGGGTTAATTCCGAATTGCTTGCGTATGCTTTTCGGTATGAGAATTCTTCCGAATTCATCTACGGTTTTTATACTTTTCTTGTTCTTTTCCTCCATAAACATACCTCCTTATCAGCATTTTACCACTTGTTTCGCCAAAAGTCAACGGTATCTGCCAATATTATACGTAAGGGATAAGATCGCCGATACCGTCTGTAATAATATCGGCACGGTTTTCATCGGTAACGTCGGACAGCTTCGTTTCTCCCGAAAGCACCAAAACAGAAAGAATACCGTGGTTTTTGCCCAAGGCGATATCTGTGTAAAGACGGTCGCCCACGATGGCTATTTCGGAAAAATCCTTGCCGCTTTTTTGTGCGATCATATCGGCGGTTTCTCTGTACGGCTTGCCAAAGTAACGGGGTGTTACACCTGTGGATGCAGTAACCAGTGCGGCTATGGCACCGCTATCGGGAATAAATCCGTTTTCGGTAGGGCAGTTAAAATCGGGATGAGTGCAGTAATATATGGCGCCGCCACGTATAAGATCACAAGCCTTTACCAGCTTATCGTAGGTAAGGGTAGTATCAAAGCTGGTTACCACAATATCTCCCTCGCTACCGTCGGTAAGGGTAATGCCGTACTGTAAAAAGGTGTTTTCAAGTGCGGGTGTGCCCACTACGTAAACCTTCGCATCGGGATGGTGGGTGCGGAGGTACATTGCCGTAACGTCTGCGGCAGAGAATATTTCGCTTTCATCGGCATCAAAGCCCATATTGTTAAGACGGTCAATGTATATTTTGTGGTCGTTGGATGCGTTGTTGGTAAAATACATTATCTTTTTTCCGCTGTTTTTAACGTGAGAAACGAATTCTCTCGCTCCGGGCAATACGTTTTTGCCCAGATATATGGTTCCGTCCATATCCAGAACGAATAGATTTATATTCTTTAATCTTTCCATTTTTTACTCCAAAACAGTTTTTCTTGGCTAATTATATAACTTATTACGAAAAAAATCAACCTTAAATATAAAAAGGCGGTATCTGTTATGAATAAAACCAAAAGATATTATATTGCAGTAGATCTTGAGGGAGTGGCTTGCACTATCGGAACTCCGGGGCAGGGGCTTGCTCAGGGCAGTGCGGGCTTGGAATATGCCGCTTTGCAGGGCACGAGAGAGGCGAACGCCGCCGCGAAAGCATTGTTTGAAAGCGGTGCGGACGAGGTCTGGGTGTGGGATTGCCACGGAACCGGTTTTAATCTCAAGTACGATCTTTTGGATAACCGCTGTAAAATAGTTATGGGCGCGGGAAGCGGAAAGCGGTTTCCCGGCATAGAGGAAGGCTTTGCGGGCGTGCTTTTTATAGGATACCACGCATACGATACTATTGATGCGGTACTGTGCCACGTTTATTCCTCCGCCACCTTCCAGCATCAAAAAATAAACGGTGCATTCGTGGGTGAAGCCCAAATCGACGGTGCTGTTGCGGGAAAATACGGAGTACCCGTAATATTTGCTTCTTCCGATGATATCTGTATTTCTCAAATAAAGGAAACATTCCCCCTTGCACAAACGGTGGTAACCAAGCGTTCGCTTGCTTGGAACAGCTGTATTTCCGATCATCCCGAAACGGTTTGCGCCAATATTTACAATGGTGTTAAAAAAGCGGTTGAAAATATAGATAAAATGCTTCCCTTTACTTATCCCGAGAGCTTTGAATACGAGATACGCTATAAGCGTATCGAGCCTGCGCAGGGATGCCATTACCGCAATCCCGACGGAACTCTCTTCTCCCGTTCCGATGCGTATACGAGAGTCGGTGTGCTTAAAGATATCGAAGACATTTTCAGATAAATATATAAAACGCCTCCCTGTTTAGGGAGGCGTTCGTTATCGTTAATTAAAAAAGACACTTTGTGACCGATACTTTGGATATGGTTTTTTTGAGCTTTTTAATATCCGACCAAAAGGCTTTGTGATCGAATATCATACACAGCAAAAATGCCATAGGCGTAACGAGAACAAAAACGGGTACGATTATCCAGAACCAAGGCCAGTATTTTTCTTGGCCCGCATATTGTCCTACGGGTACGGTTTTGAAAATCTTGGGAGTGAACAGAGCGAAAAATTCACCGATAGCATCGTTTGCACCGGGACCCCATATATAAGAGGTGTTTTTATATCCGATACCGAAGAAATCGTTTGTAAAGCGCATGGGAGTATAGCCCAATTCCGCTTGGAAGATCTGATTAAGCATAATAAACAGCATCAGTCCCAGCAAACCTACGGGTGCTGCGTATACACGCTTGTAGGATAGTTTGTGATGCTTGAACAGCACCATAAGCAAGGGAACGGTAAGAAGCATCCAATGATGGAAGTAAAATCTCACAATATCAAGCTGTTCTGCAAGCTGGTCCACCTTTGCCATAGGTTCTTGGGGGTAAAATAGAGCGATCAAACCGCTTATTACACCGATATAAAACATATAATCCTTTATCTTTTCGTTTTTGGAAAAGAACATAAAGGGGAACAATGCAATGTTGGCGGCACAGATGTTTACAAACCAGCTATCTCTCAGCATTCTTGCTTCGTCAACGCTATAGGGCGGTATGTACGCTTTTAGAAAGTGAAGTAGAAGTCCTACAACAAGAATTGAAAACAATACTGCTTTTTGCGTTCTCGTACTGCGGTTTTTAAGCAGGAAATACAATCCCGTCGTACATCCTGCCGCAAGGATCAACCAAAAGAAATACCAGAAATTAAACATTTCGATATACATTTTTCTATTCCTCCATGACGGACATTATACACCTTTCGCCATATATTGTCAAGTTAATAAAACAGGAAGTGTTTTTGGGAAACACTTCCTATTTTTATATATATTATATAAGATTTTCCGCGTCTTTCTTGACGGCTTCGATAACCTCATCTGCCGCCGTTTCGTCCGTTGCTTGGGTGAGTATATAAACCTTTATCTTGGGTTCTGTACCCGAGGGACGTATAAGCGCGGTAGTACCGTTTTCAAGAAGATAAGACAGCATATTCGCCTTGGGAAGACCGGTATCGTCATACAAGAAGTCGGTTATCTTTACGACCTTGCTGTTTCCGATATTTTCGGGAGGGCAAGCGCGGAGGGAAGCCATTTTCTCCTTCATAGTGTCCATAGGAACTATGCCGCCGATAACACGGTTGATTATAGCTTCCTTGCAGTAGCCGTATTTTTTGTAAAGCTCCTGCAAACGCTGATACAAGGTGGTTCCGTTACGCATATTGTAAGCAGCCATTTCGGCGATCAGCATAGAAGCCGCAACAGCGTCCTTATCACGTACGTAGCCGCCGCTTAAGTATCCGTAGCTTTCCTCATAGCCGAGAATAAAAGTATATTCGCCGGATGCGGCAAATTCTTTTATTTTCTCGCCGATATATTTGAATCCCGTAAGAACGTTCATATGATGCACGCCTTCGCCCTCGCAAACAAGGTCGAACAGCTTACCCGATACCACGGATTTAATAGCGCAGGCGTTTTCGGGCAAAATACCCTGAGCTTTCTTGCTGTTTATAATATAATCCGCAAGGAGCGCGCCTACCTGGTTGCCGGTAAAGGGAACGAACTCGCCCTTGTCATCTCTTGCGACGATACCTACTCTGTCAGCATCGGGATCGGTGCCGATAATAAGGTGGCAATCAATATTTTCTGTTCTTACCTTTTCAATGGCGATATTGAAGCACTCTTTGTTCTCGGGGTTGGGAGTGTGGACGGTGGGGAAGTTACCGTCGGGCACTTCCTGCTCTTTGACCACGATCAGGTTGTTAACACCGGAACGCTTTAATATCTCGGGCACAAGCTTGTATCCCGTTCCGTGAATGGGGGTGTATATAATATTAAGCTTATCGCCATATTCCTTTAAAGCGGTGGGGTCTATACTGCAATTCTGCACTGCATCGAGAAATGCTTCGTCGGTTTCTCTTCCTATTATTATAATAGTACCGTCCTCCACGGCTTTATCAAAATCCGCTTGAACTACGGAGAATATGTCTGTTTTGGAAACGTAATCGGAAACCACGCTTGCGTGCTGAGGGGGAAGCTGTGCTCCGTCAGACCAATAAACCTTATATCCGTTGTATGCGGAGGGGTTGTGAGATGCGGTTACGTTTATACCCGCGATACAGCCATAGTGGAGTATGGCAAAGGATAATTCGGGGGTAGGACGCAGGGAATCGAAAATATATGTCTTGATTCCGTGGGAAGCAAGCACTCTTGCGGCGGTGCGGGCAAACAGCTCGGAGTTATTACGGCTGTCCCACGCGATAGCCACGCCCTTGTCACATCCGTTTTCGTCCTCAATAAGACGGGCAAGCCCCTCGGTGGTCTGAGCGACTGTATATACGTTCATTCGGGAAATTCCCGCTGCCATAACGGCGCGCAAACCTGCTGTACCGAATTCCATAGGACGGGAGAAACGGGCAAGAATTTCGTTTTGGTCATTTTCAATAGATCTGAGCTCTGCTTTTGTGACTTCGTCAACGACGGGAGAATTCAACCATTTTTCAAACTCTGTCATAGCGCCTTCACCTTTCGGTATAAATTTATATTTCTTTCAATGCCTGTTCAAGGGCTTGTGCGAACTGGTCGGGGCAGGAGGTGGATTTCATACCGCAGGTAATTCCCTTGCAGCGGTTAATAATATCCTGCGCCTTTTGTCCTTCTGCTAAAGCTGCAACGCCCTTAAGGTTTCCGTTGCAGCCTCCCATAAAGGATACGTTGGTTACGGTGCCGTCCTCTGCGATATCAAAGGTAACGCTTCTGGAGCAAACGCCTTTATTGTTGTATGTCTTTGTCATTTTGTTATTTTCCTTCCTATTATACATATGTGTATACGCACATTATATTACGCTTTACATCAAAATTCATTATAACATACATAGTATAGGTTTGCAAAGGAGAAATTACAAAATAGTCGAAAATTCATATTCTGTTCATAAAAAGTTAACAATATAAAATAATAGGGAATTTGTCAAAAAATATTGACAAAAGGTGGCATATGTGTTATACTACGCGAGCTTGGTGTGCGATGAAGTGGGAGATTGCTGCCCAAAAGCAGGTAACTCACACAGAGTATGTCGGTTTGATCTGGCGAATTTTCCAACATTTTTTATGGGTCGGAAATGAAACGCCCGGAACAGTGTTGAGAAAACCTTCAAACACCTCGCTACATTATATTATATAAAGGAGCAAATCCAAATGGCAACCCAGAAAATCAGAATCAGACTCAAGTCCTATGATCACTCTTTGATTGATCAGGCGGCAGAAAAGATCGTTGAAACCGCAAAGCGTTCCGGCGCAGCAGTTTCCGGTCCCATTCCTCTTCCTACCGAAAAGGAAATCGTAACCATTCTTCGTGCAGTACACAAGTATAAGGACAGCCGTGAGCAGTTCGAGTACCGCACCCACAAGCGTCTTATCGATATCATCAAGCCCTCTGCAAAGGCTGTTGAGGCTCTCACCAACCTCGAGCTTCCCGCAGGCGTAGATATCGAAATCAAGCTTTAATTCAGTTAAATAAAGGTCATGTTAACCCGCGTGTTGCGAGTTAACCAATAACCTTAAGGAGGATAAAAATGAAAAAAGGCATCATCGGCAAGAAAATCGGTATGACTCAGATCTTCGATGAGAAGGGCAATGTCATCCCGGTAACCGTTATAGCTGCAGGCCCCTGCACTGTAACTCAGAAGAAAACCGCAGAAAACGACGGCTACGAAGCAGTTCAGCTCGGCTATGAAGACATCGCTGAGAGAAAGCTTACCAAGCCTGCAAAGGGACACTTCCTCAAGGCTGAGGTTTCCTTCAAGAAGTATCTTAAAGAGTTCCGTCTTGATAACGCAGCTTCCATGAACGTAGGCGACGTTGTTACGGCAGACACCTTCGAGGTAGGCGAAAAGGTGGATATCACCGGCACTACCAAGGGTCACGGATACAGCGGTGTTATTAAGAGATGGGGTCAGGCTCACCTGAGAAACACCCACGGCGGCGGTCCCGTTCACCGTCACATCGGTTCTGTAGGCGCAAACAGCGATCCTTCCAGAATCTTCAAGAACAAGAAAATGCCCGGTCATTACGGTAGCGAAAAGGTTACTATGCTTAACCTTGAGATCGTAAAGATCGATTCCGAGAAAAATCTCATCGCGGTTAAGGGCGCAGTTCCCGGTTCCCGCGGCGGCGTTGTAATCATCCGCAACACCGTTAAATAATTGAAGGGAGGATAAAGTAATGCTTAATGTAAATGTATACAATATGAAGGGCGAAGTTTGCGGCAGTATGGATCTCAACGAAAAGATCTTCGGTGCAGAAGTAAACGCTTCCGTTCTTCACACCGTAGTAAGAGCATACCTGCTCAACCAGAGACAGGGTACCCAGTCCACCCTTACCAGAGCTGAAGTTTCCGGTGGCGGCAGAAAACCCTGGCGTCAGAAGGGAACCGGCAGAGCAAGACAGGGTTCCACCCGTTCTCCTCAGTGGACTCACGGCGGTATCGCCCTCGGTCCCAAGCCCCGCACCTACAAGGTTTCCGTTAACAAGAAGGTAAAGAGAGCTGCTTTGTACTCTGCACTGTCTTCCAAGGTAGCAAACGGCGAACTGATTGTCGTAGACAATATCGCGCTGGAAGCATACAAGACCAAGGAAATGGTAAATATGTTCAACGCACTCGGCTGCCAGAAAGAAGTTAACAAGAATTACAAGGAAAACGGCGAAAAGAAATCTCACAACGTCGTAGTTCCTCAGAAGGCTCTTCTTCTCCTCGAAAACGTAGACGAGAAGGTAGTAAAGAGCTGCAGCAACATTGAGACCGTAAAGACCACTCTTGTTAATACTCTCAACGTATATGAGATCCTTAACTGCGAGAAGGTCGTTGCAACCAAGGCTGCAATCGAAAAGCTCGAGGAGGTTTACGCATAATGAATAAATCTGCATACGATATCATTATCAAGCCCGTTATCACCGAAGCTTCCAACGAAGACATGCAGAATCGCAAGTACACCTTCAAGGTTGCTACCGATGCTAACAAGGTAGAAATAAAGAACGCTGTTGAAAAGGTTTTTCCCGGCGTTAAGGTTGAAAAAGTAACCACTATTTCCGTTAAGGGCAAGGAAAAGAGAATGGGCTACAACTACGGCAAGACCGCAGCTTGGAAAAAGGCCATCGTTAAGCTTGCTCCTGAATCCAAGACCATCGAATTCTTCGATAGCCTTATGTAATCGAAAGGAGTTATACAATGGCTGTTAAGACTTATAAACCCACAACTCCGTCGAGAAGACATATGACTACTCCCTCCTTTGCGGAGATTACCAAGAAGACTCCTGAGAAATCTCTCGTAGTTACTCTCAAGAGCAAAGCAGGCCGTAACAATCTCGGCCGCGTAACCGTTCGTCACCAGGGCGGCGGCAACAAGAGAAAGTACAGAATCATCGATTTCAAGAGAAACAATACTTCTCCTTGCACCGTAACCGCTATCGAGTACGATCCTAACCGTACCGCTTACATCGCACTTCTTTGCGATGAACAGGGCAACAAGAGCTACACCATGGCTCCTAACGGCATTAAGGTAGGCGACGTTCTTTACTCCGGCGCAGACAGCGATATCCGTCCCGGTAACGTTCTTCCTCTTGCTAACATCCCCGTTGGTACCGTTATCTACAACATCGAACTTTACCCCGGCAGAGGCGCACAGCTGGTTCGTTCCGCTGGTGCAGCTGCACAGCTTATGTCTAAGGAAGGCAAGATGGGCCAGGTAAGACTTCCCTCCGGCGAAGTTCGCTACGTTCGTCTTGACTGTACCGCTACTATCGGTCAGGTTGGTAACCTCGAGCACGAGAATATCAAGATCGGTAAAGCAGGTAAGAAGCGCCATATGGGCATCCGTCCCACCGTACGGGCTTCCGTCATGAACCCCGTAGACCACCCCCACGGTGGTGGTGAAGGCCGTGCACCTATCGGTCATCCCGGTCCTTTGACTCCTTGGGGCAAGCCTGCTCTCGGTTATAAGACCAGAAACAAGAAGGCTCGCACCGATAAGTTTATCGTTAAGCGCAGAAACGCTAAGTAATACGGTGAAGGAGGAATAAACAAATGAGCAGAAGCGTTAAAAAAGGCCCTTTTGTGGAGCCTAAATTATATCAGAGAATTTGCGAAATGAACGAGAAGGGCGAGAAGAGAGTTCTCAAGACTTGGTCCCGTGCTTCCGTAATATTCCCCGAATTCGTAGGACACACCATCGCAGTACATGACGGCAAAAAGCACGTTCCTGTATATGTAGTAGAAGATATGGTAGGACACAGACTCGGCGAGTTCGCTCCCACCAGACACTTCAAGGGACACAGCGGTTCCAAGACATCGAACAGCAAGTAAGCGGAAGGAGAAAATATAATGGAACAGAAGATAGCAAAGGCTTATCTCAAGCAGCTCCGTATGACTCCCCGCAAGGTCAAGATCGTTCTCGACCTTATAAGAGGCAAAAACGTTGCTGAGGCAGCCGCAATACTCAAATATACCAATAAGATCGCATGCGAACCCGTTCTTAAGCTTCTTAATTCGGCTATCGCAAACGCAGATCATAACTTCGGAATGGATGTTGAAAAACTCTACGTTTCCGAATGCTTCGTTACCCCCGGTATCATGAAGCACATGAAGAGAATGAGACCCCGCGCAAAGGGCAGAGGCGACAGAATCCTTAAGCGCACTTCTCATGTAACCATCGCACTTGCGGAAAAAAATTAAGGAGGGTACAGTAAATGGGTCAGAAAGTTAATCCTCACGGTCTCCGTGTCGGTATAATCAAGGACTGGGATTCCCGTTGGTTCGTTAAAGACGAAGTTTTCGGTGATACTCTCGTTTCCGATTACAAACTCAGAAAGTTCCTCACCGCAAGACTTGCAGGTGCAGGCGTAGCAAAGATAGAAATCGAGCGCGACAACGCAAAGGTTCGCGTAATCGTACGCTGTGCAAAGCCCGGTATCGTTATCGGTAAGGGCGGCGCAGAAATTGAAAAGCTTCGCAAGGAAGTTGAAAACTTCGTTGGCAAGCCCGCAGCAGTTAACGTAATCGAGATCAAACAGCCCGATCTCAACGCACTGCTTGTTGCTCAGAATATCGCAGCACAGCTCGAAAAGAGAACTTCGTTCCGCCGCGCAATGAAAATGGCTATCGGCAGAACTATGAAGCTTGGTGCAAAAGGTATCAAGGTTGCAGTTTCCGGCCGTCTCGGCGGTGCAGAAATCGCAAGAACCGAGCATTACCATGAAGGCACTATTCCGCTTCAGACCCTCAGAGCCGATATCGATTACGGCTTCTATGAGGCTAATACCACCTACGGTAAGATCGGCATCAAGGTATGGATATACAAGGGTGAAGTTCTTCCCGAGGTAAAGCGTCAGGGAGGTAAATAATCATGTTAATGCCCAAAAGAGTTAAATACAGACGTGTTCAGCGCGGCAGACTCACCGGTAAGGCACATCGCGGTAATACCATTACCTACGGTACCTACGGCCTCGTAGCTGCTGAACCCGCTTGGATCACCAGTAACCAGATCGAAGCAGCCCGTATCGCTATGACTCGTTACATCAAGCGTGGCGGTAAGGTTTGGATAAAGATATTCCCCGATAAGCCCATCACCGAGAAGCCTGCTGAAACCCGAATGGGTTCCGGTAAAGGTTCTCCCGAGTACTGGGTAGCTGTGGTTAAGCCCGGCAGAGTTATGTTTGAAATGGACGGTATTACCGAAGAACAGGCACGCGAAGCTATGCGTCTTGCTTCTCACAAGCTTCCTATCAAATGTAAGTTCGCTACCAAGGCTGACCTTGAGAAATAGGAGGTATTACAATGGAATTAAAAGAAATCAGAGGTAAGTCTCCTGAAGAACTCAACAAGATTCTGGAGGAGCAGAAAGAAGAACTCTTCAAGCTGCGTTTCCAGCACTCCATACACCAGCTCGACAACCCTATGAAGCTTGTCGAGACTAAGAAGACCATCGCCAGAGTGCTCACGGTTCTCCGTGAGAAAGAACTCTCTACGCAGGCGTAAGCGGAAAGGAGTAACCGAAAATGGAAGAAAGAGCACTTAGAAAAACAAGAGTTGGTATCGTAGTAAGCGACAAGATGGAAAAGACCGTTGTTGTTGCAGTACGCGATAACGTTAAGCACCCCCTTTATAAAAAGATCGTTAAACGTACCGTTAAGTTCAAGGCTCACGATGAGAACAACGAATGCGGTATCGGTGACACCGTAGAGATCATGGAAACCCGTCCCCTTTCCAAGGACAAGTATTTCCGTGTAGTAAGAATTGTCGAGAAGGCTAAGTAAGGAGGAAACACGATGATACAACAGCAGTCATTTATGAAAGTTGCTGATAATACCGGCGCAAAAGAGCTGATGTGCATCCGAGTTCTTGGCGGTACCGGCAGACGTTACGCAGGAATCGGCGACGTTGTGGTTTGCTCGGTTAAGAAGGCAGCTCCCGGCGGAGTAGTTAAGAAGGGTGACGTTGTTACTGCAGTAGTAGTAAGAACCGTTAAGGGCCAGCGCAGAGCAGATGGTTCCTATATCAGATTTGACGAAAACGCTGCAGTTCTTATCAAGGAAGATAAGAACCCCAGAGGTACTCGTATCTTTGGCCCGGTTGCAAGAGAGCTTCGTGAGAAGGATTATATGAAGATCCTCTCCCTCGCACCTGAAGTTGTGTAATTGGAGGTAAAGGATAATGAGTAATGTTCATGTAAAGACCGGTGAAACCGTAATAGTTAATTCCGGTAAGTATAAGGGAGTTAAGGGCGAAGTTGTTGCCGTATCTCCCAAGGAAGGCAAAGTTATCGTTAAAGGTGTTCATACCGTTTCCAAGCACGTTAAGCCCCGCAGACAGGGCGAAGCTGGCGGTATCGTAAAGACCGAAGGCGCTATCTATGCTTGCAAGGTATCTCCTTACTGCAAGGAATGCAAGAAGGGTACCCGCGTTTCCGTTAAAGTTGTTGACGGAAAGAAAATCAGAAGCTGCGCTAAGTGCGGCAAAGCACTGTAAAGGAGGAGGACGCAATGGCAAGACTTAAGGAATTCTATAAGAGCGAAGTTGCTCCTGCTCTTATGACAAAATTTAATTACAGCAGCCCCATGCAGATCCCTCGCCTTGAAAAGGTCGTTGTTAACGTAGGTTGCGGCGACGCGAAGGACAACAGCAAGGTTATCGACGCTGTTATGGCAGATATCGCTGCTATTACCGGTCAGAAGCCCGTAGCTACCAAGGCTCGTAAGTCTATTTCTAACTTCAAGCTTCGTGAAGGCTCTCTCAACGGTGTTAAGGTAACTCTTCGTGCAGAAAAAATGTACGAATTCGTAGATAAGCTTTTCAATCTTTCTCTTCCCCGTGTAAGAGACTTTAAGGGTATCAACCCCAACGCCTTCGACGGCCGCGGCAACTACTCTCTCGGTCTCAAGGAACAGCTGATCTTCCCCGAAATCGAGTACGATAAGGTTGATAAGGTCAGAGGTATGGATATCGTATTTGTAACGACCGCCAATACCGACGAAGAAGCAAAAGAGCTTCTCGCACTCCTTGGCGCACCGTTCGCAAGACAGTAAGGAGGAACGTGAAAAATGGCAAGAAAATCTATGATACTGAAGCAGGCTAAAGCACCCAAGTTCTCCACCAGATACTACAATCGGTGCAAGATCTGCGGAAGACCTCACGCATATCTCCGCAAGTACGGTATATGCCGTATCTGTTTCCGTGAACTCGCTTATAAGGGCGAAATTCCCGGCGTAAAGAAAGCAAGTTGGTAAAAGGAGGAATAAACAATGCAAATTACTGATGTAGTAGCAGATATGCTCACCAGAATCCGCAATGCAAATATTGCAAAGCACGATACCGTTGATATTCCTGCTTCCAATCTGAAGAAGTCTATCGCTCAGATCCTCCTCGAAGAAGGCTACATTGCCGGCTACGAGTGCAAGGAAGATAACAAGCAGGGTATCATCACCGTTACCCTTAAGTACGGCCCCGGCAAGAAGAGAATCATCGAAGGTCTTCGCAGAGTTTCCAAGCCCGGCCTCAGAATTTATGCATCCTGCGAAGATATGCCCAGAGTCAGAAACGGCCTCGGCATCGCTATCGTGTCCACCAGCAAGGGTATTATGACCGATAAGCGCGCTCGCAAGGAAAACGTCGGCGGCGAAGTTCTCGCCTTCGTATGGTAAGGAGGTAACAAGATGTCAAGAATAGGCAGAGCCCCCATTACCCTTCCTGCAGGTGTAACCGTAGACGTTGCAGAAAACAACGTAGTTACCGTTAAGGGCCCCAAGGGTACCCTTACTCAGCAGCTCAGACCCGAGATGATCATCGAAGTTGGCGCAGGTGTAGTAACCGTTTCCCGTCCTGATGATGAGAAGACCAACAGATCTCTCCACGGCCTCACCAGAACTCTTATCAACAATATGGTTGTTGGTGTTACCGAAGGCTACAAGAAGACTCTTGAAATCAACGGCGTTGGTTACAGAGCAGCCGTTCAGGGCAAACAGCTTGTACTCAATATCGGTTATTCTCACAACGTAGTGTTTGATCAGCCCGAAGGAATTGTTTTTGAATGCCCCAACTCCAACACCGTTGTAGTTAACGGTATCAACAAGCAGCAGGTTGGTCAGCTCGCAGCAGAAATAAGAGCTAAACGTCCTCCTGAACCTTATCTTGGCAAGGGTATTAAGTACTCTGATGAAAAGATAAGACGTAAGGTCGGCAAGGCCGCGAAGTAAACGAAAGGAGAGTGTGAATAATGGTAACCCGTATAGACAGCAATAAGAAGCGTCTGCAAAGACACAAGAGAGTTAGAGCTAAGATATTTGGCACTCCCGCAAGACCCCGTCTTTGTGTTTATCGCTCCGAAAATAACATTTACGCTCAGATAATCGATGATACTGTAGGCAACACCTTAGTATCCGCTTCCAGCACCGAAAAAGAGTTCGGCACTTCCGGCGGCAACAAAGAAGCTGCAAAGAAGGTTGGCGAACTCGTGGCTAAGAGAGCACTGGAAAAGAACATAACCGAAGTTGTGTTCGACAGAGGCGGCTATCTCTTCCACGGCAGAGTGCTTGAGCTTGCCAACGCGGCACGCGAAGCCGGTTTGAAGTTTTAGGAGGATAAGATGGCTAAAAAAGTTGATTACTCTAACATCGAATTCAAAGAAACCCTTATTAATACCAAGCGCGTAAGCAAAACCGTAAAGGGCGGTCGTATCGCAAGATTTTCCGCACTGGTTGTTGTAGGCGATGGTCAGGGTCATATCGGTTACGGTATCGGCAAAGCAGCCGAAGTACCCGATGCAATAAAGAAAGCACTTGAATCTGCAAAGAAAAACGTTGTTGAGGTTTCTCTCAACGGCACTACCATTCCTCACGAGATTATCGGTGAGTACGGCGCAGGCAGAGTTCTTCTCAAGCCCGCAGCACCCGGTACCGGTATCATCGCAGGCGGTACGATGCGTGCAGTTCTCGATATCGCAGGTATCCACGATATCCGCGGTAAATCGCTTCGTTCCAACAATCCGGTGAACGTTGTCAAGGCAACCTTCAATGCTCTTACTTCTCTCAGCACTGTTGAGCAGGTAGCTGCAAAGCGCGGCATTCCTGTTGAAGCTGTTAAATAAGGAGGACACGAAGATGGCAAAAGTAAAGATAACTCTCACCAGAAGCCTCATCGGCCATAAAAAGAACCAGATCCTTACCGCAAAGTCCCTCGGTCTTAACAAGATCGGCGATTTCAAGGTAGCCGAGAGAAATCCTCTCATCGACGGCAAGATCAACGTGATCTCTCACCTGATCTCCGTTGAGGATGCTGAGTAATAAAAGGGAGGATACAAATATGAAGCTTCACGAACTTTCTCCCGCTACCGGCGCAGTTAAAGCCCGTTTCAGAAAAGGCAGAGGCGCAGGAAGCGGCAACGGTAAGACAGCAGGCAAGGGCCACAAGGGTCAGAACGCCCGTACCGGCGGCGGTGTAAGACCCGGCTTCGAAGGCGGCCAGCTCCCTATCTACCGTAAACTTCCCAAGAGAGGTTTTAAAAACCATTTCGCAACCAAGTATGTAAACGTAAATCTTGAACAACTCAATCAGTTTGAAAACGGTACCGTAGTAGACCTCAGCGTACTTCTCGCAGAGGGTGTTGTTAAGAACGAGTTCGACGGACTCAAGGTTCTCGGCAACGGCGAACTTACTAAGACTCTTACCGTGAAAGCTGCAGCTTTCTCTGCTTCGGCTAAGGAGAAGATCGAAGCCGCAGGCGGAAAGGCTGAGGTGGAATAATGTTCAGTGTATTAAAGAACGCATGGAAGGTAGCCGATATCCGTAAGAAGATACTCTTCACGCTGGGAATCATCCTTCTGTTCCGTCTGGGTAGTGCAGTTCCCGTACCTTTCTTCAGCGCAGAAGCACTTGATTCTCTGTTCAGCTCCTCCACTATGCAAGGTTCCCTTTTCGGCTATTTCAATATGCTGAGCGGCGATGCCTTCGCAAAAGGAAATCTGTTCGCACTTAGCATTTCCCCTTACATTACCGCATCTATCGTTATTCAGCTTTTGGGTATTGCTTTTCCTAAGCTCGGTGAGCTTTCCAAGAGCGGTCCCGAAGGACAGAAGAAGATAAATAAGATCACCCGCTATACCACCATCGGTTTGGCAATAATCACTGCAATCGGTTATTATCTTACTATGAAGAGCCTCGGCGCTCTTACCGAAAAACACTGGTTTGCAGCAGTAGTAGTAGTTGCCGCTTACACCGCAGGTGCTATGATGGTTATGTGGCTGGGCGAAAAGATCGATGAAAAGGGAATAGGAAATGGTATTTCCATCCTCCTGTTCGTAAACATCGTTGCAAGTTTCCCCAGCATGTTCACAAGAATGTGGGCTATGATCCACTACAACGGAACTTGGGATTTCTCCCAGATTCCTTGGATGGTAATCCTCCTCATCCTTATGCTTGCAACTATCGTATTCGTAGTTGTTATCAACGAGGCAGAGAGAAGACTTCCCGTTCAGTATGCTAAACGTACCGTAGGCAGAAAAGTTTACGGCGGTATGAACACCAACCTTCCCATCAAGGTTATGATGGCAGGCGTGCTTCCCGTAATTTTTGCTCAGGCAATCGTTTCCATTCCCGCAACGCTCGCACAGCTGATTCCTTCTTGGCAGAATAGCGAATTCTTCAACAACTGGTTCAGCCCCGGCGTACTTCCCGGCGGTGCGATCTATGCGCTTATCTACTTTGTTTTGATAATTGCATTTGCATACTTCTATATATCCACAATATTTGATCCCGTTGAGGTTGCTAACAACCTTAAGAAGAACGGCGGCACCATTATGGGCTACCGTCCCGGCGAACCTACTGCGGCATATATCAAGAAGGTACTTGACAGAGTAACCCTTATGGGTGCAATTGCATTGGCTATCCTGGTTATACTCCCCATAATGCTCGCTTGGACCGGCGTGCCTGCGTTCACCAACTTTACCCTTGGCGGAACGTCCATCATCATCGTTGTCGGTGTAGCTATCGAAACTACCCGCAGCCTTGAAAGCCAGATCACAATGCGTCATTATAAGGGCTTCCTGGAAGAATAATAGGGAGATTTAAATGAATATAATATTCTTTGGCCCTCCCGGTGCCGGCAAGGGCACACAGGCAGAGATAATATGTACCTGCCTTAATATTCCCACAATTTCCACGGGAGCCGCTTTGAGAGAAGCGGTTAAGAACGAAACTCCTATGGGGCTGGCTGCCAAATCCGCCATGGAATCCGGCAGCCTCGTTCCCGATGAAGTCGTTATCGGTATCATCCGTGATCGTCTTGCTCAGGATGACTGCAAGAATGGCTACATTCTTGACGGTTTTCCCCGCACCGTAGCTCAGGCAGAAGCCCTTGAAGCTATGGGACAGAAGATCGATATCGTACTTTCCATCGTTGCATCCGATGAAAAGATTATTGAACGACTCAGCGGAAGACGCCTTTGCGGTGTCTGCGGCGCATCCTACCACTTGGTTTATAATCCTACCAAGGATAACAAGACCTGTGATAAGTGCGGTGCCGACCTTATAATCCGCAAGGACGATGCTCCCGAAGTTGTAAAGAGCCGTCTGGAAACCTACCACGCTGAAACCGAACCGGTTCTTGCGTACTACACCGAAAAGGGACTCGTTAAGAGTGTTGAAACCCAGGAAGGTGTAGAGGAGACCACACGTCTCGTAAAGCAAGCGCTTTGCATATGATAACTGTAAAGACAAAAGCCGAACTTGCGCGTATGCGTGATGCCGGCAGAATTGCGGCGATAGCCCGTGCGACGGCAGGCGAATATATCAAAGAGGGTGTTACCACCCGATATATCGACAGTAAAGTCAAAGCCGTTATCCGTTCGCACGGAGCTCACCCTTCTTTTCTTGGATACGGTGGATTTCCCGCATCGGCGTGTATAAGCGTCAATGAAGAGGTTATCCACGGTATTCCGTCAGACAGAGAACTCAGAAACGGTGATATCGTCAAGGTAGACGTCGGTGCCTTTTATAAGGGCTACCACGGGGATTGCGCCTGCACCTACGTTGTGGGTAGCACAAGTCCGGAAGCAGAACAGCTTATAAAGGTTACCAAAGAAAGCTTTTTCAAAGGTATCGAGCTGGCTGTGCCCGGCAACCGAGTCGGCGATATTTCCAATGCTGTTGAACAGTATGTAATCCCGTTTGGTTATTCCGTTGTCCGCGATTTTGTAGGACACGGAATCGGAACCGCGCTTCACGAAGACCCCGAAGTACCGAATTTCGGTAGGGCGGGAAGAGGACCGCGGCTTTGTGAAGGGATGACTTTAGCAGTAGAGCCTATGATAAATATGGGCACACATCTGGTAAAGACCCTTTCAAACAACTGGACGGTCGTAACTATTGACGGTAAGCTTTCGGCTCACTATGAAAACACCATAGCGATCACCGAAAACGGTCCCGTTATACTGACCGACGAGAATTGAGGTTAAATTCAAAAAAAGTTATGGATAGTCATTTATGCAGTATGGTTAAGTCCGTTGCAGGGCGGGACCGTGGTATGTATGCTTTCGTTATAGGCGTGTCCGAGGACGGATATGTGCTTGTAGCGGACGGCAGGCTGCGTAAGGTCGAAGCCCCGAAACGAAAAAAACTTAAACACATACGGTTTATTGCAGATGCGCCGCGACTTGAAGAAGATAAGATGACAAACCGCTTAATACGCGAGGTTATCAACGAATATAAAGAGTCGCACGATAACAAGGAGGAATAGTTCTGGTAAAAGACGATGTTATTGAATTTGAAGGCGTTGTTACGGAGTTACTCCCCAACACGGTTTTCAAAGTCAAACTCAACAACGGTCATATGGTTACCGCTCATATATCCGGAAAAATGCGTATGCATTATATAAAGATATATCCGGGTGATAAGGTTACAGTAGAAGTTTCAATCTACGACCTCACTCAGGGCAGGATAACCTATCGTTCCAAATAAACAATGCTAACTGATATGGAGGCAGTAATAATATGAAAGTGAAACCTTCCGTAAAGAAAATATGCGAGAAGTGCAAGATTATCAAGAGAAAAGGTAAAATCATGGTAATCTGCGAAAATC
>JAZNZY010000013.1:0-3297 GCA_045595165.1 Eubacteriales bacterium
GATATGTTTATCACCAACAAAAACTGTGTGCTCACTCGCGAACAGATCCTTGACAGCGTTTGGGCGTATAACTACGAGGGAGAAACCACGCAGGTGATCGACGTGTACGTTCAGCATCTTCGAAAGAAATTGGGATTGAAAAACAGACTAAAAGCCGTATACGGTGTCGGGTACCGATTTGAACTATGAAACGAAGCAGATTTTTTGAAAAATCATATTTTATAACGCTTTTACTCTTTTTGATGCTTTTGAATGTTTGTATATTCTCCCTTGCGTTATACACCCACAACCGCAGTTATGAATCCGCAGAGCAGGTCTGCCGTTCCGAGCAGTTGGTGATTATCGAAGCCTTTGAGCGGGACTTTGAAATAAGCGGTGAAGCAAACACTCTTGCCCTTTCCTACGTTACCTTTTACAGCAAGGAAGGTATCTATCTTCAATTCACCGAGGGCGAGGATATTTTGCAATCGGATATTCCCGAGGGATGCGAGATACCCCGAGCAGGCACACACATAACCGCCGAGGTCGAAGGCAAGAAGCACTTATTCATCACCGAAACAATGTGCGACGGTAAGTTTTCCATTACTTACGCAAAGGACATAAGTTATCTTGACGAGGAACTTAAATCCCTCTCTGTTTCCTTTATGTTGGTTTCGGGGTTGGCTTCAATCGTGTTGGCACTCTCCTTATATTTTATCCAACGTAAGCTCTACGCTCCTTTGCAAAAGCTCCGCGAAGCAACCAAGGCGATATCCCAAGGTGACTTTTCTGCCCGTGCGGATGACAGCGGCAACGACGAGTTTGCCGAGCTGGCGGAGGATTTTAACGCTATGTCCGACAAGATCAACCAGCAAATGGACGAGCTGAGAACCACCGCACAGCAGAAACAGACTATGCTTGACAATCTGGGGCACGAAATGCGCACACCCCTTACATCCATCTACGGTGCGGCTGAATACTCCTTCCGCCACGAGTTGACAGAAGAAGCTCGTATGCAGACATTGTTAGACATTATGTCGGAATCCAAGCGATTGCAGAGGATAAGCAAAATACTGCTCGACTCTGCATTTATTCGGGAAAACGGGATTCAAACGGGCAAAATCTCCGCAGGCGGCTTGATGGCAAGGATCCGCGATATTTTTATTTTGCGGGCTTCGGAAAAGAATATCAAGCTTGCTTTTGCAGGCGAAAACTTCGAGCTGGAAGGCGACGTTACGCTGTTGGAAATGCTGATTGCTAACCTGACGGAAAACGCTATCCGCGCCACCAAAGAGGGCGGCGAGGTGTTTTTGGGAACAGAGATCAGGGACGGGATGAAAACGCTGTACGTCCGTGATAACGGCAGCGGTATGACCAAGGAACAAATTGAGCATATTACCGAGCCGTTTTATCGCACGGACAAGGCAAGAAGCCGTCTTGAAGGCGGCACGGGGTTGGGACTTGCGCTGTGCAAACGCATTGCGGAAGCGCATAATGCAATCCTTGAATTCGAATCTGAAGCGGGCGTGGGTACCACCGCTTATGTAAAATTCATATGAAACGAAATACAAGTATTTTAATAAAAACAACAATGTTGGTGCTGGCGTTTATGTTGCTTTTGGGAAGCGGGATAACATCACTTTCCTTTTCCCATTCGGGCACAAAGCCCAATGACAACAATTTTTTAACGCCCGACCTTGCCATAACCGCGCCCACTTCACAGGAACTTTTGCAGAAAAAGTTCGGCGTCTACAATACCGTTACGGAAGAAAACGGCAAAAGCGTTGTAACCATCTTTAGCGAAGAGCAGATAAAAGATATCCTCACAAGACGTGAAAAGGGCGAATGGTTTTGGCTTTCGAGCGAGGAAATGCTGTTTTTGATTGAGGATACCGTAAGGATATTTGAAACATACGACTCGGTGTGTATACGCGATCTTGAGGGAAACGTGCGGAGATTTGAAAGCACAGACACAGACGGCAGATACAGAGTAACACTGGAGAGAGTAAAAGTATTAAACAGCGCAGTATATGAATCTTTGAAAACCGAAAATCCCGATATGAGAAAATATATTACGCTGACAGATTGCAAATACCCGTTATCCTACTATGAAGCTCTGTATTTGGACACCTGCAAAAACCCCTGGTATAATTCAAAGATAAGCAGACCGCAGGGGATGATACTGTGGACGTTTGGCGAAGATAACATACATTTTTGGACAGAAGATGTCTGGAGCAGATACGAAATATTTGGCGGATATGATTTTTGGGAAGAAAGAACTATCGTTTATCCCAAATGACAATAAAATACAAACATAAAAAGTGCCTTCCAAAGAGGGCACTTTTTTACTGCAAAAATATCGGTTATTTCATTATTCGTTTAGAATTGCTGTTTAAAATATAAAAAAACAAAAGGAGAAAACAAAATGAAACGAATAACGGCACTGATTATTGTATTATCACTTTCCCTTTTATGCGCGTGCGAAATGAGCAATAACGCAGGTGAAAACGAAGAAAGCAGCGGTTACACCAAGGATGATTTGGGAAGCTACGATAACGAATCCCTATTCATCCCTCCTGCCGAAACAAGCGGCAGTACAACCCCCGAAGCAAGCACAGATGTAAATGAAGACATCTCTGCGCCTGACAATACCGAGCCAACGGGCGGATTTATGATAAAAGACAAAAAATATTCCTATGAAGGAAATGACCTTGTAATTCTGGACGTTGAAAACCAAACGGATAAAAACTATACAATTACCATTAACGGCTCTTATCTGGACAAGGACGGAAACGTGATAAAAACCGAAACGCAAACCTTCGAGGGTTTTTGCGCAGGGTTACAAAATTATTTTCTGTTCCAACCGAAGATTACCTTTGATAAATTTACCTATACCGTGGAAATGGTTGAGTATAAAGAAGAATGTTTAATGTCCTATTTCAAGTTTCTGGACGCAAAGCTCACACTTAAATATTCCTCTGCCAATTTTATTAACGGCGACAGAAATCTGTACCCCACCATTTTCGCATCCTTACACGAATATAACAGTCATTCCGAAATGCTCGTATTATACAAAAACGTAATAGTTATTGACCAATATGACCGGATATACACTATCCAATACCGATTTAACACCATTGCACCCCAAAACGAAACGCAGGGTTGGGCAGATTATGAGCTTTATTATGAACTGACCGACGGTGAAATAACCTGGCCCGATGAGCTTGAAGGAGATGTAAAAATTCTTCTTTCCGTAATAAAAATAGATTTTTTCACGGGCATGGAATAACGGAGCGATAACTATGTTTTGGCAGACTT
>JAZNZY010000014.1:0-48950 GCA_045595165.1 Eubacteriales bacterium
AGTGCTGCGATTACGTAGATACCGGTATCGCCCAGTTCATCTGCGTTTTCTACTGCAAGGCTGGAGCCTGCGCCTGCTGCTTCTGCAGCGGTGAGATCCCAAGAGTAACCTACAAGGCCCTTGTTAGAGAGCTGGAAGTTGATAAGTCCTTCTGCTTCTGCCTTTACGGTGAATTCAAAGGTCATTACAAGCTGTTCGCCCTTCTTGAGTACGTCTGCTTCAACGGTGGTTGCGGGTGCGCATTCGATTACGCCGTAGTCGCCTTCGGTCTTGAGAGTGAAGAGAGAATCTTCTTTCCAGCTATCCTTACCGGTGGTGATGATCGCGCCGAGGTCTTCGGGAAGTACGATCTCTACGTCGGAAGCGTCATAGTAAAGGTTGAACATAACCTGAGAAAGGTCGATGTCTTCAAGTATATCTACGGTTGCGGTTACAACAAGCTTTTCGCCTGCTACCCAACCCTCTGCGGTGTTAAGGGTTACGGTGAACGCGGGTGCTGCGGGTGCGGTACCCATCATAGAGGTATCTGCTTCTTCCTTATCGGATACTACTACTTCGCCGAGAACGATATCTTCAACGTTAACAGTTGCATCGTTTTCAGCTGCCCAAGTGTTCCAGGGGAAGTTGATGTGAGGCTTGTGGCCTTCGCCGCCGTTAATATCGGTAGGTCCGTAAGGAACTGCGGGATGGTAAAGGGTGCCGCTGTTTTCGCCAACCTTGTGTGCGAGGTTGATGTAGTAATCGAAGGTGCCGTCTTCGGTGAACTCTGCCAGATCGATAGAGTATTCGATAACGGTCTTGCCGCCTTCGGTCTTTGCTACTACGTTGAAGGTGGTATCTGCAATCTCTGCACCGGAGTTAGCGGTGGTAGAGGTGTTGTACTTAGCCAGAGTAGCTACTGCGCCGTCTACAAAGTATACATCATAGAAAGAGGTGTATACGGTAGCTTCGTCGTTATCTCTGAACCAGAGACGAAGCATAGTTGCCTTATCGTTGAGGGGTTCGCCATCAAACTCTACTGCTACGTAAAGCTTGGTTTCGTCAGCACGCATCTGATACTTATAGGTGAATTCGGGGCATACTGCCTTGTCGAAATCGTAATCGGACTGATGCTGCCATGTGCCGTTTTCGCCGGATACGTTGGTCCAGCCGTTCTTTGCCCAGCCGGTATCGGTAAGGTCGCCGTCTACGGTGATCTCTTCCTTAACTGCGGAAGAAGCGCCGGGAACGTATGCTGCATATTTTGCGGTGCAAACATATGCATCGTCATACCAGTTAAGATCTGCGGTGGTGGTGGGGATAGTCTTGCCTTCGAGATCAAGTCCTTCGAATACGAACTTATCGCCAACCTTCCAGGTCTGAACGTCTGCGATCATATTGGAGCAGTGGGGAGAGGTAAAGTCGGTATCGCCCATGCCGAGAGAAGGATAATCGTTACCGGTGTTAAGTGCATATACGAAGCCGCCTTCGGGGATTGCCTGAGCAACGCCGGAACCGTCGGGAGTACCGTCGGAAATAGCAACTACTTCATAAACACCGTCAAGTCCTGCTACGGGAGCAAGAGCAACGTGGATCCACCAAACTGCGCCGTTGTAAGCTTCGGTCATAATAACGCCGGAGCCTTCAACAGTGTTGTCATTGAAGTGGGAGATGAACATGGGCTTCCATTCAAGAGCGGGAGCAGCAGCTTCGGTGCCGTAAACTTCAAGCTCATCGATGAAGAGCCAGGAGCCTTCGGTGCTGAGAGTCATAGCAACGCGAGCATACTTAGCGGTAGTGCCTGCGGGAGCTTCGATCTCGATCCACTTTGCGCAGTTGGCATCTGCCTTAGTAACATCCTTAGAAGCTACAGAAGTCCAATTTTCGCCGTCATTGGAAACGAGAAGAGCTATTGCGGTGGGACAAACAACGCCGGACCAGCCGGGGCCTGCGTATACGTGAACACGCGCGGATTCAATGTTGTATGTTGCGCCAAGGTCAACAGTGGGGATAGCTACGCCGTCAACAGTGTTTACTGCGGGAGCGTTAGGCCAGTTGTAATAACCGAACCACTGACCGGAGGTCCACTTAATGCCTGCGTCTGTAAATTCATCGGGTTCAACTACACCGTCGGTAAGATCAGTATCGATCCACATAGTGTTGCCTGCCAAATTCTCCTGGTTTGCTACTTCCTTACCTGCTGCAAGGTTTACTGCTTCGTCTGCGGATGCAGTGATAGCGAACGTTGCAAACAGAGAAAGTACCATACACATTGTGAGAACAAGTGATAATGTCTTTTTCATTTGTTTTTCTCCTTTTATTTATTTTATAAAAGCAAAATTCAAACAATGGGGATATTTGTTCCATTGTTACAAAAACATAATAACACAGGAGTTTTAATTTGTCAACTTATTCGCAACATTTTTGACACAAATTCATATTGTTTTTTTTAAAAGGTTTGCAAAAACGGTTGACAAAAGCGGCGGGTTGTGCTATATTCTTATTTGCACCTTTACGGAGAGATGTCCGAGCGGTTTAAGGAGCTGGTCTTGAAAACCAGTGACCCGGCAACGGGCCGTGGGTTCGAATCCCACTCTCTCCGCCAAAGAATCACCCCGAAAGCATTATCGAACAGAATGAGGTTTCGATAACCGTAGGGACAGACGTCCTCGGCTGTCCGCATCGGAAGATTTTTGCGTAAAACGCAAAAATCAACCGTAATTTCTCGTTCATCGTTCATCGTTACAATTTAATTTCCTACGGAGAAGTACTCAAGTGGTGAAGAGGCGCCCCTGCTAAGGGTGTAGGTCGGGTAACCGGCGCGAGGGTTCAAATCCCTCCTTCTCCGCCAAAGCAGAAAGCATCCCATTTATGGGGTGCTTTTTGCTTTTTGTGTGATGGGATTTGAACGGGTTGGTAGTGAATGACTTGCCAGTGGCAAGTCAGAGCCAACCCTGACCGAGGGGCGTCGAGCCACGAGAGCCAAGCCGTTGTTCCTACGCTGAAATACAGTTGATTTTAAACCAAAAGCATGATATAATATATCCACCAAAGGAGGAACATCTATGAACGAATTCGCAACCGTGGTAATAACACTTATTACTCTTCTTACGGCGTTTACTCTGTTGGCGGCGGGAGTTTTAATATTTTTAATAAAAACAAACGCTTTGCGGGAAAAGCATCTTTCAAAGCTTGCTGTGGCTTTTACGTCGATCCACGGGGCGTACAACCTGCTTGTGCTTCTGGCGATAGCAACGTTTTTTATCGGTGCCGGCCTTGCCAACGATCCCGGCGCGGTGATGGCTTTATACGCCCTGTTGGCGATCGTCGTGCTGGGCATACCCTCTGCGGGAATAGGCACACCCACGGGAGCACTTAACGTGGTGATATCCGCATCCTGCATAAAAAGACCCGAAACGCGGAAAAAGGGAATAATTTGCACGGTGATATCCGCTTTATCCTTTTTGGCTTCCTTCGGATGTCTGGGACTTGCCTGCTATATTCTTTTGACTTTCTGAACATAACAAGGCGAAAACTGTGATTTTTTTAAGGGGAAAACAGCCGATTTATTTAAAAAACTGTTGACAGAGTGTGAAAAAAGTATTAAAATAAGTTATCAAAACTTAAAAAAGGAGTTATATTATGAACGCAAAACGTTTCTTACTTATCCTTTTCCTCGGTTGGATCGGTTCCATCATCATCAATCACTCCGGTCTTAAGCCCGAAGGATACACCAGCAGAACCGGCGCATATTTCTGGCTCTCCGGTCTTACGCTCGGTATTTATCCCCTCGTAGCACTTATCAACCAGTTTAAGTTCGATCCCGCAAAGGAAAAGAACATCGGTTACAAGAAAGACTAAGACCCCCACAAAAGGTTTTTTGGGCAGCACCGCAAGCAAACGAAATCAAAGCGCGAAAAACGCTTTTGCGGGGACCCCGAAAAAACAAATACAGACCTTAAAAGCACCCTGCGGGGTGCTTTTTTAATGGGGAACAGGAAACTATGCATCCTGCGGATGCGTGATATGTGCCTGCGGCACGTGATATGCCGTGTTTACAACACGGCGTTTCGGTAAGTTTTTTGCCCTGCAAAAAACAATTTTGGTTTTTAACGGCTGTCTGCAGAACAGTTGCGTTGACATATTGCTTGTGTTGTGTTATAATAACGGCAAAGGAGGTGCAAGATGAATTCTTTAATTGAGTTTATTGTGTTGTTTTGCGTTGTTTCTGCGGCGGCGGGAGCGTGTGTGTTTTTGCTGGCAAAAGCAAAAATGTTCCGCGAAAAGGAGCTTTCAAAGCCTGCTGCGGCATTAACGGCAGTCAACGGAGCATACAACCTTATGGTGCTTTTAACGGCTGCGGCGGCTTATATAGTAAATAATTCCACAGAGCGTTTCGAGGCGGGGACAGCGTTTACCGTTATACTGATAACATCGGTTGTATTCCTGATGTTGGGATTATTAACCATAGTAATAGGCGCTCCTGTGGGAATTTTTACCGTTGCGCTTGCCGTTTCTTGCATTAAAAACCAAAAAACGAGAAAAACGGGCATAATATGTACGGTCGTTTCCGTTTTGTCCTCTTCCGTTTCCTGCACGTGTTTGACGCTTGCGTTGGGGATTCTTTTTGCACATTTGTTCCAAGGATCAATGCTTTTGGACGGTTTCTTTCGGACTTATACGCTGTTGACGGTTGTTTGTTTTGCCACAGGCGCAGTTTTATTCGCAGCAGCCATTGCAGCCATAGTAATTTTGGGCAAGAAAAAATTACTTAAAAGCGAAAGGATGGTACGCCCCTCCGGTATTGTCACCGCCTTGCACGGAGGATCTTTCCTTGTGCTTTTGTTGATGGCGGCATTCGTAATTTACGTTTATATGACAGAAGGCCCCGTCGACATATGGAGCGGCACCGATTCCAACTTGCAGGTAGCCGCTTTGTGTGTGCACCTGGCAACGCTGTTGCTTATGGTGCCTTTTGCGTATATCGGCTTGCCCGTGGGTGTTTTCAACACAGTCGTATCCGCTTTATCGTCAAACAAGGGAAAAAGCTTGGCTATGGGAATATTCCGCACCGCCGTTTCCGCAATACTTCTTTTGATTTCCTGCGTATTCTCGTTTATCTCCATAGGGCTTTTTTCCAACTTAACGTAAATTTATTAAGCCGTCTTATAAACTGACGGCTTTTCTTTCGCCCGCAATATATTGATTAATCAACATCTTGACATAGGCATAGTTTTTGTATATAATTTATATGTAAAAAATTTAAAAGGAGCGATCAGATATGGATGCCGGTTACAAGGCGTTATTCACCCCCTGGAAGGTACGGGACGTGGAAATTAAAAACAGAATAGTTATGTGCCCTATGGGCGGCACTTCCCTGTTCGGTTGGTTTGAATTGGGCGGATGCCATTTTGACAAAGAAGCGGCAAAGCTATTTTTGGAAAGAGCCAACAACAACGTGGGACTTATTATTCCCGGAATTGCACCCCTGCGTGACACCTTCTGGGGAAAATGGCTGTGGCAAAACCCCAAGATGTTTAAAGACCTTAAGGTTTTTATGGACGAAATCCACAAGACCGATACCAAGCTGTTCGTACAGCTTACCGCGGGAATGGGACGCTCCTGGGCAATAACAGAGCTGGTTGCTCCCCTGCACAAAAATAAGTTTACCCGCGCACTTATAAAGCCTATTATTGATACCAACCACGAGCTGGCATCTCCTTCTCCCCAGCCCTCCCGCTGGGCGCACGATATCGAGTGCCCCGAAATGACGGTGGAGCAGATACACGAGATTATCGAAGCCTTTGCAAAGACGGCAAAGCTGTGCAAGGACGCAGGCGTTGACGGCGTTGAGGTACACGCCGTACACGAGGGATATCTCCTTGACCAGTTTGCCATAGAATTTTTCAACAAGCGTACCGATGATTACGGCGGATCCTTTGAAAACCGCTACCGCTTTGCCGCAGAGGTGGTAAAAGCCATAAAAGAGGCTTGCGGTGAGGACTTCCCCGTTTCCCTGCGCTATTCCGTAGAATCCAAGATGAAGGGATTTTGCTACGGCGCAATGCCCGGCGAGGAATATACCGAGGTGGGCAGAGATATGGCGGAAAGCGAAAGAGCCGCAAAATATCTGCAGGACGCAGGCTACGATATGCTTAACGCGGACAACGGCACCTACGATAGCTGGTATTGGGCGCATCCCCCTATGTATATGCCCGAAAACTGCAACCTTGATGACGTTGCCCACATAAAGAAGTTTGTGGATATCCCCGTGGTATGCGCAGGCAGAATGGATCCCGAAACCGGTGCGCAGGCTGTTGCGGAAGGCAAAATAGACGCTATGGGAGTGGCAAGGCAGTTCCTTACCGACCCCGAATGGGTAACCAAGCTGATTGAGGACAGAAAAGAAGAGATTAAGCCTTGTATATGCTGCCACGCCGGCTGCTTTAACTTCTCCTCCTCCAAGGGACACGCAAACACCCAGGATCTTACCGACACTATGGGACTTGCCCGCTGTGCACTCAACCCCGAAACTATGCAGAGCAAGAAATACTATATCGCCCCCGCCAAAAAGCAAAAGAATATTGCAATCATCGGCGGCGGTATCGGCGGTATGGAGGCGGCTATACTTTGCGCAAAGCGAGGCCACAAGGTAACTCTGTACGAAAAGTCCGATAAGCTGGGCGGTGTATTTATTGCCGCCGCATCGCCTTCCTTTAAGGAAAAGGACAGAGCGCTTATCGAATGGTACAGACGTGAAATTACCGTTCACCCCATCGAGGTTAAGCTGAACACCGAGATAACCGACGTAAAGGCGCTTAAAGCCGACGAAATTATCGTGGCAACCGGCGCAAAGGCAAAGCGAATTCCCATTCCCGGTATCGAAAACGCCGTTGAAGCGGTGGATTATCTGCTGGGCGAAAAGACGGTTGGAGAAAAGGTAGTGGTTATCGGCGGCGGTCTGACGGGATGCGAGATCGCATACGATCTGTTCCTGCAGGGTAAGAAGCCCAGCATCGTTGAAATGCAGGACGATCTTATCACCACCCCCGGCATCTGTCTTGCAAACACCAGCTATCTCCGCGATTGCTTCAAGACCAACAACGTGCCCGTACATCTTGAAACGGGCGTTGTAAAGATAAACGAAAACAGCGTGACCGTAAAACACGCAGACGGCACTACCGAGGATATAGAGGCGGACAGCGTAATACTTTCCGTAGGCTACAACCCCTCCCCCGTAGCTACCAAGGGCGTACACGTGATCGGCGACGCATGCAAGGTAGGAAACCTGCGCACCGTTATATGGCAGGCGTGGGATATAGCTATGAAACTGTAAGGAGTGTATAATATAATATGAAGCTTACCGAACAGCAACAACAGATTCTTGACGGCGCCCGCGGCGAAACCATGGCAAAGGTTATGAAGACCATGGTTATGTACGGCGATGCCTTCGAGGCGGAGAAAATGGTACCCGTTACCTCAAAGCATAACCATCTGGTAACCTCTTTCGGACTTAAGGTTATGTCCCCCGTTTACGATCTTATGCAGCAGCTTATTGATGCGGGCGTGGAATCGGGACAGACGTTTTCCGTTGACCCCCGCCCCGTGGACAAAAACGTACCCGCAAACTTTTTGCAGAATTTTGTGTTTAATAAGTTTATGTATACCAAGCAGGATTTTTACGAAGATCAGCTTGATAAACTGGGACTTATGGATAAAAACGCATTCACCTGCACCTGCTATATGGATGAGGTGGGCAACAAGCCCCAAAAGGGAGATGTACTAAGCTGGGCTGAATCCAGCGCGGTCGTATACGCAAACTCCGTTCTTGGCGCAAGATGCAACAGAAACTCAGGCATTATCGATATTATGGGCTCGATCGTAGGTTACGTTCCCTATTTCGGTCTGCTTACCGACGAGGGCAGAAAAGCCACTTGGATAATAGAGATAAAGACCACCAAAAAACCCGAAGCCCAATTGCTCGGCTCCGCTATCGGTATGAAGGTAATGGAGGATGTTCCCTTTGTAAAAGGTCTGGATAAATGGCTGGGAACAGAGCTTAACGATTCCGCTTGCGCATATCTTAAGGATTTCGGCGCGGCGACCGCATCCAACGGCGCGGTGGGACTGTACCACATTGAAAACCTTACTCCCGAAGCAGTCGAGCAGGGAGAAAGCCTTATAAAAGAGGGCGCGCGAGTTTACGTTATAGACGACGCCGAGCTTGAACGGGTAAAGAAGGAATATCCCGTTATATGGAAAAATCCCGATGCAAAGCCCAAACTTTGCTTCGTGGGATGTCCCCATCTCTCCCTTGAACAGTTAAAGGATTGGACAGTAAAAATAGAGGAAGGATTAAACCGGACGGGCAAAAAGAAGGTTGTTGTTAATACCGTGTTCACCGCTTCTCCCGGCGTGCTGGAGGCGTTTGAAAAGACGGAATACGCTTCCCGCCTTAAAGCCACGGGCGTTATTACCTCTTATATATGCCCCCTTATGTATATGAACAATCCTCTTTGCAAGAAGATGCCTGTTATCACATCGTCCAACAAGCTGAGAACCTACACCAGCGCAAGATATTATACCGATGCTGAAATTCTCAGTACCATTACGGGAGGTAAAAGCTGATGAAAGAATTTAAAGGCAGAGTTATTACTCCCGGTGAAGTAACGGCGGAAGCTGTAGTTACCACCGAAGGATTCAACACCCTCGCTTCGCTTCAGATGGCGTTGCAGTTTGGGGATAAAGAGGTCAAATGCGGCGACCAGAGCAACAAACAGCTTTACGGAAAGCCCCTTTTGGGAAAAGCCCTTTGTCTTCCCCAGACTATCGGTTCCACCACAGGCGGATTGGTGCTTTACTGCGCTTGCTCTATGGGCAAAAACCCCGCTTGCATGCTGTTTTCAAGCCACATAGATTCCCTTGCCGCCGCAGGCGCAGTCCTTGCGGACGTGTGGGTGGAAAATACGTCTATGCCCGTTATCGATTGCCTCGGCGATGAATTTCTGGATTACGTCAAGGACGGTATGAAGATAACCGTAAAAAAAGACGGAACGGTAGCAGTTGAATAACAAACGATCCGAAAAAGCACCCTGCGGGGTGCTTTTTTAAGTGAGGAACAGGAAACTATGCATCCTGCGGATGCGTGATATGTTGCTTCGCAACGTGATATGTGCCTGCGGCACGTGATATGCCGTGTTTGCAGCACGGCGTTTCGGTAAGTTTTTTGCCCTGCAAAAAACAATTTTATTTAATGCGACGGTTTTTCTTCCTCATCAAATCTTGTTTCGAGCAAAACGCTGGGATAAATGCCGAAATTATCCCACACCGCCAAAAGAACTTTTGCTTTTAATCTTGGCGGATAAACACCGTTTTCCATTTTATTCAAGCTCCCCACGCCGATGCCCAGACTCTTTGCCATTTGCTTTTTGGACAGATTCAGCTCTTTTCTCAACCATTTTAAGTTGTATATTAAATTTTCCAAGGATTTATCCATAATTTCTCCTTTCGTTTAAATTATCGAGTATATTTTACACCTAATAGGTGTAAATGTCAATACATCTTTTAGGTGTAGTGTAAAATACGTTTGTTTGGAAGGAGTGACGTTATGAACAGAATAAGAGCATTACGCGAAGACAGAGATCTTAACCAAGAAGCCGTTGCAAAAGTGATCAAAACAACACAGCAGCAATACAGCAAGATCGAAACGGGAAAAGCGGATATAAGCGGGGAAAAGCTTAAGCTGTTGGCAATATTCTATAACGTTTCCGCAGATTATATATTGGGGCTTACGGATACGCCGAGAAAATTGAAATAAACCAAGCTCAACTCAAAATAAACGACGTTGCATTTTGGGTTTGATTGTATTAAACTATATACCCGTATTAAAAATTAAAATATGTAAAAACAGTTTTTCGGGGAAAAAGGAAAATGCAGAAAAACAGAAAGCGTATTAAAAGAAGAATTATAAATTTAATAATGCCTGCGGTGGTATTCGGCTCTCTTACGGGCGTGATAACCGCAACGGTAGTTATGTTATACAAGTTCTGCGCGGGGAAGATAATACATTTTTCCGAGGGCGCATACGGATTTATGCGGGCAAACCTTTGGGCGATCCTTCCCGCTTTGGCGGTGATCGCCGCGGCGGCATACCTTTATAAAGCGGTGCTTACCAAGCATCCCAACGTGCGTGGCGGCGGTATTCCCACCTCTATTGCCCTGCTCAGGGGAATGATCTCCTTCCGCTGGGTGATAAACCTCGTGTGGGTATTTATACTTTCTTTGGTTTCCTTCTTTATCGGCGTGCCCTTGGGCAACGAAGGACCTTCGGTGCAGATGGGTACTGCCGTGGGAAAAGGGGTTATTGACCTTTTTGCGAAAAAGCAAAAAGCCTATTCCCGCTATTCTATGACAGGCGGTGCCTGCGCGGGATTTTCCGTGGCGACAGGGGCACCCATAAGCGGTATGATGTTTGCGGTGGAGGAAGCCCACCACAGAATTTCTCCTATGATAATCATGGTTTCCGCCATATCCGTGCTGTCCGCATCCCTCACGGCATCGGTATTATCCCCTCTGTTGGGAGTAAGCACAAGTCTTTTTGCCTTTGAAGAGGCTTTGAAGGTGCTTTCCTTAAAGGATATGTGGATTCCCCTCGGGGTGGGGCTGACATTGGGCTTGTTTGCGGCGGCGTTTTTGAAATCCTATGAGTATATAAACCGTTTTTCAAAAAATCTTTTTGAAAAAGTGCCCTTTTATGTGCGGATAGCCGTAATACTTACGGTTACTCTGGTTTTGGGTATCGTTTCCTATGACCTTATCTCTACGGGACACGAGCTTACTTTAAGTCTTTTTGCCTTTGACAAAAGTGTGCTTTTGCTGTTCGGAATACTGCTCGTTCGGTGGCTTTTGACCCTTTTTGCAAACGTGGGCGGTATTACCGGCGGCATATTCCTGCCAATTATCGCTCTGGGCGGTGTGGTGAGCAGTATTTTCGGCAATGTCTGCATAAAATATTTCGGGTTGGGCGAGGAATATTACACCGTAATTCTGGCGCTGGGAATATGCGCCTGCATTTCGGGAATGATGAAAATGCCCCTTACCGCCGTGTTTTTCGGGGTGGAAGCCCTTTCCTGCTATGAAAATATAATTCCCGTAATAATCGTTGCCGCGGCGGCGTATTCCATCCCCGAGGTGCTGGGGCTCAATTCCATTAACGACAGCGTTATAGAAGCCCGAGGCGAAGAAATTTTCCGCAGTAAGCGTCCCGTGGTAAAGGATACCCACGTAACCGTGGCGGAAGGCTCTTTCGCTGTAGGCAAGCAGGTGAGAGATATTTTCTGGCCCAATAATCTGTTTGTGCTTTCGGTAAACCACGGCGAAAAAAGCGGTTCCCGCGTGGACGAGCACGGGGAAAACCACATTCTCCCCGGCGATATTCTCCACGTGCGGTATTCCACATCCGATGTGGAGGCGGCAGAGGACGAATTGTGGGCAATAGTGGGAGAGCAACAAGAAAAACCGAATTAAAACCGAATTAAGATTTTTCTCGACATGTTGCAAAATCAAAGTGCGTTTGCTATAATAAAACAAAGTTTTTTGAACGCTTGCAAAAACGAAAGAAAGGGATCCTATGGAGTTTTTAGAGTTTTGGGGGCAGATGACAACGAATCCGCTGTTGTTCGTGGCAGTAGTGCTTACCCTCGGCGTTATTTTGGTTAACGGATGGACGGACGCTCCCAATGCTATCGCCACCTGCGTGGTAACGAGATGCATGCCTCCCAAGGCGGCAATACTTATGGCGGCGGTGTTTAATTTCTTGGGCGTTTTCGTAATGACGCAGATAAGCAGTGAAGTTACCGAAACCGTTACGAAGATGGTAAATTTCGGCGAAAACGACGGAAGAACGATAATTATCGTTTTGTGTGCTGCAATGCTTGCCATAGTTATATGGGCGACTCTTGCCTGGGTGTTCGGTATCCCCACCAGTGAAAGCCACGCGCTTATCGCAGGTCTTACCGGCGGCGCTATGGCGCTTAACGGAGTTGAGGCGGTGGTATGGAGCCAGTGGAGCAAGGTGCTGATCGGTATCGTGATCTCCGTTGTGCTGGGCTTCGGATTGGCTTGGATAATCGGAAAGCTGGTTACGCTGATATGCTATAAAATGAACAGACCCAAAACCGAGCCCTTCTTTAAATACGCGCAGATCGCAGGCGCGGCTTCGATGGCGTTTATGCACGGCGCGCAGGACGGACAGAAATTTATGGCGATCCTTTTGCTGTGCGTATTCACCCTGCAGGGCACCGGCGCGGGATCGACCTTCCATATTCCCGCTTGGCTTATGGTAGTATGCTCACTCGTTATGGCGGCAGGTACTGCGATCGGCGGTAAAAAGATTATTAAATCCGTTGGTATGGATATGGTTAAATTGGAGAAATACCAAGGATTTTCGGCAGATATTGCATCAACGCTTTCTCTGGTGTTCTGCTCGGTATTCGGACTTCCCGTTTCCACCACCCACGTTAAGACCACCTCTATTATGGGTGTAGGTGCGGTAAAGAGAGTTTCTGCCATCAACTTCGGCGTGGTAAAGGAAATGGTTATGACCTGGATCCTTACCTTCCCCGGATGCGGACTGCTTGCGTTTTTGGTAACCAAGCTGTTCCTGCTCATCTTCAATTAATCGAAAGGAAACACGTACAATGGCTAAAGGCGATAAATTTTATTACGATAATTTTGCGGAATGCACCGCACTTGCAAAGAAGGCGGCAAACCATCTGGTTGAATGTCTTGAAAATTACGATGCAAGCAAAATAGAAGAAATGCTTGCGAAAATGCACGGGTTCGAGCACGCCGCAGACGTAAAGAAGCACGAAATGAGCGAAGCTCTGGCAAAGGCATTCGTTACTCCCGTTGACCGTGAGGATCTGGACCTGCTGAGCCATCAGCTTGATACCGTTGTTGACCTTATCGAGGAAGTACTGCAAAAGCTGTATATTTACAACGTAAAGACTATCGAGCCCGCCGCTATAGATTATGCGAAAAAGCTGGTTGAATCCTCCGAAATCCTCTGCGAGGTTATCGGCGAATTTGAGAATTTCAAGAAATCCAAAAAGTTACGCGATCTTATTATCCGCGCAAACGACGTGGAGGAGGAGTGCGACAAGCTTTACCTCACCACAATGCACAACCTCACCAAGAATTCTACCGACGTGCTGGCAACCGTTCAGTGGTATAAGATATACGGCTGTTTCGAAGCGTGTGCGGATGCGTGTGAGCATGTGAGTGATTGCATAGGCTCTATTGTTCTCAAAAACACCTGATGGGAACTGTCTGAACTTCGCACACCGAAACGCAAAAGAAATATATAGTTCTGTTTAGCGAATTTCCACAATGTAGGGCGGGGGTTTACTCCCGCCGTTTCCACAGCACATATAATAAGGTAAAAATTCGGTAGAAGCAAAACCTCTACCGAATTTCTTTTTATTTTGCGTTTCTAAATGTTTTTACTTCGCTAGCCGTAGATTACTACGGCACGCTCGTAAAAAGCATTTTCTGCTTTGTTTATACAGTTCCTTGTTCAATCAGACTTTGGCTACTACAGACGTAAGTTTCCTGCGAACAGTTTGCGGGACGTCGGGGACGACGTCCCCTACAATTACAGACATCAGTTTCGTGCAAACAGTTCGCGGCGGGAGTAAGGGGCACCCCGAAAAATGCAGCCGCATTTTTTGGGGACCCCGAGTAAACCCCCGCCCTACGGTTTGATGTTTCCTACGTCTGTTCAATAACCGTAGGGGATGACGTCCTCGTCATCCCGCATTTTTAATTAAATTTGTTTTTTTGCGGTGCACGCAAAAAGCTTTCCGAAATTCCTCATTCCCGGGGTTCCCCGAAAACGCTATGCGTTTTTGGGGTGGGTTCCTCATTCCGAATTCCTCATTTTGTTGTTGACAAATCCCCTTTGCTATGCTATAATAACTCGAATTGGATCTTTAAGCCGATACGAGAGATCGGCAAGGTGCGTTTATAGTGGTTTTTATGCGGGCGGAGGCTTTGTCTTTGCGCGCGCAAACCCCAAAGAGAAAGTATGCGTAATCCTTGCCGAACGGCAAGGATTTTTTGTTAATTTGCGAGGGGAATATTTATGGAACTTAAAGCAAAAGTAATGCCTTTTACACAAGAATATACTATGAACGTAAGCCGCTTTCTTTCCGCGGTGAAGTATTCCCATTTTAACAACCAAAGATATATTGTTTTCCCCGGCTTTTGCGACGTGCACGTGCATTTTCGTGAGCCGGGTTTTTCGTACAAAGAAACCATAAAAACGGGCTCATCGGCGGCGGCAAGAGGCGGCTACACCGCGGTATGCACCATGCCCAACCTTAACCCCGTGCCCGACAGCGCGGAAACGTTAAAGCAACAGCTTGATATAATAAATGCCGACGCCTGCATAAACGTATATCCCTACGGCGCCATAACAAAGTGCGAAGCGGGAAAAGAGCTTTCCGATATGGAGGATATGGCGGAAAACGTTATTGCCTTTTCCGATGACGGGCGCGGCGTACAGTCCGACGATATGATGCGGGCGGCAATGCTTAAAGCAAGGGCTTTAAACAAAATGATAGTTGCCCACTGCGAGGTAAACGACCTGCTCCGCGGCGGTTATATACACGGCGGAGAGTATGCATCTTCCCACGGGCACAAAGGCATATGCAGTAAAAGCGAGTGGAAGCAGATCGAGCGCGATATCGCGCTGGTGCGGGAAACGGGAGTTTCTTACCACGTGTGCCACATTTCCGCCAAGGAAAGCGTGGAGCTGATACGCAAGGCGAAGGCGGAAGGGCTTGATATAACCTGCGAAACCGCCCCCCACTACCTTGTGCTTACAGACGCAGACCTTAAAGAAGAGGGCAGATTCAAGATGAACCCGCCCCTGCGCAGTGAAGAGGACAGACGAGCACTGCTTGAGGGAATACTGGACGGAACTATAGACTGTATCGCCACCGACCACGCCCCCCACAGCGAGGAAGAAAAAGCAAAAGGACTTGAAAAAAGCCCATTCGGCATAACGGGAATAGAGCTTGCGTTCCCCATCCTTTACACCCATCTGGTGAAAACGGGTATAATTTCCCTTGAAAAGCTGATAGAGCTTATATGTATAAACCCGAGAAAGCGTTTCGGCATAACCGCCGACACAGGCTTTACCGTATGGGATACGGAAAAGTGTTTTACGGTTAAAAAGGAAGACCTGGTTTCCATGGGAAAAGCCACTCCCTTTGAGGGAGAAACCCTGTACGGCGAGTGTGTGCTTACCGTACTTAACGAAAAAGCAGTTTACGAAATATAACGGAGGATATAAAAAATGGCAAAGAGAACAGACCTTAAAAAAATTCTTATAATAGGCTCCGGCCCTATCGTTATCGGTCAGGCGGCGGAATTTGACTATGCGGGCACCCAGGCGTGTCTTGCGCTTAAAGAAGAAGGCTACGAGGTGGTTTTGGTAAACTCCAACCCCGCCACTATTATGACAGATACCACCATCGCCGACAAGGTGTATATGGAGCCCCTTACTCTTGAATACGTAGCAAAAATACTCCGTTACGAGCGTCCCGACGCCATCGTTCCCGGCATCGGCGGACAGACCGGACTTAACCTTGCAATGCAGCTTGAGAAAAAAGGCGTTCTGAAGGAATGCGGAGTTGAGCTTCTGGGCACCAGCAGCGAGAGTATCGAGCGTGCAGAGGACAGAGAGTTGTTCAAGGAGCTGTGCCAGTCTATAGGCGAGCCCGTTATCCCCTCCGAAATTACCTATGATCTGGAGCAGGCGAAAAAAGCCGCTAAGGAAATAGGCTACCCCGTTGTACTTCGTCCCGCGTTCACCCTGGGCGGTACGGGCGGCGGATTTGCATACAACGAAGCAGAGCTTGTTGAAATAGGCACAAACGCATTCAAGCTTTCCCCCGTGCATCAGGTTCTTATTGAAAAGAGCGTTAAGGGCTACAAGGAAATTGAATTTGAGGTTATGCGCGACGGCACCGATAAAGCCATTACCATTTGCGGTATGGAAAATATCGACCCCGTGGGCGTTCACACCGGCGACTCTATTGTTGTGGCTCCCATACTCACCCTCTCGCCCGAGCACCACAAAATGCTTAACGAAAGCGCGATAAAGATAATCCGCGAGCTTAAAATAGAAGGCGGCTGTAACGTACAGTATGCGTTCAACCCCGAAACCGGCGAATATTACCTGATCGAGGTAAACCCCAGAGTTTCCCGTTCCTCCGCTCTTGCTTCCAAGGCAAGCGGATATCCCATTGCCCGCGTAACCGCAAAGATCGCTGTGGGTATGTCCCTGGAGGAGATCGCCATTGCCAACACCAATGCGGCATTCGAGCCCAGACTTGATTACGTTGTAGCAAAGCTTCCCCGCTTCCCCTTTGATAAATTCAATACCGTTCCCAACACCCTCGGTACTCAGATGAAGGCTACCGGCGAGGTAATGGGAATTGGCGAAAATCTTGAAGAATGTCTGCTTAAATCCGTACGCTCTCTTGAAACGGGCGTATGCCACTTCAGTATGCCCAAATTTGCGGCTATGAGCGTGGAAGAGATATACGAATATATCTCTAAGTTCAGAGATGACAATATCTTCGCTATAACCGAGCTTATCCGCAAGGGAGAGTGCACCGAAAAATTAAGCGGTATTACAAAAATAGACGTTTACTTCCTTAACACCCTTAAAAATATCGTGGATATGGAAAAAGCCCTCAAGGCAAACAAGTGGGACGTAGAAACCCTTAAAGCCGCAAAGAAGATGGGATTCGGCGACAAGCAGATATCCATTATCTGGGGCGTAAGCGAAATCGAAGTATTCAACAAGCGTAAAGAAGAGAATATATTCCCCGTTTACCGTATGGTGGACACCTGCCACACCAACGCATATATCCCCTATTTCTACTCCTCCTACACCGGCGAGAACAAATCTATCCTTACCGACAGAAAGAAGGTAGTTGTTCTGGGCGCAGGTCCTATCCGTATCGGTCAGGGCGTTGAGTTCGATTACTCTACCGTACACGCGGTAACCACCATTAAAAACAGCGGATACGAGGCTATTATCATTAACAACAACCCCGAAACCGTTTCCACCGATTACACTACGGCGGACAAGCTTTACTTCGAGCCTCTTACTCCCGAAGACGTAATGAATATTATTGAGTTTGAAAAACCTATGGGCGTTATCGCTTCCTTGGGCGGACAGACCGCTATAAACCTTGCGCAGCCCCTTGTTGACAGAGGTGTAAACATTATCGGTACCGATTGCGCCGCTATTGAGCGCGCCGAAAACCGCGACAGCTTTGAAAAAATACTCAAAGAGCTTAACATTCCCCAGCCTACGGGCAAGGCGGTAACCAATATCGAGGACGGCGTAAAGACCGCCGCAGAGATAGGCTACCCCGTGCTGGTACGCCCCTCCTTGGTTCTGGGCGGAAGAGCTATGCAGATAGTTGCAAACGAAAATCAGCTCCGCCAGTATCTTAAGAGCGCAGTTGAGATAGACGAGGACAAGCCCGTATTGGTAGACAAATATATTCAGGGTAAAGAGGTTGAGGTTGACGCTATCTGCGACGGTATCGACGTATTCGTACCCGGTATTATGGAGCTGGTAGAGAGAACGGGTATCCACTCCGGCGACTCTATAAGCGTATATCCCGCATACAGTATTTCCGATAAGGTTAAGGCTACCATACTCCGTTATTCCAAGATGCTGGGCTTGGGAATAGGCATTGTAGGTCTGTTTAACATTCAGTTTATCGTTGATAAGGACGAAATCGTATATATTATCGAGGTTAACCCCCGTTCCTCCCGTACCGTTCCCTTCCTTTCCAAGGCAACGGGATATTCCCTTGCAGATATCGCAACCGAGGTTATTCTTGGCGTAAGCCTTAAGGAGCAAGGTATATTCGGAATTTATCCCGATGAAAAGAGGCGCCACTACGTTAAAGCACCCGTGTTCTCCTTTAACAAGATCCACGGTATTGACGCATACCTTTCTCCCGAAATGAAATCCACGGGTGAAGCTATCGGCTATGATGATAACTTCCACCGCGCCCTTTACAAGGCTTTGCAGGCGTCCGGTATGCACCTGCAAAACTACGGCACCGTGTTTGCCACCATTTCTGATGAGGATAAAGAAGAAGCGCTTCCTCTTATCCGCCGTTTCTATAACCTTGGCTTTAATATAGAAGCTACCGCAGGCACGGCGAAATTCCTCAAACAAAACGGCATACGCACCAGAGTGCTTAAAAAGATAAGCGAAAACAGCGATGAGATACCCAATTCCATCCGTCAGGGACACATTGCGTACGTTATCAACACCCGTAATATCGATTCTGCGGGACAGCTTAATGACGGACACGAGATCCGCCGCGCCGCTGTTGAAAATAACGTAACAATGTTTACATCTCTGGATACTGTTGGTGTGCTGTTGGATGTACTTGAGGATATTACGCTGACAATTTCTACTATTGATGCTTAAATAAATGAGGAATGAGGAATGCGACGCTCTTGCAAGCAAGAGCTAAATGAGGAATTTCGGAAGATTTTTGTTCGCAGAACAAAAATCAACCATCATTTCTCATTCATCATTCATCATTCCTCATTAAAATAGAGAGGACTATATTATGAAGACGGGCTTTTTTCGTATCATAAGCAATCTTCCCCTTACGGAAAACGTATACAAAATGGTGCTGTACGGGGACGTAAGCCATATAACCGCCCCCGGGCAGTTTATAAATATTAAAATAGACGGTCTGTATCTGCGCCGTCCTATATCCGTCCACGATATGACGGAGGACACCGTAACCGTTATCTACAAGGTTGTGGGCAAGGGTACGGAAGCCCTCTCCCGTATGCAAAAGGGTGAACTGGACGTTATGACAGGTCTGGGCAACGGCTACGTAACCTCTGACAGCGGCGAAAAGCCCCTGCTTATAGGCGGCGGTGTGGGTGTGCCTCCCCTTTATATGCTGGCAAAGCAGCTTATAAGTGAGGGAAAAGAGGTTTCGGTAATTCTGGGCTTCAACACCGAAAAAGAGGTCTTTTGCGAAAAGGACTTCCTTGATCTGGGCTGTAAGGTATACGTTACCACCGCAGACGGAAGCTACGGAATTAAAGGCTTTGTAACCGAAGCCATGAAGGATATAGACTACACCTGCTTTTACACCTGCGGACCCGAGCCTATGCTTAAAGCGGTTTACCGCGCATCCCTCACCCACGGATATTTCAGCTTTGAGGAGCGTATGGGATGCGGATTCGGCGCCTGTATGGGCTGCTCCTGCAAGACTATAACGGGATACAAGCGTATATGCAAGGAAGGCCCCGTTATGAAGAAGGAGGAGATATTATGGGAAGATTAAGCGTTAACCTTTGCGGAACAGACTTAGATAATCCCGTTATACCCGCTTCGGGAACCTTTGGGTTCGGCTATGAATTTGCGGAGTATTACGATATAAACGTTTTGGGCACCTTCTCCTTCAAGGGAACTACCCTGGAACCCCGATTCGGCAACCCCACCCCCAGAATTGCGGAATGCAAAGCAGGGCTTATTAATGCGGTGGGACTGCAAAATCCGGGTATTGACAAGGTGATTTCCGAGGAACTGCCCAAACTTAAAAAGGTATTTAATAAGCCCGTAATGGCAAACGTGGGCGGTTTTTCCGTTTCCGATTACGTTACGGTGTGCAAACGCCTTGATAACGAGGAGCAGGTAGGCTGGCTGGAAGTGAACATAAGCTGTCCCAACGTGCACGCAGGAGGTGTGAACTTCGGTTCCGACCCGAAAGGCGCATACGACGTTATAAGTGCGGTTAAAAAAGAAGTTAAAAAACCCGTTATCGCAAAGCTTACCCCCAATGTAACCGACATTGTGTCTATTGCAAAAGCCTGCGAGGACGGGGGGGCGGACGGTGTGAGCCTTATAAACACTCTGCTGGGAATGAGAATAAATCTGCGTAACCGCAAGCCTATAATCGCAAACACCATGGGCGGTTATTCGGGCCCCGCTGTGTTCCCCGTGGCGGTAAGAATGGTGTATCAGGTGGCAAAGGCGGTTAACATACCCGTTATCGGCTTGGGAGGAATTTCCACAGCCGAGGACGTAATTGAAATGATGCTGGCAGGCGCCACCGCAGTTGAAGTGGGCAGCGCAAACCTTGTTGATCCTTACGCCTGCAAAAAAATAATTGAAGATTTGCCAAATGCTTTGGACAAATACGGAATAGAAAATATAAAAGATATTATCGGAGGAGTTAAGTAAAAATGGGAAAAGACGTAATTATTGCATGTGATTTTGACAGCGCGGAAAAGACCTTTGCGTTCCTTGATAAGTTTACCGATGTAAAGCCTTTCGTAAAGATAGGTATGGAGCTTTACTATGCGGAAGGTCCTTCTATTGTAAAGGAAATTAAGCGCCGCGGACACAAGATATTCCTTGATCTTAAGCTTCACGATATCCCCAACACCGTAAAAAAGGCGATGGCTGTGCTTTCCCGTCTTGACGTGGATATGTGCAACCTTCACGCCGCAGGAACTACCCGTATGATGGAGGGCGCGTTGGAAGGTCTTACCCGTCCCGACGGAACCCGTCCCATACTTATTGCGGTTACACAGCTTACCTCCACCGACCAAGAGAGTATGGAAAAGGATATGCTTATAAAAGAGCCCATCGCAGACGTGGTTATGCACTACGCACTCACCGCAAAGAATGCGGGACTTGACGGCGTGGTTTGCTCTCCTCTGGAGGCCCAAAAGGTGCACTCCTCCTGCGGTAAGGATTTCGTTACCGTTACCCCCGGTGTGCGCTTTGCAGACGGTGATATAGGCGATCAGAAGCGCGTTATGACCCCCGCTCAGGCAAAGGAGATCGGCTCCGATTACATCGTAGTCGGCAGACCTATTACCGCAGCAGAGGATCCCGTTGCCGCTTACAACAGATGCGTTGCCGAATTTATTGGATAAAAGGAGAAAGCAAATGGAAGGCTACAAGAGAGAGTTTATACAGTTTTTGCAAAAAGCAGGCGTACTTAAATTCGGTGATTTCACCGCAAAAAGCGGAAGAAAGATACCCTATTTCATTAACGCAGGTATGATAAAGACCGGCGAAGATATTGCCACCCTTGGCGAATTCTACGCAAAGGCATATTTTGAAAAGGTTGGCGCAAAGAAGGCTGTGCTTTACGGACCTGCATACAAGGGAATTTCCCTTGCGGTTTCCGCTTCCGTTGCACTTTCCAAAAACGGACTCAACCTGCCCTTCTTCTTTAACAGAAAAGAAGTAAAAGACCACGGCGAGGGCGGAGTTTTCGTAGGCTACGTTCCCACAGCGGGCGAAGAAGTGGTAATTATCGAGGACGTTATCACCGCAGGCACCGCTATACGCGAGAGTATGGAAATTCTTTCCCACCTCGAAGGCGTAAAGGTTGCCGCAACCTTTATTATGGTTGACAGAAAAGAAAAGGGACAGGGCGAAAAGGGCGCAATGCAGGAAATTGAGGACACCTTCGGCTTCCCCGTATATTCCATAGTTGACGTTTACGATATTATCGAGTACCTTGAAGAGGACGAAAGCAACAAAGAAAACGTAGACAGAATCAAGAATTATCTTGCCATAAACGGAGCGAAATAATGAACAGCGTTATTGATATAACCGATCTTTCTCTTAATGAAATAGATTCACTCATAAACACGGCGGTGGATATTCACGCTCACCCCGATAAATACTCTTCTGCCTGCAAGGGCAAAAAGCTGGCGGCAATGTTTTTTGAGCCCTCCACCCGCACCCGTCTTTCCTTTGAGGCGGCTATGATGGAGCTGGGCGGAAACGTGCTTTCCGTACATTCATCCGCCACCTCCTCCGCATCCAAGGGAGAGAGTATAAACGATACCTCCAAGGTAGTGTCCTGTTATGCGGACATTATGGCTATGCGCCATCCTCTTGAGGGTGCGCCCGCCGTTGCGGCTGTAAGCGCATCCATTCCCGTAATAAACGCGGGGGACGGCGGTCATTGCCACCCCACCCAGACACTTGCCGACCTTTGCACCATAAAGAGCGAAAAAGGCGTTATTAACGGTCTTACCGTAGGCTTTTGCGGCGACCTTAAGTACGGCAGAACCGTACATTCCCTTATAAACGCCCTTGCAAGATATGAAAACGTAAAGATCGTACTGATCTCTCCCGATGAACTTAAAATTCCCGAATACGTTAAGGAAGGTCCTCTTAAAAATATGGAGTATTCCGAAACGGCAAGTCTGGAAACAACCCTTCCCTCTCTGGACGTGCTGTATATGACCCGCGTTCAGCAGGAGCGTTTTGCAGACCGTGCCCAGTACGAGCGTCTTAAGGACGTGTATATCCTTGACACGGAGAAAATGAAAAAAGCAAAAGAGGATATGATAATCCTCCATCCCCTGCCCAGAGTAAACGAGATCTCCGTGGGCGTGGATGCGGACAAGCGCGCTTGCTATTTCAAGCAGGTAATGTGGGGCAAATATATGCGTATGGCGCTTATACTCTTGCTTCTTTCCGGTGAGCACAAGGGTGCAGATCTGCTTGACGGCGCAACCGTTACGGATAGGGTGTGCCCCAACGGACGCTGCATAACCCACACCGAGCAGGAACTGCCCGTTTACGTTAAAAACGGACGCTGCGTATGGTGTGACGAGGAGCTTAAATAAAATGCAAAAAGCACATTTTACTTTTGATAAAACCTTAAAAATATTTGCCGAAGGATTTAACCCCGTTTACAGAGAAAACGGGGACTTTTGGCGTTTGCATCTTGATTACGGCAAGGCGGGATACCCCCGTGAACTGGGCGTATATTCCCACCGGCAAAAAGAGCCCGTAACCGAAAAGACGGCGGACGGACTGCGTATTATATACAATTCCCTTACCGCCGAGGACGGAAGCGAGCACGATATCAAGCTTACTCTTGAAGTAAAAAACACCGATGATATGCTGTCTTTTTCCGCTACTATGGAAAACCGTTCAGATGTGCGGTTAAACGAGCTGCAATACCCCTTTTTGGATTACGTTTCCCTTAACGGGGACTTGAAGGACGACGTTTTGTACCTCCCCAACGGGCTGGGCAGACGTATTCCCGACCCCCACCGCCACGTTGGCTTTTGCCACAGCGAGTATATGGGCGCGGATTACAAAAATATTAAAGCACTTTTTGAATACCCCGCAGCCCTCTCTATGCCTTGGCTGGTAATGGAAAGCGGAAATAAATCTCTTTATATGGGCTGCCACAGCGAAGAATGCCGTTGGGCGACCTTTACTCTGTATACCGAGCCGAGAGAAGAGGCGCATTCCCCCTATATGTGCGCCTGCATATCCTCTTACCCCGTTGTAAACCCCGGCGAAACGGTTACATACGGCGATTTCACCCTTGCTGTCTGCGACGGTGACTGGAGAAAGGGCGCGGATATTTACAAAGAAAGCGCAAAGAAATACTTAAAGCCCGTAACCAGAAGCGAAAGCGTAAAAAAACTTAACGGCTGGCAGAGAATTATTATGAAGCACCAGCACGGTGAGCTTTTCCACCGCTACCAAGATCTGCCCCGCGTGTTCAAGGAAGGACAAAAATACGGTATTGATATGATACTCCTCTTCGCCTGGTGGCAGGAGGGTATGGATAACGGATACCCCAATTACAGACCTGACGAAATGCTGGGCGGCGAAGCGGAACTGCGCAAGGCAATAAAAGAAATTAACGATATGGGCGGCAGAGTGGTGCTGTACGCCAACGGACATATTATCGACGTAGCCACCGATTATTACAAGACCGAGGGCTACAAATACACCATGAAGGATTTTGAAAGGAACGAATACCGTGAATTTTATATGTTCACGGATAACGGCACCCTCCTTTCCCACGGACACAAATGCTTTGTAAACGCCTGCCACGGCACCGAGCAGTGGCGGGAAAAGCTGTACGAGCTGGAGAAAAGACATCTTGATCTCGGCTCAAACGGCACATTCTTTGACCAGCTTTGCTGTGCATTCCGTCTGTGCTTTGATTCTACCCACACCCACGGACACCGCATTGATCTGGACGGACAGCTCCGTACCGAAACGGTTACGGAAATGCGGAAAATGGTGGATGGCGACACCCACATCTTCGGTACCGAAGGTGTTATGGACAGAGTTAGCGTGCAGGTGGATTTTGTTCACGGATGCGGCGTAGGTATGACCTACACGCCCGATGCATATCCTTATATTTTCCGCTATATTTTCCCCGATATCCCCGTAACAAACCGTTATTTGCACGATGAGGTAAAGGGCTGGGAAAAGCATCTTAACTATGCTTTCGTGTTCGGGCTGCTGTTCGATATCGGTCTTTACCGTTGCCGTGCAAAGACTATAGAGGTCTGCCGCGATTACGCGGAGTACGTAAAGAAGATAATCGACCTGCGTGAGCCTTACCGTGCATTCTTTACCGACGGCAAGTTCGACCTGCCCGATCAGACCTTCCCCGCAGGAGTCTGGGCGGCAAAATATACTCTCGGCGATAAAAGCATTCTCACCCTGTGGAACGATACGGATACGGCAGTAGCCGTTAACGGCACGGAAGTGAATCCGAGAGATATTAAAATAATAGAACTGTAAATGTAACGAGGAATGAGGAACGAGAAATGAGAAATGAGGAATGAGGAATTTCGGTAGCTTTTTCACGCGAAGCGTGAAAAAGGTTTCCATCATTCATCATTTAGCGATGCTTTGCATCGCGTCGCATTCATCATTCATCATTTATCATTCATCATTCATCATTAAAAAAATCCCGCTTTATGCGGGATTTTTTCATTTATTCAATTCTTTTTCCACAGCCTCAATCCTCTGTGCAAGAGGCGGGTGGCTGTAATCCATCACCACGTTAAGCTTTGAAGGAGAAAGGTGGGCGAAGTTTTCACGGGCGAGCTTTTTGAGTGCGGTTATCATAGCTTCTCCGTAGCCCTCTTTTACAGACTGTCTGTCTGCGCGGAACTCCGCTTTACGGCTGTATGCATTCATAACAAGACCCGTAATAGGCTGTATAAGCCCCAAGCCAAGACCCAAAAGGATATATGCAAAGCCATAGTTTACGGTATCGAACCCGAAAGCAGTATGCAAGGCGGGTTCTCTTACGGCAAGCCATACCGCGCACGCCATAATAAGCAGGTTACCGAAATTCATTATCTGTCTTTTAAGGACGTCCTTGTGAAGACCGTGGCCCAGCTCGTGGGCGAACACAGCGCAGATCTCGTCCGGTGTCATGGAATTTACAAGGTTATCGTATAAAACGATAGTTTTCATTTTGCCAAATCCCGTAAAATATGCGTTTAGCTTGGTGGTACGGCGGGATGCGTCCATAACCTCAATGGCTTTTACCTTGTAGCCGTGGTCGGTAAGGAGCGCCATAAGACGGTCCTTTAACTCACCCTCCTCAAGAGGAGTAAACTTGTTGCCGATACGGCTGAATATGGGATACAAAAAGGAAACGACCAAGGTAAACACAAACAACACGGCGGCAAACAGCAGAATAAGCCAATCTCCGCAGGCAGCGTGTATACCCCAAAGGGCGCACACCATACCTAAAGAAAGACCGAATCCGAGAAGAGTGTTTCGTATAATATCAAACACAAAGGTTTTGGCGGAAGAACGGTTGAAGCCGTACTTTTCTTCGATGATCATTGTGGAAATATAGCTTTTTATTATAGAAAAAACCGTATCTACTATAGTTTCCAAAAGGATTACGGCGAACAATCCCCAAAAAACCGTATCGGGAAAAAGGGACGCAAAGGAAGCGTATGCGTTTGTAAACAGCAGACACACGGTTGCAACGAAGGATGCCGCCGTGGAAGCGAGGGAAAGCACACAGTTTTCGCCGCTGTATTTTTTCCATTTAAGATAGGTTTCGGTATCGTATACGTCGGAAACAGAGGCAGGCGTGGGGTTGTTTGCGGAACGGTACTGCACGATACCGAGAATAAGATGGTATATGAAGGTGATGAAGGCGACCAAGATAACTGCGAGTTTGATCATAATATTTCTCCTAAACTTAACGGCGGTTATTTTGGCGCAGAACCAAAAACGCAAAATTCACTCAAATGTTTCGAAAACCGTAGGGGCAGGCGCCTCGACTGCCCGCCTCTAATGGTTCAGAGGTAGAAATTCTTACAGAATTTCCTTAATTTATTTTGTTTTGCGTTTTTGTAGAAATTTTCGCGTCGCTCGCTGTAGTCCACTACAGCTACCGCTAGCGAAAATTCCTTCTGCATCCAAAATTCCTCGCCGCTTTTAGATGGACATTTCCTTATTGGCTTTTTTCATTGTAGATATAAGGAACACTATACTGAGTGCCAGAGAAACTACCTCTGCAATAGGGAATGCCAGCCATACTGCCCCGAGATTGCCGGTAAGGGAAAGCAGCCACGCCGCGGGAAGCAATACCACAAGCTGACGGCAGGCAGAGGTGATAAGAGAAAAGAAGGGGTTTCCGATGGCTTGAGTTACGCTTATGGTGATAATGCAAAATCCCGCAGGGATAAAGGAAAGCCCTATAAGCCGTAAACAGCTTATGCCCATAGTAAGCATATTTTCCGTGGGGTTAAACAGTCCCAGCAACGCTTCCGGCGCCAGCAAAAACACGGCATATCCCGCCGCCATAATGGAAACTGCGGTAATAATGGATGTTTTTATGGTCTTTTTCACTCTGTTCGGCTGTTTTGCGCCATAGTTATAGGATATGATGGGGATCATACCGTTGTTAAGACCGAACACGGGCATAAAGATAAAGCTTTGAAGCTTGAAGTATATGCCGTATACGTTTACGGCAAGCTCTGTAAATCCGCTTCTGAGTATCTGGTTTAAGGTAAAGGTGGTAAGAGAGCCTACCGATTGCATTATAATCGAGGGCAGACCTACCTTGTATATCTCCTTAACTGCGGGGATATGGGGACGGATATTTTTGATACGAAGGTGGATATCGTGATTAAAGAAGATGTTGAAAATAAGTCCCATCAATGCGGCGATTATCTGTCCCGTAATGGTGGCGACAGCCGCGCCCGCAACGCCCAGACCCAAGCCGAATGGCATAGTGAACGCGCCCTCAAACAACAGGTCGCCTTTTTCGAAAATAAAGATAGGGTCTAAAATAATATTTATTAAAGCGCCGCTGAACTGGGTAACGGTGGAAAGCACCGTTCTTCCCGTGCTCTGAAGCATACGCTCGAAGCAGAACTGGCAAAAAATACCGATACTTCCGCCCAGACAGATAGAGGTGTATACCGTGCCGAAATCAATTATTTCCTGCACCTCGGTCTGTACCGAAAAGAAGGGGCGGGCAAGAAAAATTCCGATAAACGCAAACACCAAAGCGGTGCAAACGGTAAGAAAAAGCCCCGTGCCTGCGGCTTTATCTGCGCTGTCAGCATCTTTTCTGCCAAGGGATTTGGAGATAAGGGTATTCATTCCCAGCATAGTTCCGCCGCCGAATGCGATCATAAGACTTTGCAAAGGGAAAGCAAAGGTCAATGCCGCAAGTTCGTTGCCGGTATCGCTTATCTGAGCGACAAAAACGCTGTCTACTATATTATAAAATGCCTGCATAAGCATGGAAAGCATCATAGGTATAGACATGGAAAACAGCAGCTTTCCAACAGGCATTACGCCCATTTTGTTCTCTTTTGCGGGGCTGTCCATAAAAATCACCGTTCCTTCCTTTGAAAAATCCCTACAATTATACAGTAAATGATACGGTTTGTCAATATTGGCAACGAGGAATGAGGAACGAGAAACGAGGAATGAGGAATTTCGGTAGTTTTTTGCGGGGCAAAAAACATTATACGGAATGGGCAAGCCCATTCCCTACAACACAGCCGAAACTACCGTCTGTAACGGGCAGGAGCAAGCCCCCGCCCTGCAATGTTGCCGCGGCTATTTGCAAACCGTAGGGACGGGCGTCCGATTCGGGGTCCCTGCAAATGCTTTTGCATTTGCGGGGTGAATCTTCGACCGTCCGCAAACTGTTCCCACGAAACTAACGTCTGTAATAGCTTAGAACCGCAAAATAATCACCCCAAGAAGTCTGCGACTTCTTGGGGACCCCGACAAAAAGAAATTCCGTAGAGGTTTTTGCTTCTACGGAATTTTTACCTTATTCTGTAATTAAAGCGGAAGGGGCAAGCCCCTTCCCTACATTGTGGGGATTTGCTAAGCAGAACTATATATTCTTTTGCATTTGTGGGGTGATTTTTATCGGGGTCCCTGAAAACGCGAATAGCGTTTTTGGGGTGTTTTTTTACCGAGCGACTACTTACGCTGCGCGGCGGAATAACCGAGCCAGAATTCGTATCCGTCAAAGCCCGCATCATCCTGCGGAATATTATTGGGATCCACTTCCACACCGCCGTTTTCACGGGAGAGTCTGCCTGCAAGCATAATTTCGATGGAGGTGAGCATATCCTCTACGGAAGCCATCATACTCTCCTTGCCCTCCATATAGTTGCAGAACTGATTGAGCATAGCTTCGTATACCTTGTTGGAATCTATTTTATATACGTAGGTGGTCTTGGTGGTTACGATGGTGAGAGTGGAAGGCTGCCAGCCCTTCGTACGAACGTGGTAGGTGGCGGAAACGCCGTTTTCAAACAGCACGAAGAAGGTTTCGGTAGGCGCTCCGTCGGTAGTGCCGTTGCCCACGAACTTTACGGACTTTGCCTTTACTCCGTTCAAAAGTCCCGTAATGCTCTCCACCGCGTGGATAGCGTAGTTGAATTCATCCACGCCAACGGTGGCGGTGATATGGCAAATTTCCCCTCTCTCCTCCGCGGGAATGGAGAAGAAGGACTGATGCTCGTAGGTATAGCGCATAGCGGAGGTGCCCAATATCACCTTGCCCTCTTTCGCCCAGGCGCGGAACACGTCTATATCCTTTTTATTGCCGCAAAGAGGCTTATCCACAAACACGGGCACGCCTGCTTCCACGAAAGGACGGCAGGTTTCTATATGCTTATCCCAATCACAGCCCTGAATAAAGGCAACGTCTACCAGAGGTGCCATTTCCTCAAGGGTTTGGCACTTGTGGGTAAGACCGTATTTTTCGTAAAAATTATTTACTTCCTCCTCCGTACGGAAGGAATCGTTATATATGGCGGTGTAGCGGGCTCTGTCCTCTTTAAGCAATATCTCCGCAAAGGAAGGAGCGTGAGAAGTATCGATATTTACGGTGCCGATTCTGATCATAACAAAACATCCTTTCAGATAATCATTATTTGCACCTTGATTTTAACCCTTTTTAAAGAAAATGTCAATAAAATCTTACGGCGCAAACGGACATATCATCATCAAAACCGTTTTTACGGCTTATATCCGCAAGCGAGGCGGCGGCAGAACGCAGATCCTTGCCCGAAAGAAAGGCTTTTTGCACCGCCAGAGGGGAAACGTCCACCCCGTCGGATGCCATAAGTATAATGTCCCCTCTACGCAGATTAAAGGCTGTTTGCCGGGGTGTGACCTCTTTTATGATACCCAGAGGCGGCGTCTTGGAACGGATGGCGTACTGCTTCCCGCCCCGAAGCAAAAAACTGGGCGCCGCCCCCGCTTTTACAATTTTTCCACGGGCAAGGACACGGTCTGCTTCCAGAATATCCACGGTGGTAAAGGTTTCCCCCGGGGAAGCGGAAAGGGTATCTCCCAACAGCATTAAAGCTGAATTCATATCGCCCCCTGCGCCGATTATCTTTTCAAGATACAACGCCGCAAGACGGGACACCATATTTGCCTCCTTGCCCGATCCCATTCCGTCGGCAACCAAGGCATAAAAACAGTTTTCCCCGTTTTCAAACATACTTACCGTATCGCCCGAAAGGGTTTCCCCGTCCCTTGCAGACACCAATTTCACAGATTCGGTGCGCAAGGCGGGGACTGTATCAAAGACTGCGGTGGTCTTTTCCCCGCAGCACACGAATTCAGGGGAAGACATACACCTGCCCACGGCGCGGGCGACGGTACGGGAAAAATCCCCCGAGGATATACGGATACTGTCTGGATGGACTCCGAATATCTCCACACGGCGGTTTCGTACCCCCGTTACACGCACCTTTTCAAAATATATTCCCTTTTCCTCCAGTACTTTTTCCACCTTGGGAACGAGGGTATCGTCCTCGGCGCGCTCCTCCTCCGCTTTGCGGGCGGAAACCGCAAGCATATTTGAAAAGCATTTGTATTCCGTACCGAAGCGTGAAAAGGTATCCTTTATCTCGTTTATGTTTTCTTGTGCGCAGACAGAGGGGATCAAAGCGATATCCTTATAATTCGGGCACACGTTCCGAACAGAATCGGGAAGGTCATCGGGAAGCAACGGGCGGTTTGCCACGCATGCGGTAGTAAGATAAGAGGCTATATCCCCTTTATCAAGACGGCAGCCTCCGCAGGAATCGCAAAGGGTATCCAATTTTTCCTTTACGGCGGTATACGATTTGTCCCGAGGGGGAGAAACGGAGGTGTCCGAAACGGCGAAAAACAGCCCCGAGAGAGAGGAAAATCCTGCCGCCAGAGCCGCCATACCCCTGTCCGCCGCAGGGACGGGGGTAGCCGAGGGGGACGGTTTCTTTTTGTATAAAAAGGGCAAAAACAAAATTATTCCTCCCAGAGAAGCGGCGGCTATGGGGATGACAGAATCAAAGGAGAGAATATACGCTCCCGCGGTTACGGAAAGCATATAGCCGAGGGCAAGGGCAAACACGGGGGTATCGTAAACGAAAAGTCCGTGAACAAGCCCGAAAATTCCCACCACGGGTATAGCTGAAAGTCCTCCCGCAATACCGTATACAAACCCTGCCGCGGCGGAAACGGGAAAGCCTTTTTCCTTGCCCGCAAGGGCGGTAAGCAGGATCGCCGCCGCCACGGAAAGGGGGTATCCGTATATATTCACGCCCGAAAAGGCGCGGCAGATTATCAAGCCCGTAAGCAGTATATAGACGGTTTCGAAAAAGCGGTTTTTATTGCGGAAAAACACTATGATCCCATATAACACCGGCACGGTGACTATACACACCGAAGCCACCAGCTTGTCCGCCGTGAACATTTCCTTTGAAAGCATAGTTATTCCCAGCAGCAGAGAATATGCGGCGGAAAGCAAAAGGGCGCGCCAAAAAGAGGGCTTTCGCTTTGCAAAGAGAAGCCGTATGGCGGCGGTATATATAAGCGACACCGCCGTAACGGGACGGAATGCGCCGAACAACGCGCTTGACACCAAAGCCCCCAAGGCAAAGGCGGTGGTGTTCCCGTCTGTTCCGCACAGATACGCCACGCCGAAGGGGTATACTCCCATATAAAGCGGGGATGCGCCCATAACGGCACCCATAAGAAGAGAGCGTAAAAATTCAAAACTTAAATACTTTTTCATACTTCTTTTTCCCTTTACGTTTAGTAGGGTGATTATACAACGGGCATATAAGCAAAAAAGAGTGAAAAACGCACGCAAAATTCAAATATTTATGTTGATTTATTTATCAAAAATGATATAATAATACAGATAATGGGTAAAAATATTTTATTTACGAAAAGGCAGGAAAATAACAATGATAAATAACTACCTTTGTTCACAAAACGCCGTTTTTGTAAAAGATATGGATACGGGAGAGATATTGGCAGAGCACAACGTAAACCTGCCCTTCCCCTCCGCCAGCGTGATAAAATTGTTTATTCTGTCTTATTACGCCGAAAAGGAAAATATTTTAATCCCCGTTACACGAAAAGATATGGTTGGCACCAGTATTATAAGCGAGTTAAAGCTAAAAGAGGTTTCTCTTTACGATGCGCTGACATTTATGATATCCTTTTCCGATAACACCGCCACGAATCTGCTTATAAAGCAAGCGGGACCGGACGAAATAAACAGGCACATAATGGAGCTTGGCTGTAAAAACACCGTTCTCGCCCGCAAGATGATGGATTTTAAAGCCCGCGAGGAAGGAAGAGAGAATATGACCTCCCTTGAGGATTGCTATATAGTTATGGAAAGACTTTCGCGGTTTGACAACGCTATGGAAATACTCTCCACCCAAAAGTGCCTTGAACGGCTGGGAAGATATATTTACAGAAACGCAACTTTGTATACAAAGCCCGGCGATCTTAACGACGTATACAATGACGTGGGTATTATTATAAATCCCGAAGGGGACAAAATGTTTGCGGGAGTGCTTACACATAATTACGATAAATCTCTGGCAAAACGCCTTTGCGGAAAAACAGGACTTATAGCTTGCAAACGGGAAACTCCCGTTACTTAATGAGGAAAATTTAAATGGCAAAAATTCAAAGCTTTGTTAAATCCCATTACGTTATACTGCTTTTGTGTCTTTTACTGCTTTTGGGAATAGTTATTCCCCTTTGCGGTGTGCAGACATTTTTGGGACACGACGTATATTTTCATATGACCAGAATGGAAGCGTTGGCGCAGGAGATTGAGGCGGGCAACGTTCCCGCGCGGCTGTATTACTTTATATACGAAGGATACGGCTACGCATCTCCTATGTTTTACGGAGATCTGTTCCTGATCATACCCGCACTGCTTATTCTTGCGGGCGTACCTATGCCCCTTGCATACAAGGCGTTTATGATAATCTGTGTTTGCGCCTGCCTGCTTATGGCGTATTACTGCGGAAAGAAAATGTTTAAAAAACGTTCCTCCGCTTTGTGCTTTGCTTTTACCTATGCGGTGTCCTCTTATTTCGCGGTGGACGTTTTCACCCGCGCCGCTATAGGCGAAATGCAGGCGTTCGTTTTCGTACCCCTTGCGTTCCTGGGACTGCACAGCATTATTAACGAAGAGGGCAAATACTGGTATTATCTGCCCATCGGCTTGGGATGTGTGCTGTTCAGCCATCTTATAACCAGCGTTATGACGGCGGCGTTCCTTTTGGTATACGCCCTTATCCACAGCGTAAGGCTTGTAAAAGCACCCAAAAAGATCGGTGCTATCGCTTTGTGCGCCTTGGTCTTCCTGCTTATAACCGCATCCTTTATGTTCCCTCTGCTGGAGCAGCTTGCGGATACGGAGTTTTTGTCCACGGACGGATCCTCCGCCACCGTGTTCGGCACTATGGAGCAACGGTCAATGACGGTAAAACAGCTTTTCTCTCTGTTTAACCTTAACGAGGATCACGAATATTGGATCCCCAACGGTATCGGCTACCTGCCCATAATACTGCTGGTGTTCAGAATAGTGGTATTGCGTAAAACCCGCTTTTGTATGGGGGACGGGTATTTTATAACCGCAAACGTCTGTCTGTTTATGATAAGCAGTCTGTTCCCTTGGGAAAAAGAGATATTCCAAAAGCTTTTCGGTACAATACAGTTCCCTTGGCGTATAATGCTGTTTGCCACGCTGTTTTTGGCGCTTGCCGCCGCAGACTACTGCTCCCGTATGGAAAAGACCGACGTTACCACCTTTACCTGCCTTGCCTGTATTGCGGGAGTGTGCGCTTTCGGAAGCGTATATATGCCCCGCTACAACACCTATTCGTTTTACGAGGAATCGGGACAGAAGGTAACCTATTACAAGGATAAAAATATCGGATACAATATCGGTACGGGTGAATATCTCCCCACGGGCACGAAGCGGGGCTCTCTGATGTACAGAGGAAGCGTTATAAAGACCGACGGAACCAACAAAACCTTCACTCAAGAGAAAAACGGTGATATTTACGTTCCCATTGAATACAGCGAAAATATGGGAACTTATATAGACCTGCCCCTTATAAAATACAAAGGCTACACCGCCGTGTTTACGGATAAGGACGGAAACGAAACCAATCTTGTCCCCTTTTACGGGGAAAACAACGTACTGCGCTTGTATCTTGAGGATATAAAAACAGACGGCACCGTGTACGTAACCTACAGCGGCACCGCCATACAGCATATATCCTTTTGGGTAAATATTATTGCAGCTGCTTGTCTTGGCGGGTGGATTCTGTACTCCCGCGGGATAAAAGGCCGGAAACCGTGTCAAGAGAATAGCCCTGCTCAAGAAGAGCCGGAATTATCTGCCGAAGCGCCTTTGGAGTAGAGCTTTTACCGCTGACGTAATCGTGAAGCAGGACTATATCCCCCTCTCCCACCGTGGACAGCACGGTTTGGGATATGGTCTGCGCGTCCACGCCCGACCAATCCTTTGAATCGGTGCGCCACGCCCACAAAACGTATTTATATCCCATTTCCTCCGCAACCGACCTTGCCGTGGAAAATTCGCCCCCTCCGGGCGGACGGAAAAGCACGGGAGAGTAATTAAAGGTTTCCTTTAAAAAGATGTGGGTATTCAATATTTCCCTTTCTGCCTGCTCTCTTGTTATACCGCTCATTCCCTTGTGGGACCAGGTGTGGTTGCCGATCTCGTGCCCCGAATCTATAATTCGTTTTACTATCTCGGGGTACTGCGCCGCGTTCTCCCCCACCACGAAAAATGTGGCTTTTACACCGAATTCATCTAAAATATCCAGAATTTCGGGAGTATACTCCGGGTGCGGACCGTCATCAAAGGTTAAAGCCACACACTTGCCCGCTTCCTTGTTATCGCGGATATACCCGAAGGATTCTTTTCCGTACTGGGAAGAATAAAGCTCATCAAGATTGCCGAATTTATAGCCCTGAGCTCGGATATCGGTTATAAGCCGTTCAAGAATGGCGGCGTTTGTAACCGAATTGGGGTGGAGGAGCAGTACCATACCGTCATGAAGGGACGACATTATCTTGTTATACGCCCACTCGGTGTCCTTTTGGTTGTTGTTATCCCAATCCGCATAGGCAAAAGACCAAAACACGGTTTTATAGCCCAAAGCGTTACAATTATCTAACATTTCTTTTGAAAACGTGCCTTCGGGCGGGCGGAAGTATTTTTTCATCTGCACTCCCGTTTTTTCAAAAACGTACTGCTCTGCTTTTGTTAATTCTTTTTCAAGCTCGCTTTTGGAAAGCACCGACATATCCTTGTGGGAATATGAATGGTTGCAGATAAAATATCCCTTTTCATCAAGGGTTTTTATTAATTCCGCATCCGTATTCGCAAAGGCGGGAAGAATAAAAAACGCCGCCGTGGTGTCGGTCTTCATAAGCGTTTGGGCAATAGCGCGCACATTTTCGTTACCGTAGCCCGCATCAAAGGTGAGATATACGGTTTTATCTCCGTCTGCCCCCATAAACAAAGCTCCCTTTTCGGTAACCCATTTTTCACCGCCGAAGCATACAGGCTGCCCTTCACCGCTTTTAAAATACCATCCCGTTCCCCCAAAAGCGGAAAGGGGAAAAGCGAATATGAGCAAAAATAAAATTATATATTTTCTAATATAGACCATTCCTTTCCGAAAATATTTTTTGCAGAAAAATTACGAATAAACCAAGAAAAATAATGAAACTATGAACTATGAACGATAAACTATGAACTTCGGTAGCTTTTTTGCGCCAAAGCGCAAAAAAGGTTTCCATCATTTCTCATTCCTCATTCATCATTCCTCATTACAAAAAAGGAGTCGCTATGTATACAGTTAAAGTGCCTATATCTCATTTATATAAATCTCCCGATAAAACTTCCGAACACGTGGACGAAGCTCTGTTCGGCACGGAATGTGAAATTTTGGATGATTTTTTATCCTTTTATAAAATAAAAACAGATTACGAATACGTAGGCTGGGTGGAAAAGACCGACATTTGCCCCGTTTTGCACAGAGGCGGATTTGTGGTCAAAAAGCTGTTTGCAGACCTGCTTCCCTCCCCCGAGAATTGCCGTGCCCCCATTATAACCTTCCCCAAGGGAAGCAGAGTGGATTACGGCGTGCCCCACGCAGAGGAAAGATACGGTATGGTGATATTGCCCGATAAAACGGGTGGATATATGCACAAGGAATGGGTTGCACCCTACCCCCAAAAAAGCGAAAACTACCGCGATGTTATTGTGGAAACCGCAAAAAGCTATCTGGGTGTGCAGTACCGCTGGGGCGGAAAGAGCCCCATGGGTATAGATTGCTCGGGACTTGCTTTTATGTCCTACCAAATGGCGGGAATAACCATTTGGAGAGATGCGGATATTGACCGAAGCCCCGCTTTGAAAAAGATAACCCTTGATGAAGCGGAAAAGGGCGACCTGCTGTTTTACAAGGGACACGTCGCTATATACAAAGGAAACGGTGAGTTTATACACTCCTGCGGTCCTTACGGTGTGTGCGAAAGCACTTTTGAAGCACAACCGAATATGAAAAACAATATTATTGCAATAGGAACTTTAAAATGACAGATATTTACGTTTCCCCTGAGGCGATGAACGAACAAAAGGAATACGCCTGCAGGGTGAGAGAGATAATAAAAGAAAAATACTCTTCCCCCACCGTGTTTTTGCGCACATTCGGATGCCAGCAGAACGAAGCGGACACCGAACGTCTTGCAGGTATCGCAAGAGAATGCGGGTACACGGTTACCGATGACGAACAGAGTGCTGATCTGATCGTTATAAACACCTGCGCTATACGTGAGCACGCAGAAAAGCGGGCACTTTCCGGTGCGGGACAGTTTAAAAAGATAAAAAAAGACCGCCCCCAAACGGTAATTGCCGTTTGTGGATGTATGGCACAGCAGGAGTACCGCAAGGACCAGATTAAAAACAGTTATCCCTACGTGGACCTGGTTTTCGGCACGGATAAAAACCACCTTTTTGCCGAAATGCTGTACACCGTTTTGAAAACGGGAAAAAGACAGTATTTCGTATCCGGTGCTCCCCACGATGAGCTTGGCGTTATTGCGGAGGACGTGCCCGTTTTGCGCTCATCAAGCTACAAGGCGTGGGTATCTATTATGTACGGATGCAACAACTTTTGCTCCTACTGCGTAGTGCCTTACGTGCGTGGCAGAGAAAGAAGCAGAAACAGCGCGGAAATACTTAAAGAGGTAAAATCCCTTATCGACGCAGGGTACAAGGATATTACCCTCCTCGGGCAAAACGTAAACAGCTACAAAGGAGATATGGATTTTCCCGAGCTGTTGGACGCGGCGGCTTCCTTTGAAGGGGATTACCGTATTCGGTTTATGACAAGCCATCCCAAGGACGCTTCGGATAAGCTTATTGAGGTGATGAAAAAGCACCCCGAAACCATTGCCAGACATTTCCATCTTCCCGCCCAGGCAGGCAACGACAGAGTGCTTAAGGCGATGAACAGAAAATACACTCGTGAAAAATACCTTGAAACGGTGCGTAAGATAAAAGAAGCAATGCCCGAAACCGCCATAACCACGGATATTATCTGCGGTTTCCCCACGGAAACGGCAGAGGAGTTCGAGGACACGGTTTCCTTAATAAAGGAAGTGGGCTACGATATGATATACACCTTTATTTATTCTCCCCGTCCCGGTACGGTGGCGGCAAAGATGGAGGGGCATATCGACCACGAGGAGCAGGTGAGAAGATTCCGGCGCCTTTCCAAGGTGCAGGACGAAATATCCGCCGAAAAGAGCAAAAGCTATTTGGGAAAACAGATAAAAGTGCTTTCCGACGGAAACTTTGAAGGCAGAAACAGCCAGAATAAAATTATAACCCTTGATACGGATATCCCCGCAGGACAGTTCGTTACCGTGGAGATAACCGAAACCAAGGCATACGGATTAAAGGGAAAAGTAATTAATTGAAAGGAAATATAAAAAAATGAACGAAACAACCAGAAACGCCATTCTCGCATTGGCAGACGCAATTGAACAGGATGAGGTAATCATCAACTACAAACAAGCAAAGGAAAACTTTGATAACGACGATACCCTCTCCACCAAGATCAACGAATATACCGTACAGCGTATGATATTCGAAAAAGCGGCAGCAGACGAAAACAAGGACGAAGAGCTGCTCAAGCAGATCGATAACCGTATGAAGGAGCTTTACGAAGAGGTTATGGCTAACCCCGTTATGGTGGCTCTCGCAGATGCGGAAAACGCACTTAACGAGCTTCTTAACGTGCTTAATTCCGAAATTCAGTCCAGAGTTATTCCCGAAAGCCAGCACTCCTGCGGAGGAGATTGCTCAGCGTGTAGTGGTTGCCACTAATGTTCACCAAAATAAGGGAAATACAAACTAAAAACTTCGCAAACTAAAAATATAAAACCGTGAACACGGAGCATTTGGATGCAGAAGGAATTTTCGTTAGCGGTAGCTGTAGTAAACTACAGCGAGCGACACGAAAATTTCTACAAAAACGCAAAATAAATAAAATATAAGGAAATTCTGTAAGAATTTCTACCTCTGAACTAATAGAGGCGGACAGCCGAGGACGTCTGTCCCTACGGTTTTCGAAACATTTTACTGTTAATTTTGCGTTTTTGGGTCTGCGCCGAATGAACGTGTTCCAGAGGAGATGACTACTATGGCTCTTTCCCCTATGATGAAACAATATTTACAGGTAAAACAGGAAAATCCCGATTGCATACTTATGTTCCGCCTTGGAGATTTTTATGAAATGTTTTACGAGGACGCTATAACTGCGTCCAAGGTATTGGATATTGTGCTTACCGGCAGAGATTGCGGTGAGGAGCAGAGAGCGCCTATGTGCGGGATTCCCTTCCACGCGGCGGACAGCTATATTCACCGTCTTATAAAGGCGGGATACAGAGTTGCCGTGGCAGAGCAAATGGAAGATCCCAAAAGCGTTAAGGGAATTGTAAAGCGCGAGGTAATACGGGTAATCTCCCCCGGTACTGTTACAGACGGGGAATATCTCCCCAAGGAAAAGAACAACTACATTCTTTCCGTATACAACACGGACGAAGGCTGCGGCGCGGCATACGCGGACGTTTCTACGGGAACGTTTTCCGCCTGCCAGTTTACGGGCAGAGATGCAAAGGCGCTGCTGCTTTCGGAAACTGCCGCATACTGCCCTACGGAGGCGTTGGTTTACGGCGCATCCGATATAAAGCAAGCATTGGCGGACAGATTCGGCGCAAGAATTTCCGCTATTGACATATCCTTTTTCAAGTTCGACACAGCCTTTGAAGAGGTCTTTGCCGTTACGGGTACGGACACGGGCAAAAGTTTCCCCCTCGCCTGCACGGCGGCGGGAGCGTTGCTCAAGCATTTGCGCCTTTCCCAAAAGCTTGACCTTAAATTCGTAAAGGATATTAATTTTTACGATCCCACACTGTATCTCCAGCTCGATTCTTTTTCAAGAAGAAATCTGGAATTAACCGAATCCGCCTACAGCCGTGAAAAGAGGGGCTCTCTTTTGTGGGTTTTGGACGACACCAAAACGGCTATGGGCGCCAGAGCTTTGCGCAGAAGAATTGAAGCTCCTCTGCTGGACCCCAACATGATAAACGCCCGTCTTGACGGCGTGGCGGAGCTTGTAAAGGACCGCGCCGGCAGAGATAACCTGCGGGACGAGCTTGCCAAGGTTTCCGACCTTGAACGCCTTTCCTCCCGCGTGGCGTACGGAAGCGCAAACCCCAGAGATTTAAAGGCGCTGGAAATGTCTATGCGCCGTTTCCCCGAAATTAAGCAGATATTATCTGCATATTCTTCTCCCGAATTAGAAAGACTGCAAAAGGAGATAAACCCTCTTACCGACGTATGCGAGAGTATCGGCAAATATATTGATGACGATCCTCCCGTAGTTTACAAGGAGGGCGGCGTTATACGCAAGGGCGCCCACAAGGACGTGGACGAGCTGCGTGAAATTCTTGACGGCGGTAAAAACTGGCTCGCCCGTATCGAACGCAACGAGCGGGAGCAAACGGGGATAAAAACACTTAAAGTAGGATATAACCGAGTTTTCGGATATTACATAGAGGTTCCCAAGTCTGCGGCTGAAAGCGTGCCTGAAGGGTATATCCGCAGGCAGACTCTGGCGGACAAGGAAAGATACGTTACCCAAGAGCTTAAGGAAATGGAAAGCAGGGTAATTAACGCCAAGGGCAGACTTTACGCTTTGGAAGCGGAGCTGTTTACGGGTTTGGTTACCTACGTTAACGCATCCCTTAATTTCCTTCGGAAAACTGCGGAAGCTATTGCGGAGGCGGACGTTTACTCCACCCTTGCCAAGGTGGCAGAGGAAAACGGTTATACCCGTCCCGAGGTAGATTTTTCCGATATCATCGATATCAAGGCAGGCAGACATCCCGTAGTGGAAAAGCTTTGCGGGGACAGCTATTTCGTGCCCAACGATTGCCTGCTCAACACCTCAAACAGCCGTCTGCACATTATAACGGGACCCAATATGGCAGGTAAATCCACATATATGCGCCAGGTAGCGGATATAGTGCTTATGGCGCAGGCAGGATGCTTTGTCCCTGCGGAGAGCGCCCGCATAGGCGTGGTGGACAGAATTTTCACCCGTGTAGGCGCATCCGACGATCTTTCCGGCGGCACCTCCACCTTTATGATGGAGATGCGTGAGGTGGCAAATATTCTTGCCAATGCCACAAAAAAGAGCCTTATAGTTTACGATGAGATAGGCAGAGGCACCTCTACATACGACGGTATGTCTATTGCCCGCGCGGTGGTGGAGCATACTGCGGAAAAGATAAAAGCCCGCACACTTTTCGCCACCCACTACCACGAGCTTACCGAGCTTGAGGGTATGCAGGAGGGCGTGGTAAACTACAATATTGCCGCAAAAAAGAGAGGCAACGATATTATTTTCCTGCGCAGGATTGTACGTGGCCACGCTTCGGACAGCTACGGTATCGAGGTTGCGTCCCTTGCGGGAGTGCCGAACACCGTGGTAAACCGCGCAAAGGCGATACTCAAGGATATCGTGGAGCACACATCTGCTCCCAAGGTGAGCAAACCTACCGAAGAAGATGATGAACTCACCCTTTTTGATATGTCCTGGGAAAATATGAAGGAAAAACTAAAAAATACGGATATAAATACCATAACTCCCATAGAAGCGATGGGAATACTTTATGAAATTAAGAAACTGGTGGAATAAATGGGGATAATAAACACACTTGATACCCAAACCTCCAATATGATAGCCGCAGGGGAGGTCGTAGACAGACCTGCCTCTGCCTTGAAGGAGCTTATAGAAAATTCCATAGATGCTCACGCTACCAAGATAACCGCAGAGATACGGGGCGGCGGAGTGCTGATGATGCGTGTTACGGATAACGGTGTAGGTATCTCCCGCGAGGACCTGCCCAAAGCCATACTCCGCCACGCAACCAGCAAGATCAAAACCGCTTCCGACCTTGACGGAGTGCTTACTCTCGGGTTCCGAGGAGAAGCCCTTGCCGCCCTTTCCTCCGTTGCGAAGACGGAAATAGTTTCAAAGCAAAAAGGCGCAGATGCGGGATACCGCCTTTATTGCGACGAAAACGGCGTGGAGCTGGACGAGCATCCCTCCCCCGACGGAACGGTGATAACCGCAAGCGAATTATTTTACAACCAGCCCGCAAGACGGAAATTCCTTAAAAAGGACGTATCCGAAACGGCGGCGTGCGTGCCTGCCGTGGAAAAACTGGCTCTTGCCCACCCCGAAATATCCTTTACCCTTATAACCGACGGGGAAAAACGGTTTGTTACCCCCGGTGACGGGGATCTATACAATGCGATATACGCAGTTTACGGCAAGGATACGGCGAAAACCTTTATACCCGCAGAGTATGAAAACGATAAAATAAAGGTTTGGGGCTACGTTTCCTCCCCCGAATACCCCAGAGGTTCACGCAGAGGACAGGTATTTTTGCTTAACGGTCGGTGCGTGCAAAACAAAACCATGCAAGCAGCCCTTGAAAGAGGGTTTGAAAGCTACATCCCCCGCGGAAAATATCCCGCCTGCGTGCTTAATATACAAATTGACCCCCTTTCCGTGGACGTTAACGTTCATCCTGCCAAATTGGAAGTGAAGTTTGCGGACGAAAGAAGGATTTTTGAAAGCGTGTACTGCTGTGTGAGAAACGCTTTTAAGCTACAGGTAACGGAAGAGGATATTTTCGTTCAGGCGGAAACCCATTCCTCTGCTCCCGCATACAGCGTGTCCTCGGTGGCAGAAGAGCCCCTCACCCACGCGCAGGTGATAAAGGCAACCCCTTTCCGCTATGAAAGCACAGAGGAAAGCAGGCAGTATGCTCCCTTTGAACCCGAAACGGTTACGGAAAACAGCGCAAGCTCGGCTTACGTGGCGTCCCCCGTGCAGGAAATTTTGGAGGATACTACCCCCGAATTTGCGTATATCGGCGAATTGTGGAACACGTACGTTGCCGTTACCACCGATGAAGGGCTTATACTTTTTGATAAACACGCAGTCCACGAGCGTATTCTTTACGAGCAGATACGTAACAGCCGCAAAAACTATTCCCAAGAGCTGTTAACGGGGGTTCCCGTAACCTTGGGGGCGGAGGAATTTGCCGCCGCACTGGAAAACAAAGCCCTTTTTGAGCAGTACGGATATTCCTTTGAAGAGTTCGGTACGGATACTCTGCTTATCCGCGCGGTACCCGGCGCCCTTTTCGGCACAAAGCAGGAAACGGGCTTGTTTTTGGACCTTTGCGCCGCCATGGCGGAGGGTACGGCTGTTCCCTTAACCGAAAAATGCGAAAAGGCGGTATACACCGCCGCCTGCAAAGCGGCAGTACGGGCAAAAGAACACACCACGCGGGAAGAAAACGAGGAATTGGCAAAACAGCTTTTATCCCGTCCCGAAATACGGTACTGCCCCCACGGAAGACCCGTAATGCATATTTTTAACAGAACCGATATTAACAAGTTTTTTGACAGATAGGAGAGGCGTATGTCACAGTTTAAAATACTTGCAACCGAAGGCAACGCCCGCAGAGGCGTGTTCTCCACGGTACACGGTGATATTCAGACCCCCGTGTTTATGAACGTTGGCACGTCCGCGGCAATAAAGGGAGGAATTTCCACCTTTGACCTGCGTAATATAAACTGTCAGGTGGAGCTTTCCAACACCTACCACCTGCACGTCCGTCCCGGCGAGGACGTAATATATGAGCTTGGAGGAATACACAAGTTTTTCAACTGGGATAAGCCCGTGCTTACGGACAGCGGCGGATTTCAGGTGTTTTCTCTGGCAAACTTAAGAAGTATAAAGGAAGAAGGGGTTGCGTTCCAATCCCATATGGACGGGGCAAAGATATTTATGTCCCCCGAAACCTCTATGCGCATACAGTCCCGCCTTGCTTCCACCATTGCAATGGCGTTTGACGAATGTCCTTCCTCTGTGGCGGACAAAAGATATATTAAAAATTCCTGCGACCGTACCGTCCGCTGGCTGTACCGCTGTAAGGACGAAATGGACAGGCTGAATTCTCTTGAAGAAACCATAAACCCCCATCAGCTTCTGTTCGGTATAAACCAGGGCGGTGTGTATGCCGACCTGCGCGTTGAGCACATGAAGCAGATACGTGAACTTGACCTGCCCGGATACGCTATAGGCGGTCTTGCGGTAGGCGAGGATGCGGACACTATGTACCGTGTGATCGAGGCGGTTGAGCCCCATATGCCCAAGGACAAGCCCAGATATCTTATGGGCGTGGGCACTCCCGTGAATATCCTTGAAGCGGTGGAGAGAGGCGTGGATTTCTTTGATTGCGTAATGCCTTCCCGTAACGCACGCCACGGTAATCTGTTTACCTGGGCAGGTATGATGAACCTTAATAACAACAAATACCTTTTGGACGAAAGACCCATCGACGAGCACTGCGAATGCGACGTATGCAAGCGGTATTCCCGCGCATATATCCGCCATCTGTTTAAAGCGCGTGAGCTTTTGGGAATGCGCCTTTGCGTTTTGCATAATCTGTATTTCTATAACGAGCTGATGGCGCAGATACGTCTGCATATAGAAAAAGGCGATTTTACCGAGTGGAAGAACAAAATGGTGCCTATTTTGGGAAAACGTGCGCCTTTTTAAAAAAATTTTAACAGACCGTTGCAAAACGAGAAAAAATATATTAATATAAATACGTTAATAAAGAAAAAAGGAGATATAAAACTATGAAAACCTGTCCCAAATGCGGAAAAACCTTTGAAGACAGCAAATTCTGCCCCGCTTGCGGTACCGAAGTAAAGGACGAACCCAAGGCAGAGGGATACTGCGAAAACGATATTAAGGATAACAAGATATTCGCTCTGCTTTCCTATATCGGTCCTCTCTTCCTCGTTCCCGTGCTGGCTGCTCCCAAGTCCAAGTACGCACGCTTCCACGCTAACCAGGGTCTTGTGCTGTTCCTTGCAGAAATAATCATCGCTCTTCCTTTGAGAGCACTTGATTGGCTCAACGGATTTGTTTTCGGCAACATTTCTCTGTTCTGGAATTGGCTCAGCTTCGTTCCCGCACTTATCGGCGGAGTTATAAGCCTTATCGGTATTGCTGCAGGTATGCTTGCTCTCGTTCTGGCTGTTATCGGCGTGATCAACGCTTTCCAGGGCAAAGCAAACGAACTTCCCTTTATCGGAAAGATGAGAATACTCAAGTAAAAATACATAGAAAAAACGCCCGAATAATCGGGCGTTTTTTGAATGGGAAATGAGGAATGAGAAATGAGAAATGAGAAATGAGGAATTACGGAAGATTTTTGCCGTCCGGCAAAAATCAACCATCATTTATCATTCATCATTAAAAAAGCACCCTTTCGGGTGCTTTTTGTTTAGCCTAATCTTTCAAGTTCTGCTAAAATACTTGCTTTCAGCGCAGTAAACTTCTCCAGCTTGTCCTTTTCGATATTTACTACCTTTTCGGGAGCGCGGGAAACGAAATCTGCGTTATTCAGCTTGGAATTTGCAGAAGCGATCATCTTTTCCGCATTCTCCAGCTCCTTGTTAAGGCGTGCACGTTCTGCTTCGGTATCTACCATTTCGTTTACGGGGAGATACAATACGCTGTCGCCGGAAACGATACTTACGGCGTTTTCGGGTTCTTCGCCCTCAAGGTAAGAAACGCCTGCGGCGGAAGCCAGTTTTTCGAAGAATATCTCGCTGCCCTCAAAGGAAGAGCGATCGGGAGTCTTTATGAAAATATGAGCCTTTCTGGAGGGGGGTACATTCATTTCCGCACGGCGGTTACGAACTGCCTTTATAGCCTCGATAACGCCGGACATATACTTTTCGTCTGCGGGGAAATTAAGGGCTTCGTCGTATGCAGGGTAATCGGATACCATTATGCTGTCGCCCGCGTGGGGGAGAGCCTGCCAGATCTCTTCGGTAATAAAGGGCATAAAGGGATGGAGCAGCTTAAGCGTGCCTGAAAGCACGTAATTGAGTGTCTGCTGTGCCGCTTTGTTGGATTCGCCCTCTTTTGCGAAGAGGCGGGGCTTGATAAGCTCTATATACCAATCGCACAGAATATCCCAAAGGAAATCGTATATACCGCCAACGGCGATGCCGATCTCGAATTTATCAAGATTATCTCTGGTTTCCTTAACAACACGGTTGTAAAGGGACAGTACCCATTTATCCTCGGGACGGAGGGTGGAAAGGTCAAGAGAGGTGAAATCCGTATCGTCGGTAAGATTCATTAAAGTAAATCTTGCGGCGTTCCATATCTTATTTGCAAAGTTACGGCTTGCTTCAACACGCTCGGAGGAGAAACGCATATCGTTTCCGGGGGAGTTGCCCGTTGCCAGAGTAAAGCGCAAAGCATCTGCGCCGTAGGTGGAGATAATCTCCAGCGGGTCGATACCGTTGCCCAGAGATTTGGACATCTTTCTGCCCTGAGCATCTCTTACAAGACCGTGAATAAGAACGGTGTTGAAGGGTGCTTTTCCCGTATACTCAAGAGAAGAGAATATCATACGGGAAACCCAGAAGGTGATTATATCGTAGCCCGTAACCAACGTATTTGTGGGGAAGAAGTATTTGTAATCCTCGGTTTCCTTGGGCCAGCCCAGAGTGGAGAAGGGCCAGAGCGCAGAGGAGAACCAGGTATCCAGAGTATCCTCGTCCTGACGCATCTTTTTACCGCACTTGGGACAGTATGCTTCGGAATCCTTGGTTACAACCAATTCACCGCAATCATCGCAATAGAAGGCGGGAATTCTGTGTCCCCACCAAAGCTGACGGGAGATACACCAATCGCGTATATTTTCCATCCAATGGAAATAGTTTTTATCAAATCTTTCGGGGATAAAGCGGATATCGCCGTCCTTAACCGCCTTTATAGCGGGCTCGGCAAGAGTTTTCATAGCAACGAACCACTGCTTGCTTGCGCGGGGCTCGATAGTAGTGCCGCAACGGTAGCAGGTGCCTACGTTGTGGGCGTGGTCCTCTACGGAAACAAGGAAACCGCCTTCTTCAAGGTCTTTAACAATCGCCTTGCGGGCTTCGTATCTGTCCATACCTGCGTAAGCGGGGTAATCCTCGGTGATGCGGGCATCGTCTGTCATTACGTTTATAAGGGGAAGACCGTGGCGCGCGCCTACCTCGAAGTCGTTGGGGTCGTGAGCAGGGGTTATCTTTACAACGCCGGTACCGAAATCCTTTTCAACGTATTCATCCGCAACAACGGGGATCTCTCTGCCAACCAGAGGGAGAATAAGAGTTTTGCCGATAAGGTGCTGATATCTTTCGTCAGAGGGGTTTACAGCCACAGCGGTATCGCCCAAAAGGGTTTCGGGACGGGTGGTAGCAAGCTCTACAAATTCGTCACTGTCCTTTACGGGGTAGCGGATGTGCCAGAAATGGCCTGCCTGATCCTCGTATTCAACCTCTGCGTCGGAAATAGAGGTAAGGCAGTGGGGGCACCAGTTTATAATACGCTCGCCGCGGTAGATAAGTCCTTTTTCGTAAAGGCGGACGAACACTTCCTTAACCGCCTCGGAACAGCCTTCGTCAAGGGTGAAGCGGGTGCGGGTCCAGTCGCAGGAAGAGCCAAGCTTTTTAAGCTGTTCTATAATTCTTCCGCCGTATTTGGTGTTCCAATCCCAAGCGCGCTCAAGGAAGCCCTCTCTGCCGATATCTTCCTTGGTAACGCCCTCTTTGCGCATCTGCTCAACAATTTTTGCCTCTGTTGCGATAGATGCGTGGTCGGTACCGGGAAGCCACAGGGTGGAATATCCGCACATACGCTTATAGCGGGCAAGGATATCCTGCAGGGTGTTATCCAAAGCGTGTCCCATATGAAGCTGTCCCGTAATGTTGGGAGGGGGAATAACCATGGTAAAGGGAGTTTTGGTGTCGTCACGCAGGGGAGTGAAATATCCGTTTTCGCTCCACATTGCGTACAATCTGTCCTCAAAAGACGAGGGATCGTATTTGGTAGCAAGTTCTTTTTTCATTTTATATCATCCTTTATATCAGAATAATCTTCTCATAATAAGTCCCGAAATAAGCTTGGGGTGGAAATATGTGCTCTTTTGGGGCATTTTTTCACCGGCATCCGCCACGTCGCGTATCTGGGTGACCTTGGTTGCGTTGAGTATGAAGGCTGCAGTTGCGCCATCGTTCACCGCCTGCACCGCTTCGTCTGTATCCCGGGTGTATTCAAGGCAGGTCTGGGAGGCGAGATCCTCCCTTGTCACCCCAAACCGCTTTTCTAAGATTATATCGTGAAGTACGGAAACGTCCAGATCCTTTACGGGGGACTGACAATCCAGCGCCCATTTAAGGGTAACACCTCTGTAAACGCCGTTCGCATATATACCGAAAGCGTGTAAATGCTTGTTTTCTTCGAGGAATTTTTCAGTTTCTTCCTTGGAACCGAGCACAGTTATATCGAAATCCTCTTCCATATCCGCAAAAATCTTTTGTAAATCTGCTTCCTTTTTAAGTATGCGGTGGGTGGGAAGCACCAAAAGTCCCTCGGAATCCATATCCACCATTGTCATAAGCAGTGCCCCCGCTTCGGGATATCCCGTAAAATCACGGTAGCGCAAAGCGGTTTCATAGCGGTGGTGTCCGTCTGCGATATACAGCTTTTTGTCCGCCATACCTTGGGCAACGGCGTTTATAACGTTTTCATCGGAAATTCTCCACAGCGTGTGGGTAACTCCTTCCCCGTCGGTAACGCACGAAACGGGGTCGGTTTCCGTAACGCCGCTAAGGGCTGTTTTTACCGCGCCGTCTTTATCCTCGTAAAGAGAATACACGGAGGAAAAGGAGGTGCGGGTGGCAAGAAGCAGACGGAATCTGTCTTCTTTTGCGCCTTTAAGAGTGTTTTCGTGAGGGAGGACAACCTTTTCTTCGAAATTATACGCCTTGCAGAGAGCTATAATTCCATCGTAATGATAATCCTTTCCGCCGTAATTAAACGCCACTCGGTAAAGATAGATGCTGTCGCTGTCATCATAAGCCACAACGCCGTTTTTTATCCAGCTTTCAAGCGTGCGGCGGGCTTCTATATATTTGTTTTCTCCCTCCGGCTTTTCCAGATGAACCAGATTGAATACGCTTTTTTGGGTAAGCGCATATCTCTCCTCGGGAGAGATGATATCGTATGGAGGGCATATGTTGTTTTTTAATTTGCCTGCTTTTTTGGTGTACCTTAAAGCTTTAAATGGGTAGATGATTGCCATAGTATAATCTCCTTGAATTAGAAAATCAGAAAAGATCGACTTTTGCGTCGAGAGCATTTGGATGCAGAAGGAATTTTCAGGCGCGTGAATCGGGCACCCCAAAAAATGCGGCAGCATTTTTTGGGGTGCTCCTTGCCCCCGACGTTACTTTCGTGCGAACAGTTTGCGGAAGAGGCAAGCCTCTTCCCTACAATTATCGAACAGACGGAACGTATCGAAAATGATTATACAGTTTTTTGCGTTACGCAAAAAACTACCGAAACGTTGCGTCAGCAACATATCACGCCGCGAAAGCGGCATATCACGTGCCGCAGGCACATATCACGCACCCGCAGGGTGCATAGTTCATCGTTTCCCGTTTCTCGTTTATAGTAAAAAACGGCTGATAATATCAGCCGTTTTTGTTATCGGGGTCCCCAAGAAGTCGCAGACTTCTTGG
>JAZNZY010000015.1:0-21945 GCA_045595165.1 Eubacteriales bacterium
CTCACAGAACGACATGGCTACGATCCGACTTGATCGTCGACTTGGTAGGCCTTTACCCCACCAACTATCTAATCGGACGCGAGCCCATCTTTCAGCAATAAATCTTTGGCATTCCGGAGATGCCTCCAAAATGCGTTATGCGGTATTAGCACAAGTTTCCCTGTGTTATCCCCCTCACAAAGGCAGGTTGCTCACGCGTTACTCACCCGTCCGCCACTATCCTTCAACTCAATCTGCCGAAGCTTCGATCATTGAATTCCCGTTCGACTTGAATGTGTTAAGCACGCCGCCAGGGTTTATCCTGAGCCAGGATCAAACTCTCTAAAAAATTGTATCTTATCTAAGCTCTCGCTTAGCTAAAACCATTCTCTAGAGCTTTCTCTTTGCTCTTTATTACTTTTGGTATAGTCTTTTCAACTATTTCAGAATTAACGAGATTTCACATACTTTTCTTTGTACATTTCTTCTTCGTTGTTGTTCGATTTTCAATGTCCGTTCTCGCTCCCCACTCAGTCTCCCTCGCGGACAGCTTTGCTATTCTACCACACTCTTTTACTTTTGTCAACACCTTTTTTTAAAAAATTTAAACTTTTTTCAAAAAATTTTTTTGAGTATATTTTTGCCGATTTTATCCACAATATATGGTGGTGATACACATGCTGACCATACTAATGCGCACTTTTTTGCTATACGGAATATTGCTTTTTTCGGTAAGATTAATGGGAAAACGACAGATTGGGCAGTTACAAGCGGGAGAATTTGTTGCTGCTTTGCTTATAAGCGAGCTTGCCGCAATTCCCATGACCGACCCTGACATACCCTTAGCATACGGAATAATTCCTTTGCTTCTTGTGGCAAGCGCAGAGGTTATTACCGCATACCTTTCACAGAAGAACAAAAAGCTACGCCTGTTTCTGGACGGGGAGCCCATAACGCTTATGAAGGACGGAAAATATATAACCGAAAATCTTGAAAAGGCGCGAGTCGCCAAAGATGAAGTGGAGGCTCAAGCCCGCCTTAAAGGGTACGATGATATGAACCGGATAAAAACCGTAGTGCTGGAGCAAAGCGGGGATATGAGCGTGATACCCTGGGAGGAAAACAACTAATGAAAAACTTTATATTCGCCTGCGTTGCCGTGGTGGTTATAATCTGTATAACAGCCGTGGTCGCTTTTATGATGGACGATTTTACAGACGCCCTCCTTGAGCTTATTTCCACCGGGAAACACCGTGAAGCCCTTGAATATTATTATAGGAAGGAAATTTACCTTTCCCTCGCAGTGGGCGGCACAGAGCTGGAGCGCCTGGAAGAAAGCCTTATAGACTTGTGTCACGGAATTCCCGGCGCAAAAGAAAAAGCCGTTTCTGTTTGCAAGGAGCTTGCATCCCGCGAACGGCTTATATCTTATTGACTTTTGCGGTTTGATGCTGTATATTATATATAGGAAGTGAGAAGAGGAGATTGAAGAGTTATTTCCTTTGTATTCAACGTCTTTTCTCCCCCTGCGACACTTTATTATATTATATGATATGTTTCGTAACACGAAAAGGAGAAAAACCTTATGGAAAAAATATATATTGCCCCTTCCGCTTTGAGCGCGGATTTCGGCAACGCCGCCGCCCAGTTTAAAATATTGGAAGATAGCGGAATTCAATTTCTGCACCTTGACGTAATGGACGGCGTATTCGTTCCCAATATTTCCTTCGGGCAGGTGGTTATTAAGTCCCTCCGCCCTCACACCAAGATGATATTCGACACGCACCTGATGATAACCGAGCCCGAAAGATATATCGACGATTTCGTAAAAGCAGGCTCGGATTACATAACCATTCATTACGAGGCGACCAAGGACCCCGCCGCCGTATTAAAGCAAATTCGTACCGCAGGGGTAAAAGCCGGGGTTTCCGTTAAGCCCGGCACGCCTGCAGAGGTGCTGCTTCCCCTTATGGAATATGCGGATCTGTTTTTGGTAATGACTGTTGAACCCGGATTCGGGGGACAAAAGTTTATGGCGGATATGATGCCCAAGCTGGAAACCCTTAGAAAAGCCATTGACGAAAGCGGAAAAGATATTATTCTTTCTGTTGACGGCGGTATCGACCCCAACACGGCGCCTGTGGCGGCCAAAGCCGGCGCGCGACTTATGGTAGCGGGAAGCGCGGTATTCAAAGGCGACATAAAAGAAAACATAAAGGCCATAAACAACTCCGTTATATAATATATAATAGGTAGAAATTCAATACAAGGAGCGTACATATGAAAAAACTGTTAGCAATCCTTTTGGTGGGAATCATGCTTTGCAGCGCACTGGTTTCCTGCAACCAAGCACAGACCGACGTAAGCGAAAATGAAAACGCAAGCCTTTCCGATGAAGAAACCGTTTACGGCGCTGATCTGCCCGTAAAAGACCTTGGCGGAAGAGTAATAAGAGTTTTGTGTCAGGACTACAACGCTCAGGGCAACGGAAGTATTCTGGGCTTTGGCGGCGAGATCATCCAGCGAGAGGATTACTCCGAGGATACCGCTTCCGCAGTTGACGTAGCAAAGGCAGAAACGAGAAGACTTATCGAGGAAAGATACAACTGCACCATTACCGGCGATATTAAGGCAGGCTCTCAGGTAGGCACTATAAACAGTCAGGTTGCATCCGGTATAACCGACGGCGCTTACGATATGCTGTTCGATAACGTTAACGGCACCGCCGCTTATTGGCTTGACGGCGTTTATCTCGACCTTACCCGGATCGAAACCATAGACCTCTCCAACCCTTGGTGGGACCAGCAGGCCGTAAACGATCTGTCCATCGACGGCAAGCTGTTCGTTGCTCTCGGCGACATCAATACTCAGGATAACGACGGCACCTGGATAATCTTCTTTAACAAGCGCCTTGCCGCAGAAATGTGCGCAGATTACGATTTTTACGAAATGGTTGATGACAACGAATGGACCTTCGATAATTTCGTAAAGATCTGCAAAGGCATAACCTTTAACAGCAACAACGATGACGTTCTGGACGAAAGAGATACCTGGGCGTTCGGTACCGAGCTGTATAACGTTTACGTTCACGCTCTTGCCGCAGGCGAACGTATCGCCTCCAAGAACGATGACGATATGCCTTATATCACCCTCCAGACCGAGAGTATGTACGATGCGCTTGATAAGATAACCGATTTCTACAGCGATGACAAGACCGTAATGATCGCCAATGACGGCAGATTCAACAACAAGGGCTTTACCAACGTTTGGGAAGAAACTATTATTAAAGCCTTTACCGACGGCAGAGAACTGTTCTATATGGGCGGACTTATGAATCTTACCGGTTTCCGTTCCATGGAGGACGATTTCGGTATGCTTCCCATTCCCAAGATGGATGCGGAGCAGGAGAGATACTATCACTCCGTTTCCCCCTCCAAGACCTCTGCTCTGGCTATTCCCAGAAACGTTAAAGACGTTGAGGATCTGGGCCTTGTTATTGAGGCTATCGCCGCAATGAGCAAGAATATCGTTACTCCCGAATACTATGACAGAACCCTGAAGCTTCAGGCTTCCCGCGATGACGAATCCGGCAGAATGCTCGATATAATCTTCGCTTCCCGTGTATTTGACCTTGCAAACATTTACGGCTGGGGCAACGCAACCAGCGCGTTCTACTATACAGACTCCAACTACGTTTCCCGTTTTGAAAGTATCGCGGGAAGAGTTGAATCCGATATGGAAAACACCATTGAAGGTTTGCTTGAATAAAAACCAACCCACCATTCACCCCAAGAAGCCGCAAGGCTTTTTGGGGTAATTTATTTGCTTGACATTTCTTTAATAAAATAGTATCATACCGTATTGAAGGAGATTTAATATGAGTAACAATAAATTAAAAACTTGCGGGGAGCTGTTCTGGTCGTTTTTCAAGATCGGAGCACTTACCTTCGGCGGCGGCGCGGCGATGATAAGCATTATGGCTGCGGAAGCTGTTGACAAAAAGAAATGGATAACCGATGAAGAAATGCTGGATATGGTTACCGTAGCGGAAAGCACGCCCGGTCCCATTGCCGTAAACACCGCCACCTTCGTGGGATACCGTCAGGCGGGCGTTTTGGGAAGCATTGCGGCTACGGCGGGAACCGCGGTTCCGCCTTTCATTATAATGGTGTTTATTGCGGCGTTTTTTGATTTCTTCAAAAGCATTGAAGCGATAAACTATATGTTTTTTGGCATTCGTGTAGGTGTTATTGCCCTTATTCTGAAAGCGTTTTTCAAAATGTGGTCCGCCTGCAAAAAGGATGCTTTCTTTTACGTTATATTTGCCATTGCCTTTTGCGCAGTTGCGATATTCGGCGCGGGCACTATACCCGTTATTATTTGCGCAGGACTTATCGGCTTGGGAAGCACGCTGATTTCGTTGAGGAGGGCTAAAAAATGACAGACGTTCTCTATCTTTTGTGGACCTTTTTCAAGATCGGCGCCTGCACCTTCGGCGGCGGCTACGCTATGGTGGAGCTGGTTGCCGAGCAGGTTACCTCCAACGGCTGGATGGAAATGCAGGAAATTATAGATTTTATCGCTATAAGCGAAAGCACACCCGGTCCTATCGCCATAAATATGGCAACCTATGTGGGCTTTAACGTAGCAGGTATACCCGGCGCCCTTGCCGCAACTACGGGTGTTGTGCTTCCGTCCCTCATCGTTATAACCATAATTGCACGATTTTATAAAAAGTTTATTACAAACGCCTACGTTGCCGGTACGATGCGAGGCTTGCGCCCCGCGGCGATTGCACTTATAGGGGCAGCGATGATCTCTATCGGCGCAGAGGTTTTCCTGCCCGTGGGATTTTCCCTGCGAAGCATTCTCACTCTCGATATGCTGTTTTCCGTAATAACACTGGGTCTGTGTATGTTTTTGGTATATAAAAAAGCAAAGCCACATTATATACTCCTCCTTTCCGCCGCCTGCGGTCTGCTTTGGGGAAGTATACAAGAGCTTTTTATGTAAATGTTGACAAAACAACTCAAAAGGTGTATAATTTCCACAACATTTTGAATTAAGAGGTATCTTACTATGCAACAGAAAACTCGCACAAGAGCGGCGGTGTTCGCATTTTTGCTGGGCGGTTTAGGCATCCATTCCTTTTATCTTGGGTTTAAAACCAAGGGAATTCTTCACATCGTGCTTTACTGTGTAGGCGTTACTCTGGCGTTTATTCCCTATCTCGGCTGGTTTACCGGTCTTCCCGTAGCTATGGCAAACTCCATTTGGGCGTTGGTTGAAGCTATACAGATAGTTTCCAACAGAAATTACAAGGACGCAAACGGAAATACCTTGATATAACTTTTTAAAGACTGTCCCAAAGGACAGTCTTTTGTTGTCGGGGTCCCCAAGAAGTCGCAGACTTTTTGGGGTGATTTTCAATCATAATTGACTTTTATGTTTTATTATTATATAATCTTTTCGAGGTGATTTTTAATGAAATACGCAGAAGTTTTACATCAAAACCTGCACATGCAGGGCTTTGCTACCGATGATAAATACGTTTACTGGTCCTTTACGGACACGGTGGTCAAAACCACTCACGAGAGCACGGTAAAGCGCTGTGTCCCCGTGTTTGGCGGGCATTTGGGGGATATCGATTACCACGATGGCAAGCTGTACGCTTCCTATATGGGAAACTGTCTGCCCGGCCACGCCTGGAACGATTGGACGTCCTTTAAAATATACGTTTTTGATGCGGAAACGCTGGAAACGGTGAATATAATTAACTTGGACATATGCGATTACTATAAATCCTTAAAGGGTACGGATGGTGACACCAGAGGCTTTCAGGGTATAGACGGGGTTGCCATCGGAAAAATTCCCGGCACCGAGGAATGGCGTATGTTCGTCGCCTGCGCGCTGGACACGGGTGAAAAGTACGAAAACAACATCATTATGCGCTTTACCCTTGACGGAGTCTACGAAACCGAGTACCCCATAAAGACGGGCAACACCGTTTTCGGTATACAAAATCTGGATTATGATAAGACTACGGGTGAATTCTGGTTTTCAACCTACGGGGGAAGCGAAAAATACCAGCCCCGCGAAACCCTTTACAAGACCGACGTTAACCTTACCAAGGCAGAGGAAAAATTCTGCTATTCCTCCCCCTACGGCTTTGAATGCAGAGGGGACGGAAAATATCTTTGCTCTATGCACTGGGGCAAAAACAGAAATACCAACGGCGGCGCATACGAATGTGAAAAGGATATGTTTAACGTAAAGAAAACCGAATTCGAGATAAAAAATTACGTTGACGGTATTTTGAGAGAGGAAGGAATTATATGAAAAGAATTGTTTTAACCCTGCTGTGTCTGGCGCTGTGCGCTTTGGCGGCGGGCTGTGAAATGGATATAAACGTGAGCGTGGATATTAACGAAATGTCCGTTACACCCCAGGAAAGCGAAAACGAAAGCGTTGAAGAAAGCATTGTCGAAGTGCGCAAAGGACTCACCGCAGATGACGTGGTGGTATTCTTCGGAGATTCCATCGCGGCGGGATACGGCCTTGCAGACGTGGAAAACGAGAGATATTCTTCCCTTATTGCCGCAGAGTACGGCTGTGAAGTATACAACTATGCCGTTTCCGGCGATGACGGCGCGGATCTCCTTGCCCTGCTTGCAGAAGGAAACTGCGAAAAGCTGAAGGACGCCACGGTTATAGTGCTTTCCATAGGCGCGAACAACGTGCTTCACGCTGCGGAGGCGCTTATACCTTATTTCGAAAGCCTGCAAAACGGAACGGCGGAGGGCACTCTTGACGTTACCGACGTTATGAACGAGGTTGCGGCGGGAATTGACAGATTCAAAACCGAGCTTCCCCGAATTATCGCTTCGCTCCGCGCTGTAAATCCCGATGCGCAGATAGTTTTCCAGACGGTATACAACCCCTACCGCGATTACACCGAATTCAAGGTAGAGCAAAACGGTTTTCAGCTTTCGTTTGCGGCGGTTTCCGCCAGCAGCGTTATAAGCCTTAACGACGTGATCGAAGACGGCGCGGAAGAAAACGGATACATCGTGTGCGAAATATACACCCCCTTCAAGGAATACGAAGGAAACCTTATAAACGCCCTGCCCGACGGCAGCAACGTTGACCCTCACCCCAACAAGGAAGGGCACAAGCTTCTGGCTGAGCTTGTGGCAGAAGCTGTAAAATGAAAAAATATAAATATATCCTCTTTGATCTGGACGGAATGATGCTTAATTCCGACGAGGGCGTGTTTAACAGCGTGTGCTACGCCCTGGAGAAAATGGGGTATCCCGAACCCGACAAGGAAACACTAAAAAAATATATGGGGCCTCCCCTTAAATATTCATTTGAAAACTTCAGCGGTCTTTCCAAGGAGGAAAGCGAGCAAGCGCTTTTATACTACAGAGAACGTTATTCCGCAACTGGGCTGTACGAGGGATATATTTTTGAAGGCATTCCCGAACTTCTCGCGGGATTGAAAGCGAGAAATATTAAGGTTGGCACGGCCACCTCCAAGCCCGAGGGATTTGCAAGAAAAATTCTTACTCACTTTGGAATTGCTCATTATTTTGATGAGATCACGGGGGCGACCTTTGACGATTCCCGCGCCCACAAGGACCAGGTAGTGGAAGAAGCCATTCGCCGCTTCGGCTCCCCCGATAAAAGCGAGGTGCTCCTTATCGGCGACAGAAAGTACGATACCGAGGGCGCTCACAAGGTGGGAATAGCCTGCTTCGGCGTGTATATGGACTGCGCCGAGGAAGGCGAGCACGAAAAAGCAGGTGCTGACTATATCGCCCACGGAGTAAAGGAATTGACAGAAGCACTGCTTAAGTAAACGATGAACGATAAACGATGAACGATGAACTTCGGTAGTTTTTTGCCACAGGCAAAAAACGTATAATTGTTTACGAAAACTAACGTCTATTCTATAGAACTAAAAATCCGATTGAACGGGCAACGGCAAAAAACAAAAAGCACAGAGAAATTCTGTGCTTTTACTGTTTTGTTTTCGGATATGGTGTTTTTTCGTCGGTTAATCCCAGCAGGTAATCAACGCTGGTATTGTAAAAACGCGCTAATTTAATAAGAACATCTGTGGGAACATCTCTTTTTCCGATTTCATAATGAGAATAGCACACCTGCGAACACTGCAGGTATTCTGCCAAATCTTTTTGGTAAAGATCGGCATCTTCTCTTAAATCTCTGATTCTGCGATACATATAGTTCTTCCCTTCGTAATCATACAAAAAGATTATATGCAGAACAAAATGTTATATTGACATATAAAACAAAATGTTTTATAATCGGGTGTATCATACGGATATAGGGAGAATTTCAGTGATAAAAAGTTCAAATAACGCAGAGTTTAATGAAAATAAAGTTATGAATACTCTTAAGCTTAATCCGGGTTATCCAAATGAATGCGAACTACATTCACGCTGTCCGGAATGTGAATATCTTTTGCAATGCGCTGAGGACGATTCTGCGTGGACCGGTGATGCTCTTGAAGAAGTGAGAACGTTGGCTTTCGTTTCGGCATTCATCCAGATCAGAAGCTGCGATGAAACGAAAGAAGAATTATTCTTGAGAACTTTTAAGATTCGTATGACAGCCGAGCTTGGCGCATGCACTTCTGCTGATCTGAACTGGGCAAAGAACGCCTTTAAAGTGCGTGGAGAGAAGATCGAAGAATTGGAACGCAGGTTTGAAGAAGAACTGGAAAAACTTTTTTCGAGGATTCCGACACAGCGCTGATAAACGAATATGCCAAAAAGCTTGACCAATATTACGGACCGCTTATGACTGAAGAAGAGTTTTGGGAAGTTATAAAAAAAGCCGACAAGCAGTTTGATGACAACGCAAAATAAACCAAATCACTTTCGAAAAACTGCCGTCTGTAGAACTAAAAGTCTGCAGGAACAGGCGGCTGTATAAACAAAGCAGAATGAATTTTCAGGCGCGGGGTGCTGTAGTATTCTACTGCCCCCCGACTGAAAATTTATAGAAAAACGCGATAAAAATAAAGAAGGAATCCGTCAAAAAACGGATTCCTACATTTTTATTTGGATGCGGACAGTCGAGGACGTCTGTCCCTACGGGTGAACGAAAACCATTATTTCAACTGTCGCGTTTTTCGGTCTGCGAAGTTTAGACAGTCGCCACGGCTATTCGAGTATATTAGAGGTTATCTGATCTACTCCCCATGCTGCCAGCTGTTCTGCCACCTTGGGATCGTCTACGGTCCAGGCGTTTACAACGATGCCGCGGCGGTGCGCTTCCGCAACGCGCTCCTCGGTAAGGAGTCCGTAGTATGCGTCAAGGTCGATACCGTCCCTCTGCAGGTTATCGAACAGATCGTCAGTCCACTGCCAAGCGAGGAACTGGCAGGGATGACCGGGAACTACCTCGTGAAGACGGGTAAGGTTTTCGTATGCGAAGGAAATGAAGATGACCTTATCCAAGTACTCTTCCTTCTTGATGATCTCTACCATTTCCGCGATATGCTCAACGGGGTATACGGTCTTGAATTCCAGCACGCAAACCTTATCGTAGCGCTTGCAGGTGCGGATGTATTCTTCCAGCGTGGGAATACGCAGGTCTGCACGCTTGGTAACGCCGTCGATATCCGTAAGCTTAAGAGCACGCAGGGTTTCGAAGGTGGATTCAAAGATGGTGAGATCGTCAATGGCTGTGCGCTTTGTGGATGTATCGTGATGGAGCACGTACTTGCCGTCAAGAGTACGGTAAACGTCGGTTTCCACGCCGAAATAACTGCGCTGACCTGCGGCGACGAAAGCCACGTTGGTGTTTTCTCTCTCCAAACCGGAAAGACCTCTGTGAGCCACTACAACGGAATTTCTCTTGTTGAATTTAATTGTATCCATAGTTTTCTCCTTTTTTGGTTTTCCTATATCTCTGCTTTGACAGTTATAATCTCAAAGGGCTTGAGGGTGAGTGCGCCATCCTCGGGAAGATCGTAAAGATATTTTTCCGTAAGATCGCAAACGTATGCCTTTTTGTGGGGGAAATTGAATTTGATTTTTGCTTTGGTCTGTGCGTTGTGTCCTTCGTAACCGCGGAGGATGTATCCCTTGCCGTCCTCGGAAGGGCAGAAGGTTTCGAAATACACGCCCTCTCCTTCTGCTGTGAAGGGAGCAAACGCCGATACTTCCTTTGCCGCCGTATAGGTTACGGGAGGCTCGTTCAGTGCGTATGCGTTTTCGATAACGCCCGCATCCCTGAAATCTCCCTTAAAGGGAAGAAGCGCATAGGTAAAGGAATGTGTATCCAGATCTATAAACTCGTTGGCATAGCCCGAGCATTTGATAAGGGAAAGGCGGATGGTAGAGCCGTCTGCGGAATAGCCGTATTTGCAATCGTTAAGCAGGGCAATTCCCTTTCCGTGGTCTGCCACAAGACCGTATTTTTGGGCGCAGACCTCGAACCGAGCCTGATCCCAAGAGGTATTCTTGTGCGTAGGGCGGGAAACGTGGCCGAACTGGATATCGTAAACGGCGGTATCCGTGTTCACCGCGCCATCGAAAGCGGTTTTGAGCAGGAGATTTTTCTCTTTCCAATCCACGGTGGTGGAAAACTCCAGTCTGCCGTCGTAATCCGAAAGTGTGATATACTGGGTGATCACCGAATTCATAAACTTACGCACTATGCGTATACCCCTGCGGTGTCCCACGGTTACCTCTTCTGCTTCGGAAACGTCGTTAATAAACCACTTCTTTTCCTCGTGGTAATCCTCTACGTTCCAGCTATCGTAATTAAGAGGAATATCCTCGCAGGCATAGAGATAATTTCCCTTGCCGTTTATATATTCGGTTCCGTTAGCATCAACAACGGATATAATATTATAATCCTCATCGAATGCAACGGTATATTTATCCGATATTATGCGGTGTTTTTCAACCTTTACGCCGCAATGCGCTTTTACCGCCTTTACGCCGGCAAAGCCCTTTGCGGGGATATTTTGAACCTCGTATTCACCAACAGCGCCCGAAAATTCAAAGGGCAGAGGGTTTGCTACGGCGATATATCCGCCATCCGCTTCGCCGCCGAGAAGCTCGGTAAGAGAAGCGGAAAGCATATTTCCGCCGGTTTCAAACAGCTCTGCGTACTGCTTGCGGCTGTCTGCGTACACTTCGGGAATAGAAGAACCGGGAATAATATCGTGGAACTGGTTGAGCAGTATTATCTTCCACAGTCTGTCCCATTCGGAGGCGGGAAACTCTTTGCCCTCCTTAATGCTGTTTACGGAAAGGGCGGTTTCCAGAAGTCTTAACAAATTCTCCGCCTTGCGGTTATACAGCTTGTTCTTTGCCGCAGAGGTATATGTGCCTCTGTGATATTCAAGGTACAATTCCCCTCTCCAATCCGGCAGCTTGCCTTCCGTAGACTCTTTAAGCTCTGCAAGATATTTGCTTGCGTGAACGTACTCTACTTTGGGGCAACCGGGAAGACCATCGTAAAGACGAGCGCCTTTTTCCACCATTTTCTCTGTGGTGGCACCGCCTCCGTCCCCCCAGCCCACGGTGACAAGCACCTTGTCCGTAAGGGATTTCTGGGAGTATCTGTCATATGCGCCCGCAACGCAAGCGGGGTCTGTGGTGGCAACGTAGGTGGTATAGCGGGAGCTGTCCTCGCCGCGAACCTTGTCCTGTGCCGTAAGAAAATATGTGAAAATTCCCGTGCCGTCTATGCCTTTCCATATAAAGGTATCGTAGGGCATACGGTTGGTATCGTTCCAGCTTATTTTTGAAGTAAGGAAGGTATCTATTCCGCTTTTTACGCATATCTGGGGAAGGGCTGCGGAATAACCGAATACATCGGGCAGCCACAAAATGTGGTTATCCACACCGAATTCATCCTTGAAAAAACGTTTACCATGGATGATCTGGCGCACCAGAGATTCGCCCGACGTAAGATTACAGTCCGCTTCCACCCACATACTGCCCTCGGGCTCGATCCTGCCAAGCTTTACCATTTCCTTTACACGCTCGTACAAGGCGGGATCCTCTTGCTTTATATATTCAAAAAGCTGAGGCTGGCTGGACATAAAGATATATTCCGGGTATCTTTCAAGTAAAGCGAGCACCGTGGCAAAGGAATGCTGTGCTTTTTCTCTCGTCTGCGCCAAGGTCCACAGCCACGCAATATCTATGTGGGTGTGACCAATGCATACGGCGGTAGTACCATCTCCGCCACGGTATTTTTCATAAAGGTTTTTCTTTAAATATTCTCTCGCCGTTTTTACGGAGGCGTAAAAATCTTCGGAAGAAAGCACGCGCAGATCCAGCTTATTAAGAGTGCCTATAAGGGCGGACATTATTACTTCGTATTCGCGGCTGTCGGGCTTGGTGATCTTGCAGATCTCAAAGGGCACCAAAAGATCGTAATACAAAGCCTTTGCGTCTGCATCGTAAACCTCAACCTCTACGTTAAGAGGGAGATTATCCACCAAAGAGCCTGTGTATGCGTAAAGCTGATATTCGTATTCCTGCTTATAATCTATTTCTACTGTGCGGTGGTTTGTATCCAAGCCCTGAAGGGCTTTGCCATTTTCATAAATGATAAACTGGGGATTATATACGTTCCAGCCGTCCTTATCCGTATCCACGCGAAGACGGAGAGAAGAACCGCGCTCACTTTCGGGCAGGGTGAATTTTAAATTAAACAGACAATGGCTGTCCTTTTTTTCGCCCCAGCGCATACCCTTTTCAAAGGGGGTGAACTCGGTGGGCAGAGGTTCATCGCACTTGTAGCCGCAGGGGGCGTACGTTATATCCGCGCAGTGGTATCTTCTTTTTACTATTTGGCTTTTTACCGTTGCCAAAAACCGTGTAAGCCGTTTTTCTCTGTCGCTCATAATATTTAACCTCAACTTTTGGGGTGTGTTTTCTTTTCGGGGTCCCCGATAAAGCGTTTTTTCGTGATACGTTTCGTCTGTTGGGGACGATTTGCCAAAAAACCTTTATTGGGGTTTAATTTGTTTAAGCAGTTCTTCGGGATATTCCGGAATAGCGCCAAGCTGTGTTATAACGTAGGAGCCGAGAGTGCAAGCGCGGTTAAGACACACGGAAACCTTTTCCCCTGCAAGATAATTCACAAGGAATGCGGCGGAGAAGGAGTCTCCCGCGCCCACGGTGGAAACAACCTCGGACTCGGGACTCTTTGCAAACCATCTTCCCTTGCGGGTAAAGCAGCAGGCGCCGTCCGCATCCATAGTTATTACCACGGTGTGTATATTTGTGTAAACGGAAAGAATGTATTCGGCGGTGGCGATAAGAGATCCTTTGCCGAAAATTTCCATTTCCTCACGGCTGAATTTAAGAATAGTTGCGTTTTTAAGGCAGGTTTCCAAAATTTCGCCTGTGCAGAAATCCTGGCGCACGTTTATATCGCAAAAAACCTCTTTTGCAACGCCCTTGGAAACAAGCTTTAAAAAGCTTTCCCTGCTCTTTTCCTCACGCAAAGCGAGAGAGCCGAAATACAAAGCGTCGTAATCCTTATCTATCCTCTTTGGGCAGGGAATGTTATCGTACGCCACGCCGGACGCAAGGTAATATGAGGGGACGCCGTTTTCGTCCAGAGTAACCTCGCAATAGCCGGTAGGTATTTTTTTAAGCATTTCGACATAGTCCGTGCCCACGCCCGACATTTTGACCATATCCAACGCCTGCTTCCCCAAAGCATCCTTGCCCACGGCGGAGATTATCTGCGTATCAGCGCCAAGACGGGTACAATGGGTTATAAAGTTTAAGGGTGCGCCCCCTAATTTTTGTTCTCCTCCGAAAATATCCCAGAGAATCTCACCGAAAGCAAGTATCTTCATAGTCTACTTTGCCTCGGGGTATTCGTTGCAAAGGAGGTATACGGGCGGGCAGTCCTCCTCGATATTTGTAAATCTTGCCTGAGGCTCGTAAAAGCGGTTATCGGTATTATCGTCATTAACCATACTTACCTCGCCCAGCAGACATTTTCCGCTTCCTTTTTCTGCCCAGAATGCGTGGTACTGACCGGGCAGGAGGGTTATGCTCTCACCGGGCATAAGACGAAGCACGGTTCCCGAGGGCACGGTGAATTTACGTCCGTCGCAGGTTACGGTAACGGGGTCTGTTCCCAGAGTATCGTTTTCACCGCGGGAATACAGTTCAACGCAAAGAACACCGCCACCGCGGTTTATAATATCCTCCATCTTGTTCCAATGGAAGTGCATAGGGCTGTACTGGTCCTCATCGGTAATAAGCAGTTTTTCCGCATAGGGCTTGGGGTCACCCGTTTTAAGGTTGCCGTTGCGGATGGTAAACAGAAAAAGGCCGACCTTTTCGAAATCCCCTCTGCCGTAATCGGTAACGTCCCAACCCAGCATATTTTGGCGGATCTCATCGTATTCGTGTCCCTTTTCCTGCCACTCCTCGGGAGTGAAAAAGGCAAAGGGAGGAAGATTGAACTTCATTTCCTTCAAAAATTCAATGTTCTCAAGTATAAGCTTGTTTATCTCGGATCTTTTCATAACGTAACCTCCGCAAAGTATTTTTCTTAATCAAATTATGCCATATATTAACAGTTTTTTCAAGTATTACGGTTGACTTTATTAAAATATTAATGTACAATTTTTATGTAAGAACGTTCGCAAGGAGGACAACAAAAATGTTTAACGGAAAAAACAAAGCCATCACCTTCAGCTATGATGACGGCGTGTATCAGGACGCAAGGCTGGCGGAGATATTTAACCGCTACGGATTAAAATGCACCTTTAACCTGAATTCCGCCCTCTTTGACCCGAAGAACAACTGGTCCTACAGAAATGCCCATTGTGCCCATATGCGGGAGGACGAGCTGAAACGCGCCCTTGCGGGACACGAGATCGCCGTCCACGGTGCCCGACATCTTGACCTTACACAGCTCACCCACGAAGAGATCATAGACGAATTGAAGCAGGATAAAGCCGACCTTGAACGTATGTGGAACACCGAGATAAAGGGTATGGCATACGCATACGGCGCATATAACGAGGAGATAAAGCAAGCGGTAAGGGATTGCGGTCTTATCTTTGCCCGCACGGTAAAGCCCACCCACTCCTTTGCATTGCAGACCGACCTTACTGAATTTCACCCCACCTGCCATCATAACGATGAAAAGCTGTTTGAGCTGGCAGAAAAGTTTTTGGCACTGCCCGATGATAAACCCGCCATTTTTTACGTCTGGGGTCATTCTTATGAATTTGACGGGGACGATAACTGGGACCGTATAGAGGAGTTTTGCAAGATGGTTTCCGGAAAGGAAAACATCTTTTACGGCACAAACAGCGAGGTTTTGTTAAAATGAAAGAAAAAACAAGAAAGCACGGCGTGATATTTCTTATAGCCGCAGTTGCCGCGCCCGTACTGGGCATACTGCTTGCGTATATCGTACATATCGCAGGAGAAGCCATAAGCATAATACTGTTGCGCGCGACGGCAGCTGTAAATCCTGATGCGCCCTTATCCGCTATACGGTGGGTAAATCAATGCGAATCATATGTTGCGGCTCTGTTCTTTTGCGCGTTCCCCCCTCTTTTGTACAGCGCTATAGTTCGGCTCATTACGCCCAAGGCGGAAACGGTATACCTTACCCCAAGGCTATCCTTGTGGGCAAACCTCTCTTCCGCGGCGTGCGGAGCGGGAATTGTGGCTGCACTTCAGCTTTTTATCACCCTTTTGGGAGAGGACTGTACTGCGTCATATCCCAACCGCAAAATTGCGCTTGCGGTTTTTCTGCCCATAATATTTGTTGTCTTTCTGGCTTTCGTGTTCGTTTACTTTGTACAATGGAACAGGGGCAGGGACACGGACGGAAACCGCCTTCCCGAAAGAGTTATCTTCCTCGATATACTGCGGGGAATTCTGGCGCTCCCCGGCTTTTGTATACTGGCGGGCATAGGCTATACCCTGCTGCTTTTGATGTTTAGCGATGCTTTTTAGTGATTCCTCAACATCTACTCTTGACATATACGTGCCGTTCGTGGTACAATATATACACAAATAAATTTTTCGGAGGTATTAAAAATGGTTTGGCAATTCGATGAAAACTTTCCCATTTACCGTCAGGTAATCAACAGACTGAGAGGAGATATCATTAGCGGCGTAATTAAGCCCGGTGAAACGCTTCCCACAGTACGTTGCCTCGCATCTGAGGCGGGAATTAATCCCAACACGGCGCAGCGCGCACTTTCTTCTCTTGAATCTATGGGACTGGCTGTCTGCTACAGCACCGCAGGCAGAAAGGTTACCACCAAGCAAGAGAATATTGAGGCACAGCGTAAAAAGGCTGTAGAAGATCTCGTTGAATTCACAAAGAAATCCGCAAAGGAGATCGGTCTCACTCCCGAAGAGTTCGCTGCCCTGCTTAGCGAAAAGGAGTAATGTAATTTGTACGCAATTGAATGCAAAGGGCTTCAAAAACGGTACGGCAAGGGAAAGCTTGCCCTTGAGGATCTGAATATCCAATTGGAGGAAGGCAGAATTATCGGTCTGCTGGGACCTAACGGATGCGGAAAAACCACCTTTATGAAGCTGCTTACCGGTCTGCTCGTTCCCACCGCAGGTGAAATTACCGTTTGCGGCTACAAAAGAAGCGAAGCGACCAACAATTTCATATCTTATCTGCCTGAGCGAACCTATATCGGCGGACGGAAAAAGATAAACACTATGCTGGATTATTTTGAGGAGTTTTATCCGGATTTCGACAAGGTGAAGGCGTATAATATGCTAGAATCTCTTAATCTGGACCCGAACTCCCACATTTCTTCCCTTTCCAAGGGAAACCGGGAAAAGGTACAGCTGGTGCTGGTTATGGCGCGCAATGCGCGGATATATCTGCTGGATGAGCCTATAGCAGGCGTTGACCCTGCGGCGCGGGAATTTATACTCCGCACCATAGTGAGCAACCTTAACCCCGGCGCAACGGTACTTATATCCACCCATCTTATTCAGGACGTTGAGCCTGTTCTGGACGAGTACATTTTCGTCAATTACGGCGGAAAGATCATCGGCAGAGGCACGGCGGCTGAGCTGATGGAAACCGAGGGCGTGTCCGTGGACACCAAGTTCAGGGAGGTGTTCCGTTATGCTTAAAATGCTGAGGCACGACCTTAAGTTCGTTTGGCCCGTGTGGAGAATAGTCGCGCCCATAGTCGTAGTACTGGCGGCGATATGCGGTGCCATAGTCGGAGTAGGTTATTCGGAATATGAAATTTTCGAACCTATTTATGGGCTTCTTATGTTGACGGCAATGCTCATAGATTCCTACTGGAATTTGATATTATCGGCTTTTTCTATGCTGGTAACCGTGCTTATCGTCGTAAGATATTATAAAAATTTCTTTACTGACGAAGGTTACCTCACTTTTACCCTCCCCGTTTCCAGAACAAATCTGCTTAATTCCAAAATTCTTATGGCGGCGATATGGATGGCGGCAACAAGCGCAGTGTGTATCATTGCAAGCGTGGTTTACAGCCTTGCAGTGGAGCTGACGTTAAGCGACGAAAATATGTATTTCAGCATCAATATCGCAGAGCTGTTTGAAGAAGCGTTCAAGGAAATGATCTCTGCCGTGGATAAGATACATCTCGTGCTTTTCGTTATCGAGATACTGCTGTTTGCTCTTGCAGCATCCGCTTCCAGCCTGCTTTTGCTTCTGTTGTGCATAACCATCGGTTCGGTTATAGTAAAAAAGGCAAAGCTGGTATTGGGCCTGGGCATTTACTTCGGCGCAAATTCCGTTATCGGCACCCTGCTTTATATCGTAATGATCGTCGGAGTGCTGATCTTCGGCGCAGCAGCGTCCGAGTTTAACGCAGACGAAACCGCGGTTTACGCTTTGTTGCATCTCATACTTTCTGCGGGCGGTCTGCTCTTCAGCGGTCTTGCCATCGGATCGTATCTGCTTAACAAAAAGCTGATAAACAAGCATCTCAATTTACCATAATATTTTAAAACGGCTGATTATATCAGCCGTTTTTCAATGAGAAACGTGATATGTGCCTGCGGCACGGGCAACGATGAACTATGAACGAGGAACTATGAACTATGCATCCTCCGGATGCGTGATATGTTGCTTACGCAACGTGATATGAACACTCCGTGTTCGTGATATGCATTCTCACGAATGCGTGATATGCCGTGCCTGCGCCACGGCGTTTCGGTAGTTTTTTGCAAAAATGCAAAAAACAAATTTAATTATTGCGGGCGGTCGAGGACGTCCGCCCCTACGGTTATCAAAAGCCACAGCTTATCCCAAACTAACGTCTGTAGAAGCGAAAGTCTGATTGAACGAGGCGGCTGTATAAACGAAGCAGAAAATGCTTTTTACGAGTGGGGAGCTGTAGTATTCTACTGCCCCCCGAGTAAAAACATTTAGAAACGCAAAATAAAAAGGAATTTGTGAAAAACAAATTCCTTCCTAAATTATAAACAAAGATGCGAGAGATGAATTAACACCTCTCGCATTTGTAATTACGTATCAAACCACTTTGCGTTTCGATCTGCAAAGTTTAGACAGTCGCCAATAGTTTAGGCGCGCTTTTTGATTACTACTGCAGTACCAATAAGTGCAACGAGTGCAAGTGCTGCTATAGCATAGATGCCTGCATCGCCGAGGTTATCATTGGTATCGCCGGATACTTCGCCGAGCTTGATAGCTTCAACGTCTACAGTAGCCTGACCTTCAGCATACCACTTTGCGTAAGGAAGGTTGGAAGTGCGGGATTCGCCTTCTGCAACTACAGGGTAGTAGAGGCATACGTTTTCGTTTACCTTGTTGGAAACGCATACGAAGTAATTGAATTCTTCTGCGCCGTTAAACTCTGCGAGATCAACGCTGAATTCAACGTAGGTCTTGCCGTCCTTGGTAGTCATAACTGCGTTAATAGTGCTGTTTTCGATATTCGCGCCGGAGTTAGCATCCTTTGCGGTGTTGTACTTAGCGTTAACAGCTACTGCGCCGTCCTTAAGATATACATCATAGAAATGAGTATATACTGTAGCTTCGGAATCGGTATTGATCCAGAAACGAACGTTGGTACCTACGCCGTTGCCGCCTTCAACTGCTGCACAGTCGATTTCAAAAGCTGCATAAAGCTTGGTGTCGTCAGCACGGAGCTGATACTTGTAGGAAATGGTTTCAGATTCGGGAACGGACTGCCAGTAACCGTTGTCAGCATTTACGGAAGTCCACTTGTCTGCTGCCCAGCCGTTGTCGGAAAGATCGCCGTCTACAGTGATCTCTTCCTTAACGATTTCGCCGGTGCCTGCAACTGCTTCGAATACTTCAACTTCGGAAACGAAGAGCCAGCCGTCGCGAACAAGACGTGCCTGAACGTATTTTGCGGAAGCTTTAACCTTTGCGGAAACTTCAACGAAGTTAGCAGCGTCGGTATCTACGGGAACAACTACATCGGAAATAGCTTCCCAAGTTTCGCCGTCGTTAGAACCGAAGAACTGAACAGAAGAGTTTTCAACGCCGATACCTGCGGTAAGAGCCTTGGTAGCGAGAGTGATGGATACTTCGTAGAGATCCTTGGTTTCGCCAAGATCAACGGTAATTGTGTGGTAGCCGATTTCCTCATAAGAAGGAGTAAGATAGCTGAAGCCTGCCCATACGGGGTTGGTGTAAGAGTTATCACCGGGGTCCTTAACGCCGTCGGTAAGCTTAACGCCGTCATCGGGATAGCTGATAGATGCATTGGGATCCCAGCCCCAATCTACATCTGCGCCGCCCATACGGAACTGTTCGGATATAGTATATTTCTGATTGAGAGCGATATTGTCGCCCTTAACGAGAACGGTACCGGTTTCTTCCTTATCGTCTACGCCGGGGATAAGAACGTATACAGAAGACTTGTCGTCTGCAACCTTAACCTTGTCGCCAGCCTTAAGAGCGATAGCGGCAAGTTTGGTCTGCCAGTTGAAGTACTTGTAGTTGCCGTCTGCGTCAAAATCCTTTGCAGGATCAGCATCTTCCGCAGAATAAGAAGCAGAAGAATGTGCAACAAGAACGATATTGCCGTTTTCGATAGCGATACCCTTTTCGATGCCTGCAGCTGCAGTACCGGGGGTAACTACAACAGTAACAACCTCATAAAGGTCGCCTACGGGCTTAAGAAGAACGCTTATTGCCCAGTTGGGGTTACAAGCATTGTATTCCTCTACGGTTTCGATAAGTACGTTATCTTCGCCGCCGATCTTCTTGTCTGCGTCGATAACGAAGGTATAACCGTATGCATTGTCAAATTTCCAGTTTCTGCCGGTTGAATCCGCAGGATCCTTGATCTGACCGTCTTTCCAAGTAAGAACCTTGTCTTCCTCGGGAACTTCGGTACCGAACACTTCGAGTTCGTTAAGGAATACGAAGTTGCCGTCCTTGGTGAAAGCGAACTTAACGTATCTGCCGTTTACAGCGGAAGCTGCAACTGCTTTGGATTCGCGGTCGTAGCACTCAGTCCAGCTGAGGGGGCTAACCTTTTCGCCGGCAGTGGTGGTAACTTCTACTTCGGTGAAGTTTTCGCCGTCTTCAGAAACGAGAATGCTAACGGAAGTAGGCTCTGCTATACCGTCAACACCGCCGCAAACGGTGTAAGTAAAGGATTCAAGGCGGTAAACCGCTTCGAGGTCTACTACTACTTCAACAGGATTGGGAGAGCTGCCGCCCCAACCGCTGGTAGCGCCTTCGCCGTAATAGCCGGCTTCTTTAACGCCGTCAGTAAGAGCTGTAGCAACGTATTTGCTGCATTCCCAAGAGGCATCCCAGTGAACGTAGATACCCTCTGTGGGATAAGTGTAAGTCTTGCCTGCTGCCAGGTTTGTAGCTTCTTCTGCAGATGCAGAAACAACAAACGTTGCAAACAGAGAAAGAACCATGCACAATGTAAGTACGAGGGATAATGTCTTTTTCATTTGTTTTTCTCCTTTTGAATTATTTTATATCTCCGTAAAAAGAGAGATACCATTATGTATATATAATATAATATGGAAAAGAATTTGTCAACACATATTTTAAAAACAATTAACAAATATAGCTGTAATTTGTGCATTTTGCGAACGCGTGGTATGAACGAGAAACGAGGAATGAGAAATGAGGAATGAGGAATGAGGAATGAGGAACTACGGTAAGTTTTTCGCGATGCAAAAAACTTTATACGGAATGGGCAAGCCCATTCCCCACAACACAGCCGAAACTACCGTCTGTAGAACTTAAAGTCTGCAGCGACTCGGCGATGGTAAAACGCTGTAGAAAACGTCTTTTAGACGTGTGGAGCTGTACAAAGGTACTGCCCACCGGCTAAAAGCGTTTAGAAACGCAAAACAAAAGAAATCTGTTTACAGATTTCTACCTATAAAGAAAATCACCCCAAGAAGTCGCAGACTTCTTGGGGACCCCGATAACAAAAATGCGAGAGATGAATTACACCTCTCGCATTCTTATTACGTATTAAATGTTTTTGCGTTTCGTTCTACGGTGTTTTGCCGAGCCGATTTCGGGCGAGAGCATTTGGTGCAGAAGAAATCTTTTGCGAGCGGGAGCTGTAGTTCCCTACAGCGAGTGAAGCAAAAGTTTCTACAAAAGCGCATATTTTAAAATCCGTTTACGGATTTTTTACCTGAATACAAAAAGTAACGGCGGAGATGATATAAACCATTTCCGCCGTATTTTTATTCAACTATTCGCGCTTTTGGTTCTGCGCCGAATGAGCCGCCCGATTAAGCGCGCTTTTTGATTACTACTGCAGTACCGATAAGTGCAACAAGTGCAAGTGCTGCGATTACGTAGATACCGGTATCGCCCAGTTCATCTGCGTTTTCTACTGCAAGGCTGGAGCCTGCGCCTGCTGCTTCTGCAGCGGTGAGATCCCAAGAGTAACCTACAAGGCCCTTGTTAGAGAGCTGGAAGTTG
>JAZNZY010000016.1:0-10958 GCA_045595165.1 Eubacteriales bacterium
ACAATCACCCCAAGAAGTCTGCGACTTCTTGGGGACCCCGACAAAAAAACAGCGGTCTGCAAAGACCGCTGTTTTTTATTTAGTCAATAAGATTAACCAGATAGTTATACCAAGCCTGGGTATTACCGGAAGAGGTATTTACCATAAACACTATATCGGTAAGACCGTAATCCTTGAATTCCTCGTAGATATTCATATCCACGTGGCGGGGATCGATAACGATAATGTTTCCGTAATGCTCGGTAAGATAAGGAACGAATGCGTTGCCGTAGGAATCCTTGATAACCAGAATGGATTTATCCTGAGGATTTTCGGGCACGTTGATAACCATATAAGGATGGTCGCCGGAGATAAAGGCAGTATATCCCTTAATTCCCGTGTTGATACAGAAATTGTGAGTTGATGAATTTCCGTCATTGCGGAAGATCGTCATTGTGAGCGCCTTGTTGGGCATATAAGCTTCGATAGTATCGTAGAAGCTCTTTACACGCTCATCGCCGGTATAGCCGTACATAGAACCGATATATTTATCGGTAATTATCTCCACATCAAAATCCTCGATGGGCGTAGGTGTCATACCAACGGATTTAATAAACTCGGAATATGCGTAGTACGCACCTCTGTGTGTCCAATGGTGGTCACTCTTGAAGAAGAGGTATTCCTCGGCGTGCTCAACGTAAACGTTTTTAAGGTTTACGAAGTTAACGTCGCCAACTATTGCCGCTTCCATTTTATCAAGTATAGCGCCCTGATTGGATATTTTGGAGCTTACCTCGGGGTCCGTAATGGTAATGGTTGCGAGAGGCGCAATAACCACGCTCATACGGGTATCGGGGAACATCTGGGCATACCGCTCATAAATAGCCGCATATCTGGGTGCATAGGTAGCAGAGAAGAAGGACTGGGAATATGCCGCACCCTTATAGATTATAAGTCCGCTGGGCAGGAAATCGGGGGCACCATCTTGCGGAGTTTCTATAACGATAGCGTTGACCGTGATTTCACACGCTGCACTGAAGGCTTCTCCGTCTTTATTAACGGTGGCAGTAACGGTGGCTTTTCCCGCAGAATCACCCTTGACGGTTACGGTGCCATCGTTATTTATGACGATTGAAATACCCGTGTCGCCGGTAACGGACCATACGAGATTTTCATAACCCTCGCCAACAGTTGCGGAAAGCAGGAAGGTTGCGCCTGCGGTAAAGGTGGTGCTATCCGCAGAAAGCTTAATAGGAATTATTGCGGGTGCTTCATCGGAAACTTCGCTTTCATCGGAAACATCGGATTCCTCGGGAGGAATGGGAGGCAAAGAAAATTCGGGTAAGCTAAAATCATCGCTTTCGTCTTCACCGCCCTGACCTGCGTTAGGGTCGATAATTACCGTCATTCCTTCCCTTTCGTAAATAATGGAAAGGGATTTAAGAGTATCCATTTTTTTGGAGAGAGAAACCAGCGTTTCTCTTCCGATAAAGGTATCCGAAACGAAATCGGCAATATCCGCAAAGTACTCGCCGCTCAACAAAGTATCCCAGGTGAAATCGGGCATAGTTGCAAGATTGCGGTTTTCGATCTCGGAAACCGTGGGACGCTCCGTCTGGCAGAGATTGAGCACAGCAACGGAGCCCAGTAGGATAATAAAAATAAATAAAACCAGTTCATCAATAAATTTATTGTTTTTCATTCTCCCACCGCCCTTCTAAAATTTAAAGTAGATGAAGGGATTATAGGAATCCCCTGCAAGACGCACGGTGCAAAGAGCAAACAATGCGATAATAACTACGGTTTTAAATACACGGTCAATAGTATACGCCTTTTCTTCGCCAAGCGATACGTTGATCTTGGCGCGTATCTTGCCCATAATGAATGCGGCAAGAGGAGTACAGCTTATAAGGGCTACTATAAGCAGCAGACCGTTTTCGTATATCATTGATTCTGAGTACACGTTGGTAAAACCGGTAGTGCCGATACCGAAATAATGGCCGAGCTTTACAAACAAATTCTGCTCGTTATAGAATATTGCATAACCGAAAAGGGTTATAAACACAAAGGATACGCGCTGAATAATGGTAGACAGCATATCCGGCAGGCGTTTATAGGCTTTATCCAGCACGAACTTTTCAAGAATAAGCCATGCGCCGTAATACACGCCCCACAGAACGTAGTTCCAGCTTGCGCCGTGCCAAAGACCTGTGGAAAACCAAACTACAGTAAGTGCTATAATGGTAGGCAGATTCTTTGCTGCAGTCTTGTGTCCCGATTTTTTGAGAGCTTTGGTAAGCTTTGTCATAAGCTTGGAACGCATAACGGGATAGAACAGATAATCTCTGAACCAACCTCCCAACGTCATATGCCAACGACGCCAGTATTCCGTGACGTTTTTGGATATGTAGGGGTAGTCGAAGTTTTCGGGGAAGGTAAATCCAAAAACGTGTCCTAAGCCGATAGCCATATCCGAATATCCGGAGAAATCGAAATAAACCTGCAGTGCATAGAACAAAACTCCCGCCCAACTGCTGAGCACGGTAGGACCTGCAGTAGATGCAAACAGATTTTCCGCCGCCAGCGAGCAGGTGTTTGCGAAAATAACCTTTTTGCCCATACCGATTGCGAATCTGTAAAGACCGTCATTAATCTCCTTTGCGGAAACACGGCGGTATTCAAGCTGACCCTCTATATCCGTATAACGGACAATAGGACCTGCCACCAGCTGAGGGAAGAAGGTTATGAACAAAAGCAGACGTGAAAAAGACTTCTGAGGAGGGCAGTTTTCACGGTAAACGTCGATAACGTAGGTCATCGCCTGGAAGGTATAAAAGCTTATACCCAAAGGCAAAACGATGGCGGGAACGGGAATTGAAGAGCCCAAAACAGCGTTAATCGATTCCACGGCAAAGCCTGCATATTTGAATACGCCCAGCATTGCAAGGTTTAATATAACACCGCCTGTAACCGCCAGCTTGCGTGCGGCAGGCGTTTTTCCTTTGCCAACCAATATACCGAATACATAGTTGATAACTGCCGAAAACAGCATTAAAAACAGATATACCGGCTCGCCCCAGGCGTAGAAAAACAAGGAAAATACCAAAAGTATTCCTCTGCGCCAGGTGCTGTTTTTTACCATAAAGTACAAAAGCATTAGCAGAGGCAGGAAAATATATACAAAAAACGGACTTGAGAATACCATTTTTAGAAATTACCTCTTTCTGCGTGCGGCTACGATATCAGCAAGCTCACCCACGTTATTCATTCCCACAACCTCTTTCATACTGAATTTCATACCGAATTCTTCTTCGATAGCGGAAATGAGGGTGATATGGGTAAGAGAATCCCAATCTTCTATATCTTCTGCAGTTGTAGAAGCGTTAACTGTAACGTCTTCATCAAATACATCGGCAAAAACTTTGTTTAATCTTTCGTATATCTCATTCATTTTATAAATTACCTTTCTGTATATGTGTTTTCTTCAGCTTGAAATTATCCGTATCTGCGGTAAAGGTATTATCGCCGTTGGGAGTAAAGCCCAGCTTTTCGTAAATATCCGCTACCATAGCATTTTTCGGGGTCTTAATATATTCACCAACGACCTTTTTATAACCTTCGGCGCGAGCTGTTTCCACCATGGTGTTGATGATAAACTCTTCCATTCCCCTCTTGAGAACGCGGCAGGACATAAGATAGGTGTTTACGAAAAGGCAGTCTTCCCGCTTTTCCATAATTACCGCGGAAATAAGTCCGTGATCACCGAATTTATCCTTAAGGGTGAAATAAAGGGTTATAAATCTATCGTCCTTTGCGATATCTTCGATTTCCTGCTCGGTATATCTTACCGTGCGGAGATTGAACTGGTTGGAACGCTGAGTAAGCTGTGCGATTCTGGGAAAATGATAGGTATCAAAGGGCTTTGCCTCTGCCACCATCTCAAGACTCTTGAGGTAATCATCGTAATCCAGACATTTGCTTTGCAAAGAAACACGCTCCGCTTCGGCACGGTATTGGTCGGTACGCATATGGTCTTCCTTGGAATAGGAAGCGGTTCCGAACAATCCTTCTGCGCGCAGGAAATCCACGTATTCTTCGGGATTTTCAGGCAATTCGGGCACGGTAATATCGGGAATAAGGCTGCGTACCACTTCACGCTCGAAGGGGTTATCATCCAAAAATACCATACTGTCCATACCGATATTGAGTACGTCACGGATATAGCGGATATTGCTGGCTTTATCCTGCCAGTTGGCAACGAAAACAGAAATATCCTCAAGACGAAGCACCATTTCGGGATGATTTATAAAGGGATCTTTTGCGTTTTCTTCGTTATTTTTGGAGCAAACGCACAAGATTATACCGCGGTTTTTAAGCTCTTTGAGCCAAAGCTGGAAATGTGTAAATGCGTGACCCGTACCAAGTTCGCCGATCTGAATACCGTCCGTGCCGTCATCACCGACGACGCCGCCCCAAAGGGTGTTATCAAGGTCAAGAACAGCACATTTCTTTATCTTTCCTTCTGCGGAAAGAACGATATCGGTTATGCTCTTTGCGATAAGGGGAAGGATATCGGTGCGGAAGGGCATTTTGGCAATACAGAACATCTTGTTATCCCGCAATGCACTTTCCCCTGCTCTGCTCTGAATCCCCTCAATATCGCAAATAAATACGTTTTTGTATTCACCGCTTTTTTCGGCAAGCAGAAAATTAAGCTTTCTTGTCTGGTAAGCAAAGGAATCTACGGTTTTTGCGCCGAAATCACCGAATATACGGTCATCCCATACGGGAAAATTAAACTGAATTATACGGGATTTGCTGTTTGTGGAAATCCTGCTCCAAACTGAGGTTATGGAATCGCACACAGTTTGTGCGAAATCCTTGCGGCTGTCAAGCGGAGTTTCGCAAAAGCGCATATACAATTTATCCGTGCAGTTTATAACCGCAACGTAAGCGCATCCGTGGCTGTAAAGCTCGGATGCAGGATCCATAGTCTGCGCATCTATCTGATTATAATCGGAATCGAAAACATCAAAATTTATACCCTTTTCGTATCCCCAGCCGCGCAAAGCAACGGCAATATGCTGGGTAGCGCAATCACCGATAATGCCCAGTTTTGTGACGGGAAGGGATGAAAAATCTTTCTTTAAATTTCTTTTAAGATCTGTAAAGGCGGGTATGTTCAAAGAGATCCCTCCTATTTATTATATTAGTCATAACAGTATACAACTCAAAACGCCAAAAGTCAACAAGATAGGTGGTTTTTCGTAATAATTTAACACATAATTAATTTTATATTTACTGTGTCTTTGCAGAGCAATTGACTTTTTGAAACAAAGTGTATATAATACGGTTAAACCGAATTTTGAAAGGAGGATTAGGAATGACCGTATTTAACGAACCGTTTGTGAAATTAAACGGCAAGACCGCAGTGGCGCTGGGATTTTTTGACGGCGTGCACGAAGGGCACAAAGCGGTAATTAATGCCGCGGTAAAATACAGCCGTGAAAATAATATTCCCGCCGTGATTTGGACATTCGTTAATTCTCCCAAAAAGACAGCTCTTTCCATAACCGATAATGACGAAAGGAAAGTGATTTTTGAAGCACTTGGTGTGGATACACTCATAGCTTTCCCCTTTTCCGGGGATGTAAAAGGACTTACAAAAGCTGAGTTTGTAAACACCGTTTTAAGGGATTGTCTTAACGCTGAAAAAGTCTTTTGCGGCTTTAACTATTCCTTCGGTGCAGGCGGAAAAGGAACGCCGGAGGAGCTGAAAAAGCTTTGCGAATCCCAAGGAATTTCTGTGGAAATATCCGAGGAAATTTCCGTACAAGGTGAAACGGTAAGCTCCACAAAAATTCGGGAATATATAGAAAACGGATTCCCCGAAAAAGCAAATGCGCTTTTGGGAAGACCGTACAGTATTAACGGTGCCGTATCCCATGGAAAAAAGCTGGGCAGAACCCTCGGTTTCCCCACGGCTAACATAAAGATCTGCGAAAACAAGGTGCTCCCGAAGGACGGCGTCTACTTTACCGTAACCGAATTTGAAGGGAAACGCTTTTACGGTATTACCAATATCGGTACTAATCCCACGGTGGAAGATAAACAACGCCGAGCCGAAAACTATATTTTTGATTTTAACGGCGATCTGTACGGAAAAGAGATAAAGATAAAATTCTTAAGCTTTATCCGCGGAGAAAAGAAGTTTGATACGGTGGAGTTGCTTGCAGAGCAAGTGAAAAAGGATATTCAAACAGCAAAAAGCTATATTCAACACAAATAAAAAATCCAAGTCTTTCGACTTGGATTTTTTGGCACCCGCAGCGGGAATCGAACCCACAACTAGCCCTTAGGAGGGGCTTGTTATATCCATTTAACTATGCAGGCGTGCTTTGTGTATTTTACACCAAAGGAAGGAATTTGTCAACCTGATATTGATTTTTAAATAAAACGGAGTTATAATGTTTTTTCGACAAGGAGAACAAAAATGAAACTGTACAGATTTTTTAAAGAGAAGCCGTATACACTTCTTTCGTTATATTGGTTAGTTCAAATCGCGTGGTATCAGGTAGCTTTAAGGTTTTCGATATTCGGAAACGAAGTTATTATGATCCCATTCAACAGTATAGATAATCTTATTCCTTTTTGCGAGTTATTTATACTTCCCTACGTTTTGTGGTACCCCTATATTCTGTTCGTAAACGTTTACATTGCACGGAACGGAAACAAGCAGGAATATATGTATCTGGCTTTGATGACGATTATCGGAATGGTAATATGCCTTGCCGGCAACACCGTTTTCCCCACTCAGATAATAAGAGATGAAAACCTGATCGAAAATCTTGGCAGAAGCAACATATTCACAAAGCTTACCGCTTTTATTTATTCCTGCGATACACCGCCCAGGCTGGTATTCCCCAGTATGCACGTTTACGGCTCTGTCGTACTTGCGGCGGCGATGCTTCGGTGCAAGGCGACAAAGCGTTGGATAAATATTGCAAGCGTAACCTTGTGCGTACTGATATGTCTTTCCACAATGTTTATAAAACAACATTCGGTTATTGATTTCGCGTCCGCATTACTGTTGTTTGCGGTTCTTCACATTGGCTATATAATAATATTAAAAATTAAAAACAAATCACTTCAAGAAAAAGGTGTCCGTTAACATAATACGGACACCTTTTATTGTCGGGGTCCCCAAGAAGTCGCAGACTTCTTGGGGTGATTATTATTCAAGTAATCCCAAAACTTCGGGAAAAGGCACCAAAGCGCGCTGTAGAATTCCGTTCATACACGCGATAGCCACACCGTAATTGACCATAGGAATTCCCTGCTCTTTTGCAAGAGATAATCTATGCGCCATCTCCGCTTCATTAAGCATACATCCGCCGCAATGAATAACGAGAGAAAAATCGGATAGATCCAAAGGAAAATCATTGCCCGATGAAAATACCAATTCAGGCTCCGCGCCGGTATATTTACGTATCCACGCAGGAATCTTAACGCTTCCTATATCACCGCACTGACGGTGATGGGTACAGCCCTCGGATATAAGAACTTTCTTGCCGTCCGTCAAGCTCTTTAACGCATTTGCGCCCGAAACGAGAGAAAGAAGATCTCCTTTATAGCGGGCAAAAAGTATGGAAAAAGAGGTTAACATAATTTCCTCGGGCACATCCTTTGAAACTCTTCCGAAGGCTTGGGAATCCGTAATGACAAGCTTGGGTGGATTCTTTAAAGCGGCGAGAGCGGCTTTCACCTCTGTATCCTGACAGCACACGGGTATACAATGAATGTCCAAAAGCTCACGCAGGGTCTGCTGCTGAGGAAGTATAAGCCTGCCCTTTGGCGCGGATTCGTCCACGGGTATAACGAGCAAAACGGTATCTCCCGGGGTAACAAGATCCCGCAGTATATATTTTTCCTGCTTTTTAATCCCCGTCTTTCCCAGCATCGATTTGAACTGATCGATATTCTCACCGTTTGCCGAAGAAAGAGAAAGACCTTCGTGGGTTTTGACCGCCGTACCGAGATCGGATTTTGTATACACGATCAAGCAAGGCGTGCCTCTTTTTTGTATCAGTGAAAGCATCTGATCGTCTTCATCGGTAAAGCCTTTTGTGCCGTCTACAACAAGGACGGCAACATCGGTGGAGGCAAGCACGCGCAAGGTTTTCTCCACACGCTTACTGCCCAGCTCGCCGATATCGTCAAAGCCCGGGGTATCCGTAATAAGCACGGGACCTACGGGAAAAAGCTCCATCGCCTTTTTGACGGGGTCTGTGGTAGTGCCCGCAACATCGGACACCACGGAAAGCTCCTGCCCCGTAACGGCGTTGACAAGGCTGGATTTTCCCGCATTGCGTTTGCCGAAAAAGCTTATATGTAATCTTTCGCCCGATACGGTTTGATTAAGCGACATAAGTTTTTCTCCTGCTAAAAACGGAAATCGCGTCTGTTGGAAGCGCGGATATCCGAAATATTCTGAACAGCTATTTCCTTTACCTTGAAATTGGTTATCTTTTCCAGCTCGGTTTCAACCATCTTATACCCTACTTCCTTGGTTTCCGCCGAAGCGTAGTCTTCAAGATATTCGGAAAGTGTCATAAGAGCGTTGGGATGACAGCAATTTATGATCTGTCCCGATTTACAAAGGCTCATAAAGCGATCGCCCGTTCTGCCCTCTCTGTAGCAAGCGGTACAGAAGGAAGGAATATGTCCGTTTTCCATAAGCCATTTTACTACCTCATCAAGAGAACGCTGGTCGGATACGTCGAACTGCTCGGTATCGTGAGGACGCTCTTCGGTAGTATATCCGCCTACAGAGGTTCTGGAACCGCCGCTTACCTGAGAAACGCCCAGACGGAGAAGCTTGCTTCGTGTTGCTTCGGTTTCGCGGGTGGAAATGATAATTCCCGTGTAGGGCACGGCGAGGCGGATACAAGCAGTAATTTTTGCAAAAATATCATCGGAAATACCGTTGTCGAATTCATCAGGGTTAATATCGTCAGCCCGCTTTAATCTGGGCACGCTTATGGTATGAGGTCCAACGCCGTGAGCCGCCTCAAGATGCTCGGCGTGCATAAGCAGACCTGCGAATTCGTATTTATAAAGCTCAAGTCCGAAAAGAACGCCCAATCCCACGTCGTCAATACCGCCTTCCATAGCTCTGTCCATAGCGGTGGTATGGTAATCGTAATCGTGCTTGGGTCCCGTGGGATGAAGCTTGAGATAGCTTTCCTTGTGGTAGGTTTCCTGGAAAAGAATGTAAGTGCCGATGCCTGCGTCCTTAAGCTTGCGGTAGTTTTCGACGGTGGTGGCGGCGATATTCACATTCACACGGCGGATTGCGCCGTTTTTGTGTTTTACGCTGTATATGGTGTTAATACATTCAAGGATATATTCGATAGGATTGTGTACGGGATCCTCACCCGCCTCAATGGCAAGACGCTTATGTCCCATATCCTGCAACGCGATAACCTCTGCTTCTACTTCCTGCTGGGTAAGCTTTTTGCGGGCGATATGCTTGTTTTTAAGGTGATACGGGCAGTAAACGCATCCGTTTACGCAATAGTTGGAAAGATAGAGAGGTGCAAAGATAACGATACGGTTGCCGTAAAACGCCTGCTTTATCTCCTCTGCGATCTTGTAGATTTCCTCTACCTTTTCGGGAATATCGCAGGCGAGAAGCACGGATGCCTCTCTATGGGTAAGTCCCTTGCAGGTACAGCCGTTTCCGTTCTTTACGGGACGGGCTTTTTCCAGAATCGAATCGATAAGAGGAATATTGTTTTTGTTTTGCTCCGCATATTCAAGAGTTTCCAAGATTTCCGCATCATTGATAAACTCATTGGGATCAAGGGAAGCGGGATTATAAATTGCCATAATATTTTATCCTTTCTTAACGTCGCCCCGATGTACTGCCACGGTACATCCCACAGAGGCGACACGTTCTTTTAATTGCTGTAAGCATTGGGCGGATTCGGCACCGTCGGAAAGCTTGTTATCGTATAATTCATATTTTTTACGCACGGAGGGAGGAGAAAGATTGGGCATTACCACATTGGCGCCGGAAAGTATACCTTTTTCCCGTCCGTTCTCCATAATCGTGCCTAAAGCGGTAGTTGCGGGAAGTAATACGGCGGGATGGATAATGCGTATTACGGAAAGCAAAAAGCAGGTGAGCACGGCGCTTCCCGTAGTAAAACCGCCAAAGGGCGTATCCTTGTGAGGAACAAAAGGACCGATACCGCACATATCCGGTTTAAAATGCTCTGTAAAGGAAAGGTCCTCTGCGATATGCTCGGCTGTCTGAAACGGGCTTCCCACCATAAATCCTGCGCCGACCTGATAACCGATATCCCGCAGGTCTTTAAGACAGCGCATACGGTTTTCAAGAGTAAGATTTTGGGGGTGAAGACGGCTGTAATGCTCTGCATTCGCAGTTTCGTGGCGGAGAAGGTATCTGTCTGCCCCTGCATTAAAGAATGCAGTATAGCTTTCACGGCTTCTTTCGCCCAATGACAGAGTAACGGCGCATTCGGGAAAGCGTTTTTTTATCTCGCTTACGATACGGCAAACCGTATCGTCGGTATAATAACCGTCCTCGCCGCCCTGAAGCACAAAGGTGCGGAATCCCAGCTCATACCCTTCTTTACAGCACATAAGGATATCCTCCGGTGTAAGTCTGTAGCGCTGACAGTTGGGGTTGCTTTTTCTTATTCCGCAGTAATAACAGTCATTTTTGCAGATGTTTGATACTTCGATTAGTCCCCTTAAGAAAACTTCTTTGCCATAATACTTTTTTCTTTCTTCATTGGCATATTTCATAAGAAACTCAGTTGTGTCAGGGTTTCTTCCCTTTATAAGCACAAGGTATTCTTCCTTTGTGAGAGAATGGGTATTTTTAAGCTTTTCTATTATTTCATAAATATCCTTATTCATTGGATATCACTCCTGATAATGCCGTCTTT
>JAZNZY010000017.1:0-113114 GCA_045595165.1 Eubacteriales bacterium
GTGGCGGGTTCGAGCCCCGTAATCCGCTCCAAATATGCCTCTGTAGCTCAGTTGGTAGAGCAGAGGACTGAAAATCCTCGTGTCGTTGGTTCGATTCCGACCGGAGGCACCATTTTTCCTCTCGTTTTAGTAAAAACGGGAATTACGCGGATTTAGCTCATTTGGTAGAGCGCGACCTTGCCAAGGTCGAGGTGGCGGGTTCGAGCCCCGTAATCCGCTCCAATCTCCCCGCGAGTCATTTCGCGGGGAATATATTATCCGGCGCCATAGCCAAGCGGTAAGGCAGAGGTCTGCAACACCTTCATCCCCGGTCCGATTCCGGGTGGCGCCTCCAAAAAATTCCGAAAGCATTAGCTTTCGGAATTTTTTATCCAAGCCGACGAAGGAGGCTTGGTATGTAATCAATGCGCCCCGCGCATTGTATGTAATTGCGACGGAGTCGCGTATGGCATTACGCGCAAGCGTTCATATTCGTCAGCTTGATAACATACAACACTTCGTGTTGATCCCATACAGCCCTTACGGGCTGAGGACATACCGCCTTCGGCGGAATTCATACACGGCTTCGCCGTGATTAAGAAGCGAAAGTAGAACGAAATGGCAAAAAATCTCTTACTTGAATATTCCGAAGAGCTTGCCACAAAGTGTGAATTGCTTTGCAAATCCATCTGCGGTAATTTCAATACCGTTTTTCAACTTCGCAAATCCTCGTCAAGCGTGTTTGCCAATATTACCGAAGCGCAGTATCCCCAAAGCCTTGCCGATATGCTCTCTAAATTCAAGATCGCAAGAAAAGAGTGCGCCGAAACAGAAAGCTGGATTAAATTGCTTTATAATACAAAGGTGATTGATGAAGTCACCTTCAAAGCCTACCGTAACCTTTGCGGCAGGATACAAAGAATGCTTACTTCATCTTGTATCACTATTGAAAAGAAAATCGATAACAAATAATTTTCAAATATTTATCTGGACTTATGACTTCCTTTCGGTATAATGGTGGTTACCACAAACCGAAAGGAAGTTTTTATATGGAATACGCTTAAACACTATCACCGAGTAAAATACGCCCTCGTCTGCGCGCGGCAAAGCTTTCTCAAAGAACCGCCGAAGGACGATCATGAGGAATACGTCCGAAAGGTGATCGGTCGCGCATATTTCATCATTCTGAATAAGGTAGACGAGCTGGATGGCACGAATGATAGACTTTTGAAATATTACAGGGAGAATATTGAAAATATAGAAAAGTGTGATATAATGAAATCAGAAAGGCGGTGTTAATATGAAGAAAGCTAAAAAATATATTTGGCCTCTTATTTTTCCTGTTGCTTTTCTGGCTTTTTATATTTTAATTATGATTTTTCTTTTGTTTTTAGACGGCAAGCTTAATGTGTTTCCTGACGGAAGTTATGCACCTGCTGCTTGGATTGTATTATTAACTTTAGCTTGGATTATTGTTCCACTCCCAATTTACTGTATAGGATATAGCAAAATAATCTTTGAAGAGAAATTTAAATTCTTGTTTTCCGCTTACAATTCTTTGACTATTATAGTATCACATATTTTACCTTTTAATTTACAAGGCGAAACAACAATTATCGCCCTCTTTGTATTTTGGGTTCTGTTTTGTAATTTTGTTCCGTTAATTTGTCGAGTAGCTTTTCGAAAATATAAAGAAAAAAATATCGAAGATAAAAGTTGAATGTTATGAAGATTTATTTTGTCCGTCACGGACATCCCGATTATAAAACCGATTCTCTTACCGAGCTTGGCAAAATGCAGGCGAAGGCTGCGGCGGAACGGCTTAAAAACTGTAATATCGAGCGCATTTTTGCTTCTTCCTGCGGCAGAGCTTTTCAAACCGCGGAATATACAGCAAAACAGTTTGGTCTGGAAGTGATTCCCTGCGATTTTATAAGGGAACTTGGCTGGGCGTCTATCGACGGAGAACCTATCTACGCCAACGGCCAGCCTTGGCTTGTTGCTGATTCTTTTGTGGCGGCAGGTAAGAGCGTAGCGGAAAAAGATTGGATGTTGACCGATCCTTTTTGCAAAAGCACGGTGGTTGATTGTGTTAAAACAGTTGAGGAAGGTCTGGATGATTGGCTTGCGGAGCTTGGATATAAAAGGGAAGGGGATTACTACCGTGTAACGGAAAGTATACCTTATAAAGCCGTTGCCATGTTCAGCCACGCAGGCTCTTCCTCTGCGGCACTTTCTCATATGTTCAATATACCCTTTCCCCAGATGTGCGGAATAATAGATATCGAATGCACCTCTGTTACCGTTGTCGAGCTTTCGGGCGAGGCAGGGACACTGATTTCACCCAAGTTCCGTATCGTCAACGATGCAAAGCACACAGAAGGAATCAGAGTGAATAACTTTTACGGAAACTGATTACAGAAAGGAACAGGTAAAATGAGCAAAGATTACAACGTGTTTTTAAAAAATCCCGAAAATATCAGTGTATCTGATTTCGAAGCGTTTGCATACAAGCTGGGTTATTTTATAAGGGTATATCCTTTGGAAAACTATACCGAACATTCCGGCTTCCTGCCGTTTAACCTTTATTTGAATTTTATTGACCGTGTTTTGCCCTACGATTCCTTTGTTTCCGGCTTTGAAGCGTATTTCTCCGATTACCGTTCACAGGATTATGACGGGGAGTTTAATGCATTGGTCGAAAATCCCAAATCCGTAATGTTAATGTGTGTAAGCGATATGGATTCTCTTGAAGAACTGTCCGCTTTGATCTGGGCTAAATATTTGTGCGAATATTGCGGCGGCGTTCTTTATGACCCTCAAACCGATACTTTGTTTTCCGATTCATCTAAGATAGATGCACTTATATACGAACAAAAAGAGGAACTGGTCAGATTAGCTGCACAAAACTCTTTGAAACTTCACGAGTTTACCGGCTGGAAGTAGTCGGTATATCGGTTAATACGCTGCAACGTATCGTCATAACATTAAATCCAGAAAGTCGGTGAAAACTTGTATTCTTTCTTACATAATCTTTTATCGGATAAAAAGGGCGGCGAAATTTTTACGTTGTTCGGTGCTTGGCATTTTTTATATATCGGATTAACGCTGTTTACGGTTATCGTCGTTTTGCTGTGTTTTAAGAATAAAAGTGCCGATTTGAAGCAAAAAGCAACCCGTCTTTTTATCAATATGGCTTTTGGTCTGTATATACTGGATATCTTTTTAATGCCTCTCGCTTATGGAGAGATCGATATCGAAAAACTGCCTTTTCACGCCTGCACGGCTATGTGCTTGATGTGTTACTTAAGTCATCACAGCCGTTTTCTTGAAAAATACAGGCTTTCTTTCGTACTGCTCGGCTTTATCTCAAATTTTGTATATCTTGTCTATCCCGCAGGTGTTATGTGGCACGCCGTGCATCCGCTTTCCTACAGAGTAATACAGACCTTGCTTTTTCATAGTGTTATGACAGTATACGGACTACTTGTACTGATTTTTGAGTGCGAAAAATTCAACCTCAAAAAATGGTATCGTGATTTATCTGTTATTGTTTGTATGACATTATGGTCAATCCTCGGTAATTCAGTGTATAACGGAACATCTGACGGATACTCACACTTCTTTAATTGGTTTTTCGTTGTGCGTGATCCGTTTTACGCGATTCCCGAATCGGTTTCGCCTTTCATAATGCCGTTTTTGAATATCGCATTGTTTTTTACGGCAGAAATTATCATCTGTTTAATTCTCCGCGGAATAAGAGGTATAAAGGTATATGACAAATAACCAAATAATGAAAAAGCATTTGGAACTTAATGTCATAGGTCCGCTTTGCGCCCAAGGTTTTACGGGTAAATATCCCCATTTCAGACGGGTAAAAGAAGGTTGTATTGAGCTTATTTCTTTCCAAACAAATAAGCTCGGCGGTTCATTTACAGCTGAGGTTTCGGCAATTTTTCCCGATAAGGAAAACAAGAATTTTGTTTCTGTCAATATCTTGTCCGTAAATGATTTGACCGTATGGGATACCAACGAGCGGTATCGCTTGAAAGGAATGTATGACGGTTGGTTTTATTACCGTGATCTGTATTCCAAATATATTTTTGGCTTCGGCAAGGATTATATTCATATAAGCGAAGACGCCGTAGATCCCGCCGTTCCGAAAGGGTATAAACTCGTTCAGCGGTTCAACGAAGATACCGCGGAAATGATATGTAAAGTGGTCAATAAACAGCTTGTTAATGCGTTTAAGTGGTTGAGGAAATTTGAAAAATGCAACCTGTGAAAGAGGTAAAATATGAACTACTGCGAAAAATGTCATAATCTTTGCGAAGAAAGTGTTTGCAATCTTTGCGGCAATAAAAAGATACGCCCCGTTGATGATTCTGATTTTTGCTTTCTTGTTGAAACGGAGCAGACAAACGGTGAGATGCTTTGCGATATATTTAAACAAGAAGATATAAAGTACGCTCTCATTCCCACGGGAAACGGTGTAAGATCCAATTTCGGCTTGGATCTTGAAAATTACGAGATTTACGTTCAGTATAAAAACCTTGATGCCGCGAATGAAATTATAGATTCCTTCTCCGATCAGGCTGTTTCCGTGTATCAGAACGAACTTTTGGAAGGCTTTGAAAAATGGTTTATCGCCAAGCCCAAATACGAGCAAAAGTGGAAAAAGAAGCTTGCCTTGGGCGATATTGATCTTATCGAATTCTGCAAAACCTGCGTTGAAAATGCCGAGCAGATAGTTGACGGAGGGCAGGTGTTGAGCGGCACTACCGGCGGTCATTATCTTACCGTCTATTCGGATAAAGCCGTAGTACTTTTTAATTCCGTATCCTTTGAGATTCTTTCAATAGAAAAAGCTTAATACTTTTAAATATCAAGCTTTTTAAGTTCCGTTAATATGTTTTCCTGACGGTGTGCGTCTATAGGCGTATACCGTCCTTTTTTGCCTATCTCCAGCATCTTTCCGATATGCTTATATCCCAAAACAGATGGTGGTAGGTGAGTAACCGCATCGTCAATATTTCGTACTACCGTGAAGTTTTCCCAGCGGTCATCGGGTATTTCACCCCATATCACCCGAGGACATCCAAATCCGTAACCGTAGATATTTTTACGTAAGTCGGGACGGTTAAACCAAACGTTTTCATAACACAGCACGGCAATTGCCGCTCCGTGTGAATATCCTACGCAGGTTATACCTTTCAGTTTTTTATTTAGTATCTCACAAGCCAGCTTTTGCTCTATCTCCTTCCACACGTTTAAAAAGCCACGGTGAGCAAACCATACGGTTTTTCCCATTCTTCGGTAAGGAACAGCAGGGAAATCAAAGTTAATTTTCCAATCGTTCTCACCGTCGGATTTTTCAAAATATAAATATAATACGTCATCTTTAATTTCTGTTGCATAATTTGCACTTTTTCCCGTTTGAAAATAGGGAATATATAAACATCTTTCAAACTGATTGTATAGTTTCAAGGTATTACGCTTCCATTTTGTTTTTTTACAGTATATGTTTAATTGTATTTTATTGTTGAAAAATCGGTTTGTTTCTGTTATAATATATATAATGTTTTTTTAGGTGGCAGTATATGAATAATTTGAAACATAAAAAGAAAATTTCACCGGTTTCGGTGCTTCACTGTATAAAGCTTATCGGAAGATGTGCGCTTTTGGTTTCCGCGTTGTGCTTGTATATTTACAGCAGTATCAATTTCCCCGGCGAGCTTTTTGCGGGAATAGAAAACAATAAGCTATTTTTACTTTCCTTGTGGATAATATTTTTTGTGGAAATGCTGTTCCGATTTTTACCTTCAAGGCTCGAAAGCCCGGGGTGTCAAAAAGTTTTTAAAAAACGGTTTATCCCCACAACGACAGAAAAAGTAAAGCTTACATCCTGGCGTTCCACCCTTGCCGTTTTTCTTGCTTGGGTTGGTTTAAACGGAGTATTCGGTACCCTTTATTTAACCGGTGTTATCGATGCGGGCATACTTGTCCTTATCAGCCTTGCATATTCTGTTTGCGATATGATATGTATTTTGTTCTTCTGCCCGTTCCAGACCTTCTTTATGAAAAACCGTTGTTGCGTAACCTGCCGTATATATAATTGGGATTACGCTATGATGTTCACTCCGCTCGTGTTTATCAATAACGTGTTTGCCCTTAGCCTTTTTGGCGTTTCTCTCGTTCTTGTTCTTGTGTGGGAGATAACCGTCCGCCGCCATCCCGAGCGTTTTACCGAAGCTACCAACGCCTGTCTTTCCTGCGAAAACTGTACCGAAAAGCTGTGCCATCACAAAAAACAGCTTCGTAGTTTTATTAAAAAAAATAAAGACATTTTATTTCCGAAAAAATAATATATTTTTTGCACTGCTTTTTTGTTGGCAGTGCATATTTTTTACACATTTGGGAAAAACTTACTTTGTACTAACAGAAAGTGAGGTAAATTTTATGTCGCCCAAAGAATTACTTTATATCGAAGATGCCCTGGGTCACGAAAAACAGATCAAAGCCACCTGCGTACAGAGCGCCGAATTTATTCAGGATAAACAGCTTAAACAGTTGGTATCCGAAATAGGGGCAAAGCATGCAAACTCTTTTTCCGATATTTACAAGCTGCTTCAGTAGGAGGATAAAATATGCTTGATGACAGACAGTTAATGGAAAACCTTTTGTTAAATCTTAAAGGCGAATGCGATCTTTTGATGCACGGCGCCGTGGAAGCTTCCACTCCTGAAGTGCACTCTGCATTTTCCCGCGCATTTAATGATACACTTAAAATGCAAAACGAAGTATATTCCGCAATGGCAAGCAAGGGATGGTATCCTCCCACAAAGGCTGAACAGCAGCAGATAGATACCTTAAAGCAAAAGTACAGCTCCGGATGTTGATCAACCCAAAAAGATGAAGCCGTTTTTCCGGCTTCTTTTTTTATAAAACTTCGAATAAGTACTTGAATTTTATCGAAAAATGTTTATTATATAGTTGTAAATAATATATGCGAAAAGCTTGAGTAGAATACAGTGCGTTAAGTATCGGCAGGATGGGAGTGAGGCCGCCGGGCGAAGGAGTTATCTCCGCGGTACTGTATTCGCATCCGCATTAGGCTTTTCGGTTTTCCTCCCTCCTCTCATTTTGAAAAGGAGGCTTTTTTATGCCAAAATCCAAAAAAAACACGCTGTTTTCCTTGCGCACCATGGTTTGTTGTGCAATGATGGTAGCCATTGCCGTTGTATTGGCACGGCTTATGTCTGTTATTCCCGATGAATCCAGTCGATTCTCCCTTGAATCGGTTCCGATATTCATTTCGGGAATGTTATTCGGCCCTCTTGCGGGAGGTTTGGTCGGCTTTACCTCAGACCTTATCGGCTGTCTGTTTTCACCCTTCGGATACAATCCGCTGTTTTGTCTGCCTCCCGTGATATGCGGTGTTTGCGCGGGCTTGTTCAGGAAATACCTGTTCAAAAAAACCAACGTTTTCCGTATCGCCGTTGCTTTTTTGCCATATATTCTCATCGCCTGCATTCTGTGGCAAAGTCTTGCTCTTGCCCTTGTATACGGCGGTGATGCAAAGTTAGAATTCTTTTTAATAAAATTGGGAACACGTACAGTTCAGTACGGTATAACTTACATTATTGACGTTTTTCTTGTATGGTTATTATATAAATCAAAGGTTTTCGCCGCGGCAAAGCTTTGGCCTCCCGCAGACCTCGTTTCAAAATAAAGGAAATAAGTAATGAATTACAACGAAGCTCTTGAATATATCCATTCCGTAAGCTGGAAGGGAAGCATGCCCGGACTTTCACGTATCACGGAATTGCTTTCCCGCATAGAAAATCCCGAAAAAAAGCTTAAATACGTTCATATTGTCGGAACAAACGGCAAAGGCTCAACTGCCGCTTTAATAACTTCGGTGCTCAAGACCGCAGGATACAAGGCGGGAATGTATACATCTCCCTTTATAATCTCTTTTAACGAGCGTATACAGATAAACGGTGAAATGATCTCCGATACTGACCTTGCCGAAATTACCGAATATATAAAGCCATTTGCAGATTCGATGGAGGACCGCCCCACCGAATTTGAACTGGTTACCGCGGTTGCATTTGAGTATTTTTACAGAAGCAAGTGCGATATCGTCGTTTTGGAGGCGGGAATGGGAGGCGAGTTTGATGCAACAAACGCTATCCCCGCACCCGAGGTTGCTGTATTTACAAATATCGGTCTTGACCATACCGATTATCTTGGAGATACGGTGGAAAAGATCGCCGCAACCAAGGCTGGTATTTTGAAAGAAGGATGCGATTGCGTGATCTACCCTTCATCACCTGAGGCTGTTGAAGTTATCGGTAAAAAATGCAAAGACCTGAACGTACCTTTCACTGTTGTAGATTTCGATTCTATCGTTCCCGTATCTGCATCCATAGAAGGACAGACCTTTAATTGGGGTAAATATAAAGCCCTTGAAATGACTCTTTTGGGCGGACATCAACGTTTTAACGCCGCCACGGCGCTTACGGCAATAGAAAAGCTTTCCGAAAGGGGATTTTCTGTTTCCGAAGAAAACATCCGTAAAGGCGTTTTAAACGCCGTGTGGCAGGGCAGATTTGAAGTCTTGCGCCATAACCCGCTTTTCATTGTTGACGGAGGCCATAATCCCCAATGTATGGAAGCCTTGGCAGACAATATCCGTTCCTATTTTCCGGATACAGCCTTGACAGTTCTTACGGGAGTTCTGGGTGATAAGGATTACACTGCTATGTATGATCTTATTGCTCCCTACGTTAAGGAGTTTTATCTTGTTACACCGCCATCTCCCCGTGCGCTATCCGCAAGTGTTCTTGCGCAAAAGCTTTCCGTGTACGGCAAGCCTGCGACTGTATGTAATACAGTAGATGAAGGAGTTATAAAAGCTGTCGGCGCCGCAGGCGGGGACGGAGTCGTTCTTGCTTTCGGTTCCTTATATATGGTTGGCGATATAAAAAACGCCGTAAATAACTTAAAATAATTAATTCGGGCATAATTTTTGCCCGTTTTTGTTTTTTACCGAACCTTTTCTGTTTTTTTGACGACTATATTTACGAAAACCGGTTTTCATATTTTATTTGAAAGGAGGGGTGATATGGATAACATATTTGAAAGTCTGTATGCCGAAAACAAAAATGCTATAGAACGTTATGTGCATTTTATGGTATCAAATAAATTTGATGCTGATGATATTCTGCAGGAAATTCACATAGCCGCATATCGCAGTTTTCCTTCATTAAAAAATAACGATGCATTCAAAGGCTGGCTTGTAAGTATAGCACGCAATAAGTTGAACGATTACCTTCGTGAAAAGGCGCGCCGTATGGATATACCGGTCGAAAATATAACCGATTTATCGGTGGGTGCATCTTTATCGGGCAGAACGGTAATGCCCGCTGTATCCGATACGCTTGAAAAACTGGGCGAAAAGGATAAACAGATATTGTATCTTTATTTTTGGAAGGATTATCCGCAGTCAGAGATCGCCAAAAAGCTCGGCATTCCGCTGGGAACGGTAAAAAGCCGTTTATCAGCCGCAAAAGCACATTTTAAAGAAAAATATCCTTATCATCCGAAACAGAAAGGAAAAACAGATATGAAAACTTTACCTAAGATTTTACCCGAATTTAAAATAGTTAAAACCGAAAAGCCGCCTTTTCCCGTAAAATGGGAAGAGATTATGGGTTGGTTTTTGATTCCGAGAGAGGGAGAAGTGCTTTCTTGGGCAATGTACGATATGCCCCATAAATCCATTGGCGAAATATGCGAAATGAAAGTTATCGGCAAGGCCGAGGTTCACGGAATCGAGGGAGTTGAGATTCAAGCGGTAGAAACAAATCCTATGGGATGCAACAGCGCAGGAGGACAGACCAAAGTTGAGCGTTGCTTTGTGGCACAGCTTACCGATACGCATTGCCGACTTCTTGCCGAAAGCCACTTAGAAGACGGCGTAAAAAGATATTACACTTTTCTTGATGGTGACGCCTTTTTGTCTAACTGGGGATTCGGTGAGGACAATTGCGGAAACGAAACAAACATCGTTCATAAAGGCGATATCGTTTTGAATGACGGTGAATACATCACCAAAGACAAAGAATTTCTCTTGGATGTTGTCGGACGCTATGACGTAACTGTTAACGGAAGGACCTACGATACGATTTGCGTAATGGATTGCTATACGTATATTGACGGTGCCGCATCTCTTCAGTATATTGATAAAAACGGAAAAACCGTTCTTTGGCGCAGATTTAACAGAAACGATTGGGCGTTTAGTCGCTACAATAAGCTCTGGACAGAGATGCTTCCCGAAAGCGATAGAATCATAGTCAACGATCAGACCTACGTAAATTGGTACGATTGTATAACAAGCTATATTTTATAATTGTTTTTGACACCGGCTTTTTAAGTCGGTGTCTTTTTTCTTTTTTGTATTATGATTTTTATAAAAATGGGAATAACTTAAATATAAGCGTGAAATCTTATACAAAAGAGGTAAAAAATGAAAAATTATTTAAAAACCGTTGTACTGCTTTTAGTGTGTATTATGACGGTAAGTATGTTAAGCGGTTGTTTCGGAAGAGGTAACGAAGAATCTGAAGTTTCAAAATCCGGCTCAAAGCAAGAGATCCGAGTATGGGTACCGGAGGAAGTTGTAAAACTGACTCGCAGTGCAGTCGATGAATGGTACAAGACCGCAGGCAAGCACTATGCGGGAAAGTATACAGTTACGGTAACCGCAATGAGCGAGGATAACGCCGCTACCCAAATGCTGACCGACGTAGACGCCGGTGCGGATATTTTCGGCTTTGCACAGGATCAGCTTGCCCGACTTGTAGCAGCAGGTGCGCTTTCTCCCCTTGGCGGTGATTTTCTTACGTCGGCAAGCAAAGAAAATGACGAAGGCTCCGTAAAAGCCGCATCTCTTCAGGATAAGTTGTATGCATATCCACAAACTTCGGATAACGGATACTTTATGTATTACGATAAATCTGTCATAAAGGATCCGAGTAAGCTGGAAAATATCCTTGCAGATTGCAAAACCGCTGGCAAGAAATTTTATATGAATATGCAAAGCGGATGGTATAATATCACCTTTTTCTTCGGTGCGGAGGCGTATGTAACCTATGACGTGGATAAAAGCGGAAATATCACCCAATGTAACAGCTCACTTGCTACCGAGAACGGCGTTACGGCACTAAAGGGAATGGTCGCTTTAACTTCCCATCCGGCATATGCACAAAGCGAAAACGCCGCTTCAAAGTTTAATCCCAAAGGTGGCGATGCGGCGGCGCTGATCTCCGGTGTGTGGGATTCTGCGGTTGTTTCAGAATTTTTGGGTGAAAATTACGGAGCAGTCAAGCTGCCCACTTATACTGTAGGTAACAAAGAATATCAGATGGGCAGTTTTGGCGGATATAAGATGATCGGTGTTAAGCCGCAAAATGATTCCGAAAAGCTTGTGTTCTGCCACACGCTCGCTGCTTTCCTTGCCGGAGAAGAAATGCAGACAATCAGATTTAAAGAAAAAGGCTGGGGGCCCTCCAACAAAAATGCGCAGGCTTTACAGGCTGTTAAAGAAAACATCGCTCTTTCCGCATTGAGCTCTCAGCTTGAGCATTCCGTTCCTCAAGGACAGTATCCCAACGGTTTCTGGAGCATTATGGAAGCGTTCGGAACGGATCTCAACAGCGGAAAACTTGCCGGCAAAACAGATGAACAATTATTACAAGCACTGAAGTCGTTGGAAAACGATCTTAAAAGCGCGAAGTAACTTATATTTGCGGACAGCCGTGTGTGCGGCTGTCCGTATCGGAAGGAATACATTATATGCCAAGCCGTGATTCCATTGAATTTTATAAGCTTAACGGTTTACAAAAAACCGCTTACAAATTGTGGTGGTTTTTGCTTTCAATACCGAAAGCAATACTGAATTTGTTTAAAAAATCCTGCCGTATTATAAGAAACGCCTTTTCAAAAACGGTGTCTTTAATAAAAGAAACTATACGGATTTTTAAAAAAGGTGATATTTATACCCGAATATCCTATTTCATTATGGGTTTCGGACATTTTTTTCGCGGACAGCCGTTGCGCGGTGTCCTGTTTTTGCTATTTGAAATCGTATTTGTATTATATATGGTGTTTTTCGGCATAAATTTCATCGGTAAGCTGGATAACCTTGGCGATGTTGCCGCAGTAACTGTTATAAACGAATACGGTCTTGAGGTAATCGAATACAGAGATAACAGTCTTAAAATATTGCTGTACGGCGTACTGACTTTATTTTTTTGCTTGGGTTTTATCTATACTTGGTATATAAATATAAAGCAAAACGGTATTGCTCAATCTCTTATAAAAAAGGGGATACGTTCCAAGAATGCATCCGATGATATCCGCTCTCTTGCAGATACGCAATATTACAAAACCTTGCTTGCTCTGCCGCTAACCGGAATTCTTGTTTTTACGGTCATTCCCTTGTTTTTTATGGTTTTGGTGGCGTTTACCAATTATGATTACACCCATCTTCCTCCAGGCAAGCTTTTCACCTGGGTGGGACTTGATAACTTTAAAAGTCTTTTGGGTGTGCAGGTTGCCGACGGAAAATTTGCCTTTACCTTTGGTGAAATATTGATCTGGACACTTGTCTGGGCTTTTTTTGCTACCTTTACCAATTACTTTTTGGGCATACTCACTGCAATGCTTATTAACAAAAAAGGACTAAAATTTAAAAAGCTGTTTCGTACCTTGCTTGTTTTCACCATTGCGGTACCTCAATTCGTATCACTGCTGTTAATTTCCAAAATGCTTGCGGATGACGGTGCGATCAACGGCTTGCTTTTGCAATTGGGTGTAATACGGGAAAATATAAAATGGCTTACAGATCCTGTTCTCGCAAGAATCAGCGTAATAATCGTCAACGTGTGGCTGGGCATTCCGTATACAATGCTTATAGCCACTGGAATTATCATAAATATTCCCGCTGATCTTTATGAATCAGCCCGGATAGACGGCGCAAGCGGAATAAAACGTTTTACGAAGATAACAATGCCGTATATGCTTTTCGTAACCGGTCCGTACCTTCTCACCACATTTGTAGGTAATATAAATAATTTTAACGTTATTTATCTTCTCACGGGAGGCGCGCCCAAAACCACCGATTTCACGGGAGGCGCAGGATATACCGATCTGCTTATAACCTGGCTGTATAAATTGACCCTTACGGATAACGATTACAAAATGGCTGCTGTAATAGGCATAATGACTTTTGTTGTCGTTGCGGGTATCTCTCTTGTGGTGTATAATCTTTCGCCGTCTGTTAAAAATGAGGAAAACTTCCAATGAAAAAAGCTGTTTCCAATACCGTCAAAAGACGCAATATCTCAAACGCATTCGCATATATCGCTCTTACGGTGATATGCGTGGTATGGCTATTACCTTTTGTATATCTTATTTTTCAGGCATTCAGAGGCGAATCCCGCGGGATGGTCAGCTATATACTTCCACAGGAATGGTCGTTTGAAAATTTTAAAATTCTGTTTACCCAGACCAATTTTCTGAACTGGTATCTGAATACCCTTATTATCGCACTTTTTACTTCGGCATTACAAACGGCAATCGTGCTTTCGGTGAGCTATGCGCTTTCAAGACTCCGTTTCAGAGGCAGACGTCTTCTTATGAACGTTATTCTGGTTCTCGGAATGTTTCCCGGTTTTTTGTCGATGATCGCCGTATACTTTATTTTAAAGCTTGTTGGCTTTACGGGACCGGGTTCTGTTCCGGGACTTATACTTGTATACGTAGGAAGCTCGGGAATGGGATATTATGTTGCAAAGGGATTTTTTGATACGATCCCACGCTCGCTTGACGAAGCCGCCCGAATAGACGGAGCCAGCAGGGCAAGGGTATTTTATAAAATAATTCTTCCCATGGCAAAGCCTATAATTATTTATACTGTAATGATGGCTTTTATCGCTCCTTGGGGAGATTATATGTTTGCATCCCTGATTACCTTTGGGTACGAGGAAGCATACAACGTTGCCGTGGGACTTTTTACTTTTCTTGACAGAGAGCATATAAACAATTATTTTACCGTGTTTTGCGCAGGAGGGCTTTTGGTAGCACTGCCTATAACAGCCTTGTTTATGATGCTTCAAAAATATTACGTTGAGGGCATAACCGGCGGTGCGGTAAAGGGATGATCATTTTTAGGAGGCGTGTTTTTTGGCAAGCGTAGTTTTAAGCGGAGTAAAAAAGGTATATAAAGGCGGATTTACCGCTGTTAAAAAATTCGACCTTGAGATCAAGGACAAGGAATTCGTAGTTTTTGTCGGTCCTTCGGGGTGCGGAAAAAGCACCACTCTGCGTATGATCGCCGGGTTGGAGGATATTACCGACGGAAAGATTTATATTGATGGCAAGTGTGTCAACGGTGCAGAGCCTAAAGACCGTGATATAGCGATGGTGTTTCAGAATTACGCTTTGTATCCTCATATGTCCGTTTACGAAAATATGGCGTTCGGCTTAACACTTCGCCGTCTTCCTCGGGACGAGATACACCGCCGTGTGGTGGAAGCGGCGGAAATATTGGGAATATCCGATCTTTTGGGAAGAACTCCTCGTGCTTTGTCGGGCGGACAGCGCCAACGTGTTGCCATAGGACGAGCCATAGTCCGCGTTCCGCGTGTTTTTTTAATGGATGAGCCCCTTTCCAATCTTGATGCAAAGCTTCGTAATCAGATGCGTACGGAGATAATGCTGCTGCGTGAAAAAATTGACACCACCTTTGTTTACGTTACCCACGACCAGACCGAGGCAATGACCTTGGGTGACCGTATAGTAATAATGCGGGACGGCTTTATTCAGCAGGTAGGAACACCCCAGCAGGTGTTCGATCATCCCGCAAATACCTTTGTGGCGGGATTTATCGGCTCACCTCCGATGAACTTTTTTAATGCGCAAATAACGGGAAGCAAAGAAAAACCGTATCTGTTTGTGTGCGGAAGCGAAATCCCCATCTCCAAAAGAATAATAGATACAGTTAATCTGCCCGAGGATAGAAAGGTACTTTTGGGAATTCGTCCGGAACACATTTATATTTCTTCGGGAGATGGGATAAGCGGAGATGTAACCGTATCGGAAATGATGGGAAGCGAGCTTCACGTTCACCTCGTTACTGAAGACGGTACAAAAGTGGTAGTCCGTGTTCCCACACTTGAGCTTTCCGAAAAAGATAAATCCCTTCTTTCGCCTCACAATACCGTTAATTTCGGTCTGCGCGAGCAAGCCCTTCACTTTTTTGACGTTAATACGGGTGTGAATTTAAAAAATATGAGCAGTTCCGAATAGTGGAACTGCTCATTCTTTTTATTTGTTCTCCTCGATCTTCTTTATTGTGTCCTTGTTTATCTCTGCCTTCAACTCCTTGGTCCATTCCGACCACGCCACGTTTTCTTCGCCGTATGTCAGATTAAGAGAATATTCCAGTGGAAGCCAGGTGCTTATGTCCGATTCGTTATGGGCAATGACCGCTTCCATATTATCCAGGGATTTCCACAGCCGCGCTTCGGGAGTTTTAAGTTCTTCCATTTCATCAAAGAGTGCGGACAATTCCTTTTCCGTGTCGGTGGGGAGCCGTTTTAACAGTTTGTCAATGGCTTTTTCCTCGGTTTCCTCGTGTTCTTCCGTTTTGTTAAAGGCAGGAATATCTCCCGTAACCGCTTCACCGAAATCGTGGATAAGGCACATTTTTATAACCTTGTTTATATCAACTTCGGGAAATTCATCCTTGCACAGCATTGCCATAAGTGCTATCCGCCAGGAATGGTCTGCCACGCTTTCACGGCGGTTTTCCTCGGTATAGCAATGTCTGTATGTGGTTTTAAGCTTTCCAATATAGGTTGTAAAATCAATAAGCTCTCTCGGTGTCATTGTTTTGCTCCTGTTGAATTTAATATTACTCTATTAATTATATCATAAATCTACGTATTTGTCAGCAAAAAATACAAATTATTTCTGCATAACGTATATAAAAGCAATTCGTTTTTTCCCTTGACAATTTCTCATATTTATATTATACTATGTCCCGTTGCAGGAAAACTAAATATATAACGGGGTGTGGCTCAGTTTGGTAGAGCGCTTGGTTCGGGACCAAGAGGCCGGAGGTTCAAATCCTCTCACTCCGACCAAAAAAGCAGGTCTAATGACTTGCTTTTTATTTTTAAAAACACCGAACCTTTTTCAAAATCTGCGACCTTGTATACGAAAGCTTTCAAAAGAGGTACCGATAATGCAAAACAAATTAATTGAAGAACAAACAGAATTTTTGCTGTCGGCAGCTTTAAAAAAGTCCGGGAATATGATCGACGCAGAAGACCTTGCGCAGGAAACCTTGCTGTGCGCTTTGTCTTATACGGCAAAGGGCGGAGTAATTAACGATATGCGCGGATGGCTTCTTACCGTTTTAAGCAACAAGTGGAACAATATGCTTCGTAAAAAATACCGTCAGCCCGTTATCGGAATAGGTGAAGGGTTTGATATTGTTGACGAAAGCGCTTGTTTTCCCGAAGAAGAGGAATGCGATAAAGCCGAGATTGTGCGTAAAACCGTGGCGCACCTGGCAAAAACATACCGAGAGGTAATCGTGCGCCATTATATGAACGGTGAAAGCGTTGCTGAAATATCCAAATCAATGGGAATTCCCGAAGGGACAGTTAAAAGCAGACTGCACAGCGGAAGAAACCGTATGAAAGAGGAAATGAAATTTATGGAAAATTATTCTAACCAAAGCTTCAGTCCCGTTACGTTATGGATAGCGAACAGCGGAAATAACGGAATAAATAACGAACCCGGTTCCCTTGTGAATGATAATTTGCTTGCGCAAAACATACTTTGGGCTGCATACGAAAAGCCGTTTACTGCAGAAGCTATCGCAAAAAGCATAGGTGTCCCCACAGCCTACGTCGAGCCTATTCTCGAAAAGCTTACAGAAGGAGAATTAATGGTCAAAACCGGTAATAAATACTATACCGATTTTATCATTTATACGGTAGAGGACAAAGAAAGACATATTCCCGCACAGAAAGAATACATAAAAGATAATTTTTCACTTATCTGGAAGTATATCGAAAACGGTCTGGTGGAGCTGAAGCAGCAGGATTTTTACCAAAAGCTTAATTTTGACCAAAAGAATTCTTTGGAAATGTACTTTGCCTTTAATTGCCTCGATTACGGGATTTATCGTATCATAAGTAATATTCTGGGTGAAGATCAACAGTTTCCTTACAGAAAAGACGGCGGACGGTGGATCGCCTTTGCGACGGTCAATTTCAAAGAATTTAATCCTATGGATCATCTTGATCTGATGATGCACGCCTACAGCGGTGAACGGCACACATATTTTGAAAAATTCACAAACCGTATGGTGTGCCAGCACGTATATTCCGCAGACGGATTTCCCAACTATTCCTATTACGCTTCGCCCGATTACGATTTTATAAAAGACGGTGAAAACGTTGATGAGATCATTACAAAGCTTTTATTCATACTTCACATGGGTATTCCCGCAGAACACGTAGGCTTTAACGAAGAATACCTGAAGATGATCCCTCATCTTGTAAAATGCAAGATATTACGTGAAGAAAACGGAAATATCTGCGTAAATATTCCTGTTATTGATAAAAAGGAATCCGATATTCTTTATGCTATTCTTACCGAAGCAAAGTGCGGTATGGAAGCAGACGAAGAATTAAGAAAGATTTTTGCGGAATTTATAAACGGCAAAGAAACACCTTGTCCGTCCCATATAGAAAGCGTTCCCGTTTTCAAACGCTATATGTGTCCCGTAAACGCTATGCTGTTTTCCTGCCTGCGGGAGGCTATGAAGAGAAACAAGCTTTACGACGGCGATTACGATAATGACGAAGAAAAAGTAAACCAGCATCCTTGTCCGATGATTTTGGTGATTGAATAGCAGAACAAAAAATCCTCCGAAAACATCGGAGGATTTTTAATCATTTCTTCCTGCTGTCCAGCCAGCTTTGCAAAATGATCTGAGCGGAAAGAGTGTCAATAACGTTTTTGCGTTTTTTACCGTTGAATTCCGTTGCGTTGAGATATCGGTAAGCTTCCATTGTGGAAAGACGCTCGTCCATAAACTCGTATTCCAGCCCCGTTGCTTCCTTCATCATATCCGCAAAGCGCTGTGTCCGCTCAGCTCGGAAGGATAGCGATCCGTCCATATTCTTCGGAAGACCGATAACCAGCTTTTCCGCACCAAGCTCTTTTGCTTTTTCGCTTATCTTTTTAACCGCATCGTTAATTCCGTTTACCTTTACCGTTCCTTGCGCCGTTGCAAGAGATTCGCCGTAATCGGAGGTTGCCAAGCCGATGCGCGCATCACCGAAGTCGATTCCTAAAATTCTCATAAATCAAACCTTTTTTACAATTTTTTCTCTTTGCTTTTTAGTCATAATTTTTTCATATTCGGCAATAATACTATTGCCCCCGAAAAAGGAGCGAAAAAATGAATGATAAAAAGCAATCAAAACAAAACGGCAGACAAAGGTATCTTTTCGGTGAAAACCGTTTCAGATATCCAAATATGCCGGAGATAGAAGTCCCCAATATATTATATCCCATCGGTTATCCGGACCCGCTGATAGGAATGGATATGCTTTCAAGCGATACCGACCCTAACGGAAGTTATACCGGTACACCGATAGATAAAAGTGAACAACCGGTTCAGGACGCAGACGATCTATAAAGACTGCGTCCCGACCGTTTCAAACGGCTGTCATATGGCAGCCGCTACTTATTTGTTTAAAATTTTTTCGATATTTTCGATCATTTTCTTTGCCATAAAGTACATTCCCAGATCATTGGGATGTAAATAGTCAACAAAGCAAAGATCGCTCATCTCTGCGGGGAAGTATTCTCTTCCGTCAAGGAAATAAACGTTTTTATCACCCTCTGCCAAGGCGCGCTCGTAGGTGGTCTTAACGATCTCGATTCGCTTAAGATCGTTTTCGGACGTAGGCCAGCAATAGGGATGGGTGCACATAAGCACGGGGGTATCGGGATGAGCGTCCCTGAAGGTCTTGTAAAAGGGGTAGTGGGTTGTTTCAAGCTCTTCCAAAGAGCGTGCGTTGAAAACGTAGTCCATTACGAACAAGCCGATATCATCTCTTGTTGCCATATATTCCGCAACGGATTGCTCACCGAAAGCAGAACCGGAAAATCCGAGATTGATACAATCCGCGTCAAAATGACGGCACACGATATTTGCAAAAGCTGTTCCCGCGCGGGATGCACAGCCGCCCTGTGTAATGGAAGAACCGTAGAACGCGATAGGCGCGGTAGTTCTTTCGGCAGGCGCTTTAAGAGTCGCTCCTTCGGGAATACCAACCTCAATATCCTCGATACCTGCGTAAAGAGGCATATAAATAAGCACTTCGTTTTCGCCTGCGGGGAGGTCAACCTCGTTTTCGTTTTGCTCGGTGCTGTCTGCAAAGGTCTGCATCATTTTTCCGCAGTACTCTCTGTTTTCACCGCTTCCCACGAGAATATCAAGTCCCCATACGCCTCTGTGGGTAAAATGGTTCATACCAACGGTTACAACGCGAAGCTTGTTGCGGATACAAATAGTGTCCGCATCGGTTACAAAGCGCACCGTGCCGCCGGAGGTCTGGTGAGCAAGTCCGCTGTTTGCGCCGGAATAACTATCCTTTTTGCTTGCGTCAAGACGGTAATATTCGCCGTGGTTTTTATCGGGGTGGAGAATACCGCCGATAACAAAGGGATCGTTTTTTACATTTGTAAAGATGTATTCCATATATATACCTCAATTCTGTTTTCGAACTGTTTTATATTCATCGTAAGGGTTGTAATAAGGACATCCGTTTTTTGAGCTTAGCAGGGCTACCATTTCGTCCTCGTCAAAATCCGCATCGCAAACGTATGTGTCCGTATATTCGTCGTATGCGTAATACATACAGTTTTCGCAAAGATTATCCGGCATTGTGATATCTCCTTAAAATTTGACTTGCTTTTTCTGATGAAAAGGCTTATAATTTATAAAAAATAAGTTTGTAAAAGAGGAATTGTAAAATGAAAGCACTTATAAAAGTTAAAGACCTCGGTGTTATGACTGCCGAACTTTATCCCGAAAAAGCGCCCAAAACCGTAGAAAACTTCGTATCTCTCGCAAAAAGCGGTTTTTACAAAGGACTTATCTTCCACCGCGTTATTGAAGGCTTTATGATCCAGGGCGGCGGATTTGATTCTTCCTTTGCCCACAAGGACGCAAAGGCGATAAAAGGTGAATTTGCAGGAAACGGATTTGCAGGCAACGATATTGCCCATACCCGCGGCGTGCTGTCAATGGCTCGCACCATGGATCCCAACTCCGCATCCTCCCAGTTTTTTGTAATGCACAAAAACGCACCTCATCTTGACGGTCAGTACGCGGCGTTCGGCTGCCTTACCGATGGCTTTGATGTGCTTGACACAATTGCAAGTACAGATACCGGTAGATACGGCTATTATTCTGACGTGCCCAAAACCGCAATAGTTATTGAAGATATTGAAATAGTTGATTAATCCTTTTGCCCGACATTACGTCGGGCTTTCTTTTTTTAAAATAATCCTCTTTTTTCACGGTTTAGTGTGGTTTTCGGTCCGTGTCCGGGATAAACGGTATAATCTTTTTCCAAGCGGAAAAGCTTGCGTATAGATTCGTATTCAGTAGCGGTATCTCCGCCGTAAAGGTCCGTCCTGCCGATGCCGTTTTTAAACAGCGTGTCACCGGAAATCAGAATATCTCCGCATATAAAGCAACTGCTTCCTTTTGTGTGACCGGGTGTGTGAAGCACTTTGAGGTGAATATCACCAAAGTACATTTCATTATCACCGTCAAAAAACAAAGGCGTTGTAGTACATACTATATCGCTTCCGGGAAGCAGGAATGAAGCGTTTTTGCGGGGATCATCAAGCATTTCCGCATCCAACACGTTTATATATAAATTTGCGCCTGTTTCGCGGCAGATATCGTCTACCGCACCTATATGGTCAAAATGACCGTGTGTAAGTATTACGGCGCGGAGATCGTATCCTTCAAGGAGTGAATATATTTTTTCTTTTTCTCCGTCGGGATCGAATACGACCGCATCCGTACCCTCGGTAAGTATGTAGCAGTTTGTTCCGAGCAGACCGCAATTAATCGTTTTTATTTCCATTCTCGTGAATCCTGTCAAGTAAAGTTACCCATTTGACCGCCGTTCTCATATCGGGCAGGGGATGGATATAGACCAGTTTATTTTTATAATATACGTCAAATGCTGAACCGACGGTGATAGGGAATCCGCCCAGCTTGTCTATGGGATAAAAGGCTTCAAATTCTTCACCGAAAATTTCACCCTTCATATAAAATCCCGTTTTATCAAGCTTTACAAAGCCTTTGCCCGCTTGGTGGTCGATGTTTCCTTTTTCGTTTTTTGTACCGAATATCGCTTCGCTTTCAAGAACTTCGTTTTCGGGGTCAAGACATTGCTTTTGCCATTCCATCCATTCGTTTATTCTTGAAAATCTTGAACCGTGCAAAACGTATTTGTTGTCCAGCATCGCATCCGCACCGCACTCATCACAGGTAATGTGACCGTTTTTCGCGGTCATTTTAAATTCGCTCATACATTCGGGGCATTTGTAAACGATACCGTCAAGTCCTTCTGTCATATCCTTGCAACGGTATTCGGTCCCCGCCATCGCCAACTCATCATCGTGAAGAATAGCTTTGTCAATACGTGCGCTTATTTCCTCAAGAGAAAGCTTTTTGATTTCTTCTGCGGCAAACAGCTTTGCTGTGGTAATATTGATCTTGCCTTTGCGGTTTTTCTTTCTCCATTTGGGAAATGTAAGATATGCGCCGTTACCGGTAACCGAATAAACGTCAACACCGCAGCTCTTGACAAGCTCTGCCGTGCCTGCCGTTACGGCAAGAGAATGACCGTACCAGGTAAGTCTGCCTTCGGGAAACAAAACGATGGTGTTTCCGCATTTTAAAGCGCGGCGTATATTCATAATAGTTCCCACATCGGCGCAGAACATCTTTTTCGTTATCACGCGCATCATCTTCATAACGGGGCGCAAAATAGGGAAGCCCGCAAAATGCTCGCTCATAACGAATGTGGGACGGTGGGGAAACAGACCGAATGCGGTCAAAAAATGGTCGCTGTTGGAAAGGTGGGGACAAAGAACTATTGCCGCGCCCTTCATATCCTTGATACCGCTTCTGTCAACGGTAACGCCGTATGCGAGTCTGTAGTATACGCGCATTATAAAATACGCAGGGTAATATATTATTGCAGGTGGCTTTTTAAATTTTTTCATATATAATCAACTCCTCTCAAATTATACCATATATTTGTTTTTTGTCAATGCGAAGCGAATCTTTTATACTTGACAAAATCTCTGTCGGTATATATAATCTATATAGAAATTTATGTTATTTCAGGAGGAAAAGTATGAACGTAATACCTTGCCCTAAAATGATTGAAACAGATGAGTCTACCGTTTATATAGGCGGTTGGAACATCGTAATGAACCCCTTTTGCGACAGCCGTATTTTCAAGGCTTGTCAGACTCTTAAAGCAGAGCTTGAAAAAGAAACCTCCGTTGCTTCCAAGATCAATAAAGCCTTTGGCGCAGAAAATATGCAAAAATGCATAACCGTATGTGCAGGAGATCAGGAAAACAGCGAAAAATACACTCTCGTTTGCACCGAGGAGGCTATCAGAATTTCCGCACCTTCTCTTGCGGGCGCATTCTACGGAATACAGACACTCCGCCAGCTTCTCCGCGCTTCTGACGGACGCATTCCTCTTTGCAATATAGAAGACGAGCCGGATATGGCTCACAGAGGCTTTTATCACGACGTTTCCCGCGGCAGAGTTCCTACCGTTGAAGGCGTTAAAAAACTTATAGATTTCATCGCTTATTACAAGATGAACTCTCTCCAGCTATATATTGAGCACGCATTCGATTTCAACGAATACCGCTGCTTCCTTGAACCTCACGGCTATCTCACCGCAGAGGAGATTCTGGAACTCGATGATTACTGCTACGAAAACTTTATTGATTTTATTCCTTCGCTTTCCACCTTTGGCCATCTTTACAGACTGCTGGAAACCAAGGAATACAAGCATCTCTGCGAGCTTGATGAGTTTACTCCCGATCCAAATCTGTGGCTCAACCGTATGCTCCATCATACCATCGATGCTTCCAATCCCGAATCCTTTGAGCTTATAAAGTCTATTATAGACCAGTACATACCTTTGTTCAGAAGCAAATATTTCAACATTTGCTGCGATGAAACCTTCGACCTTTGCAACGGCAGAAACAAGGGCAAGGATAAGGGCGCTTTATATCTTGAATTTACCACTAAGCTGATAAACCACGTATCCTCTCGCGGAAAGACGGTTATGATGTGGGGCGATATTGCGTTGCATCATCCCGAAATTCTCGATTCCTTCCCCAAGGATATGATAATGCTTTGCTGGGATTATGCCAATACTCCTAATATCGGTAATATCGAGAAATTCGCACAGAGCGGACTTCCTCAGATCGTTTGTCCCGGCACTTCCTGCTGGAACCACTTCTGTGAAGTTATCAACTATGCAAAGCCCAATATTATCGGTATGATCGACGGCGGCGTAAAGAACGGCGCACTTGGTCTTCTCAACACCTCCTGGGGCGATTACGGTCACGTTTGCTCCCTTAACTGCACGCTGTACGGTATAGTTCTCGGTGCGGCAAAGGCTTGGAACAACGCAACAGATGCATATTCCAAGGATTTTGATTGTGACGTAAGCAATCTCCTTTATGACGATCACACCGGAGTTACTCTCTCTATGGTAAAATCCCTCGGCGATTGCGAAATGAAGATGAGCTGGGGTCTGTTCGTTCAGTGGTATCACGGTACGCGCAACTACTGGGGTAAAATGCCCGAAGCCGAGGATGCGCCCGAGTTTGTTGAAAACGCTGAGCGTTGCTTTGCCATTGCTGATTCCTTCCGAAAGCTGGGAAGCGGCGAAATACTGCACGATCTTTCTCTTGCCGCAGAAGCTACCGCATACATCAATCTCGCCTTTGCACGTCTGCTTGACGGCAGAGAACTTGGTGAGTACAGAAGCAACTTCCTCCGTTGGAGCGAGGAGTACGAAACCGCTTGGAGAAGAGAAAACAAGACCAGCGAGCTTGCACTCATCGTTGACCTTATGAAGAGAGCAATGTTTGAATAATTGAATTAAACACAAAAGAACGGACGGCGCAAAAGCCGTCCGTGATTTTTTTGATTGATTTTGTGTATTATATCTTGATCTTAGCCCATTTTTCGCCTTTGAACCTCATCCAGCAGATAAGCAATCTGAAATAATGGTCCACCAGCAACGCGCCGTATGCGCCTATTACGCCGAATCCCAAAGGATATGCGAAAATATAGGTGAATAAAGGACGAACAATAGCTATTGAAAGCAGCGAACTGATAGCTACAAAGAAGGTATCTCCCGCACCGCGCAGACAGCCGGTGTAGACTACCATTGATATCTGTGCAGGCATTGTAAGGGCAAGGAGTATCATAATGTATTCGGCGGCGTGCATAATAAACTCGCCGTTGGGATCGTCCGCAGGAACAAACCATGAAACCATATCGGTTCCGAATAGGAAGAATATGGCCATAAACATTGCCGAGCAAATTGCGCCGACCCGCTGTCCCAGACTTCCGTACAGCAGGGAAAGATCTTTTCTATTCTTTCCCAGGTTCATTCCCACCAAAGCCGATGTGCCTACGCCCAATCCGTCGCCCAGGCAGAAGGAAAGAGTAAGTATACTCATACATATGGTGTTTGTTGAAATGGAAGGCGTGCCCAGCTCATTAACCATTAAAGCTGTGAGAAAGAAACCTATTCTTAAAAAGATCTGCTCGATTGCCGCATTTCTGCTGACGCTTGCGTGTAGCTTAAGAATGTCCTTTCGTATTACGAAGCACTCTTTTAATTTGATATATAATACCGATTTTTTATCACAAAATACTGTCCATATCGACATAAGACAGGAAACCACGTTACCTATAAGAGTAGCAATGGCAGCGCCTTTGATACCGATAGGAGTAATATTCAAAGCACCGTTCAAAAAGTTTTCACTTATAAGTATGTAGTTAAGCAGACAGTTTACAAGGTTTGCCGTGATATTTGTCACCATAGAGATTCGGGTTCTTCCTGTTCCTCTGTGGGCGGCGTTTATGGTCATACCGATACTTGTGAACAGCATGCCCGCCATGGTAATTCTGAAATATGCTGCCGAATCCGCAAGAATGTCGGTGTCAGCGCCCGCCAGACTGACGAGGGGCTCTGCAAACGCAATCGCTATGGAGCACAAAACTACTCCGAGAATTGCCGTCAAGGATACGGATTGTGCAAGACAGTCCCTTGCGCCCTTCATGTCGTTTTGTCCGGTTCTTCGGCTTACAATGGCGGTAACGCCTATGTTTATTGCAAAGAACACGGCATAAAAAATCATTCTCGGCTGTCCCGTTACGCCAACGGCGGCAATCGCATCCGTTCCGATTACGGATACCATCTGAGTATCAATAAAAGAAACAAAACTTATAAGGATACTCTCCAGCATGGATGGCCATGCAACTTTAAAAAACTGCGCAAGGGCGATTTTTGTATCGGGCAGATCGCCTAAAACTTCCTTTTTGCGCAGTATGTATTTCGGGTTAAAATAGCCTGTCAAAAAATTCATATAATTCACCGCTTTTCTGTATGGCAAGTATTCTATCACTAATTTGTTATTAAATCAATATTTTATTGACAAATTCCGTATCTTTTGTTATACTTACACAAACAAATGTCGATGCTTTGTTGTTAAGTTCGTCAAATAATGCAGGAGGTGTAATTATGCTGAAATACAAAAAAACAATATGTCTTTTTACTGTTCTCATCTTGCTGTTGACCTGTCTTTTTTCTTGTGATCCGGACGAAACCTCCAAAGAAGATAAAATAGATAAAATAAATACAGAGATGATATATAACAGAGCGCTCGTCCGCATTAATAACGCTTCTTCTTATGTTCGCACTGATACATATCGTACAGAGATCTCTCAGGACGGCGTAACCACCGTCAACGATCAAAGCTTTATTGATAAATATTCCTTTAACGGTATCGGAAACAATGCGGTTTCGTATACGTTTCCCGATGCCGAATACGGCGAATTCACCCTTTCCTTTTGCGAAAACATTGCTTATGTAGAAACTGAATCAAACGCTTTTTCCTTTGATTGCACGCTTGAACAATTTTATTTCTTTGTACAGCGTCATATGTATGTTATGGGGTTCGTAACGAACATAAACGTGTTTTCAATGTTCAGCTATGATGCTGTGTGTGAAAAGAACGAGCAAGGTTATTATTTCATAACTATTTCAAGAATCATTTTTGATGAAAATACAAAAGAGATACTTTTAGGAAGCGGTTATGAGTTTTATTCGGAAATCAGCAAGTTGAATCTGGAAGCGACGATCATTATCAATCCCTCGCTGTGTATTGAGGAAATCCTTACAGATATAGCTTTTTCCGCAAACACCGAAACCGGCAGAGCCGATTTTGTGATTCACAATAAAGTTGCTTTCAGCGAAATAGACAGCAAAACGGTTTACGTTGATATCCCTACCTACAACTGCGAGCATATAGGCGATGCAGATATTCTTACGGGATTGGATGCATACAGTAATCTTAACCGCATATCCGGATATTCCGCAAGCCTTACGGGTGAATACACAATTTCGGGTGATGAAGTCTTACATAACGACGTTTTGAAGACGGAATTCAGAATTGAAAACGGTGAAAAACAAAAATTCTCCCAAAAAACTTTTTATGATTGCGATGGCACCGAAGCAACTCACTATCTGTATTTTGAGGATGGTACGTTATATTCCAAATATAACGATGATCTCAGTTATACCGATTACGGCGATAAGATCGGCAGATACGAATCACTCGGTTTGTGGACTGTACCGTGGTTTGATATAAATACGGGAAAATCTTTCTCCCTTACCGAAAACGAAGACGGAACGGCAACACTTTCTTATGAATACGATCACAGACTGGTAAGACAAATTATACTTGATTATTTCTATATGTTCAATGGAGAGGAGTACACTCCCTCGGTAGAAATCGTTTCAGTGAAAAAAGCAGTTGCGGCCGTCAACTATGATAGCAATAAGTGTATCGTTATCGGGCAAACCTATGAAATTGAAGCAACCGTTGAAATTGACGGAACCACTTTTTCTTACAAAGAAAAACGGCAAATTACCGTTGATACCGTGAACTTTACCGTTCCTGAAAAAGACGTATTTTTGGGAACGTCCGATCTTTAATTATTCGAAAGGAGCAATACCATGAAACACTTTAAATTGTTGGCACTCGTTCTTTTGGTAGCCGTTTTGGCAACCTCTTGCATTACTAAAATTCCCGAATCAAGCATTCCCTCCGAAGACGTAAGCGGAGCAGTATCGGAGTCTTCGCCCGAAGAATCCTTGAAAGATACTTCTGTCCCCGAAGAAAGCGACGTGTTGGATCTTTCTTCTCTTTCTGCTAAAGAATTGTACGAATATTCGGAAAAGCTTGCCGATGAATACGTAAATTATACCTACGATATGGATGCTGATATGCTTTCGGAGGCGCAGGGTGAGCAAGTTTCTTATTCATCAACTTATACCGCTAAGGTAAAGGACGCGGGCAGCGATGAAGAAAAAATAAGTGTTGCTATCACCGATACCTCCGACGGTACCAATCTTATGATGTATTATTACAAAAACGTGGGATATTACAGTGATAGCGCCAGCCGTCTTTCCTTCTCTTGCACGCCCGAGCAATTTGAAGAAGTAACTTCATTTATAAGAGACGGCAGGGAAGACAACGAGGTAAATGATGAGTATCTTCTGGAAAACTCTGCTGTTTCCGTTGCGGAAAACGGAGATCTGGTTATCGGTTTGCAGATCGTTATAACTGATACAGAGCTTATAAAAGAAATATTTGCTTTTGATGACGATGAGGCTGCTACCATTGACAAAATGGATATTGATTGGACCTTCACTATGGATGCTGAGGGCCACCCCAAATCCGATGTTGCTATCTTCAAATTTGAAATGTTATACGAAATCCCGGGCGCGGACAGTATAGTTGCAACATCTACTATGACTACATCTTGTACTTACAGCGTAACCGATAATATAAATATCGTTATACCCGATGTCAAGTATAACGATCTTGGTGATTATAAGGCTCTTTACGTTACGGATTGTATCGATGTTATCGAAAATATCGATTATTATTCCGCGGCTACCACCATTGATTACGAATGTAAGGCAAACGGAACTACCGATAAACTTAAGGTTACTCTTGATTTTTATTACGATAACACCGATTCTCTTAAGTTTGCAATGAAGGAACAATATTTTGTGGATACGCAGAAAATTGCTTATACTTCGTATTTTGAAAACGGTATATATTCCTTTACAGACGGCAACGAGCTTTCCGAGCAGGAAATTGACCCTATGTATTTTGATACCGCAGCGCTGGTCGATTCTTGTTTCCCCATAGGTTTTGATTGGACCTACGGAGAGGAATTTGCATATGCCGATAATGGCGACGGCACCGCGACACTTACGTTTAATTTCAGAAAGCTACACATTACAGAATTTGCGGATGCATTCGCAGCTACGTTGTACGGTCAGGCGTATTCCGGATTTTTCAGTAATGCCTCTTCCTACAACGTTAATACTGCGTCTGCAACGTTAACTGTTGATGCGGAAACCGGATTAGTGCTCAAATACAGCTTCAGTGTTGATGCGGATTTTGTCATTGACGGTACTACTATAAACTTCAAAGAAACAGCCGTTACTGTGGTCAATACCGATACCTTCACGTTCCCTGTAAAAGGCTCTTTCCTTGGTTCCTCTTCTATGTAAGTAATTTAAAAACGGCACCTTTCGGTGCCGTTTTTTTGTGTCTTAAATGAGCCGTAAAGTTTTTTGAGATGTTTATCCCAGATCGTAAGTATCGGTGAACTCGATCACACAGTCGCTTACGGAATCGGTTTCAAAAACAACGATCTCGTTTTTGCCCTTTTTAAGGAAAGGAGCAGGGATGTACAAAGTCTTTTGCGGTCCTCTTTCGTTGTAATATCTTCCGATATTCTTTCCATTTACGGTAATAAAGCCGTGAGAAAATCCGCTTGGCTTAAGGAAGGTATCGCAGGGCTCGTCATCAATAACAAGCTCGCCCTTGAAAAACGCAGGTAAAGAAGTTCCGTTGTTCTCAAGATTATTAAGATCTCGCATATCGAGAGGGTATATTTCCCAATCGAACAAATGCTGAAGATCCAGCATAACCTTATTAAGACCCTTTTTGTCGCCAACGTTCATTCCGTAATTAACTCTGCCCATATTCTCGGTAATAATATCGAGCGTATGCAACCCGTTTGAATGATCGTCAAGACGGATATCATCGGAAACATATCCGTTTTCAACCGTGCCGAGACGCTTTCTGTCCAAATATACTATCGCTCTGTCCCGCATGGCGGGCATTGTGAGAGGCTGGTTGTAAAACGGACCTTTAATTACCGTACGATAAAGCGTGTATCCGTAATCCTGACCTATATCTTCCATATATTTCGGTGATGCGGAGGGAATTTTGCGGGAAATGGTATCAAGATTATTCCAAAGGTCGCCGCAAGAGTGCATCTCCAACGCGCCGTAAGCTTTTTTAACGGTATTTTTGACCGTTAGGGGAGGCAGAGTGCCGAAGTGTTTTTCATTTACCGTACGAAGCTTATAGTAGCATTCCGTTAAATCACCGGCTTCGGAAAGGGGCGCGTAATAATCGTAACTCGTAACTGTAGGCTCGTATTTTTCCTGATGGTTAGCGCCGTTCATAAATCCGAAATTAGTGCCGCCATGGAACATATAAAAGTTTATACTGCCGCCTTGCTTTAACAGCCTGTCGTAGTTATCAGCCACATCATCTGCGCTTCTGGCGTGTCTTTGATCTCCCCAATGTTCGAACCAGCCGCACCAGAATTCACTGCACATAGGAGGCTGTTCGGAACGAAACTCTTTAAGAGTATCGAAAGCTCCTTCGGGATTTGAACCGAAGTTGACGGTGGCAAGCACGTTATCTACCGCGCCGCCCTTGAGCATCCAATAAGAAGGTCCGTCGGAAGTGCAAAGAAGACAGGTTGCGCCGTATTCGATATATTTTTCTTTTACCCAATTCAAGTATTTTTTATCATTACCGTATGATCCGTATTCGTTTTCTATCTGCATCATTATAATATTGCCGCCGTTTTCAGCCATTCTCGGGCGGGCAATATCAAATACTTTTTCAAGATAAGGTGTGACCTTTTCGAGATAAAGTTTATCGTAACAGCGCAAAGACATATTCGGATATTTATGAAGCCAGTAGGGAAGTCCTCCGAATTCCCATTCTGCGCATATGTAAGGTCCCGGGCGGAGATATACGTCCAGCCCGACTTCCTTGGCGACGTCTATGTATGCGCCGAGATCAAGATTTCCCGTAAAGTCAAAAACGCCTTCTTCAGGTTCGTGAAGGTTCCAACACACATAGGTTTCAACGGTATTGAAACCGCATTGACGCAGCTTTTCAAGTCTGTCTTTCCAGTATTCTCGCGGTATGCGAAAATAGTGCATTGCGCCTGATAATATACGGTGCTTAATGCCGTTTTTATAAAAAGATGTGCTGTCAAAAGTTAAAACGCTCATACTTCTCTCTGCCTTTTTGTTAAAATTACGAACAGAGTCTAACATATTTTTCACCTTTTTGTCAAGGTATTGAAAAAAGCAATATTTTGTTGTATAATGAACTATAAATCTTTTAAGGACAGTTATATGAAAAAAAGTTTTTTTGATAATCCTGCGTTTTCGGCTGTCATAAAAAAGCTTAAGCTGATTTGGAGCATACCCATCGTACGGATACTGTCGGCTGTGCTTGTTGCAGTAATTGTTATTTCAACACTGATAAACGTTTTCAAAAAGGATACCTTTAATGATACAGTGAGCTTGCCTCAGAAATCACTTTCGGAAGAATCCGAAGCGGATATTGTCAGCAAAGATGTCGAAGAATCCGAAGCGCCGGTTATCGCTCTTCCCACACCTTGGATATACGGCAAGGTTGATAATCTGTCAAGCGTTATAAGCTCGGATTACGGTATTATTGTAAATGCTACAACACGTCAGGTGCTTGGTGGGAAAAATCATCTTCAGCGCATTTATCCCGCTTCCATGACGAAGATAATGACACTTATCGTCGCTGTCCAGAGTGGTGTGGATGTTGATTTCGAGTACGTAATGGATTACCGTCTTATAAATAAATACTATTTGGCGGGAGCGAGTATGTCCGGCATTTCCGCAGGAGATGCCGTTACTTTCAAGGATCTGCTGTACGGTGCGATTTTACTTTCGGCTGCAGATGCAACTGCCGCAATAGCAGATATAGTTGCCGGCGGCGAAGAAGATTACGTTAAGCTTATGAACGAAACTGCCAAAGAAATCGGTTGTGTTGATTCTCATTTTACCAACACAAGCGGCTTGTATGATGTTTCAAATTACTCCACCTTGGGCGATATTGCTCTTATGCTGGATTATGCTATGTCAATTCCTCTTGCGCGTGAGATATTGTCTACGGCAGAGTATACTACGCTTCCCACTCCGAAGAATTCAGAAGGTTATTATTTTTTCAGTACTATGTTTACAAGAATCGATAATGATTCTGTTCCCAATATGACAGTCCTCGGCGGAAAGACCGGTTATCTTGTAGAAACAAGGCATTGCCTTGCAAGTATGGCTATGGGACAAAACGGTGAAAAGTTCATCGTGGTAACCGTCGGCGGCGCAAAATATGACCCCATTAACGACTGTATCAAACTATATTCAAATTATTACGGAGTAACAAATGAAACAGAATGATCCTTCATCACAAAGTAGTAATTTTACCGATTTTGTCAAATTTATAATGAGTATATTCGTTGTAGCTATCCACGCTCATTTTATGCACGGAAACGCTGTAGCTGATATGCTTATTTCCGATGTTATCGGCCGTATCGCAGTTCCTTTTTTCTTTACTGCCGCGGCGTTCTTTTTGTTCAGACATTCGACCGATAACAACTTTGGTAAGCGTGTTGCGAAATACACTACCAGAATGACACTTCTGTACGCCGCTTGCACGTTAATATACATACCTGCAATCATTAACTGGAACAAAGGCAAAATATCTCTCACGAAGTGGATCAAACTTATATTCTTTGAAGGAAGCTACCGTCAGCTTTGGTTTTTGCCTGCTTTGGTTTTTGCGGTTTTGCTCGTGTACGGTCTTTACCGTGCGGGAATGTCCACAAAACTTATCTTTGCTATCTCCGTACCCTTGTATATTATCGGCTGTGCGTTCCATTCATTCTATAAGCCGCTTATTAATTTTGAATTCATTTCCGAATACGCAAAGGATTATTATACAGTATTCGGCACGACCCGTAACGGTATCTTCTTCGGATTTATCTATGTTGCCTTGGGTGCCTTGCTGGCAACTCATTCATTAAAGCTTAAACAGCCGGTTGCTTGGCTGGGATTTGCTCTTTCTTCCCTTGGCGTGGTGGCGGAAGTACTTATAATAGAAGAATTTGCGATCACATCAAAGGGAATGGGAATGTATATATCCGTATTCTTTGCGGCTCTTTTCCTGTTCTGGATATCGGTTAATACCAAGATTTTGTCCCGTTTGCCGAGCAAGCCTTTTAAGATACTGCGCAAATTATCCACATATATTTACTTTTCACATACGTTTTTCCTGTATCTCTTTTCCGAATTAAGCTATAACGAAGAGTTTTTCGCTGCAACGGCTGCTTCCATCGTTTTCGGATTGGCGATTATCGGTATAACGGAGCTTATAACCCGTGTCAAGGAGAAATCATCTCGGTTAGTACCGCATGAATAACTATTCTCTTATCTCCCAGACCGAAATTGCTTTCACAGGTTATCATCGTTAGCAGATAAGGCGATTCTCCGGGCGTAACGCCGAAATCTATCATTGATTTACTTTTTCCCGTTTCAACGTAGCCGGTCAGCTCGTCTTCGCTGTGAAAAACGGTTTTTATAAATTCGTTTCCACCTTCGATATACGCAGAATACGGCTTGTATATTGCCAGTTTACCGTTTGAATATATTTCTATCTCCGCATTTATAAACCTTTCGGGGTTTGCAAGGTATGCAAACATGTTTCCCGATGCCATGTTATGACCGTACAGAATTATATTTCTGTTTTCGGTAAGATCGCTTTTCAGACGGTAATCAACTATTATCGAACCATTTTTATCATAGGAGCCGTCATAAGCTTTCCTGACGTAATATTCATTATCGGTAGTTAACAGCAAAGGATAACTTATCTTCGTTTTTTCGACGTTTATCCAACCGCATATATCGGGATATTTACTTGCCAGATTTTCCATCATTCCGCCGTAGATCTCATAGCTTTTACCTGATGCGTTGTTGATATTCACCGTATATCGATATTCTTCTCCTTTTGCGCTGTCTCGCTTGTTAACTACGGCGGTTGTTGTAAAGCAGATTGCGGCTGCGGTAAAGCCGATTAAACTTATTAAAGTATATTTTTTCAATTATAATCACCCGGATATATTATCTCCGGAAAAAGGGAAGTGATACTCAATATGAGCAGACTTGTCGGTCCTCTTGTTCTCGATGGGGGCGAAACCGTGATCATCCGTTGGTCGGACGGCACCGAAACCGAAGCAAAATACGTTGAAACCTACGGATATACCAATCTTTTCGATGCAGGCGGTAAAGAAATACGGTTATCCAACCACTTTATGCGCCTTAAAGGAATTAAAATTTCTTTAAAATGAGAATATAATATTGAAAAAAGAGTGGAAAAATCCACTCTTTTTTTTGGTGAAGTTAAATATTATTTGGTGTTTTTCTTTTTCTTGTCTACAATAACAATAACTGCGCCGATAATTGAAAGCGCGATCACTCCGCATACCGCATAGCCCCATGTTGGGAAACCGCTTACTGCAGCGTTATTGTTGTCTGATCCGGAGTTTTCGTTGTTAACCGTAAAGGTGCGGTAATTGTCCTTGTTATTTAAAACGATCTTTTTCAGCGTTTTAAGATCGCTCTTAAGCACCGAGGCGGCGGTTATATCGGAAGGCTCGGGGAAGTTATCGCAGAGCGCGATGATCTCATCGGCGTTTTCGGAAAGCTTTTCACTTTCAAGCGCGTTAAGAAGCCCGCTGATTTTATCTGTATAAGCTTTTAATTCCGTGGCGTCAACAACGTCCTTCATTAACTCAAGTCTTGAAATAACGGTGTTTAACTGCGCTGCCGCGGCGGCTTTGCAGTTGTATGTGGGAGAAAGCGCGGATTTACTCAAAATCGTCGAAGCGATCTTGCTTGCGTAGTTGCCGGAAACGTATTGAGAATATGCGAAAAATGCGAAGCCGTCAGCTTCCGCTTTTCTGCTTTGACGGATTTGTTCTATAAAGATATCCGCCCCGTAATCTCCCACACCTATATAAGCAAACACTTTATCCCCACAGGCTTCGACGGTATAACCTGCGTACATCTCAACAACGTTTGTGCCGTACGCCATAGGATATGCAACGTTTATCAAGCCCTCGTTCATCCAAAGCTTTGCGTTTTGCAGATGAGAGGTTGCGCTGTCGGTAAGATTGGGAGCAACGTCGCAGGAAACGGTGGTCATAGGGGAAAGATCGTTTACCGTTGCGACTATCTTTTTCACGAATGTAGTAACGTGTCCGTTTCGGTAATCCACCCATTCCGCCCACAGCTTTCCGTCAACGGGAATGTCAATAGGGTCAGTACCGTATTGTTTTTTGAATTCGTTTCTTGCCGTTTCTGTATAGCCGAAATCCTCTCCCGTGGCGATAGGATAGCGTATATAATCAAGTTGCAAGCCGTCAAGGCAGTATGTTTTAAGTAAATATTCGTACACAGACAACAAATAATCGGTTGCTTCCTGGTTGGCAGGATCTACAAAATATCCGTTACCGTATTCGTTGTATACAAAATTTTCCCCTTTTTTGCTCATACACAACCATTCGGGCTTTTTGTAAGCAAGGCTTTGCTCGTAATAAGTACTGGAGGAATAGCTGACACGGTAAACGGGAAGCCATCCCTGCAGTTCCATACCTTGCTTTGCACATTCGTCAATGAACGCCTTCAAAAGATCGAATCCTTTAAGCGAGGGATTTTGTATAAAATATCCATCCTCGGGCATGGGGCATATGAAGGTACTGTCATAAAACAGTTCAAGACAAATTATATTAAAGCCCATAGCCTTGATCTGCGTAACCCGCTCAGCTACCGCGTCTTTATCGGTAAGTCCCGACGGACGAATCCATAATGCTCTGCCCTCAACGGTAGGGGATTCTTCCAATAAAAGATACAACGTATCATAATATTTATCAAAATTGTTTGCCGATACAATTGCTTTTGCGGTTTCGTTATTTTCAATGCTTGTGCAAACGTCGTTATAGTACTTTTTTAATGCTTCAATACGCTCTTCAGCGGCTTTGTAATCAATAAGACGGTACTCTCGGTCAGCGGCTTCAAGCTGCAGTACAGCGTAATCCAATTTTATCTTTACCGCGGCTTTTACACTTTCGGGATTGTATGCAAAGGTGATCGTCTTTTTGCCGTCATCGATCTTTACCTGTAATCCTATTTCAGCCGCATCGTTAAGCTCTGCGATACGGTCGGCACCTACTGCGCTGATAACAAATCCGCCCTCGGGAATTTTGTTGTCATTACCGCCGATAGAGGTAACGTATCCGTTGGCATCAACGCATACCTCGTTACCCCAGATATTGGTTTCGGTGGTTTCACCCTTGTTATATATCACAATAGTATTTGCGGTACGGATAGAATTATATTTATCGAAAGAAACGGTCTTTTCATAGAAGGGATCATAATTTTCTCCGATAATCAGAATTACGGATGCTTCATGATCAACAATACAATAATCGCCGGTAATAATTTCAGCGAGCTTGTTTTTGTATCTTTCGCCTTTTGCGGCTATAACGAAGCCGTTTTCTGGAATTTCACTATCGTTACAGCCAACGGACGTAACCGCTCCGTCGGCAACGACAACTTCATAATAATTTCCGTCTGTTCCCGTGTTTTTCGCTCCGTAGGAAGAATCGAATACAGATATTCCTGTAGAAGAAAGCAATGCGTTGTATTCATTGAATTTAATTTCGGTTCCGCCGTTTTCGGCAAGTGTAACGGTGTTTATTCCCATTAAAATTATAGTGATGGCTAAAAAGATAATCAGTGTTTTTTTCATAATGACCTCCGTTTGCTTCAATTATAACATAACAGCCGATATTGTCAAGTTTTATCCACACGGCGGATTCTTTCGAGAGTCACGTTAATTTCTCCGCCCAAAAGTATTATATACATACAGATATACAACCACAGCATTGTCAGCATTACCGCGCTTAACGAGCCGTAAATATCCGTATTCGATATTGAAACGTATATAGAATAAAGCTCGGTAAAGATTACCCATCCGCAGGCAGACATTACAGCACCGGGCAGGTGGGAGGCAAGGGACGTTTTTTCAGCAGGGAAGTAGTAATAGATAACCGAAAACAAAACTGAAAGCACAGCAGCCTGTGTTATCATTTTCACGCCGATAAGCAGCGCCTTAAAACCAAATTTAACAACGATTTCTTCAATAAACCATTCTCCCAACAGCATAAGACCGATCGTTAACACAAGTGCAGTAATAAATACTATCGTATAAAAAACCGCATAACACCGTTTTTTAATATAGCTTCTTTTTTCGGTACAGCCGTAAACCTCGTTTAATCCGCGCATGAGAGAATATATCCCTTTCGACGAAGACCACAAAGCCGCAATTGCGGTAATGGGAATAAGTTTGTTTTGTCTTGCATAAAGCTCGTTTATGATATTCTCCACTGTATCTCCCAAAGATGACGGTGTTATCGTGAGTATTAAAGATAAAAACTCTTCTTTGGAAAATGGGAGATATTTAAGTGTTTCCAGTACGAGCATACTGAAGGGGAAAAACGCAAGCAGTACGAAAAACGCAGTTTGTGCCGCATAGGCAGACAAGTTGTGTTTTCCCACGCGGGAAACAAAATGGTTTATTCGTCTTATAAAACCATTCATTTTTTCTCCTTATTTGTATAATTTTTTCATTGACTTAAAGTATCCTCTTATGTTATTATATATCAAATACAAGCATTTATCGATTTTTGTTTGATTCGGTAGATTTTCAACGTAGTTTTAATTAAATTTTTAAATATAAAGGAGCTAACATTATGGGAAACGAATACAGTGAAAAGTTTGCTAAATCGGGTCTTACTTACGATGATGTTTTGCTTATCCCTGCGGAAAGCAACGTGCTTCCCGCGGACGTAGATATCAGAACACAGCTCACCAAAAAAATTACGCTTAACATTCCTCTTATGACGGCGGCAATGGATACCGTAACCGAAACTCGTATGGCGATCGCTATCGCTCGTGAAGGCGGTATCGGTGTTATCCATAAGAATATGAGCATTCAGCAGCAGGCTGATATGGTCGACCGTGTAAAGAGAAGCGAAAACGGCGTTATAAACGAGCCTTTCTATCTTTCCAAGGATCACTATGTTTATGATGCAAATGCGCTTATGGGCAAATACCGTATTTCCGGTGTTCCCATTTGTGAGAACGGCAAGCTTATCGGTATTCTTACCAACCGTGATATACGCTTTCTCGATAACTTCGATATCCGTATCGAAGAGGTTATGACAAAGGACAACCTTGTTACCGCAAAAGAGGGAACTTCTCTTGCAGAAGCACAGGAGATCCTTCGCAGAAACAAAATAGAAAAGCTTCCTCTCGTAGATGATGAGGGTAACCTTAAGGGACTTATCACTATTAAAGATATTGAAAAAGCACTGAAATATCCCAATGCAGCAAAAGATGCTCAGGGCAGACTTATCTGTGCAGCCGCTATCGGTGCAACCAAGGATGTTCTTGAGCGTGCTAAAGCACTCCTTGAAGTAGGGGCAGACGTACTTGTCCTTGATTCCGCTCACGGCCATTCCAAAGGCATTATAGAAGCTTGCCGCAAGGTTAAGGAAGCTTTCCCCGAATGTCAGCTTATCGCCGGTAACGTTGCTACAGGTGAGGCTACAGAAGCTCTTATCAAAGCGGGTGCAGACTGTGTAAAGGTAGGTATCGGCCCCGGTTCTATTTGTACTACCCGTGTTGTTTCCGGTATCGGCGTTCCTCAGGTTTCCGCCATTTACGATTGTTATCAGGTTGCATCCAAGTACGGCGTTCCCATTATCGGCGACGGCGGCGTAAAGTATTCCGGCGATATCGTCAAAGGTATTGCGGCAGGCGCAAATGTTATTATGGTCGGCTCTCTCGTTGCAGGTTGTGATGAAGCCCCCGGTGAAACTGAAATTTATCAGGGCAGACAGTTCAAGACCTACCGTGGAATGGGCTCTCTCTCCGCTATGAACAACGGCAGCAAAGACAGATACTTCCAGGCAAACAATAAAAAGCTTGTTCCCGAAGGCGTTGAGGGTCGTGTTGCTTACAAGGGCTACCTTGCTGACACAGTGTTCCAGCTTATGGGCGGTCTTCGTTCCGGTATGGGTTATTGTGGTACCGCAACTATCGAGGAGCTTAAGACAAAGACACGCTTCGTAAGAATTACCGGCGCAGGTCTTAAGGAATCTCATCCTCACGATATTTATATAACCAAGGAAGCGCCCAACTACAGCGTTTCTCCCGACAGTAACTAAGTTTCTCTTTTCCCGCGGAGGTTAAAATGTATAGCAAAACAGATCTTAATTATCTTTCAAGCGTAACTGAAACCGTTGCTGCTTCCTCTCCCGAGGTTGCCGCAATCATAAATAAAGAACTTGAACGTCAACGCGATAACGTTTGTCTTATCGCCAGTGAAAACTTTACCAGCGCGGCTGTTATGGCTGCTACCGGAAGCTGCCTTACTAACAAATATTCCGAGGGAATGGTTGGCAAGCGTTACTACAGCGGTTGCACCGTAGTAGACGAAATGGAGCTTTTCTGCCGTGAAAAGTGGCTCGAGGTATTTGGTGTAACCGATACTTATCACGTCAACGTACAGCCTCATAGCGGTTCTCAGGCAAACTTTACCGCATATACCGCATTCCTTACCAAAGGTGATACCGTTCTCAGTATGTCCCTCGCTAACGGCGGACATCTTACCCACGGTTCTCCCGTAAACAACAGCGGTAAACTTTACAACTTCGTTCATTACGAGGTTGATGAAAACGGCTTCATTATGTATGAAGATATTGCCGCAAAGCTTCGTGAGCATAATCCCAAGCTGGTTGTTGCAGGCGCAAGCTCATATTCCCGTATTATTGATTTTGCCCGTATCAGAAGCATTATTGATGAATATACTGCAGAAACCGGAAACCCCGTATTCTTTATGGCTGATATTGCTCATATCGCAGGTCTTGTTGTTGCAGGTGTTCATCCCACACCCTTCGGTGTTTGCGACGTTGTTACTCTTACTACCCATAAAACTCTTCGCGGCGCACGCGGCGGTCTTACCTTTGCAAAGAAGGAATATGCCAAGAAGATCGACAGCGCGGCATTCCCCGGAACTCAGGGCGGTCCTTTGCAGCACGTTATCGCAGGTAAGGCTGTAAGCGCCGTTGAATGTCTTAAGCCCGAGTATAAGACTTATATTGAAAACGTAGTTGTAAACTGCAAGGCAATGTGCGATGAGTTTATCAAGATGGGTTACAAGGTGGTTACCGGCGGAACTGATAACCATTTGTTCCTTGTTGACCTTACTCCCAACAATGTATCCGGTCTTGCTGTTCAGAACGAGCTTGAAAGACGCGGTATAATCCTTAACCGCAACTGTGTTCCCGGTGAAAAGCGTTCCGCTTATGAAACCAGTGGTATCCGTATCGGTACTGCTCCCGAAACCACCCGCGGCTTTACCGCAGAAGATTTCGTAAAGGTTGCTCACAGAATTGACGAAGCCATTAAGTACCTTATGGCACAGAACGAGCAGTAATTTAAACATAAAAAGAGAGAAAACATCGCGTTTTCTCTCTTTCTGTTGTCGGGGTCCCCAAGAAGTCGCAGACTTCTTGGATTGATTTTTTGTTATTCTTCTATTGCCGCCTTTTTATTTAAAGCGTTTTTAAACAATTCGGGATCAGCCTTCGGCTGTCTGTCATAGGTAAACAGACCGTTTCTTTCTTGCTCGATATCATAAAGTTGGGTATAGCAAAGTCCGCATATACGCTTGTTGCGAAGCAATACGTCAGCAAGGGAAGTGAACCTTTCAACCAGATCATCAGAGCTTACAGCACAGTTACCGTATCCCCAAGCGCCTTCTTCGGGGTTAACGGCAGTTCCGCCGTATTCGCTCATAAACACGGGAAGCGTACCGTCATAATTTTGCCTGCCGGTATAAACGTCGTAAAGAGGAGCATTTTCAGCAAACGCATCGTATCTTTCGCCATATACCTCGGGATTCTGCTCGTAATCGTGAAGATCGTAGCAATCGGTTTCATAATGTATTCCTCCGCTTGCATCGATGCAGGGACGGGTAGGATCGTATGTTTTTGTAAAGCGGTATATTTCCTTTGTATTTTCCGCTTGTTTTTCTTTTGCGTTCTGATCATTCAGGGGATCATACATAGTTTCGTTAAGAGGACACCAGCCGATAATGGAAGGGTGGTTAAAATCTCTGTCTATGATCTGTTTCCATTCATTAAGGAGAACATCTTTTCCTTTATCGTCGGCAACGCTTATGCCCCAGCTGGGATATTCTCCCCAGACGATATATCCTTGCATATCGCAGATATAGAGGAATAAGGGCTCAAACACTTTTTGGTGCAATCGTGCGCCGTTAAATCCGCACTTTTTGGATACGAGTATATCATTTTCCAAAGCTTCGCGGGTAGGAGCTGTGTATATTCCGTCGGGATAAAAGCCCTGGTCAAGCACAAGACGCTGGAACACGCTCTCGCCGTTGAACAGATACTTTCCGTCCCTGAATTCGGTACTGCGGAGTCCGAAATAAGAAAGCACCTTATCTTTTCCGCATCTTATGGTTGCGTAATAAACGCCGCCTTTGCCGATCTCCCAGAAATGTACTTCGGTTAGTTTGATTTCGAAAGTATCTTTTCCCTTGCCGTAGCCGCAAAGTCTTCCATGCCAATAAAGTTGAACCTCAACTTCGTCGTCTGCAACCACTTCAACACGTACTTTTCCGTTTACCGCATCGGGATAAAATTTAAAGGAGTGCAGATATTTTTCGGGAACAAACTCCATCCAAACAGTCTGCCAGATACCTGTGGTGCGTGTATAGTAGCATCCGTGGGAGCGGGGAAGCATGGATTGCTTTCCGCTGGGCTGTAACTGTGAGCAAGTATCATCGTCTGCACAGACGGTGATAACGTTTTCTCCATCCTTTAAATAATCGGTTATATCGTATGTAAAAGAGGATTGTCCGCCATAGTGCTTTTCAAGCTGTATATCGTTTATCCATACCGTGGCTTCGTAATCACACGCACCGAAATGCAAAAGTGAACGCATATTGTGGTCAAGATTTATATTAAGCTTGCGGCGGTACCAAATTCTTTTTATAAAATCTGTAATTCCTATTCCCGAAAGCGAGCTCTCAGGCGCAAAGGGAACATTTATTTTAAGAGGAAAAACGCTGTTCTTATCAAGCGCTTTTTCATTATCTACTGCACATTCCCAAACACCGTTAAGGTTGTGCCAGCTATCTCTCACACACATAGGATTGGGATGCTCTGCTCTGGGTATCTTGTTAATAACCATAAAACATTTCTCCTTTGTTTTGTGTTTTTATTTTATATCCTTTTCCGGGGGTTGTCAATAACAAATTTAAGTGTTATAATATGCTTGAAAAGAGGTTTTCGCTATGGTATACAGAAAAGCTTTAAAATCAGATTGCTTATTTATTTCCGAATGTTTAAAGGATATTCTTTCTCTTCATGCAAAAGGCAGGGCAGACATATTTAAAAATTGCGGCGGAAAATATACAGCAGATGATATAGAAAAAATGCTGAATGAAAAGGATATTCATATCTTTGTTGCAGAAGAGTCCGGCGAAAAACTCGGCTATGCAATTTGTTATTATAAAGAGATCAAAAACGATCCGGTTTTAAAGGATCGCGTTATCTTTTATCTTGACGATCTGTACGTTCTTCCCGCCACCCGCGGAAAAGGCGCAGGAAACGGATTTATGGAATATCTGTTTGCTTATGCCAAAGATCTGGGTTGCGATTCCTTTGAACTCAACGTCTGGAATTTTGACGGCAGCGCCACCGGCTTTTACAAAAAATGCGGTATGACCACTCAAAAGCAAATAATGGAAAAGAAATTGTAATACAAACATTAAAGCTCGGGCATTTGTCCGAGCCTTTGTTCTTATTGCGTGAATGTTTCGATTATATATAAAAACTGAACTGCCCAGAAAGTTAACTCGCACCAAATTGAAGTATCTTTTTTGTGGTCCGGTTCCAATCCAATTTCTACATAAGGATGCGCGCTTCTAAAATTGTCTTTGAAACGACTTTTTTGATACGATGATTCAAAGGTGGTTCTTAATACCCCGTCATACGAAAGCATCTCTTTTAATGTTATTACTGAATCTTTAACGACTTTTGATTTATCGCCGCACACCATTGCAAGTGCAGTCAAAGTCTTGCGTTGATTCGGTGCTTTTTGAGGGAATGATAAAGGCAAAAATGGTTGCATATATGCCCAACCCGGACCGACTTGTTTACCGTTTATCTTTACAGCAAAACCGACCCAATCTTTAGTTATACGATCATGATGATCAATAGCTGCGGCAAGACGGTTTATCTTCTCCTTGGTACGCCAACTTTGTGTGTTAGCCAAGGTTTCCAAATGATACTGACACGGAAAATAGGTATCAGGTGAAATCGTAGGATAGTTGTATTTTCGCTTTAAGTCTGGATTATAGGTCGTAATCTCATTTGGAGCCTCATAATCAAGTAAACTCACAAAAGCGTTATACGAAGCATCAACAAAATGTTTCATTTCAGGGTCGTCTCCACAGCCAAGTAACGCTTGACAAGCATACAACACAACATCAAGCGTTGAACCGCTGTTAATGCCGAGGCTTCTTGTTGCATAACGAACCTTTTCCGGGTTGTAATATGAAAACTCTTTTTCCAAAACTTTATCATCGCGCATAGCTTTGACAAAATTTTTAACAATAGGAGTGTCTTTGGGAATCGCATAGTTGTGCAGAAGCCTTGCAGCGTTTTCGCCGTCATCTAAATGGGAGGACTTGAATTTCTCCCAAGAATGCATACCAATACCGATATAACCGTTAGGTTTAACATGCGTCAAAAGAAGTTGATAATCTGGAGTTTGTTTTACTCTTTCAAGAAGTTTTTCTTCTTCGTTTTCAGACAAATCCCGAAGAATTTCCTTGTGTAAACGGTATTGTATAACATCTCTGCCGTTTTCGAGCAGAAAATTAATTGATTTAGAATACTTATCTCTGAACATTTTTTCTCCTTAATCAACCACATTCCAAACAGCCCGTAACAAAGCATAAGTCAGGTCGCATTTTGCGGCTGAACGTTTTCTGTAATTAGGTTCTTTACCTGATACTTTCCGAAATGCATTGAAAACTCTGTCGGGGATAACATCGACGTTATCCTCTTTTTCGAGAAAGTCTGCCAAGACAAAATATGTTTCATCCGATTGGCGAACCCAATCGGGAACGCCTGATACAGCGCCAAGCCAAAAAGCAAATTGGAAGTTGTACGGATCGTTAATTATTTGATATAGCTTCTCCTCGTCAATTGGCTTCAACGCTTTCCAGTTGTAATTGAACGGACCGACACAACTGCCGCCGAATTCTTTCGGTTTCTTGAAGGTGATGAACTCGTCAAAATCTTTCATCATTTCATAGGCGTGTTTCATTGCAACTTTTGCAATCTTCATCCGTTCCTCGCTTCGCCAGCTATGCGTTGCATTTAGCAGACCGATATGATTAGCGCCGGGGAAGCGGGCAAATGGTTTATAATATCTCTCGTTTTTTCCTTTCTTTGTAAAATCATCAACAGATTTGTAACCGGAAACGGCTTCAACGTGTTCCCAAGAAAGTGCTATTTGTTCAGCCAGAATCGGATAGCTTTCATCATAGCCAACCCAAGAAAGAATAGAAGCGATGATAGCATTGTTTCCACCACGCCCTTCCGCATCCAATCCGTCGCCGCCATGAAACCAATTTTTATGTTTTGAAGCAATTTCCGGCGTTATAAGTGCGTGTATTCCTTTTTGAATAGCCGTATGCTCTTTCTCGATACCTGCGTTCAAAAGCGTGCCTATAGATCGCTCCATACCGTATTCACCGCCGTGCAACTCTTCGCCGAACCAGCCGTCGGGATGTTGGCAAGCAAGGTGTTTTTTAATATTTTCTTGTTCCAATATCTCGCTTCGCATTTTTTGCATGAACGGTTCTGATAAAGGTGTTTTAATAAAATCGCGATGGACAAGAAATTTAATGCTTGTGCAAGCGTTTTCGGTAAGAAAGTCTATATGCTTTTGAAACTTCATTTTTATTTCTCCACAAAATAGCAATAATCCAGAATAATTTTTCCGTTTTCGTCCGGGGTAGTGTATCTCGGGCAGAGGCAGTTTTCGAATGACCAAGTTCCTCCGTTTTTATCTTTCCAAATCACCATACCGTTTTTAACCAATTCAGGTTTGCACGCCGAGGTATCGTGAATATCAGCTTCATAACCGTATATCCAACAAGTGCCTAAAGATAATCCGTCGAAATCCTTATGTTCAAAACCGTCTGGAACAGGAGTTTCGGCAGGTGTAAACATACCGATCCAATATTCAAATTCGGATTCCGGAGACCGATGCTCAAGACCAACATATCCACCGCCGTTTTCCCAAATGTTAAGTATAGCATCTGTTCCGCCCATCGTTTTTTCAAGAATTCCAAACCAATCGTTAGCCCAGAATTCATCCCAATGACCAAACTCTCCGTACTTCTTGCCTATAAAGCGCATATTCGGGATTTTTTCTTTGAATACTTTTTTGATCTCTGCCATTTTTAATTCTCCTTAATTAACGGAACGTAGATATGCTCCGAATATTCTTTGCTTGATTCCATATATGATTCGAGTTCATAAGCGTCTTTTCGTTTATAACCGCTTGTTGGAAGCCAAACGGTGTTTATCCATTCCCAGGTTTTACGTATAGTATCTACGAAATCATATTGGTTAGCAGGAACGGTTTGAAAAACAGCATAGAGCCCGCCCTCTATCTCGATTTCTATGGTAGTGTCGACGTCTCCTTTTGCGAGTTCTGTTGGAATCCCGATATAGTATTCAAGACAATTTTTGTTTTTGTTCCATCTCATTACACCGAAATCTTCGGTTAAAATGCCTCCGGAAAGTGTCAGCGAACGTTTTTCAGTATTATACTTGTTCCAGCAATTCGGCGGAAAAGTATCACCGAAATTATATGCTGTCAAGACAAAACCTTCAATAAATTTCATAGCAACTACAGGAACGGGGTAAGTCTTCTCAAATTCAAATGGCTCAAACAGACGTAAACTGCAGTTTGCTTTTTTAAATTCGGTCGGCAGTATATTGTGTTCGGATTTAAATGCCCGCGTAAAGTTTTCCTTGGAATTGAAGCCGTATTCAAAAGCTATATCTGAAACCGGTCTGTTACCGCCAATACGTTTAACTATTTCGGAAATTCGCCGTTTTCGTATGTAATCAGCGGGAGTTAAACCAACGAACTCTTTAAAAACTCGCAAAAAATGAAATTCAGAATAACCTGCAATTTTCGATAAAGAAGTAATATTAAGTTTTGTGTCGTCTTTCAAATGATTTTCAATATAATCTAAAACCCTTGAAATATTACTTTTCTTCATTTCCGCTCCATCGATAATTTATGAATGTCATTATAACACAAGAAAAAAGAATAGTATTGATAAAAATTGCGTTTATAAACAAACAGCCTATGAATCATAAGAAATTCATAGGCTATTTTATGTTTAATTAATTAACCGTTGTAAGCGTCTTTATCGCAGATAAGTACAACGTCGGGGTGAACCTTGAGCAGGGTAGCGGGGCACTGGGTAGTGATGCGGTCATCCTGCATCTTAACGATAACGTTGTGCTTGCCCTTGCCGCTTGCAAGAACGATGATCTTCTTTGCCTGCATAATGGAGCCGATACCCATTGTAACTGCCTGGGTGGGAACGTCTGCCTTAGAAGCAAAGAAACGGGAGTTAGCTTCGATAGTGCTGTCGGTAAGACCGGTGAGGTGGGTACCAACGTAAAGCTCTTCTTCGGGTTCGTTAAAGGCGATATGTCCGTTGGGGCCGAGACCGAGAACCTGAAGGTCGATACCGCCTGCAGCCTTAATAGCTTCGTCATAAGCCTTACCCATAGCCGCGGGATCTTCTGCAAGACCGTCGGGCACGTTGGTGTTAGCCTTGTCGATATCTATGTGATCGAACAGATTGTGGTTCATAAAGTAACGGTAGCTCTGATCGTGATCGGGAGCCAGGGGATAATATTCGTCAAGGTTATAAGAAGTAACGTCCTTAAAGGTGATTTCGCCTGCTTTGTTCATAGCAGAAAGGCACTTGTACATACCTACGGGAGTAGAACCGGTAGCAAGACCGAGTACGCAGGAAGGGTTAGCCTTTACGGTTTCCGCAATTATCTCTGCGCCCGCTTTGGACATTTCTTCGTAGTTTTCGCAAACAATAATTTTCATAACAAAAGTTTCCTCCGTTTATGTTTGAATTTACAAATTGGATTTTAACACATTCTTTTATGTTTTTCAAGATATATGGGCAAATTTTGTAAAAATAATGCCGATACGTTTTAAAACGTATCGGCATAGGTTTTATTCTTTCTTATCCTTGAAGAGGGTAAGCAGATACATAAAGCAAACGATAATCGCAGTTACCAAAAAGATACCAACCATACCGAATCCCATAATCAGGAGGGATTGCTTGGTATTCGCAAACTTGTCGTCATTTTTATCGTCGTCTTCGGATTCATCGGAAACTTCAGTGCTGTTGTTTTCATCAACCCAAACGTCGCTTTCCTCATTCACAGAAACGTCTGCGCTGCCTTCGGCAAAAACGGGAACGTTGACTGCGGTAAGGATAGAGAAGAGGAATACGGTAATAAGTAAAACAGAAATAATCTTTTTCATTATAAATCCCCCTCTTTAACCTAAAATGCTGAGTATAATACCGCCTGCAATAACGGATGCAACCTGACCGGAAACGTTAACACCGATAGAGTGCATAAGCAGGAAGTTATGAGGATCTTCTTTAAGACCGAGCTTGTGAACAACACGTGCAGACATAGGGAATGCGGAAATACCTGCTGCGCCGATCATGGGGTTAACCTTCTTCTTGGTGAAGAGGTTGAGGAACTTAGCGAATAATACGCCGCCTGCGGTATCAAAGATAAACGCAAACAGACCAAGACCGATAACGATAAGAGTATCCCAACGGAGGAAGTCAGATGCTTTCATAGTGAATGCAACGGTAATACCGAGAAGCAGAGTTACCAGATTTGCAAGCACCTTCTGTGCGGTATCGGAAAGAGAATCAAGTCTGCCGCACTCACGAATAAGGTTACCGAACATAAGGAAGCCTATGAGGGAAACACACTCGGGAGCGATAAGACCAACAACTATAGTTACGATGATGGGGAAGAGGATACGAGTCTTTTTGGAAACGCCCTTGGGGGAGTATTCCATACGTATAAGTCTTTCCTTCTTGGTGGTGAGAAGCTTGATAACGGGAGGCTGTACGATAGGAACGAGAGCCATATAAGAGTATGCGGCAACTATTATAGCACCGATATACTTTGTTTCGAACTGTCCCGCAACAAAAATACTTGTAGGACCGTCAGCAGCGCCGATAATTGCAATGGAAGCGGCGTCTTTAATAAGGAATCCTTCGCCAAACAGACCAAGGTCGCCGAGCAGAGCAGCAAGGAAAAGGGTTATAAATATACCGAACTGTGCGGATGCACCGAACAGCATAAGCTTTGGGTTGGAAAGCAGAGGACCAAAGTCGATCATTGCGCCGATACCGATAAACAGAAGCAAGGGCAACAATTCGTTTTCAATGGTTGCTCCGTAAAGCATCTCAATAACTTCAGGTGCTCCTGCGATGGGCAGGTTAACCAATATAGCGCCAAAGCCCATGGGAAGAAGCAGGGTAGGCTCCATATCAAACTTAATAGCAAGGAAGATCAAGAAACCGCCGATCACCCACATGGCTATCATACCGGGCTGTTCTTTTACGATGCTAACTGCATTTTCGTAAATGAACTTCATGTTTTCAAAAAAGAATTCCAAAAGTAATCACATCTCCTTAAAACAAAAATAGACCCTTACCGCCTTTGTAATGGCGATAAAAGTCTTGCAATTTAATGACTGCGCGGACTGTAAAGTCGTATTGACGCAACAGACAACGGATTTCACCGCTTGCTACTCCCTTTTATTACTGTCAATAATAGCATATTGTTTTAAATTTGTAAAGTCTTTGGCTGAAAAATATTTACTTAGTTTACCTTTTGTGCTATAATAAAGTAATATACTGTTAAGGAGCATATGATGAAGGATAGCCAACAGAAAAAACCGTCCTCAAAGCTTACCGCTTTTTACATTGCGATAATAGCAGTCATCATTATTGGTGTCGCTGTTTATATTGCAGTGCAATATGATGCGGTCGAGGTTTTGTCAACTATACGAAATATCGATCCTCTCTTCGTGTTTTGCGGAGTAGCTATGGTCTTCCTTCAGCTTTATTGCGAAGCGGGCTGCTTTAAGATACTTTTCAGACTATTGGGACGAAAAATCTCCTTCTCTTCCGCTTCCGGGTATGCGGGCACCGACCTTTTGTATTCAAACATCTCTCCCGCACAGCTTGCCGGCCTTCCTGCGGCGGGTTATTCTATGTATAAAGACGGCATCGATACTGCCTCATCCTGCAATATACTTGCCATTTATTCTATGTGTAACCGTATAGCTGTAGTTATAGTTGCAACCGCAGCGGTATGCGTGTTTCCTGTTCTACTGAATACAGGCTCTGCACTGTTTATCACTCTGTTTATTTACGGTGCTATCGTTAATTTGTGCATTGTCGCCTTGTTTGCACTGACTTTATTCGCCCCTTCTTTTGCTCGGCGTCTTATTCCCGGTGTTGTCCGCTTTCTTTCCCGTTTTAAGTTTTTGCATATAAAAGAAACAGCCGTTGAAAAATCCGTTAAAAGTGCCGAGGATTACATTTCCGCATCAAAGATAATGCGGTCTTCTCCTTTTACGGTGCTGGCTGTATTGTTTATATGTATCGTAAAACGAATTATCAATTTTTCAATCGTCTATTTTGCGTATCTTGCTTTCGGTTTAAGGCACGAAAGTTTTGTATATATTGTTGCCGTACAATCTGTCCTGGCGGTTTCTTCCGAGTCGGTGCCGATACCGGGCTCCGCAGGTGTTGCAGAGAACGTTTTCACTATTCTTTACAGCGGTGTTTTCGGCCCCAGGCTTTATATTCCCGCTATGATCGTTACAAGAGCTTTGAACTTTTTTGCTTTGCTCGTTGTAAGCGGTTTTCATTCTCTTGTTTATAATTTTTTCGGAAGAAAGGTAAAATGATATGAGAAAATCGATTTTTTCTTTTATACTTGCCGCTATATTCGTTTTATCTTGTACTGGAATTACAGTTTATGCGGATAATGAAATTTTCGTAAATATCAACGAAGGCGATACCGTTTCAGGCGAGTTCGAATTTATGGCACACGGAATGAATAATCTTCAGATAAACATCGACGGAGTTTCTGTGGGTGCAGGTATAGGCAAGCCGTATTTTTCCTTTAATTCCGTTGGACTTGATTACGGCGGAGGAAACGTATATTATGGAGATAAAACTCTTACACAGCTTCCTTCTACATCCGGTTCGTTCACGATGGTTTTTGACGAGAGTATACTCGATGACGGCGACGCTGTTATTACATATATCGCGGCATCCGATGGATTTTCTTATCCCGATTTACCTGTTTACGGCACTTATAATCTTGATGACCAGACGCTTTCTGAGATTTCTGTAATACTGCCCAACGGAAAGCCCGTTTTGCCTTCATCCGTTAATCTCTATTATCCCATTGAGGGTACAAACGAAGTTACGGTTGTTACCGAAAGCTATGATCCTGCAAAAACTTACATTTTGGGCGACGGATGGAATGCCGAAACCAATCTCGGCGGTAGCACTCCCACAACACCTATTTATATTTCTTTTGTATTTGAAGAGCTTTTGAATACTATCAAAGAAGAAACCGGTTCTGTTGCCGTATTTGATACCGCTTCTCTCGAAGACGGAGAACATATTTTATCCGTTCTCTCAGACGGAAAAACGGTAAAAGAAATTAAGTTTTTTACCGATAACACAGGACCTTCTATAGATTTTGAATTTGAATTCGGAACTGCAATTTTCAAAGATTCCGTATTGGAATTTTCGGCAACCGATTCTTCCGGTGAAGCCAAAATAAAAGCTGATATCAACGGTGAATTTTATCATTCGGGACGTTCTCTCGTCTGGGTTTCCGAAGGCAGACATCTCCTTACTCTTACCGCTACCGATGCATACGGAAACACTACTACCGTTTGCACCGAATTCGTTATGTGTGACCGCAAGGACAGCGTTATAACGGAGGATATGGAATCAGGGGACGGAATTGTGAGCATAACCGGAAACGGTGAAGAGTATCGCTTTTATATCGACACATCCAAAGGCTTTGTGTTTGAATATCAGGGCGGTACCACGGAAAAGGGCAGGGTGGCTGTTTACGGTTATGATTGGCAGAATAAATGCTACGAACTGCTCGGCACCGCGCAAAACGGAGTAAAAACCGAATTTGCCGTTAACGATACCCGTTTCATTTCTGCGGGCGAGGTAATGATAACCGTAAAGCCCGATATTTACGTTTCCGCTTCCGATACCGTTGTATGGATAACAGATACCCAGTATTATTCCAATTTTGATGATCTTAATCACGTTTATGAACTGATACTCAACTACAGTGTCGATCTTTATAAGAACGGCAAAGCGGGATATCTTATACATACCGGTGATATCGTCGATACCTACATTCCTGCCGATAAAGCGCAGTCTGAATGGAAATTTGCAGATAAGGTTCACGAAATTCTTGATAACGCAAATATGCCCAACGGTGTTCTCGCGGGTAACCACGATACTTATAACACACCTGCAGACCTTTCGTATTTTAACCGTTATTTTGGAAAGGGACGGTTTTTTAATAATAATTGGTACGGCGGAAGCCTTGATAATAACTCCTGCCACTATGACCTAATAACTATTTCCGGCACGGATTATCTGTTTTTATACCTCAGCAACGGTATTGAGGCAACCGAGCGCACCATCGCTTGGGCAAACGCTGTCTGTAAGGCTTATCCCGAAAGATCGGTTATTGTATGTACGCATTCTTATCTTGATGTTACGGGAAAATACGTAAGCAACCTTCAGGATGTGAACGCTTATAACCACTCCCGCGCGGCAGAAATTATGGAAAATATTATTGTTCCCAATAAAAACGTTGTCGCTGTCTTGTGCGGACACGTTCACGGCGCTTGCCGCGTTCAGCGTGATCTCGGTAACGGACGCTACGTATGGGAGATACTTTCCGATTACCAGTATGCGGAAACGGGGAATGCTCCCACTCATACCGCAAACGGCTGTTCTCTTGACGGAGAGGGATATATACGCCTTATCACCTTCGGCGAAAACGGTAAAATGCATCAAACCACTTATTCACCCCTTTATGATGAATATAACTTCTTCGAGGAAGAGAAAGATACCTTTGACATCAGGCTTCAGACTGTAAACGAAAGAGTAAAGGTCAACACAGATGTTGCTGTAATTCATTTCACTCCCGAAACAAGTATTAATATCCCGTTGATAGTAATAATATTGTCGGTAATATTGATCATATCAGTGGTTTCAGCCCGTGTTGCACGCAAAATAAGAAAGGAGTAATTAATGCTCAATCACAATGAAATACATAACATCGTAAATAAATATACAGACCTCTGTGTTTCCAACACCACCACAGAGCTATCATTATACGAAAAGTATGACGTAAAACGCGGATTAAGAGATTTGAACGGCGTAGGCGTTCTTACGGGACTTACCGGAATTTCAGACGTACAAAACGAAGGCCGTCTGTTGTACCGAGGTATTGATGTTAAGGATATGGTTGCGGGCTTTTCCAATGAAAAGCGTTACGGCTTCGAAGAAGTAATATATCTTTTACTTATGGGCAAACAGCCTACTGCAGATGAATTAAAGGAATTTAAGAAATTATTAAGCGAATACCGAGTTTTGCCCCGTAACTTTGTGCGGGACGTAGTACTTAAAGCGCCTACCGCTGACATTATGAACGCACTTGCAAGAGAAGTGCTCACCCTTTATTCCTACGATAAAGCACAAGAGGACATATCTTTGCCTAACGTAATGCGTCAATGCTTACAGCTTATCTCTGTATTTCCTCAGCTTGCGGTATATTCATATCACTCTTATAACTACAAGAAAAAGGGAAAGAGTCTTATAATCCATATTACCGACCCCAACCGTTCCATCGCTGAGGACATACTTGCCTTACTTCGTAACGATGAACAATATTCTCCGCTGGAAGCGCAGGTGCTTGATACGGCGTTGGTGCTCCACGCAGAGCACGGCGGCGGTAACAACTCTACCTTTACTACGAGAGTGGTTACGTCCACGGGCACAGATACCTATTCAGCAATGGCTTCATCCTTGTGTTCTCTCAAGGGTCCCAAGCACGGCGGAGCATCTCTCAAAGTTATGGAAATGTTTGAGAATATCCGCAAAAACGTAGAGAATTGGAATGATGAAGAGGAGATACGCAGTTATCTCTCCAAGATGCTTGATAAGCAGGTATTTGACCATACCGGTCTGATATACGGCGTGGGTCACGCAGTATATTCAAAAGCCGATCCCCGTGCGGAGGTGTTCCGCTCCTGTGTTGAATCTCTCGCCCGTGAAAAAGGCAAGATCAAGGACTATAAGCTGTACCGAAACGTGGAAAAGCACGCCATCGATCTCATTTCACAAAAACGCCGTATTTATAAGGGTGTTGTAACCAATGTGGATTTCTACAGCGGGTTCGCATACAGTATGTTGGGCTTACCCAAGGAGCTTTATATTCCTATATTTGCCACCTCTCGTCTGGCTGGCTGGTCTGCTCACCGTATGGAGGAGCTTATAAATGCAAGTAAGATCATCCGTCCCGCATACCATACCACCTGCGAGGAACAGAGCTACGTTCCTCTTGCGGAAAGATAATCTCTTGACAAAATCAAAATTTTATGTTACACTTTGCAAAATTTTCGGAAATGAGGATTTATTATGTTTTTAAACGTATTAACGTTTACCGCAAATAATTCCGCACAGCGCGCTTTTGCAGCCAGACGTTGGCAGCAAACCGTGCTTATATCGTTATACTCATTTTCGGAATAGTGTATTTTATTTTCTGATATGAAAACAGCGGTGTAAGCTTTTTGTAAATGCTTACACCGCTATTATTTTTTTTGGAGGTCTTTATGAATACTTTTGAATCACTTACTAATTACTATAACGCCAAAGATGAGCATCTGCGCTTGTCATCACGCCATGGCAGTGTGGAATTCTTCACAACAATAAGATACGTTGAAAAATATCTGTTTGAAAATGCACGTATTTTGGAAATAGGAGCCGCAACCGGCAGGTATTCTCATTACTTTGCTAAAAAAGGATATACCGTTGATGCTGTCGAGCTTATACAGCACAATATTGATGTGTTCAATTCTCTTACCGAACCCGATGAAAAAATTACGGTACGGCTGGGGAATGCTCTAGATCTTTCTTTCATACCTGACGAAACCTACGATATTACTCTGCTTTTGGGACCGATGTATCATTTATACACAGTAGAAGAACAGTTAAAAGCTCTGTCGGAAGCTATACGAGTAACAAAAACCAAAGGCAAAATTTTTATAGCATACTGTAATACCGATATGACAATGTATCAGTATTGCTTTAAGCGGAATATGATTAAACACGAAATGGGCAGAGGTATGATCGATCCGGAAACCTTCAAGCTTTACTCAACACCGGAAGAAGTGTTTCAAATGCACCGCAAATTTGAAATTGATGCGTTAATGCAAAATTTCACCACAAAACGTTTGCATTTTGTTGGTACCGATATGTTAACAAGAATGATGGATGAAACAGTCGATGTAATGGATGACGAAACCTTCGATATATATTTGCGCTATCACTTCAGCATATGCGAAAGGGAAGATATGGTAGGCGTAACCAACCATATGCTCGATGTTATCGAGAAAATTAGTTAAATATTGTTTTCGCTTATATATTCGTCAAGAATATCGGCAGCAGTGCGGATACAGTCGATACAGCACCGCCTTTTACTGTAATATTCTTCCGTCCGTTCTGCGGGAACGGGGGAAATTGATTTTCCCTGTGAGCCCAATATCTCTCGGCAGGTGTAGCTTCCGTTTAATTCAGCAAACCGCTTTACAAGCATTTGTATCGTAGCATAGTGCTGTGCCTTTGCGCTATGATCGCCAATATCATCATAGCCGAATATAGTACCTGCGGCAAGACACATTCCAAGGCATGCTCCGCAGGTTTCACGCAGTCTGCTGATGCCGCCACCAAAGGATGACGCTATTCTGAAGGAAGTCTTTTGATCGATACCCGTTATATCGCCAAAGGCTGCAAAAACCGCTTGTGAGCAGTTTGCGCCGTTTAAAAACAGATTTACGGCAAGTTCGGAACGTTTCACAATATAACCTCGCATTTGATTAATATAAATATATTATACATAAAAGAAAAAATAAGTCAAATATATGTTGAAAATAGTAATAATTTATGTTATACTCTAAAGTCGAGGTGTTATGTGCATCTTATTGATCAGGTTAATAAAATTTATCATATTTTCAGAGGTGTTATTATGCTTACAGCAATTGCAGGTATCAACTGGGGAGACGAAGGAAAGGGAAGAATGGTTGACCTTCTCAGCGAAGACTATGATATAGTCGTTCGTTATCAGGGCGGTAACAACGCAGGACATACCGTTGTTAACGAAAGAGGTAAATTTATACTCAATCTTTTGCCTTCCGGAATTCTCCGTACCACCACCGTTAACGTTATGGGTAACGGAATGGTTATCGACATCAAGCATCTTTGCGAAGAGATCGGCCGTCTTCGTGAGGGCGGTATCGAGATCACTCCTGATAATCTTAAAATCAGCGACCGTGCAGTTATCTGTATGCCGTACCATGTACGCATGGACTGCCTTGAGGAAGAGCGTCTTGCAGACAAGAAGTTCGGCTCTACCCGCCGCGGTATAGCACCTGTTTACGCAGATAAATATTATAAAAAGGCTTTTCGTATGGGCGACCTCAGAAATATTGACGCTATCGTTTCTAAGGCTGAATCCATTGCAGAATGGAAAAACCTTACCGTTGCTTCCGGTTACGGCGATACTCCCGTAAAGGGCGAAGATATCATTGCCTACCTCAAGGAATACGGCACTCCTTTGCTTCCTCACATTTGTGATACCGGCTTGTATCTCCACAACGCAAATGAGCAGGGCAAGAAGATTATGTTTGAAGCACAGCTCGGTGCTCTCCGCGATATCGATTTCGGTATATATCCTTACACTTCTTCCTCCAATACCATCGCAGGCTATGCTCCCGTCGGTGCAGGCGTACCCGGTCTTAAGCTTGACTGCGTTATAGGCATCATGAAGGCGTATTCTTCCTGCGTAGGCGAAGGTCCCTTTACCTGCGAAATGTTCGGCGAAGAAGCTCACAAGCTTCGTGAAGCGGGCGGAGAATACGGCGCCGCTACCGGACGTCCCAGACGTGTCGGTGGCTTTGACGCTGTTGCTTCCCGTTACGGTGTAAGAATGCAGGGCGCAGACGTACTCGCTCTTACCAAGATGGACGTTCTCTCTTGCTTTGATCAGATTCCCGTTTGCGTTGCATATAAGGTCGATGGCGAGCTCGTTTACGATTTCCCTGTAGGCGAAGCACTTGATAAAGCTGAACCCGTATATGAATATTATCAGGGCTGGCGATGTGATATCAGTGAGTGCCGCAAATTTGATGAACTTCCCGAAGCCGCTCAGGCATATGTTCGTAAAATAGAAGAACTCTCCGGTTGCCGCATCGGTTACGTTTCTGTCGGTGCAGGTAGAGAACAGTATATCGTTTGCGAATAATTCTACGGAGTCAAAAAATGTATAAAATTGGATTTGATAATCAAAAATATATCACTCTCCAATCCCAGCAGATACGCGACCGTATAAATCACTTCGGCGGAAAGCTTTACCTTGAATTCGGCGGAAAGCTTTTCGATGATTACCACGCGGCGCGCGTCCTTCCCGGATTTGAACCCGATAGTAAGCTTCAGATGCTTCTTTCCTTAAAGGATGAAGCAGAAGTTGTTATCGTCATTTCTGCGGAAGATATAGAAAAAAACAAAGTACGCGGCGATCTCGGAATTACCTACGATGCCGAAGTACTCCGTTTGATCGACGCTTTTCGTCTTTGCGGTCTTTACGTCGGCAGTGTGGTTTTTACTCAGTATTCTCTTCAGCCGTCTGTAGTTGCATTTGAAAAACGCCTTGAACGCCTCGGAATAAAAACTTACCGTCACTACCGTATTGAGGGATATCCATCCAATACCGCCCTCATCGTAAGCGATGATGGTTACGGACGAAACGATTATATAGAAACCTCCCGTTCTCTCGTTGTTATAACGGCTCCCGGTCCGGGAAGCGGAAAGATGGCAGTTTGTCTTTCCCAACTTTACCACGAGCACCGTCACGGTGTAAAAGCAGGATATGCAAAGTTTGAAACTTTCCCCGTGTGGAATCTTCCCTTGCGCCATCCTGTAAACATCGCGTATGAAGCCGCAACCACTGATCTTGACGACGTAAATATGATCGACCCCTTCCATCTTGAAGCGTACGGAAAGACCTGTGTCAATTACAACCGTGATATCGAGATTTTCCCCGTGCTTCACGCTATTTTCCAAAAGATCTATGGGGAATGTCCTTATAAATCTCCCACAGATATGGGTGTAAATATGGCAGGACATTGTATTTTTGACGAAGCTGCCGTATGTGAAGCATCACGTCAAGAGGTTATCCGCCGTTATTTTGCGGCTATGTGTCAGCAAAAGAAAGCTATGTGCGATAACGACGCCGTATATAAGAATGAGCTTTTGATGAACAGATGCGATCTTCGTGTCAGTGACAGAAAAGTTGTAACTGTAGCCCGTGCAAAGGCAGACGCAACAGGAATGCCTGCCGCTGCACTCGAATTACCGGACGGCAAGATTGTTACAGGCAAAACTTCCGATCTTCTCGGTGCATCCAGCGCGATGCTTCTCAACGCACTTAAGTATCTCGCAGGACTTGACGACGACCTTTTGCTTATTTCCCGGGAAATTATTGAACCCATTGCAGAATTAAAGGTCGGCCACTTGGGCAACAGAAATCCCAGACTTCACACAGACGAGGTTTTGATTGCTCTTTCCATATGCGCTGTTACAGATGAAAATGCGAAAAAAGCGCTTGATATGCTTTCAAAATTAAAAAATTCCGATATGCACTCATCTGTAATACTCTCGCAGGTTGATGAAGGTTTGCTGAAAAAGCTTGGTATTAACCTTACTTGCGAACCCGTGTATCAGACAAAAAAGCTTTACCATAAATAAGGAGCTGTCTTTATGAATAAGATTTCCGAATATTTCGGCACAATGGTATTTAACGATAACGTACGCAAAGAAATGCTTCCACCCGAAGCATACAAGAGTCTGCAGGAAACTATCGAGAACGGCAGAAATCTTGATATTTCTTTAGCAAATGTCGTCGCTTCCGCAATGAAAGAGTGGGCTATAGAGAAAGGTGCTACTCATTATACACATTGGTTCCAGCCGATGACGGGGATTACCGCAGAAAAGCACGATTCTTTCTTTTCTCTTGAAAAGGGAACTGGCAAGATCATCGTTGGTTTTTCCGGTAAAGATCTTATCACCAGTGAGCCCGACGCTTCTTCTTTTCCTTCCGGTGGTCTCCGTGCTACCTTTGAGGCACGCGGCTGTACCGCTTGGGACCCTACGTCAGATGCATTTGTTAAAGACGATACTCTTTATATTCCTTCTGCTTTCTGTTCTTATGGCGGCGAATGTCTTGACAGAAAGACACCGTTACTCCGCTCCATACAGGCATTGGACGTTCAGGCTAAGCGATTGTTAAAGTATTTCGATATCAATCCTCGTCGCGTAGCTCCGATGGTTGGCGGTGAGCAGGAATATTTCCTTGTGGACGAAGACGTTTACCACAAGCGCGAAGATCTTAAAATCACAGGCAAGACTCTGTTCGGTGCTCCCGCACCCAAAGGTCAAGAACTTGACGATCACTATTTCGGTATAATTCCCTTTAAAGTAAAGAACTTTATGACAACTCTCGACAGAGAGCTTTGGATGAGAGGAATCCCCGCAAAAACGGAGCACAATGAAGCAGCTCCCTGTCAATACGAGCTTGCTCCCATATTTACGGATTGTAACCGCGCTACTGACCAAAACCAGCTTACAATGGATATTATGAAAAAGGCTGCGAAAGAAAACGGATTACGTTGTCTGCTTGCGGAAAAACCTTTTAATTCCATTAACGGAAGCGGTAAACACAATAACTGGTCATTATCTGCCGACGGAAAGAATCTTCTCGATCCGGGGGACGATATGCCTTCCAATAAGCTTTTCCTGCTTATGGTTTGCGCAGTTCTCAAGGGTGTAGATAATTATCAGGATCTTATTAGAATTTCCGTAGCTACTGCCGGTAATGACAAACGTCTTGGCGGCTACGAGGCGCCCCCTGCTATAATTTCTGTTTTTCTCGGCAAGCGTATTACCGATACCTTAAAATCCTTTGTAAACGGCTCACAGATCGTTACCGATGAAAGCCAGCAGCTTCCCTTGGGCGTAAACGTTTTGCCTCAGTTTGCAAATGATGGGGAAGACAGAAACAGAACTTCTCCCTTTGCTTTTACGGGTAATAAATTTGAATTCAGAATGCCCGGTTCTTCTATGTCCATCGCAATGTGCAACACGGTGATCAATACCGTTGTTGCCGATGCTCTTTGCGAATTTGCCGATATTCTCGATAATTCCGATGATATTTCCAAAACCGTGGATTCGATTATTGCAGACACTTATTACAACCACAAGCGTATCATTTTTAACGGCAATAACTATTCCGAAGAATGGGTAAGAGAAGCACAACGCCGCGGATTACTCAATCTCGCTAATACTGCTCAGGCTCTCCCGCATTATATTTCCGAGAAAAATATCCGCATTTTCGGAAAGCACGGAATTCTTACCGAGAAAGAAATGCTTTCCCGTTACGATGTAATGCTGGACGAGTATTCCAAAACAGTTAACGTCGATGGTGCTACAATGGTACATATGGCACGCCGCCAAATATTACCTGCGGTATCGTCTTATGTAGCTTGTGTTTGTGATAACGCCGAAAAGAAAAAGAAACTTGTTTTGTCGGATAAAGTCGAATACGAGCTTGCTTTAAAGCTTAACGATTGCGCCGTTTCCATTTATAATGAGTGTGAATCACTTTCCGTTTTGTTGGATAAGGCAAAGGCTGTTTCCGATAAACTTGAAAAAGCGCGTTTGTTTGCTACACAGATCATTCCTTGTATGGATAGGTTGCGCGAAGCGGCAGATACCGCTGAGTTATACGTCCCCAAGGATGTGTGGCCGTTCCCCACATATACAGAAATTCTTCTTTAATATAATTTAAAGCTCCGACAAACAAATGTCGGAGTTTTTGTTTGGTTTATTCATATTGTGCTTGAAATGTTCATAATTAAATGGTACAATATAAATACAGGAGGGAGAAATATGAATATTTTCCAGTTCCTTACGCCAAAAAGCAATGTTGCGTATGTAGAAATCAACTGCACACTCCGCCAAGCACTTGAAAAAATGCGATTTCACGGTTATACGGCACTTCCCGTTATCGACAGTGAGGGAAAATATGTCGGCACGGTGAACGAGGGCGATTTTTTGTGGGATATTGTAAACCGAAACGAGTCAGATTTGAAAAGTCAGGAAAAACGCACTGTCAGAGAGATTATGCGTACCGATTGGAATCCGCCTATCGATATTACTGCGTCACCCGAGGAGTTGCTTCACAAGGTTCAAGCACAAAACTTTTTGCCGGTTATTGATGCACGTGGCGTATTCGTCGGTATAATTACAAGAGGCAGAATTATTAAATACTTTACAGGCACATACCTTACCGTATAAAATCTTAAACCGTTCCGCGTATCACGCAGAACGGTTTAATTGTCGGGGTCCCCAAGAAGTCGCAGACTTCTTGGGGTGATTGTAGGGGTCCCCAAGAAGCGGTTAAACTTCTTGGGATGATTAGTTAAGAAAGATATTTGTTATGATATTTTTAAGTAATGAAAATGAAATCGTGACCGTTGATGAACTTACCGAGCTCGTACGGGAAAAGATATCGTCGCTTTCGTATGAAGTTGCGTGTGCGGCCTTTATCGATGCCAAAAACAACCTCATAAGTTTGGCACAGCTGAGCAGCGGTGTTTTTTATACTGTTGATTACGATGCGAAAAGTCTTATAGAATACGCAATAAGCATTTCCTGCAAAAGAGTAGTGCTGTATCACAACCATCCGTCAGGTTCTGCAGAACCGTCGGAAAGTGATATTGTCGCAACAAAGTACTTATTAAAGCTGTTGTATGTCAACGGAATAAAGCTGATCGATCATATAATAGTAACCAAAAACGGATCTCAATCCTTATTCGCTTCCGCTCCGGAAATTACCTTGTGATACGCGATACGTTCATCCCCATTTTCCAAATATATAATACCGCATTCCGAAAATCCGTGCTTTTTAAGAAAGCTTCTCATGGGCTTGTTGTCTTCGTGAGTGTCGATGCGAAGGTTTTTATAGCGCTTTTCGCCGAATTTTATACATTCGGACGCAACACCGCGACGGTTGCTGTTAACTGCTATACGGTGTATAACGCCGTACTCTTCATCATTAAGCCATCCGCTTCCCAGGATATACGAATACGTTTTGTCAGGTCCTTTTAACAGAGAAAACACACCGATAATCTCGCCATTTTCCACACAAACGTAACAAACCTGCGCATTTATATCAGCAAGTATTGTTTTTGTGTACGGATAACCGTCTGCCCATTGTTTAAAATTTCCGTTCGCACGCATATATTTACGGGCATTTTCAAAAATGCTTTCTATTGTGTTCAAATCCTCGTGTCTTGCTATTCTGATTTCCATTTTACCACCGCTTTAATTATTTTGTACTTATAAAGGAATTGTATGAAATACGATAAAATCACCCACGGTATTTTTCACGAACGACATAACAGATTTGTGGGAACTGTTATTATTGACGGAACACCCCAAACCGTACATATTAAAAATACCGGAAGATGCAAAGAGCTTCTCGTTTCGGGAAACCGAGTAATACTCTCTGTTTCCGATAATCCAAACAGAAAAACAAAATACGATCTTATCGCCGTATACAAGCAGGGCAGTACCTTAATAAATATGGACTCACAGCTTCCCAACGATCTTGTGTTTGAGTGGCTTCCTAAAAGCGGTATGTTTACCGATAAAGCAATCTTCAGCAGGGAAGTTACCTACGGAAAATCAAGATTTGACATTAAAGCCGTCGACGGAGAAAAGACCGCATTTATCGAGGTAAAAGGAGTTACGCTGGAAGACAACGGCGTATGTCGCTTTCCTGATGCGCCTACCGAACGGGGACTTAAGCATATTAACGAGCTTAGAGATTGTGTGAAAAGCGGATATGACGCATATATAGTCTTTGTTGCTCAGTTCAGCGGCGCGGTGTCTGTTTCACCAAATTACGATACCCATCCGGAATTCGGATACACACTTCGTTCGGCAGTCGATGATGGCGTAAAAGTATTTGCCGTGGATTGCATCGTATTGCCTGATGAAGTAACGATAAATAAAATAATACAGTTTAAATTTTAAGGAACCTATTATGTACTCACTTTTACTTGCTTTAATATACGTTGCATTTGTAAGCTTGGGATTGCCTGATTCCTTGTTGGGTGCAGGTTGGCCGGTTATGCACGCTGATCTCGGCGTTCCTATACCGTATATGGGAATCGTAACTATGATAATATCGGGCTGTACCATTATTTCAAGCCTTTTGTCCGATAAGCTTACAAGAAAGTTGGGAACAGCTTTGGTTACCACCGCCAGCGTATTTCTCACCGCAGTTGCGCTGTTGGGATTTTCATTTTCAACAAAGTATTGGATGATATTGGTCTTTGCAATTCCTTACGGTCTTGGTGCGGGCGCGATCGATGCCGCGCTAAACAACTATGTAGCTTTGCACTATACTTCAAAGCATATGAGCTGGCTTCATTGTTTTTGGGGCGTGGGAACTATCATCAGTCCTTTTGTAATGAGTCACGCACTCTCAAGCTCAACATGGCATAACGGTTACCGAACGGTAGCTGTCATACAGATAGTTATTGGGCTTATCTTGCTGTTCACGTTGCGAGTCTGGAAAGTTAACGAAAGCAAAACCAATGTTGCCGAAGACGAAAAAAGTGTTGGTATAATCGAAGCGTTCAAGATCAAAGGCGTACCGCTTATACTCATTGGCTTTTTCGCGTACTGTGCCGCTGAATCTACGGCTATGGGGTGGGCAAGCACCTACTTTGCGCAAGTGAAAGGTATTGACAGTGAAACTGCCGCCGCATATGCCTCCCTTGTTTTCATCGGTTTGACCGTCGGAAGATTTCTCGGTGGATTTTTAATGGACAAGATCGGTGACCGTAAAATGATATTTCTTGGCACTGTAATAACGGTGTGCGGAATTGCTTGTCTTTTTATCCCCGTAAACAGCAATTATTTATCCGTTGCGGCATTTATTATTATCGGTTTTGGCTATGCACCTATCTATCCCTGCATTATTCATTCCACCCCCGCAAACTTCGGAGCAAAAAACTCCGGCGCTATCATCGGCATACAAATGGCAGGCGCGTACCTTGGCTCGACATTTATGCCGCCACTTTACGGTGTGCTCGGAAAATGGATTGGATATTGGTTTATGCCCGTATATCTCCTTGTGTTTATGGCGCTTATGGTCATTATGACAGAACTAACCTTTAGAATCACTGCAAAGAATAAAGCATAAAACCTATTTTATTAATTTTTCAAGCCGTCTTACCGACTCCGCAAGCGCGCAAACGCACTTGTATACCTCATCTTCGGTGCGTGCGCCGCAGTTAGCAATATATCTGTCCGCTTCGAGGGTGAGATAACCGCTGTATCCTATCTTTTTAAGTGAAGCGGCTACGGCATCGAAATCTATCTGCATAGAAAAGGGTATGTTGTGTGAATCATACTTTTTGTCGTTATCGTGTATGTGGAGCGCCTGAAGATGATGTCCCAGCGCTTCTATCATAAGCGGCGCAGTGGTATCTTCACCCATCATTTCAGCGTGTCCGATATCAAGACAAGCTACAAAGTATTCGTCATTTACTGCATTAAGATGTGCAAGAAAGCTTTCGGCAGAAGAACACGCGGCGTGAGCGGCGCAGTTCTTTTCATCCGACCAGTTCCACATATTTTCTGTGGCAATCTTAATTCCGTGCTCCTTTGCAAAAGGAAGTAATTCAAAATACATCTCTGCGTTCTCTTCGGGAGTTTTGTAGTTATCGGGATGGATAATACAAATGCTGCCTCCTGCTTCTGCAGTGCATTCTAAGGCTCTTTTACACAGATCGCGTATCTCTTTGCAGTATACGGGAAAAGGCGCGTGGGACTGATTACAATGGATACCGTAATCCTCGCCAATACGCTTAAGCTTCCGCGCGAAATCCAGATATTCGTTACCGCAAAGTGGGTGAGATGAAGGCTTTAGGCATTTGTTTTGCCAATCATAAGGTCCCATTTTGAACATAGAAAAATCCCAGGCATCAAAGCCTGCCTTTGCCACAAGCTCGACAGCCTTTTCTTCACCTACAACGTTGGCAATAGAAGCAATCTCGGTAGATATAAGCATATGCACACCTCGTTTAATTGTTTTTTATAATTTTACCAAAACAATATATTTAAGTCAAGAATATAAAGGAGAATTTATATGTTAACCGTTGGTTCAAAAGCACCCTATTTTCAATTATACGATAAAGAGGGTAATCTTTTTTCTTTATCCGAACATTTCGGAAAAAAGATAGTTTTGTATTTTTATCCCAAAGACAACACACCCGGCTGCACCAAGCAGGCTTGTGCCTTTGCCGAAGCTTATGAAGGCTTTAAGGCAAATGATATTATCGTTATCGGCATAAGCAAGGACAGCGTTGCATCCCACAAAAAGTTTGCGGAAAAGTATGCGCTTCCTTTTATACTGCTTTCTGATCCCGATCTTAACGCCATTAAAGCGTATGACGTATGGCAGGAAAAGAAAATGTGCGGTAAAGTCGGTATGGGTGTAGTAAGAACGACCTTTATCATTGACGAAAACGGTTGTATCGAAAAAATAATGCCCAAAGTAAAACCCGATACAAATGCTTCTGAAATTCTTGAATATTTTGGAAAATAATAAAACGGCGCTTTTACGGCGCCGCTATTTATTTAACTAAAATATAAACCAGAGTATTAAAAACAGTACGCATATAAAGCCCATAACAACCAGCATCGGTAAAAACATCATTTTACAAGCGTTGATATAGGTTTGAAACTGCTCCTTCAATGAAGCTCTGGGACGGTAGGACGAGCCCGAGAAAAAATTAATTTTCCGCTTTGGAACGCCCGACATATCCGCAAAGGAAGAGCCGTCATCTATATACGTGATCTTTTCTTTTTTGTTCTTTTTTTCTTTACTCATTTGTACTATTCTCTTTTTCAAGCAGGTGGCAAGCCGCAAAATGACCGGGTTCGTATTCCCTGAATACCGGATAAACGTGTTTGCATTTTTCGGTGGCGTAGGGACAACGGGTGTGGAATCGGCATCCTTTAGGGGGATTTGCAGGCGAGGGAATATCGCCGCTCAACACCATACGGTTCATTTTTACATCGGGATTGGGGGTAGGGATGGCTGAAAACAATGCTTTGGTATAAGGATGCAGGGGATTTTCAAAAATATCCTTTTTGCTTCCGAATTCCATCATTGCGCCAAGATACATTACCATAATCTTATCCGAAATAAACTTTACGACCGAAAGATCGTGAGAAATAAACAGATAAGTAAGTCCCATAGACTTTTGCAGGCTTTTAAGCAGATTTATAACCTGCGCCTGAATAGAAACGTCCAGTGCTGAAACGGGCTCGTCGCACACCACCAATTCGGGTTTTACGGAAAGCGCGCGTGCGATACATATTCTCTGTCTTTGTCCGCCGGAAAACTCATGAGGATATCTTTCGTAATAATAATCACGCAAGCCGCACTTGTCCATAAGCTCAAGCACGTAATCACGGACGTTTTCCTTTGGAACGATATTGTGAACCTTTACGGGCTCGGACAAGATATCACCAACGGTACTTCTGGGGGGAAGTGAGGAATAGGGGTCCTGAAAAATAATCTGCATCTGAGTGCGTATGGGACGCATCTGCGCTTTGGAATAGGATGAAATATCCTTGCCTTTAAAGAAGATCTGACCGCCGCTGGGCTGAGTAAGTTTGAGTATGGTTCTGCCCATAGTAGTTTTACCGCAACCCGATTCGCCAACTATGCCCAATGTTTCACCGGGCATAAGCTTGAAAGACACATCATCTACTGCGACAAGCTCTTTCTGGACCTTTCCGAACAAGCTCTTTTTTATAGGGAAGCACTTACGCAGATGGCGAACTTCCAAAAGAGCATCGGGATCGGGCGGTAATGCAGAATCAGCTTCTATCTTCGCCTTTCTTCTTTCGGCTTCTTCCAAAGCCAAAGCTTCGTCATTATATTCAGAGGGGATATTGATTTGATTATTATCAGACATTTTCATTCTCCTCTCCGTACAGATGACAAGCCACGAAATGAGTGGGGCTCACCTGAATCATTTCGGGATAATCTCCGCTGCACTTTTTGTTACAACGGGAGCATCTTTCTTTAAAATAGCAATGGGAAGGCATATTTACGGGGTTGGGAACATTACCGGGAATATTGAACAGCTCGTCATCGTTCGAATCCAGCGTGGGCTTGGATTTCTGAAGTCCCACGGTATAAGGATGAAGAGGATTGTGGAATATTTCCGCAACTGTTCCTTTTTCAATAACTCTTCCCGCATACATTACCACAACGTAATCTGCCATTTCGGCAATAATGCCCAGATCGTGGGTTATAAGCAGAATGGAACCGTCCATTTTCTGTTTAAGATCACGAAGCAGATCAAGTATCTGTGCTTGAATGGTAACGTCCAGCGCCGTAGTAGGCTCGTCTGCTATAATAAGACGGGGATTGCAAGCCAACGCCATAGAAATCATCACACGCTGACGCATACCGCCGGAAAGCTCGTGAGGGTAAGATTTATAAACGTGCTCGGGCATAGCTATGCCAACCATACTCAGCATTTCCAAAGAACGTTTTTTGGCAGATTCTTTGGTAGCACCGGGAACGTGGATAAAAGTAACCTCGTCAAGCTGATTACCGATGGTAAAAACGGGATTAAGGGAAGTCATAGGCTCCTGAAAGATCATAGCTATCTGTCTGCCGCGGATACGATGTATCTCGCTTATAGGCATATTAGCTATATCAAGCACCTTATCTTCCATTTCGTAAATTGGGGTACCGTTATCGTCCTTTTCACCTGTGGGAATCGTTCTTCCACGATTATCAAGCTTATATTCGTGGGACAAAAAGCGGATATTTCCGCTGTAGATCTGTCCTTGCGGTCCTTGGAGCAGTTGCATTATAGACATACTCGTAACGGACTTTCCGCAGCCTGATTCTCCGACAACGCCTACAGTAGAGTTTTTCGGAATATCGAAAGACACGCCGTTAACCGCTTTTACCACGCCCTGATCGGTAAAAAAGTATGTATGCAGGTCTTCGATCTCTAAAATATTATCCTTGTTTTTCATTTCGGTAAGGAATTCTTTTTCGTCCGCCTTGCGGTGCTTTCGATTTTCAAGAGTACGCATTATCTTTGCGTTTTCTTTTGCAATACGGCGTATTTCCTTACCGGACAGGTATCTTGAATTATTTTCTTTAGCTGCCATAATTACCTCCTCATCTTGGGGTCAAGCGCATCACGCAAGCCGTCGCCCACGAAGTTGAAGCCGAGAACTGCAAGAATTATACAAATACCGGGAGGACCCCATACGTTGAAATAATTCTGAAGTATATTCTGGTCTTCGGCAACTATGTTTATCATCGTACCCCAAGCGGCGTATTCCTCAGGTGCGCCCAAGCCAAGATAGGAAAGGGAAGCCTCATAAAGAATCATACTACCCAAGCTTAACGTCATAGCGACGATAAGCTGAGGAATTACGTTGGGAATAAGATGCTTGAATATTTTTCTGACAGTGGAATATCCCATTGCTTCTGCGGCAATCATATATTCCTGCTCACGAAGCGACAGTATTTGTCCTCTTACCAAGCGGGCAGTTCCCGGCCAGGAAATAATCGTAAGGAACGCCATCAGGTAATATATCTTGAATTTAAGGTCTATTCCTGCGGCATCTATCAAAGTACCGACAATCAGCAGTATAGGAAATCCCGGCAAGCATATTAGTATATCGCAGATACGCATTATTGCATTATCTATTACTCCGCCGAAATAGCCTGCAATTCCGCCGAATATAATTCCGAAGAATGTGGTTATGAATACGGCAAGAAAGCTTACGGTAAGGGAAATTCTTCCGCCGTACATAAGACGTATCAGTACGTCGCGTGCGCTTTTATCGGTACCGAGGGGATGCTCGGAACTGGGAGGTGCAAGATTATTAAGGCTCTTCTTTACCTCCACAACCTGATGGAACGTATAAGTCTTTCCGTCCTTTTCAAAGGTTACGGCGTGTTCCGTATATTCTGTTTTGCCCGTGGTATCGGATTCAGCCTGTCCCCAGGCATCATATACCAAAGGACCGATCCAACAAAACAAAAACAGAGCAATTATCATAATAAGACCGACAATACTCAGCTTTGAACGGAAAAATCTGCGAACAACCATACGGGTAGGCGACATAAGCCGCACGTTTTTATCAAAAGATTCTTCCTCGTGATCGGAGTTATCAACGATAGGTTCGTTTATTTTCTTTTCTTCCATATCGTCTCTCCTTTACTCAAGCTTAACTCTGGGGTCTACTATGGCGTACATAAGGTCCGCAAGAAGAACTCCTATTACGCTGAGCAACGCCAGAAACATATTGTAGCCCATAATAAACGGTATATCTCCGTCTGCCATAGCCTGGAATGCAATATTACCAATACCGGGAAGACTGAATACCTGCTCGGTAATGATAGCACCGGAAAACAGCGAAGGCAGTAATCCCGCAAGGCTGGTAACCAACGGAATGAGCGTATTTCGAAATGCGTGCTTATAAATTACCACACGCTCCTTTAATCCCTTCGCGCGGGCTGTGCGGATATAATCGGAATTAAGTACCTCCAACATGTTGGTACGTGTCATACGCATTCTGCCGCCGATACTGAGTATTACAACAGTGAGTATGGGGATAAACAGGTGGCGTACATAGTCAAGTAGCAGCGGAAATCCCGAAAGTGATTGAGATGCGTCTGTCAGCAGAGAAGGATAGAACCAGTCAAAGGGCAGCTTCATAGCCAACAGATCCTTAAGCACCTGACCAAAAAAGAAGGAGGGCAAAGAAATACCGATCATAACCAATATAGTAACGGCATAATCCCGTATGGAATATTGGTGTGTTGCCGCGGTTATTCCCAAAGGAACGGCGATCATAAACTCAAAAAACGTGGCTATCAACGCGATAATGAATGAGAGCCCCATATTTTGTTTTATGACGTCAATAACGGGAATGCTGTATTTGAAGGAAATCCCGAAATCAAATCTGCACAACGCACCCAGCCAATTAAGATATCCCTTGATAATACCGCCGAAGGAATTATCACCCAGACCGTAGAGAGCTTTCATACTCTCTACGGTTTCTTCGGGTATAGTAGCACCGTTCATACTCATTTCTGCAATTTTAGTGTCGATAAAGCTTACCGGCATACAGCGAATGAGCACGTAAATTATAAGAGATACGCCCAGCAATATAAGGACGGAAAGAGCAAGTCTTTTCAGTATGTATTTTAACATATATCTCTCCGAAAAAAGTTAATTTATTTTGCGAATTCAATCTCCCAAAGGTGATCAAGAGGTGAAGAATAGGGATTGATCTCGGAAGGCAGGGAAGCGGGATCGATCACGTTGCTGTTGTAAGCGTACAATACCATTCTCTGGTATACGGGAAGTTCAACTGCGAGATCGAGAATATAACCCATAGCTTCTTCGTAAAGCTCGGTACGAACTTCTCTGTCATCGGTTTCGCGGGCATCGTCGATAACTTCACTCAGTTTATTGAGTATGGAGTTCTCAACGGGATAACTTGCGGGATTCGCAAGTATCGCATCATAACCCCAGGAAAGAACGCTGGTAGCGGTAGAGTTCTTGTGATATACCTGATAAAGGTCAGGGTCAACGGTAGAGCCCCAAGCAGCTGCCCATACGGAAAGAGAACCGGTGCTCAGCTTGGTAAGTGCGTTGGAGTCTGCTACAACCTCAACGTCCCAGCCGCACTCGTTCAGAAGCGCTGCAGCGGCACGGAAGGTCTGGTAAGTGGGGTGATCGGTAAGGTTTGCGCCTGCAATGGTAAAGCGGATGGAAAGCTTGGGATCGTTTGCGGAAACGCCTGCAGCCGCCATATAATCCTGGATAGATGTCTTTGCGTCCTCTGCGTTAAAGCTTATAGCGGGGTAATCGTGACCGTTATCACGGCTGTTCTTTCCGGAATCATCCTTGGGATATGCCCAGCTTACGGTGGACATAGGCCAATAGATAGTTTCAGCCATGCCTGCACTGTAGTAGCTGAGTGCAAGGCTGGTATCCATAGCACACATAATTGCTTTACGAAGATTGATATCGGGAATTTTCTTGGCATTGATACCGATATAACCGTAACCGAGCTGCTGTGTCCAGGTCTTCTTAATGCCCTTGCTTTCAAGAGAATTAAGCTTATCTATATTATTCTGAGTAAACTGAGGAGTTACAAAGTGAACAGAGCCGTTTTCAAGAGTGTTAAGAGCATCGGTAGAGCTTACTACCTGATAACGTACCTTATCTATCTTGGGAGCGCCGAGAAGGAAGGTTTCATTTGCCTTAAAGTATACTACGTTATCCGTATAGAAAGAAGTACCGGAGGGGTTGTCGTTATTATTGCTGTCGGTAGCAACGTACGCGCCTGCACCCATAGGAACCTGAATATTACGAGTGGACTGAATTTCATTGGTCATAAAATCGTATGAACCGAAATCAACACCGAACTTGTTATTTACAATGTCAACCTCGTGGCCTTCAGCGTAGTAATGCTGGGGCGCAACTGCAAAAGCAAAATTCCAGATAGCCTTGGGGTCAACACCGTTTATGGTGATCTGAAGAACGTCATATTCATCTGCGTTCTTAACTGTACCGTCTTCGTTATGTTCCTTTGCAACCTTATAAGTGCCGTTTTTAGCGGTAACTTCGGTAATATCGGTGGTATGACCGAGAGAAACGATACCGCTGATATTGGGAACCTTAAGAGAACCGTCATCAGCAACGTTTTCGTGGAGTATAACTTCCTTTGCCTTTGCGGTAAATTCGGTCTTCAAGGTCTGCGCAGTTGCCCAGTAAAGAAGAATCTGGTCAAATTCCTGCTGTATCTTGGACTGGTAAACGTATTCAATAGCAGATTCCTTATCCTTAACAACGGAATCGTTATAAAGAAGGGTAACGTTTTCTATCTTGGACTTTATATCCTTATTGGTCACGGGATCCTTGGCATATTCCAGAGAAACGTAACCTTCGGCAAACATAAAGCAGGTAACGGGATTCTTGAATTCTTCGCGGGATTTGTAGGGCTCGTCGATGTAAGCTTCCTGCGCGCTGGCGTAGTCGGTTTCAAGCTCTTCTTTAAAGAGCTCCAAAGCGCGGTTATAGTCAGCGAGAAGATCATTTACAGTTACGGCAGAAGGATCGGAAGAAATAGCTTCCTTGTAGCCGGAAGACAGGGAATGAGTCTTTATAGCGGATACCATAGTATCGTAATCTGCGCTGTAGCTACCCTGGGTAGCGGTAGCGCCGACCTGACGGAACAGGTTGATAAGCTCATTAAGACGGTTCTGCGCTCTGGAAGAGGCTGCGTTGGAAATATTCTCGTCAACATCACCGGAGCCGGAGGTGAACTGCTGTGTACGGTAATCCTGAAGACCTACGATATCGGTAGAATACATTGTAGAAGAACCGGTATAAACAGGATCAAGATAAACGTAAAGGTTAAACATTACGTCTTCCATAGTAAGAGGATGACCGTCGGAATAAAGAATACCGTTTTTAATAACAAAGGTATAAGTGGTTTTATCGCTTGCGGAGTCGTATGTGATATCGTAATCCTTAACCACAACGGCTTCGTCATCACCGCAGGCAACAACAACGTTTCCATTTTCATAACCGGTAGTAAGCATACCGATCTGTGTCATAGAAACGATAGTGCCGTCAGCGGCAGTGGTGGAGAAGAAGGGGTTGAATACGCCGTCCAAAGCATCTGTCATTATAACGAGTGCATCGGGGGTAGAACCGCCCGAACCGCCGCAACCTACGAGGACGCCTGCGGCTGACAGACACATTGCAAGGCATAAAACAAGTGAGATCAATCTGTTTTTCATTTTAAAGCCTCCGTTTATATTGTGAAATATTTTAGTTAAAATAAATGTTTACGCTTCCGTCGGATTCGGTCTCAACGGTTATATTTTCGACAGATTCGTCTACTCTGCAAATGATATTGGATATATCAACATCCGCATTTCCGCTGCCGCAAAGTAAACCCATAACGTATCCCGTCTGCGGGAAGCAATCCGCACCGATTACGAGCTCGCCCAAAATTTGTACGTTATCCAGAACCGCATCGTTGGAAACGATACCTGCCAATACGCCGAAGGATGCACCCTGCATTCTTGAGCCGGCATTGATTTCATAGGTTATGTTTTCGAACACTACGTCCTGTAAAACAGCGTTCGCTTCCAGAGAACCGAACAGACCTCCAAAAAGCTGAGAGCTGTCGCCTTGTACAACGTTAACGTTGGATATCTTGTATCCGTTACCTATAATCTTTCCGGTAAATTTGCCCTTGGAAAGGGTGGGGGACCAGACATTATCCGAAAAATCAATATCGTTGCAAAGTATGTAATTACCGTCAAGACGGCTGTTACTGTAGAACTGTTCAGCGTTATATATCTTAAACCAACTGCCCTCGAGCCATGTGGTATAAACGCTTACCTTTTCAACGCTTGTAACGCCGTGCGCATAGTCAACGTATTTTTCCGCACCCTGTATATTTTCGGTAAGGGGCTCCGAAAGATCATCAGACAAATATACGGAATCAAAGGTATATCCATCCCGCAGAGGGAAAGAATTTGTGTTCAGCTTTCCGGTTTTTTCACTCCATTCGGGAAGCTTAAGGTCAATGGCATTAAGACTATCGAGCAAAGTCATATTACCGTCGCCATCGGGAGTATAAAACTCGTATGTAAAATAGGGAATCCAGGCTGCATACAAAGTATAACAAGGTGTTTCAGCGGAAAGACCGTCAGCAGACTCTAAAAAAAGCGTATCGGTATCAAAATTCCAAAGTCCGCTGTAAATATAACCTTGAGGACGTCCTGAAATTTCGGTTGAAACACCGAATTCATCCAGTGGCTTGCCGTTTTCATCGGTGCGAAGCTGGCGCTCGGTGTACCATCCTGCAAGGAAATAACCGCTTCTCGAAATAGAAAATGCGCCTTCCGCACGAACGGGATCATCAGGAGAGAGGAGATACACACCACCGTCTGCTGTAACACTGTCTACGTCAAAAACATCTATAATGCTTACGTCATTTGTACCTGCAAAAACACCGCCGTTGGCATCAAATTTAACGCTTACAGTGTAACCTGATTTATTTAATTCTTCGTAAGGGGGATCCCATTTGCCGGAGCAAGAGGTTGCGGCAAGGATTACCAAAAAGAGTAATCCCGCCGTAACAAACAATTTAGTATAAGTTTTCATCTTTTATTCTCCGATTTCTTTTTGATTATCAGAGTTTTCTGTCTGCGTGTCTTTTTTAATGCGTTTTTTCTTTTTCAGGAAAATGACGGTCACAGCAGCACCGCATCCCAAAACTACTAAAACGCAAACCGCGCATACGATAGCTACTATCGCGCCGTTACCGCCGTTTCCGGTAACGTCGCCTGAAGTATCATCGGTTGAAGTATCGGTCTGAGCGAGATACTCAAGGTCGCTTATACGCTTTTCAGCTTGAGTAAGCACGTTATAATTGGTGACAAGTGCCTTTTGCTCAAGGAGAGAAATGCGGTTATACGCCTCTCTTGCGGCTTCAACCAAAGCTTTATCGGCGAGAGTAATATTCTCAGGCAGTGCGTTGATCGCGTTTATGGCTGCAAGCGTGATCTCGTCAGCAGCCGCAGCCCCGTCTACCACCGTAGAGAAGTATTGATTGAATATAAAGGAATCGTAGTTTTTACCGTTTGCGGGACGAACCATAACAATCTTTTCTGAAATATGACCGATATAGTTTGTAAAGTTAGCTCCATAGAATACGGACGAAGGTGTTTCGGAAGCATTCCACATAAAGTAAGGGGTGATTCCAAGTCCCTGCTGAACTATTTGTGTCTTACCGTCTGCGGCAGTAAAGGTGTATTCTCCGCTACCAGAAATGTTTTCACAGGACACATAGTAGAGATAATCGTATTCTTCTTCAAGAATAGGCGCATTATAGCTGCCGAAGGAAACGAGCTCCAGCTTTTCACAGCCAAAGAAGGCTTTGTGTCCGATAGAATGTACGGTGTGGGGGAGTATTACCTGCTTTACATCGGAAGATGCAAATGCAAATGCGGATATACGGACAGTATTCTCAGCTACAGCCGCAACGTCATCGCTTCCTGCATAAGTTGTAAGCTCTATGCCGTTAGGCACGGTAATGTACAAAGAACCGTCGATCACCTTAACGTACTCATTGAGATCAAAGGTGAAAACATCGTTTTCATATTCATTGCCGTTGAACTCGGTGACCGTAGTTACAGAGAAAGGTTTTATATCGCACATCGCAAAAGGATTGTTACCCAGCTCAGAAAGCTTATCTCCCAGAACTACATCAAATTCCGTGTATTCGGATTTGATAAATACGTGGTCGCCAAGCTTAACTGCAGCGGTAAGCTCAACCTCTGTAACGGCGGTATAAGCAAATGCGTAATCACCGAATTCGGTTACAAATTCTTCGTTTTCAACCTCCGAAAGCGTGCTGCAGTAAGCAAACGCGCCTTCGCCGGCGGTACTTCCGTTAGGATTGAGAACAACGGAATTCAAGTAAGCGTTTTCAAAGAACGCATATTCTCCGATAACAGTAGCGCCGGAAAGATCAATATTCTCAAGCGCCGCCTCGGCAAACGCATAATCGCCGATTTCGGTTATCTTTTCAAGATTTATCTTGGAGAGAGATTCACAGCCGTTGAACGTGTTATCGTTAATCGCAGTCACACCGTCACCCAGCAGAACAGTTTCCAAAGACTTGCAGTACGCAAAAGCATTTGCGCCGATAAACTCGGCTTTCTGCAAGGAAACGTTTGTCAATGCAGGGGAGTTATAAGAGTAGATATAGTATCCATCTTCATCAACAGCGTAGCTTGTAAATGTACTGTCAAGAGCAATAAAGTGAACATCGCCGGAGAAGGCATTTTCGCCGATCTTCAAAACGGAGGAAAGATCGATATTCTTGAGCGAACAAGCATTGTAGAAAGCAAAATCGCCGATTTCGGCATCGTTGCCAAGTTCAACACTTGTAAGCGCAGAAGCGCCGGTAAATGCGTAATCACCGATTACAGCATTATCTCCGATAGACAAATTCTTGAGAGAGGATTCGTATACGTAGAAGTAATATCTTACTTCGTCAATAGTATAAAAATCATAAGACCAGTTGGTAAGAGGATCAAGATAAAACGCCTTATTTCCGATAACAACGTCATCGCCAATAGTAGCAGATTGCAGCTTATTACATTCACTGAAAGCGCCTTCCTCAATAACCGTGTTATCGGGAATGACAACCTTTGTTATCATCGAATCTGCAAAAGCGTATTTGGAAATAACGGATACCTTGTCAAGAGCTGGTGTTTCGGAAATAGCGGTGCCCTTGAACGCATACGCACCTATATGAGTAAGCGTGCCAAGCTCAATTTCTCTTAAATCCTCACAGCCTGCAAAAGCATAATCGCCAACCGAAGTTACGCGGGGAAGAGTAACTGAACGTATCTCCGTGTTTCCGGAGAAAGCGCCGCTGCCTATGGAAACGATCTTGTTATCATTGGGAGCAAAATGTTCGCCCGCCGAAGCAAGGACCAAAAGCAGCTCGGTACCGTCGACATTGGTAACGTATGTTCCGTCTGCGCTTAAAACAAATTTGTCGGATTTTTCAAAAGTAAGCTTTTCAATAGCAGTTCCGCCAAATGCGTATTCCGCAATAACGGCAACATCTTTTCCTAGAGTAACGTTTTTAAGCTTTTTACAGCCGCTGAACGCACCTGCGGGAATAACCGCACTGTTTACGGATACTTCCTTCAAGGATTCACAATCGGAGAAAGCATATTGTCCAAACTTAACGTAATCGGCTTTGATAGTAAGATCCCTGAGATCCTTACAGCCCGCAAAGGCGTATGCACCGATAGACTGGGTGTTCTTCGAAAGCTTTACTTCATCAAGCTTTTCGTTGTATGCAAAAGCGTAATCCGCTATAGCAACAGCATTGTCCAAAGACAGATCGGTCTTTATATTACATCCGTAAAATGCGCCTTGGTTAATAAATTTAACGTTTTCAAGACCTTTAACGGTGGTGAGCGAGTTACATCCGTAGAACGCACCCTGACTGATAGTCTTAAGTGTGGAAGGAAGAACAACCGTCTTTAATGCAGTAAGATTTGCAAAAGCATAGGGACCTATCTTTTCTACGCCTTCGGGAATTATAACAGTGGTAATGGTATCATCACCGATATACCACATCTTTGTGGCATCGGGCTCCGCCTCTGTAATTTCGTGAGGCTCTTTGGCAATGTAATCAAAGTTAGAGAATGCGTATTGACCGATTTCTGTCAAAGACAAAGATTCGGGAATAACAACTTCACCGCCAAGACCGAAATAATGGGTGAGGCTTGCGCCGGTAGTTACATAAGGATCTTTTACAGTAACGGTAATGTTTTGTGAATAGTAGGTACTCTTACCATCCATCAATACCTTAACGGAAACTGAAGCATATCCTTTTGCAACCGCCGTAATCACGCCGTTCTCATCAACCTTAACGATATTTTCGTTGCTCGATTCAAACACTACCTTGGTATCGGCAGGGAAGAAAGCATCGAGTTGGTATTTCAACGTTACGGATTCGGAAGGATACATATCCAGAGAATACTGATCTGAAGTAAACTTCATCTCATCTCCCGTAGCACCGATATCTCTTTCGTCGGTACTGAGGAAATAATATGCTTTATTTACCTTGTATCCCGTAAGGCTGAAGTTATCCAGAACGGGCTTATCATACTGGACATACCCCTCATCCTCAGGCGAAAGTACTCTCAAGGTTATGCTAGCTTGTTTTTTGGTAACGGTATCACGGGCGATTACAACCGCAGTGCCGGATTTAACGGCAACAAGCTGATTATTAACGACCTTGCCAACCGCACCGGTCGCAGGTTCTGTACAATAAAACTCAAGTAATTCGGACCATTCGGTATCGGGATATACCAAAGGAAGCAGATCGACTACCTCATAAGGGCTGAGCACGATCTCTTCTTCGGCAAAATCGATATCAAGGAAATCATCGGGAAGTTCTATCTCGTAGGTAGCCTGATTAAGAGCGTAATCGTAGCAAGCAACGGTAATCGTATTTTTGTTTGTAGCGTTGTTACGGATTATATCAATATAATCTGTAAGCTCATAGATAACGTACGTATTGGTATTGAACTCGGAATAAACAGGGGTCATATACTGATCAAATGCATTCAGCATATATCCCGTGCCTGCATCATCCATACCAACGTAGCCAACCTGCAGACCCATAGCGTAATGATTATCATATACCGATAATTTTGCATAATAGCGCATCTCCTTGTTGGAGCTGTCATATTCGGTATAGAATTCGCAGTCTGTTACAGAGGGTGCCTCAAAGTCGGTTACGAGAGGGAAAGTAAATTCATTGGAAAGGTTGGTATCTCCGCCGCCGTCGCCGTAATCCAGATAAGATTTAAGTGTTACTGTGTATGAGGTGTTGTTTTTGAGATTATGCTCGATAGCACTGAACTCAATTTCAATGTTTGCGGGATAAATAGGACCGCCGTCGCCGTAGGATTTGCGTATATCATTTTCGGTACGCTCGTATACGATTTTTCCGGTAGCATCGTCGGTAATGGTTATATCAACTCTTGCGGCGTTTCTCAAAAGACCTGCCCATACGAATCTCAAGGAATTTATACCGTCCTCCTGATTAGTGAGGGAGATATATTTTCTATCAGCCGAGATTTGCGTTACAGCGGGATTTTGCTGGAAGTAGAAGGAACCCAGGTAGCCCACATAATCTCCGCTTATACCACCTATAGGACGGGTAGCGTATGCATCGGGCAAGGTTTTATCAACTAAATCGAGAGAATCGTCAAGCTCATCCTTGTTGGTCGCATAATAATCAAGGTCGAACATAGGAGCAAGTGTCCAGTCGCCGTAAAAAGCAAGGTAAGGAACGTTGAGATCAACAGCATCTCCAACAGAATCAAGGACTACAAATCCTTCTACGTACATACCGTTTTCAAAGGATTCGTCCATATACTTTTTGTTTTCATCCGTCAGTTTTACAGCAACAGTGATCTTTGCACTCGTACCGGGAGCGACTGTTATCTGCATACCGTTTACAGTGCCGTTTTCAACAGAAGAGACCTCAACAACAGCACCATCGAGAAGCTGTGCTTCCTCGGTTACGGTAGTTTCACCGTGTGCTGTTTTGGTGTCACTTACACCTTCAGTCATAACAAATGCAGATGCGTTGTAAGAAAGAGCTGTATCACCAAAGTTAACAACAGAGAAGACAAGCTCGTATACACCGGTCTTTTCGGGATCATCGCCAAGCTCTATCTTGGTTTTATCCAGCTCTGTGCCGTCAGCACGGTTATATGTAATGATATATGCGTTAGTAGCGGCGCAGTTATCAAGATTAGCCAATCCTGCGCCCTGCTTACGAACAGAGTAGGGAAGACCGTTTTTATTCAAAATAATGTCTGCAGTTGACATCATAAGCTGGTTAACCAGCCTTGTTACAGCAATAGGATCTTCGGCTATATCGGAAAAGTTTTCGGTTACGTACTGTCTTAACAGAACGGTAATTCCCGAAATATTGGGGCACGCCATGGAAGTACCCGAAATTCTGTCGTAATCCTGACCGGGAACAGCGGAATAGATAGAACCGCCGTGTGCGGTGATCTCGGGCTTAAGGCTTAGATCGGGCGCAGGACCCCAGGAGGAGAAATCAGACATAAAGGGACCGGATGTATTTGATCTGCTTATTGTAATAGTACCGGTTCCCGCGGCTGCAAGCATCTCGCCGTCATCCTGGCTTATAGAACATACGGGCAGAGTAGTGTCACCCACGTTCATTTTAATATCACCGGAAACGTTGTTGTAAATAATAAGACCTGCAGCACCTTTGGATTGGGCAACGTTAGCCTTTTCTTCAAAGGTAGTGGAGCCTCTGCTAACCAGAACGATCTTATCGGTAACGTCTATTCCCGTATAATCTGCGCTTCGTCCCGCACCGGGAATAGTAATATATTCAATAGTTAAACTATCTGTATCTTTATCCAGTAATTCATCAACAAATACTTTTTCTTCGGATACTCTGTCGGTAGACTCAATGAAGTAGATGATGGTATCATTATACAGCATATAAGGAGTCTTTACGCCGCTTACCGAGCCAACAGATAAAACACCGGGATAGGTGGAAGGAGAACCAACCGTTGCGCTGTCGGGATTGGAGGTAAGACCGAGGTTACCGTTCTTTTCGGAGCCGTAAGTGGAGTTAAAGCTGTTGGATGCCGCAACAACAAGGCTTATCCCCTGCGAACGGATCTTATCATAAACACCGCTTATGAACTCCTTATCGGTTTCGCGGCTGAAACCGCAGGCAGTACCGATAGACATGTTTATAACGTCAACACCCAGAACGGCACAATCTTCCAGTGCAGAAAGTATCCACGAAGCAAATGCACTGTCCTTGGTATCGGAAAATATCTTCATGGCAACGATCTGCGCATTGGGAGCAACACCGGTTATAACATCATCCTTGCCGGCAATAATACCGGAAACATGAGTACCGTGATCGCTTGCAATAGGATAAACGTCAGAATCTTCGTCGGCGTAGTCAAAGGCAAAAGGAACTTTTTCGTTTATATAAACGTCAGACTCGGTTATGCCGGGGTTCATTTCGTTGGCAACCGAATCTGCAAGAACGGAAGCAACGTCATCAAAAGTAAGACCGAGTTTGCTTCTGTCAGCGGTGAAGTTATCGGTAGAAAAGGCTGTGTGAGTATAATCAAGACCGGTATCAAGCACGGCAACTACAATTCCCGTACCGTCGTATCCGAACGCAGAGCTATTGAATATACCGGTATCATATACGTTAACGTCATTTTCAACAAGCTCGGTCTTTTCAACCTCATAGGCCTCGCTTATATAAACGTCTGCATCATATTTGAGAACAGTGCAAACATCTTCGAACTCCGCACCGGTTGCAATAATTTCAAATCCGCTGATGAGCTCGGAATAATCCTTGCCCACTGTAAATTCTATACCGGCTTCCGAAAGCATATTTATAAGCTTTTCGCTTTCGTTTTTGATAGAATCACGAATTTCAACAGCTTCGTCGGTCTTGGCAAATTCGCTGAAGCTTTTGGAAGTAATGGTGTTTTCATAGACGTCCATTACGGAAGAGTGATCCTTCAACTGAACGATTAAGGAAATCGTATCGCTGTCCTTAATGGTGGAGGGAAGCCGAAAGACAACAGAATCGTCAAAATAATCGTATAAACCGGTGTTTAACTCCCGGTCCACAAGCTTTATAAACGATTCGGCAACAGCAACACTGCCTCTGCCGCCCGCCCAGAAGCAGGCACATACGAATACAACGGCAAGCGAAACAACGCCCAACTTTGTAAACAGTCTTTTTTGCTTTGTATTAAAAGCCATAATTTACCTTCCTTCAGCCGATACAGATAATATCCTTTGGCGCATACATATTCATAGTATTTTAACACAGATGTTAATTTCTTTCAATACCTTTTTGAGCATTTTATTATAAATATCTACATAATTACATAATAACTTACGTTAATGAACAAACAACAAAAAAGCAATAAGCAGGTGTTGACCGCTTATTGCTTTAATGATTTATTCGTCCTGTGCGAAAAGCACTATGGTTATATCGGTTGAATCTTCCTCGAAATTATATTCGGATTCATACGAATATCCGGCGGCTTCGGTAATGGTGATATGATAATTACTCTCATCATATTCAACGGTAACCTTTCCGTCAGCATCGGTCATAAGAGGAAGCTTGCAGTTCTCTTCATCGCAGAACTGAATAATGATGCCTTCAAGGGGAACGTTGTTTTCGTCAACAACGATAACGGTGTATGTAACCTTGCCGTCATCAACAGGTTCTGAAGATTCGGTTTCGTCAACAGAAGGGGAGGAATCGTTGGATTCGACCTGAGGATCGTTTGAAACGTTTTCTTCTATATCACATGAAACTGCAAAGATCGAAACAGAAATAACACAAAGAAGGGAAAGGATAACAAATAAAAATTTCTTCATTTTTTACCTCAAAATATAAAATTATTCATAATAGCAACAGCAGAAAAGCCAAGCGCAATCGGGGTATTTATATGCGGGGGTATTGCCGAAAATATACCCGGGAGAAGTAGCGGAAGTCCACCATCCCTTATATTCGCCAAACGCTTTCATAATTTCCGCAAGCTGAGGATTCAAAGGACACACGCCATTCTCATCGCATATCTCCTGATACTGATAAATCAGTTCATTATAGCGCTCCTTATATTTGAAACTACCGTCATCGTTGTAAACATATATGCCAAATGTACTGGTATCACAAATATCAACCAAAGAAGCGTTTAAAAACTTTGCATCGGAGGCAACTCTTACAAGCACTAACGGGCCGTTTTCAGAACCGTAGTGGTAATATCCGTCAGCTTCATTCAAGACAACAACAGGATTTGAAGTAATATCGATATCAACGAGAGTTTTACCTGCTTCTCCGTTGTACTTAACGAGGTACTTGTCGTTTGCAACCGCAACCTGCCAAGGCTCATCGATAACTGACCAGGTAGGATCACCGGTACGTTCAACGTAAAGAATACAGTTAGCATCGGAGGCATCAGCAGTTCTTACGCCGATAACATACTTAGTAGTGGTATCTCTTGTTGTTCCTATGTGATAATTATGAATATCAAATATAAGTTTACCGTCAACAAGCTCGGAAGCTGAGGATTGCAAAACGTAATGAGGAGATCCGTAATATCCTATTTCTACTTCTGTATCAGCAGTGGCGTATACTTCGAAGGTACCTGCCCGTTCGGGAACAAACAGAAAATATGTCATTTCTCCGTCAGAAACGGGAGCGAAATACATTCCTTCGCCAACTTCGTAGTAATCATATTCGATATAATCGTTCACTACGGTCGAATGAGCATAAAGCTGTCCGGATACAACCGCTTTTTCCAACAGGGGAACGGTGATGGAAGTAACGTCAGCAGTTAAAACGCATTTTTCCGCATCGTAGAAATACTCTTTTGCAGGGGAAACGAAAGTTATTGTATATTCGCCTCTTTTTGCTGTAAATTTAGCAACGCCTTTGGAATTTGTGGTTTTCATTACGCTGAAATCTTTACCGGACACCTGAACTATCAGGTTAGCGATAGGATCACCGTTTCCGTCAACAGCATATACAGAATATTCACATTCCTTATCGGAATTGTCATTATTTGTAGGCTGAGAATTTTCGGGCTTGGCGCTGTTCTCATCGGGAGCATCGCTATCCTCGGAACCGTTATCGTCGGAATCATCCGAATTACCGACATCGGAGGAAGTATCATTTTCATCGGATTCCTGATTATCGTTGGATTCACCGCTCGATTCATCGGGAAGGTTTACGGAAACATCTCCGACTGAAGCGTCACCGGATGTTTCGTTCCCGCCGCAAGCGGCGAGAAACAAAACGGAACACAGAATTACGGCTAATAACGCACGTAAAACATTTTTAAAATTTGTCATAATCACACCTCGAATTACTTGTTGGCATCGGGACCGATATAATCGTAATAGTAGCACAGTTTGCCCCAAGAATGCTCTACATCCTCAAAAGTGTACTTATCCATAAGCATTTGAAGAATTTCGCCTAACTCTTCGTTAACTGGAACGCATCCTTTAAGCTCTGGCGAAGGAGCGTTGTTTCCGTAAGCCTTGGCGGCATATTTCTTTACAATCTCGGTCATATCGTCGCCGACACCGTGGAAATCACCGTCAAGAACATCATCCACTTCAAAGAGTTCATAATATTCATCGTAGAAATCGCCCCAGTATTCTTTGAGGTCGTCAAGGAAATCGTCGCCGTTTTCTTCCATATAGGTGAGTACCCACTGATCGTCTTCGGAATATTCGAAGTTAAACGCACCCATATCTATGAGCTTTTTGAGATTGGAAGAAAATATATTGTTATCGCCTTCAAAATCTACGTAGAGAATGGAGCCGAAGCTTCCGTCAGGCAAAAGCTCGTGATAATATCCGTCGTTGCCCAAAGCAATTTTTATACCGCCGGAAACCGTGGAGTTTACATCGTCTTCGTAGAATACGAAATAACCGGGAGAAGCAAGCTTGAATACCTTTTGAGATGCACCTTCATATTTGATTTCAAAATTGAAGGAGCCGGTCGCATATACATCAGCAAAAGCAATGTCTATGAAGTATTCTTTTCCGGCCTCAAAATAAACAACCATAGAGCAGTTTATATCGGCAATGCGGCCCTTTTCCAAAGGTTCATAAAGGAAATATTCGGTTTTGTCAGCAAGGAATACCCAAGCATCGACAGGCTGTGCGCTGTAAGAAGTAATTCTGTATGCACCGGAAATGGTGGGAACAAATTTATACCATAATCCTCTGGGAACGATAGCACGGTTATAATTCACTACATTGTCTTTACCGAGCTTTGCCTCAAACGCAGAATCAGCGCAAAGACCGCGAATAGGGTCGGTAAGCTGTTCGCCGTCAGTACCATAAACGTCGTAATAACAGCATATCTGGAGCCACTCGTTATCGGTCTGTTCCAAACCTATAGTTTTTGTAGTCTTGATCAACAGTTCCTTAAGCTCTTCGGTAACGGTACACAAACCGTAAATTTCAGAGTTAAGTGCCATATTACAATAAGTGAGAAGATCTTCATAGAGATCGTGACCGTCAACATTTATATGACCGTTGTAACCGAGGTCATTAATGGAATCATTGCTGAATCTTGTAGAAGTCATAAGGTTGGCAAGGAGAAGAGGACCGTTCTTTGTGCCAACGTGATAATATCCGTCTTTTTCGTTGTAAACAATATCAACGTAGTTTTCGTAACCAAATCCGTCGGCTTTGAGGTTTGTTGCGCAGTATCTGGGAATATAGCTGGGAGTATCTATCTTATTTTCGGATACGATGCGAACATTTCTCACATATACGGTATCATCACCGACAGCGTCGGAAGAATCCTTCAAATAGCACAGAGCAAGCTCGTATTTGCCGTCTTCAAGGGCAACGAAAGGATAACAACTGTTCCACTCTTTGCTTTCACCGGAAATCTGATATATGTCTTCTCTGTCAACGAGAACGTACATAATATCCATTCCGCTTTCACTAGAGGAAAGATAATCAAAGCCGATAGCTTCGCCTTTTTTAAGGTTTACATTTATATAGATCGTAGCAAAGGAATTGTTAACGCCGGAGTTTGAGGGAATTATACAATTCTCGCCGTCCTTTTCGCCGAGAACGAAAGGCCATGTGATTTCAGCATCTCCGTCACCGGTTTCGGGAGCGTAGGCAATATTTGCATTACCGGCGCTTATAGCGTTGGATATGTCCTCGGAAGAAGGCATTTCCACGTCCGGAGTGATTACGGGAACAAGAGAGTTCAAATCAGTATAAAGCTGTTGTGTATAATCGTCGGCAGTAAAAATATCAAATGCAACAGTGAAGGGTGCAGCACTTGTTACACCGCCTACTTCGATAAGGCAGATTACACCGTATCTGTCAATAAAGACTGAAGTGGGATAACCCTGAAGATTAAAAGCACTCTGCATACCGAGATTTTCTTTTGCCATAGGGAAGGAGAGAGCATAGCTTTCTTTAAAATCAACAACGTCATCTTCACTGTCAGCCACATAATGGTTGAGGGCAAGAATCTCGATGTCTTCTTTATATTGTTCATAAGCTTCGTTCATATAAGGGAACTCGGCAACGCAATAAGAGCAGGTAGTATACCAGAAGTTAAGCATAACCATGTCTTTTTCCTTCAAAAGTTCAGACAAGGTGTAAGAATCTCCCTCGGAATCCACAATAGTAAAATCGTGCATTACGCTTCCAAGTTCATAAGTAACGTTGGAGAGATCGGTATCTTCTATAATTCTCGACACGAGAACAATATCCGCAGTTGTAGAGGTGAATCCATAGCTGGTTTCAACCTCATATCCTTCGGGAGCGTCGGAAAGAACAACTCTGTATTTAGAGGAAACGGCAAGGTTAATAACAGCAACACCGTTTTCATCGGTAATACCGTAGCCTGCAAGATCCTCGAGAGAGTCATCTTCATAAACAAACAATGTTATTCCGGCAAGAGGAATACCGCCGATAGATCTGACAGAAACCTTATAGTCAGTCTTACCGTCAACGATATTTATAGACGTGTCCTCAGTAGCATCGGAAGTATCGGAAACTTCATTTCCGCCGAATCTGCATCCGGAAAAAGCGGTCATACAAGCACCGATCAACATTGCAAATACACAAGCAAATGCAATTATTCTGATAAACTTCTTCATTTTTGTTTCTCCATTTTATAAAGTAATATATTTGTTCTCATTTGGTCTGTTCTTCAATTATACCGTCTAAAATGCTTTTAAGCTCCTTATAAGTGGTGGAGCTGGGAATAACGGAAACAATGATCCCGTCTTCATCCACAATAACCGTGTAGGGCCAAGCATCGCCTCCGCCGAGAAGATTGCAATATTCATCTCCGCTTCCGTCGCGGCAAAATACGTAATTGTATTCGGAAAAATGCTCGTTTATATATGCCTGAACATCCACGTTATAGAGATCGTAGGAATGTACGGTAACAACTGTTGCGTAATCCGCATATTCTTCGGCGATTCGAGGAAATTCGTTTACAAGCTCTGCAACGCAAGGGGTACACCAGGTTCCCCAGAAGTTGATAACGGTAATTTTACCGCGGTTTTGCGCGATGTTGAACTTCTCATCACTGCCGAATACTTCAAGATCGTATTCATAACAGTTTTCTCCTACTTTGTTTCCGTATTCTATCTCCGCAGGTGCGGGATCTTTATCGATAAAATTATAATAAACCAAAGATCCTATCAATAAAACACACATGGAAACAGCAACTGTTATACGCGCCGCCTTTGTTTTCTTTTTGCTTCCTTCCGAAGAAGGAACATCGTTATCCGGCAAAAGTATACTGGGTCCCTTATAAGAGATAGCCTTCGTGGGACATACACTTATACAATCACCGCAGGCAATACATTCGCGGTCAGATACCTTTCGTATATCCATCTTGCACTCTTTTGCACACAGACCGCAGTCGGTGCACTTTTTACTGTCTACCTTTACGCCAAGGAAGGATATCTTGTTAAACAATCCGTAAATAGCTCCCAACGGGCAGAAAAAACGGCAAAAGAAGCGGTAAAAAAATATCATTCCGATAATGAACGCCATTAAAAGAAGGAATTTCCAGGTAAACAACGAGCCAAGCATAGAAAACATATACTCATTGTTAATATTTGCAAGCAAGCCTCCCGCGCCGAGCAGTGTTCCCGAAGGGCAGATATACTTGCAAAACGCTGGCAAAGGAATCGACATTTCCCGCAGTGCATATATCAATGGCAACGCCACCACGAATACCGCAAGAAGTATGTATTTAAGATGTGAAAAAATACGAGTAGCCTTGCTCTTTTTAACTTTCGGCGTTTTGATTTTATAAACAAGATCCTGAATAAACCCAAAAGGACACAGAAAACCGCATATCCACCTGCCGAAAATTACGCCGTACAGAAGCAAAATTCCAAAAACATAATAGGGAAGTCTTGCACCGCTGTTTGCCAATGCGTTTTGCAACGCTCCCAAAGGGCAAGCCGCAGAAGCACCGGGACAGGAATAGCAGTTAAGACCGGGTGCGCAAGCGCCTTTAAGCTTCCCTTGATATATCTCGCCGCTGATATATCCCTTTATGTTAGCATTTGTAAGCAAAGCTGCATAAAGCTGTATGATTCTTCGTTTGGTGGGAACAAAGCATTTAAGCTTTTGTGTAAATCTGCTCATTTTATCACCCCAAACCTATGCATTCGGTGCATATACGCACGGCTTTTCCGTACACGTCGCCTATACCGTCGTTAAACACTCCGAGAATTATCAAAAGAACCGCGGCAACCGCCAGAACAAGCCTTAATACTTTTTTTCGATCTGTCTTAACATTATCGCCTTTGGGTTTTAAAACAGCATTTCCGGATTTAACCGCATCCTTGTAGCATTCTATCTCACGGATAACACTTTTTTTGGCGATGCACGAAAAGATTATTGCAAATACAAACACAAAAACCGCGGGTATAAAAACAGCAACTGAAGCAGCGATAACATCCGTATTCAAGCTTTCCACGGTGAAATTGTTTTTATCAGAAAAATATATAACGGGAAGCAAAGCGGCAACACAGGCAAGTAAATAAAACACGCACAATATCGTTCGGCGTTTTTTATTTTCCCGTATTGAACTGTCGGTAGGTAAATATTTGTTCTTGTATGAATCGAGAACAAAATCATATCTCAATTCGGCTTTTCCCCGTTGCGAGGCGGGGGAAAACAAAGCAAAAACAAATCCACCGAAAACCACTGCGGCTGTTATATACAAAATGGGAGACCATTTGCAAAGATATACGGTAACTATTTCCCGAGTAAATGCCTTTTCGCCGTTTAAATAAATCTTTATACACAGCAAGCCCAAAGTGACGAGAGAAACGGTAACCAATACCGCTGTAATATATTTATATGCAATATATAGCCGTTTTAAGTTCGTATCAGCCATATTGTCCCCGCTTTCTACATAATATATCAAGATATTCTAACATATCAAACCTTTTCAGTCAAGAACAATAAAAAAATTCTTCTATTGTTTTTTATATATTTATATGTTAGAATTTACGTATCTAAAGATGAGGTAACACTATGAAGTTTGATTTTGAAACACTGATGGAACGAAAAGGAAAAGACGCTCTTGCTCTCGATGCATTAGGGCAAGGCTGGGCGCCTGGCGTCCCGAATGATGGCTTCGATCCTATCCCCATGTGGGTTGCGGATATGAACTTTCCTACTGTTCCTGCCGTTTGTAACGCTATCACAGAGCGTGTAAAACATCCTGCCTTCGGATATTTCGATCCGAGAAAGGAATACTTCGATTCCATAATAAAATGGCACAAAGAACGTAAAAACGTCGATAACCTTTTACCCGAGCATATCGGCTACGAGAACGGCGTACTGGGCGGTGTGATCTCCGCGCTTAACACCTTTTGCTCAAGAGGAGATAACGTACTCGTCCACAGTCCCGTTTATATGGGATTCACTATGTCTTTGCAAAACAACGGTTATAACCTTGTACGTAGCTCGCTCAAGCCCGATTCTGACGAAATATGGCGTATGGACTATGAGGATATGGAGCGCAAGATAACCGAAAACAACGTCCACGCGGCAATTTTCTGCTCTCCCCACAATCCCACAGGACGCGTTTGGGAAAAAGATGAGATCCTGCGCGCAATGGAGATATTCAAAAAACACAATGTTTTTGTCGTTTCAGACGAGATATGGTCGGATATCATTATGCCGGGTCACACGCACATTCCCACACAATCCGTTTCCGAAGATGCCGCCCTGCGCACGGTAGCACTTTACGCACCTTCAAAAACGTTTAACCTTGCCGGTCTTATCGGTGCATATCATATCATTTACAACAAGCACCTCCGCGACAGAATAAACAAAGAATCTTCGCTTTCTCATTACAATTCAATGAACGTACTGTCTATGTATGCACTTATGGGCGCATACTCCGACGAAGGTAAGGAATGGGCAGACGAGCTTTGTTCCGTGTTAGCAAAAAATATCGACTTTGCCTGCGACTATATTGATTCACACTTTTGCGGCGTTACAGTTTCCAAACCGCAAGGAACTTATATGGTTTTTATGGATTGCAGCGAATGGCTTAAAGCAAACGGCCTCACACTCGATGAGCTTTTGAAGCTGGGTTGGGATGTGGGTGTCTCTTGGCAGGACGGCAGACAGCACGGCGGAAGCGAACATATCCGTTTAAACCTCGCACTTCCGTTTTCAAGAGTAGAAGAAGCATTCTTCCGTATGGATAAATATGTATTCAATAAAGGATAACTTATATGTATTACAGACATAACTTGGATTATACTTATCCCGAACGCTCCGACGAGCATATGATTACAGTCAAGCATATTCGTGACACGCATTTTGACGAAAATTACGATTATATTGACACAAGCTTTTTCTATAAGATAAAACGCTTCGTACTGTTTTTTGTATTAAACCTGGTCGCATTTCCCGCATGCACCATCCGCCACGGACTAAAAATACACGGACGGGATATTTTAAAAAAGCACAAAAAAGATTTCGAAAACGGTGCGATCACCATTTCCAACCATGTGTTGATGTGGGACTATCTTTGCGTGCTCAAGGCTATCCGCCCTCATTTACAATATTTTCCCGCTTGGAAGACCAACCTCGAAGGTCCCAACGGTCCTCTCATCCGCTGGGTAGGCGGTATGCCGATTCCTACTGACAATTTCCGTGCTCTGGCAAAGTTCAACAGAACGATGAACAAAGCATTGGCAGACGGCAACTGGATCCACTTTTTCCCCGAAGGATCAATGTGGTTTTATTATCCCGATATCCGTCCTTTGAAAAAGGCTGTTTTTCAATATGCAGTATCTCACAATAAGCCTATTATACCTATGGCAATTTCTTTCCGTGAGCGAAAGGGAATAGGACGTTTGTTTACAAAAACTCCCTGCGCAGATCTGCATATCGGCGAGCCCTTGTTCCCCGATACGTCCCTTTCTCCAAAAGAAGCAACCGAGCTTTTGCATAAGCAGGCGTATCATGTTATGCAGGTTATGAACGGCATCAACCCCGGAGACCCCACCTACAACGAGGATCAGAACATAAACACTTATATAAAAACGATGTAAGAATAAAATGTCTGCAATTGGTCGGAACTTGTTCTTGACAGCACAAGCTCATAGCAAAAAGCCCCGCTTCTGCGGGGCTTTTCTCATGATTTGCATTTTTTAACCCATTCTTGCCAGCGGGAATCAGCTTGGATTTCATTTCTCACAAGACAATCTTCTTGAACAGACCACCAGGGCCAATCTTCCGCAAGGCTTAAAGCACTTGTGTGAGGATGATTCTCATCGTTAGCTTTCGCCTGAAGATACTCGATTTCCACCAATTTAATAAGCGGTGCAGTATATCTTGCGTTTGTATTGGCACAGCACGCTTCAAATTCTTTGAAATGAAACAGAGCTTTATCCAACGCTTCAAACGCTTCATCAGGTTTATTGTCAAGCCAAAGAAATAACGATAAAAGGGTATACATTCTTGCGATATATGCGTTATGAACTCCATAATTACCATCAGTACAAACGAGATCAAACAATCTTATTGCAGATTTAATACTCTCTACCTTCTCACGTGTCTGCATATTTTGCTCATAAGATATCACCGTTCCGATTATTAGTTCCGCACTCGCTCTCACTGTCTTCAGCAGCGCTTCGCCGTAAGCGGCTGCTTGCTTTTTGCCGTCATACGCGTTTATGCGCAGAAATTCATACGATCCGTAAATAGTCGGTGCAGATTCAATAACCGCAAGCGCACGTTCACTCTCGCCCATATTAAGATAAAGCTGGGTAAGATACCTTAAAGCATTTTGCCGCATTTCTCCCGCTTCAAGAGTTTTGAGCAGCTTTTCATAAATCACAATCGCTTCCTTCCATTCTTCATAGTTGCGGTGTCTTTCTATATCGTAAACATTATATCCTTCTTCATCGATCAAATGATATTCACCGTAACGAACATAGCCTGCATTATATAGCACTTCAGCAAGACAGAGCATTATTTTATCATTTCCCGGGAACTCAATCATAGCTTCTCTTGCGAGAGCGATACACTCATCGATATTGATATTTACTCCATTATTTTTGAAATTCATATCTTTTATTTTGGATACCAAAGCATCTATCTTTTTCTCTCTGTCATTCTCATATCCGAACAGCTCATCTATGGTTATTCCGAAATAATGGGCAATAGCAGGAATCATCTCCATATCGGGATAACTTCCGTCTTTTTCCCAACGGGATACAGCTTGGTTTGTTACGCCAAGAGCATTGGCAAGGTCTTCCTGCTTTCTGCCGTCCCGCTTTCTTAATTCTTTTATTTTTTCTCCAAGAGTAAGTTTCATAAAAACCTCCGAAATTCTTTATTTCACCGGTGTGCCTTCATTATAGCTTATAAAAACAGCGAATTCAATAATCAATCGGTTGTTTGATAATCAACCAACGGTTGGAAATCAAACAGACAAAAACGGCAGGGGATAACCTGCCGTAATTATTATTAACTTGCTTTGAATTCTTTAGAAGTACCGCCAACTGTAATGGTATAGCTCTCGCCGGATACTATATCGGGGCTACTTAAGATCACCACCGCAAATGAAAGCTCGGGCTCATAAGAAACAATAATGTTTCCGTCTTTATCCTTTAAAGTAATATTCGTGCCTGCGTTTTGTCTGCCTGCGCTTACGGAAATAACGCCCTGCTCGGAATCACTGAACGTTTGTGCCATTCCCGCACCGCCTGTACCGATAAAGGTACCGCCCGATATAACAGCGCTGACATCGTAATCCAGAGTTGCGGTATCACCCTGCGTGGGGCCTACAACCGTAGTATATCCTCCGTTTATAGTTAAAGTTCCGTTGGCATCAATTCCGTCGCCGCTTGCCTTAACATACAGAGTACCGCCGGATATCACTATACTGCCATTGGAAGAGCCGTTTCCTCCGGGACCTCCGCCCGGACCGCCGCCGGGACCTCCGCCTCCGCCGGGTCTGCCGAACATTCCGTCCCGTCCTCCTTCACCGCTGGAATCGTTACCACCTGCGGCGTTAAGACCGTCATCATCAGAAACAAGCTTGATGTTTCCGCCTTTTACCTCGATATGCAACGCTTCAAGCCCTTCATAACTTTCGGAAACGTTAATATTTCCTGCCGTTATTAAAAGATTTTCTTCTGCGTGGAACGCATCATCGCCGGATGATATTTCAAAATTGCCGCCGTTTACAGTAAGGGAAGTATTGGAATGCACAGCATCATCCGCAGAATCAATGCTGAAGGTACCGCCGTTGATAATCATGTCCGATTCGGATTTGATACCCTTCATACTCGTGCTGTTTTCATCGGTATTTTGGTTATCGTCCGGTCTGCCGCCGCCCATAAAACCGCCGAAATTATCGGAAGATTCCTTAGAGCCGTTTACGCTCCCTCCGCCGATCAGCATATCAAAACTTCCGTTTTCTATCTGCAGATACGCACCTGCGGAAACTCCGTCACCTTCGGCTTCGATTTCAAACTTTCCGCCCGAAACATAAACAAATCCCAGCGATGTATCATCGGAGTTTTCACAATGAATACCGTCCTTGCCGGCATCTATTTTTATTTCTGTTTCTCCCGTTATCCGAACACTGTCGTTAGCGTCAAAACCGTGGGAAGCGCAGTTTATACGGTAAGAACCGCCGGTGATAACAAAATCATCCTTGCAAACGATACCGTGTCCGATGGGGGAAGTAACGCTCAATCTTCCCGAACCGTTAAAGGTAAGATCCTGCTTGGAAAATATAACACCGTCAATATTGTTGTCGTCTATGGCGGTAAACTCACCGCCGTTTGCAAGAGTATTTTCGGTACCGTCCGCAAGCGTTACAAAAACTTTATCCGCTTCGAGAATATATAAAGCCGCACTTGTCTTATTGGTAATGTTGACTCCGTTCAGGACTATCTGTAATTTATCCGTATCTTTAGCATCAACGATAATCATACCGTTTTCCAGCGTTCCAGAAATAATATAGGTCGCCTCTTCGGTAATGGTAACTGTGCCGTCGGATATTTTGACGCTGTCGGAGCTTGCTGTTGCTGTCGTGCCGTTAAGCTCGATGCTTACACATTCTTTTTCATCGTATGACGTTCTTTTGTCCCGCTCAGTAAACATCTCATCGTCCGTGCCGAACTTTTCTGTATCAACGCTTATGTCGGGAACAGACACTTGGTCTTCACCATCCGATTCATTGCCGCCAATCGCCGTATCACAACTGCAAAGCAAGCCGAACACTAACGTTATCACCGACAACACCGCCAAAATTTTCTTCATCAATATCACTCCGTTTATCCCTTGGACTAATTTCGTCCATATTATAACAGAAAAATTTGAAAATATTGTAAATTGAATTAAAATATTTTAAATAATCTAACGTTTTTCAAAGCATTCGGCAAAACTTGCGTCGGAATTGATGTGTACTTTCAGTTCATCTGTAAAAGCAGCCATCCATCCGTTCCAAAAATCTGACGTTAGAGAAGGGAAATTATTGCTTGGAAAGGTAACTTTTGAAACCAATGGAGCCGTATACCGGTATTCACCCCGGCAACGGATGGATTCGTACAGGATTTTATGTTCAAATCCTTTTTTGAAATACTCAAATGCCTTTTCAGCACCTGCTCCGAATCGCGCTTCGTATACTGCCGCGTGTAAATACAATTCACATACGTGATAATGCCCGACACCTAATCTTCCGTCGCTAAATACAGATTCATACATATACGCAAGCTCTGTCAAAACAGCAACGCCTTCTTTTTTCGTAAAAGCAGATATCTTTGTACAGATAGAATTAACAATAATGGTTTTTAATGCATTTAAAATATCGATGATCGCCTCGCCCTGATATTTATCTCTCGTTTCGCCCTCATTGGCCAATGACAACAAAAACTCTCTGCTCATAAGTACGCTGTTTTGATTCGAAGCAAGAGCAGTCGCTTTATCAAAATATCCCATTTTGGCATAGTAAAGAACCATGCGTTGAATTATCACATCTCTGTCTTCGACGCTTATATCCAAAGTTAACGACTTTTCAAAAGCCTGCAGAGCTTCTTGCCAATAGACATTTTTCGAGTTATATTCCGTGTCTTCAAAAGCATAATCCGAGCCATCCTTTGTATAACTTCTTGCTCCGTGCTTTTTCCATCCGTGTAAGTCTAAAGCAAATCCCAAATACATATATACTTTAGACTCTGAAGGGAATTCTTCAGCCGCCGCACGAAGCCGCTCTACGCATTCTGTCATATCGCCCTGTTCGTTAATAGCCTTTTCGGCTTCTGCCAATATGCTTTTCAGTTTTTGCTCTCTATCTTTGCTGTATCCGAAAAGCTCATCAATGCTCACGTTAAAATAATTTGCAATGGCAGGTATGGTTTCCATATCGGGATAACCGCCGTTCGCCTCCCAACGGGACACCGCCTGACAAGTGACGCCGAGAGCATTTGCAAGGTCTTCTTGTTTTCTGCCGTCCCGCTTGCGCAGCTCTTTTATTTTTGTGCCTATTTTTATTTGCATATATTCATCTCCTGTTTGATATCACCGGTGTAGTTATATCATAACTCGGAAAAGACGTTTTTTCAATAATAAATCCGTTGTTTAATAAACAAGGGACGCTTGAATAGAAAAATGACCATAACACTAAATAAAAATATCACAATTACTAATAAAATCACGGCGAAACCGTGCATATCATCAAGTCGATAGCTTTGTATATCATCAAGTCGCAAGAAATACACCTTCGGTGATGATATACACGCTAAAGCGCGATGATACGATTTTGCTCAGGATCTAAAGAAACGACTTGAGGAACAGGGCGTGAAAAATGTTGCTAAGGAAGTAAGTCAAAGTCTCGGACATAACCGTACAGAAGCTACGCAGAATTACTTGTCCGAGATCCCAAAGAAAAGATCCAGAAAAAAGAAATATCGAAGGAAAGGAGACGGCACTGACATACAATAATGACCTACAAAGCCTTGTGTAGCGAATGTCAGAAGAAAGGCGGGACAAATATGATATTGAATTACCGCAATCAATCATAGAATCGTTTGCTAGGTTTATCACTTCAGAAATAAAAAAAGAATTGGTAGAACAGGATGGCAGCAGTCCGCATAAAAGCGAAGAGCAAATAATGAATGATTTACAAAAACAAATTGGGAGATGAATTGTCATCTCCCAATTTGCTTTTGTTTTTTTCTAGTAACATATGGTCTGCGTTTTCTACTTGCGTATAATTTCGCACTTCTTCTAGATAACGCTCTTACAGGATTGTACGCAACAGAGACAATGCTACCATCACTGCTTCTTCGAATAGCAAAATCAGTACCTTCATCAGATGTGATGATAATTCCGGCAGAGTGAGCACGTCTTTCATTTTTCGACACCTTAATTCCTGCTTTTTCGTAGGCAGCATGTAGAGCTTGAACCTTTGTCTTCGAATCATTAGTCATCACATTCACCTCCTATAATATTTTTTGCGATTATTACATCTTGACAATTTTCTCTTAAACAAATTTGCATCTCAGTATACATTATATTCATATGCTCGAACAAAGTTTTATTCTTACTAAGAGGAAAGTAAGGTTGGGTTGGTATTAAAAATGGAGCGATAATCAAATCCACTTCATTTCTAAGGAAAACATAATTAAAAAAAGCACATCGAAATTTTTTATAATCAATTTTTTCTAAAGGACGGCGCCTATCTGAAAGCGCGACACCAAAAAAATCGTTGATTAGCTCTATGTATTTTGTAAAACCAGACAATTCGGACAAATTAAGAACACGGTCTTCATCGATTTCAATGTCGCATTTAATAATTGCCGGTTTTTCAACAGTGACACCAAATTTTGATGTTGGATTGCTTGTCCACCATCTTGCTAAAGAAAGATCGGGATAGAAATAGATACCATCACCCAACCAATGTTCTTTGTTATCTTTGCAGATGAATTTAGTGTTAACGATGTTTTTTGCAACTGACATATCAGTTCCGTGGTATGCTACTATTCTCATACAGAGCACCTCTACACCCTTGACTTTAGTTTATTTTACCACATTTTTCGACAATTATCAATGGGAAAGAGATAACTTTGTAATTTTAAGAGGGTCACAATCAAACAATTGTGACCCTCTTATGCTGACATTACAGGAACTCTTCTATGGCGAAACCGCCTTTGAAGTAGTAGGTGTTCGTGCAATGTCCATTTGGTGGAGGCGAGGGGAATCGAACCCCTGTCCGAAAACCCATCCGCTCCGCTTTCTACGAGCGTATACGGCTTACTGAATTCCCGCCTTTAGCCGCGAACCGTCGCGCTGAAAAAGGCAGTAGCTTCATTAATACCTGACACGGGGCAAAGCTTGACCGTGTTCATGTGCACTGCTAAGTGACGCCATGACCGAAGCCGCAGTACTCCTCGGTATGACGGCCGCCATCAGTTAGGCAGCGATAGCTAAATTATTGTTAGCGTTTATTTTTAAAAATTATGCGTTTTAAAGAAGTCGCACGCTTCTGCTCGCTTACAAAGCCTCAAGATCCCCGTCGAAACCTTTACGCCCCCATAATACGCCGTATATTATAACATACGGCTTAAAAACTTTCAAGTACTGTTTACAGATGCTCTCTCCATATCACGCTGTGCCGTCTTTTTAGCTTCGGTATCGCGCTTATCGTAAAGCTTTTTACCTCTGCACAGACCGATCTCCACCTTCACCCATTTTCCCACGAAATACATGGAAAGGGGAATGACCGAATAACCTTTCTGACCAACCTGACCGAACAGCTTAAGTATCTCTTTTTTATGCATAAGCAGCTTTCTGTCGCGGTAAGGCTGACGGTTGAATATATTGCCCTTTTCATAGGGGCTTATATGCATACCGTGAACAACTATTTCGCCGTTTTTGATAATACAAAAGCTATCCTTCATATTGACTGCACCCTGGCGCAGAGATTTTACTTCCGTACCGCAAAGCTCGATACCTGCTTCGTAGGTTTCGTCAACAAAATAATCGTGATATGCTTTTTTGTTTGTGGCGATCATTCTTTTTGAATTATTGCCCATGTTCTTGCTCCTTAAATCTCAATAAAGCCTCAAAGCAACATTTGTCGCCGTTTATTGCCCGCACCCTTGCGGTAGTTTCTTCAAAAATTCCGTATAACTTCAAAACCTCGTCTTCAAAGGCTTCGTGTACGTATGATATCTGAATATGGCTCAAAAATTTGTCGGAATATCTGCCCTCAACAGCCTTTGCGGCAAAGTCCTGATAAAAAGTGTTGTTTACGTGTCCGTTCTCGTCAATATACCCGGGATCAATGCTTATCTCACAAGTATATTCACCGCTTTCATCCTTGGCGAAAATACGTTTTTCTGATTCCACCTGCTGTATAAACATATTAAGGGTAGGGGGATAATGATCAAGAGCGGTGGGACGCATAATACGTCGGGTATTGAGATTCAATACTATCCATACCGTAGTAGCGCGGCAGCAGTATCCGTTATTCGAAGTAATTACGAATTCGCGTATCATACTTACGCCCTCGATATGATCGTGGACGGTAAGTATCTCCAGAAGATCGCCTTTGCCCATCGCCTTGAAAACATCAAATGTTACACGCGTTAAAACGAACGCCATGCCGTTTTCACGCATTTCATCACCGGTTGTACCGTAGGAATCAAAGTCCTCTCCTGCACATTCCTGCATAAACAACTGCAAAGCGGACAATTTAAGTACACCTTTTTGATCACAATGCTTATCTTCAATTTTGAATTTTTTAATCAGCATTTTATTTCCTTTTCTTTGCAAGGGGATTTTTATCCATCGCTTGCTCTATCTGTTTATCGGACACGTGCGTATAGATCTGTGTGGTATTAAGCTGCTCGTGTCCGAGTATTTCTTTAAGAAGTCTTACGTCAACACCGCCGTGATCGTACATAAGAGTAGCGGCGGTATGTCTGAGCTTATGTACGGAATATCCCTTGCCGCTTAAACCGGATTTTTCAAGATATTTGTTAACGGTCCATTGAACGGTCTTGTTGGATATACGCGAATTTCTGCTGCTCAGGAACAAGGCGTTTTTGTCTTTTATGGTATTGCCGTGCTTGGTAGCGTTTCTGCCGCGGGCATCTATATATTTTCGCAACGCATCACGGCAGGCCTCGTTAAGATATATATTCCTTTGCTTGCTTCCTTTACCTGTAACGGTGAGTCTGGAAAGATCGTGGCTCAGATCGGAAAGATTTATTCCCACAAGCTCGGACAAACGCATTCCGCAATTCAAAAACAATGTAAGTATACAATAATCCCGCTCGCCGTTGGGATCGGACATATCTACGGAATCCAGTAAATCGTTCGCTTCCTCAAGAGAAAGAAACTTGGGAAGCTTTCGCTTTACGGAAGGGGAATCAATATGCTCGGAAGGATCGGTCTTTATCAAATGAGATTTAGCGGTATGATACTTAAAAAAAGCGCGAATAGCAGATAACTTTCTGGCTCGGGAAACAGCCTTTATGTCCTTTTCCGCAAGCCATAGCAAATAATCGTATATATCTGCCGTAGAAACAGATTGCACATAATCTATATTAAGAAAAGAGATATCAACCTTTTCAAGATCGGTTTCTTCCGTATCTCCGCGGTTCAAAGCGAGAAACCTGAAAAATGTGCGAAGATCAAGATAATATTCGGATACCGTCAGCGGAGAACGGTTTTGTATATTCAACTTGTAAGAAAGAAAAGACCGAATTATCTCGGGAGCGTCTTCGAACATACATTTCACCTCCTTACAATTATAACCTTTTCATTTCTGTTTTTCAACAGTTTTTTGCTTTTTAATTGACATTCTCGGTAAGATGTGGTATATTTACAAAAAACAAATTGGAGGCAAATAAGTGGATAACAGAAACATTAACCAAAGTGATTACATCCTTGATGAGATGAAAAAACTTATAAAGCGTCAAAACGCTCTCATAGTAAAGCAAAACAATATGATAAGCAAAATGATGAACGATTATCGACTTATGCGCATTCTTTGTTATACTTTGATAGCGGTTACTGCTATTGTTTTTGCTCTTGTTCCCGCAGGCTATCTTGTATATGACGGATTAAAGGGCTTCTTGGCAACACCTTCTCTCTGGGGTGCGGTGCTAATCGTAGCGCTTCTTGCGTTTATGGTGTTAGCTTTAGTGCTGGCAGGATTCCTTCGCAAGCACAGCACCGATTACGAAGAAATAATCGAAGTCGAAGAATACGGCAACGAGGATAACTAAACGATTTTACGAGGGTAATAATATGCAATACATTGTTAAGAGAACCAACGCCGTAGATTGGGACGACATTCCCAAGGCGGAAATAGATTCATACACGTGGGGAAAAGAGTACACTCCGAAAGCTTATGCACAGCTTGCTATGATAAACGGAAAAGGCTTTATATTGAGAATGACTGCGTTCGAAGAACAGCCTTTAACACGCTACAGCAAGTACGGTGATCCCGTTTACACCGACAGTTGTCTTGAATTTTTCGTTTCATTCAATAATAAATCTCCTCTTTATATGAATTTCGAGATGAACTCTGCAGGAGCCTTTCTTTCCGCAATACGTACTGACAGAAAGAATAAAACTCCCATTGATCAGGTGGTAGATGAGCTTCCCGTAGTTACATCCGAGCATAAGGATAATTGCTGGACGGTAGAAGTTGAATTCTCCTTCGCGTTCATTGAGCAGTTATTCGGTAAATGCACCTTCGGCAACGGTTACACATTCAAAGGCAACTTTTACAAGTGCGGCGATGAAACACAGGTTCCTCACTTTGGAAGCTGGGCTCCTATCGAGTGGGAAAAGCCCGATTTCCACCGTCCCGAATTTTTCGGAACACTTACCATAATTTAGGTGAACAGATGAACGAAACCTTGAAAGTCTTAAACAGCCGAGTCAGCATAAAATCTTACAGACCCGAGCAAATTACGAAAGATGAGCTTGAAGCGGTGCTTGAATCGGGAAAGAACGCTCCTACCGGCATGAACAGGCAGACACCTGTATTTATTGCCGTTCAGGATAAAACCGTGCGTGACGAATTATCTGTCCTCAACGCCTCTTTTATGAACAGAGAAGGAGATCCGTTTTACGGCGCACCTACCGTTATTTGTGTGCTGGTCAAAGAAGGAATAAACACCAACGTTGAGGATGGCTCTCTCGCTATCGGCAATATGCTTAATGCCGCTCACGCTATCGGGCTCGGCGCTTGCTGGATACACCGGTGCAAGCAAATGTTTGAAAGCGATTACGGCAAAAATATGCTTCAAAAATTAGGTCTTGAGGGATATATGGGAGTAGGCTGTTGCATTCTTGGCTATCCCAAAGGAGAGATTCCTCAGAAGAAAGCAAGAAAATCTGATTACGTTATTTATGTAGGCTGATATGGAATTAACTACCACGGCACTGAATGTGCTTATAATGTTGGCATATTCGGTGCCGGGTTTTATTTTTGTAAAATCAAAAATGATTGATCAGATGCATATAGCGTCATTTGCAAAGCTTCTTTTGTACGTGTGCAGTCCTGCACTCTCGATTTATTCATTTAACAGTGTCGAATATTCCGAAAAATTATTACTCAATCTCGGCATCTTCCTCCTGCTATCATTCTTGTTGCAAATAGCAGTGCTGACAGTAATGTGGCTGATACTCAGAAAAAAAGGTAAAAAAGATCCCGGATACAGAGTTTGCTCGGTTGCATGTATACTAAGCAACTCGGGATTCTTCGGCGTACCGCTGTTACAAGCATTGCTGCCGGATTATCCGGAAGCTATCGTTTACTCGGCAGTATATATTGTGGGAATGAACATAATATCCTGGACTGCGGGCTCGATGTTTATTACCGGAGATAAAAAATATATGAGCATTAAAAAAATAATACTCAACCCTCCGGTACTGGCATTATTCTTCTCACTTCCGCTGTTTGTGCTGGGTATAAAACTTCCCGCGATTGCTGAAAACGCAGTTTCGGTTTTGGGAAAAATGTCCACCCCCTTATGTATGCTCATTCTGGGAATGCGGCTTGCTACAGTAAGGGTAGGGGAGCTGTTCAGCGATAAGCACGCATATCTGTCTTCCGCCATCAAGCTTCTCGTATTCCCGTTGCTGGGTTATTTGTTGGTTTACCCTTTGCCTATCGACTACTGTTTTAAAGCATCGTTTTTTATTCTTTGTTCGTGTCCAACGGCAAGCGTTGTTTTAAATTTATCAGAAGTACTCGGCGCCGGACAAAAAGCCGCAGCAAACGCAGTTTTGATCTCTACGCTGTTGTGTATAATAACAATACCTATATTAATGCTTATAGCTTAATATTCGGAGCTTCCTAATAGGAGGCTCCTTTTTCGTTTTATTAAACGGCTTCAATAACGTTTTATAGCAATTGTGCAAATTGACGGCGAGAATTATGTTTATTAAATAACACGAAAAAAACGAAATCTATATCTTGTTGCTTGTTTTCAAAAACACCCCATATTGTGAGCAGGTTTCGGCAGTTTACATAATTGTGTTGACATAACACATTGTCATAATTAACAATTTTTGAAAAGAAGTTAAAAGGTACTTGCAAAATTATGTAAATTGTATTATTATATTCTTGCCGCTTGAGATGGCATTTAACTTGCATACGGTAAACAGTTTCTCCATATATTTTAATATTACGGAGGTTCTGTTTATGGATAACGTTAGCTCACTTTTACCCGTTCCCGTCAGCTCTTATTTCGGCGTCGAAAATCAAAACAATATAAAAACAGTACCGAAAAAACACAGAAGGGTGTTCCTCTTCTTTTTCGCCTTATATCTCATTTCAACGCTTCTTGGCGCTGCACTTGTACCCGGAAGATTGGAGATAGAGCCGGAATCTTTCGTGCTCTCCCTCACCGAACTCGGCGCATTTTGCATTTGTACAGAGCGTTGTTTTTTCGCCCTTTTTATGTTTTTTTGCTGTTTTTCGTTCTTAAGATTTCCGGTTTCTTTTACATTTGTGGTTTACGAAGGTATTTTCACCGGCATCGTTATCAGGCTTATTTTATACTCTCGCAGTTATCTTATTTCCTTTGCAGCCGCCTTTTTATTGGCTTGCCTTATTGTTTCCGATGTTCTCGCTTCCACGTTTTGCGCTTGTTTTGATGTTCGATCCCTCCGCGCTTGGCGACGTGTAATTCTTTCCGTTTCTTTTTTCGCTTTGTATATCTTAGTTTCTTACTTTTTATCATATATAATTTCTCTGTTGTTCTGACAGAGTTCCGAGGTTTAAATCAAATGGAAGTTGTTAAAGACAAAATGACATCCCAATATACTGAATATATTGATTATCTGAGAGATGTCAAAAAATCTTCTGACAACACTCTCCAGGCTTATGTACGCGATCTTAAAAAGTTTTTTGATTTCGCTGCAGTTGCCAAAATTGATGATTTTTCTTCCGTCAGCGCAGATGATGTTGCCGAGTATAAACAGTACCTTAATAACATCGGTTTATCTCCTGCATCCGTCAGCCGTTCTCTTTCCGCATTACGCTCGCTGTTCCAGTTTCTTATCAGCCGCGGAATAGTGGAACACAACCCTGCAAGAGAGATTCCCAATGACCGCTTGGAGAAAAAAGGTCCTCAGGTTCTCACCGCAAAGGAAATCGAAACCCTCTTGGCACAACCCAATACAGCTGACATAAAAGGTAAGCGCGACAAAGCGATGCTGGAGCTTCTTTACGCTACAGGACTAAAGGTTTCGGAATTGATCGCTCTTAATATCGAAGACGTAAACCTTCAGCTTTCTTTCATTCGTTGCGGCAACGGAGAAAAGGAACGTTTTATCTCTCTATATCCTTTAGCGCTTCGCGCTCTTTCCGTTTATCTTGAAAGCTCCCGCAAGCTTTTGGTATTCCGTCCCGATGAAAACGCTTTGTTCGTTAACGTTCAGGGTGAGCGTATGACACGTCAGGGCTTTTGGAAAATACTTAAATCCTATGCAGAGAGTGCAAAGATCCAAAAGGATATAACGCCTCACACCCTACGCCATTCTTTTGCTGCACATCTGTTGGAAAACGGCGCGGATATTCACGATATTCAAGAGATTTTGGGACATTCTGACATTTCTTCCACAATGCGTTACGCACAGCTCATTAAAAATAAGCTTAATAACAATTATATTAAATTCCACCCCCGTGCATAATTTATGAGGTAACTTGATTTGGCAAAAAACTACATTTACAATTTCTTCAGCGGTAACAGCAACAAAAACAGAGGATACAGCAAGGACGATGCTGCAAAACATACGCCCTTTGGATTTGCTCACTTTTTCGCCGCAATATGGAACAATCTTTCCAAGCTTACTATAGCAAACCTTTTGTTTTTATTTACTAACCTACCCGTATTTTGCTTTGCGATTGCATTTCCTCTTTTCACCAGCGTGAATATGCCCGCAGATTCTGTTTTCCCCATCTACTATGGTGTTTCCCAGTACGGCGGAAGCCCGCTGATTTCTGCTTTGCTTACGTTGAGCAGCTCTGTTCGCCCTACATCGGTCCATAACACGACAACCATCGTGCTGTTCTGCATCGGTGCATTGGCAATTTTCACTTTCGGTCCCTCCTGCGCTGGACTTACTGCGGTTTGCCGCAACGCCGCAAGAGGCGATTGCAACTTTGTCTGGAGCACTTATTTTGATGCTGTAAAGCGAAATTGGAAGCAAGCAATACTGTTCGGCGTTATCGACGTAGGCCTTGTATTCCTTCTCATTTATGATATCATCGCTTATAACGCAAACGCAAGCTCAAGCACAATGTATCTGTTCTTGTGGGTTTTCTCTATCTTTATTGCGTTTGTATATTTTGTAATGAGATTTTATATTTATCTGCAGATGATTACCTTCGATCTCAAGCTTAAGCAGATACTTAAAAACTCCCTTTATTTTGTTACTCTTAATTTCAAACGTAACGTTGCTGGCGTTTTTGCCACTGCATTACTGTTGGTCATCGAATACTATCTGTTTGCTTCCGGTGTATTCGTATCCGTAAGCCTTATTTTACCGATGATCATACTCTTCTCTTTGCTCACTTATATTTCCGCTTTTTGCGCTTGGCCCGCTGTTAAAAAGCACGTTGCGGATGCATACTACAAGGATCATCCCGATGAAGATCCCGATAAAGATATCGGTGATGAAGAGCCTGTTTTCACCGATCGCGGATAATAGTCTGTATATATAATGATAGCGACCGTTGATGATCTACGGTCGCTGTTTTTTGATATGAGGTTTAATTATGCTTGAAATAGAAAGAAAATTTTTGATTTTAAGACCCGAAGGTGATCTTTTGAACACCTTTGCGTTCAGCGATATTCAACAAACTTACCTTTTGCCCAACGGACGTGTCCGGATGAGGAAATATTCGGATAAAACGGTTTATACTCATACGGTAAAAACCTCGGTTACCGATATTACACGTATTGAGGTAGAAAGGGAGATAACCGCCGAGGAATACACTTCACTTCTCAACAATGCCGATCCCGATAAACGCGCAGTTACAAAACGAAGATATATAATTCCACACGGCGGACTTAGCTTTGAATTGGATGATTTCGGGGAAGAATATACTCACGCCTTGTTGGAGATCGAACTGGAAGCAGAAGACTGTGAATTTTTAATCCCCGATTTTATTACCGTTGTCCGTGAAGTAAGCCACGAACGCGTTTACAAAAACAGCGTTATAGCCGCAAAAGGCTTTCCGGATAAATGATCACTCAAACAACTTGATGAAACCCGGCGTTTTTGCATTAAAGCTTTTTCCGTTGAGATAATTCAATATTCCTTTATCCGTCTTGAACCTGAACGTAAGCGAATACGAACACAACTGTTGGTAAGTATAGCCCTTTTTGCGGTCTTCTTTGTTAACAGCGTATTTTCCGTCGCCGAGCAAAGGATGGCCGATGGATGCAAAGGTAGCACGTATTTGATGGGTTCTGCCGGTAATCAAACGAACTTCCAGCAGGGACAAATCGCCCGCTTCGCTGATAACCTTGTACCCCGTAACGGCTGTTTTGGTTTCAGAATTTGCTTTTTTACGCACTTTAACCATGTTTTCTTTTTGATCTTTTTCAAGAAAAAGAGTTAAAGTATCCTCTTTTTTATTCAATATCCCGTGCACTGCGGCGAGATAAGTTTTTTCTACTTCACGTTCTTTGATAATCAAATTCATTATGCGAAGCGCCTCGGCGTTTTTTGCGGAGATGACCAAGCCGGACGTATTTCTGTCAATTCGGTTGCACAAGGCGGGGGAGAATGAATTTTCCTTTTCGGGTTCAAACTCACCCTTTTTATAAAGATACGCCTTTATATTGTCGATGAGTGTACCATTTTCTTGCTTTTCATCAGGCTGTACGGAAACGCCGGCGGGTTTGTCTGCAATTAGTATATTTTCGTCCTCGTACACTACGTTGACATTTGGCGTTAGACTCGTAAAGTCCGCTTTCTTTTGCACAAAGAACTCATCCGATATGTAATATGTAATAATATCTCCGGGTAAAACCAGAGCATTTTCTTTTGCGTGAACACCGTTGATCTTTACGCACTTATTTCTAATGTATTTATAAAGAAGGGCTTGGGGCATGGTTTTAAAGCGCTTGGACATATATTTATCCAACCGCTGATTACCGTCATTTTTATTAATAGTTTCAGTTCTCAATTATTACCGCCTCCTTCGGCAATATTATACATTAAAATTACGCTTTTGTAAATAGAAAACGGCGTGTTAACGCCGCTTTGCCTACAAAAACCTTTTAAGTCTGTCTATATTCTGCTCTTCTAGCTTTATAAGTCCTATAGCAAGTGTCTTGCTTTGCTTATCCACACCCTTGCAGGCAGATAAATGCCTGCGCAAATCAGTCGCACCTGCAACGGTGCCCATCAAAAGCATCTCTGCAAGATGGGATACGCTGTCATCTGTAAACGCGCCGAGCTTTATCATCGATGCCGTTCTCAACGCCGCGATAGGGGACATATCCCAATTAAACGGCTTTCTGTCAGGCATCAGACTTTTTGATAATCTGTATATTTTAACGTAATCACGGTACTGTCTGTTTGTTTCCGCTATAAATCTTTCGTTTTCCGTTTCAGCGTTTATGCGCGGTATAGTATACATACCCGTTTGCGCCGAACGGTGAACACACGCAAGAAGCGTATTGTTGTTCAAGTCGGTATTCCTCCTTTTATCTTATTATGTTTTTTACTCATAAATTTATGTAAATAAAACTAATATATTTTTTTACAATATTTTGATTTTTTATATTGACATTTTGAATTTTAGGTGGTATAATAGCGCCGTTGCGTATCTGGGTGTGGCTCAGCTTGGTAGAGCGCCACGTTGGGGACGTGGAGGCCGCTGGTTCAAATCCAGTCACTCAGACCAACAAAACGTACTTTTGAATTTTCAAAAGTACGTTTTTTGTTTTATTTAACATTAGTGCGAATTTAACTAAAACAAAAGTGGTATATTAGTAAAATATGTTGCATATTTATGCTTGACTGTTACTGGAAATATGTGATATAATTACGTAATTTAAAAAATATGATGAAAATTTATTCAGAAAGCGGTAACGATATGAAAAAAACACTCATTCTCAACGGTTCTCCCAGAGTTAAAGGCGACACCGTAAGTCTAATTGACGTTATCATTAAAAATCTTGACGGTGAATACAAAATCGTCAATGCATATCGTTGCTCCGTTTCCCCTTGCATTGATTGCCGCTATTGTTACGAGAAAGAAGGCTGTGCGATAACTGACGGAATGCAGGAGATATACGATTATATTCAGGATTGCGATAATATTATAATCGCATCTCCCATATACTTTTCCGAGATTACCGGAAAACTGCTGGACGTAGCGAGCCGACTACAAACCTATTTCTGCGCACGCCACTTCAGAAATGAAGTTCCCGTTGAAAAAGCCAAAAAAGGTGCGGTTCTCCTTGTGGGAGGAGGCGATGGTAATATGGACAAAGCATATGATACCGCCTGCACCATTTTAAAGCACGTTAATTGTAATGACGTACATAAAGCCGTTTGCAGCCATAACACCAATACCAGACCTGCCGCCGAAGACGAATCGATTCATGATGATATACTTTCTGTCGTTGAATTCCTTAACCAATAAAACTCAAAGCAGTTCGCAGAACTGCTTTAATTATCGTTTAAAGCGTTAAAAAGCTCGATGTTTATTGACATTTATAATATTTTGTGATATTCTTTTCTTTGTTTTTGATAAGGAGAATTTACTATGTTTAAAATAATTTCCAACGAACCGCTCAATCCCACCGTATACAGAATGGTAGTGTCCGCCCCTGCAGTTGCAAAAAAAGCTCTTGCCGGTCAGTTCATTATGCTGCGTGTTAATGATGAAGGCGAGCGAATCCCTCTCACCGTTGCCGATTATGACAGAGAGAACGGTACAGTAACCGTAATTTTTCAGGCAGTCGGCGCAACCACAATGTTACTCGCAAATAAAAAAGCAGGGGAGTATATCGCAGATTTTGCCGGCCCTCTCGGCAACCATACCGAAATAGAAGGAATCAAAAAGGTTTGTGTTATCGGCGGCGGTGTCGGAAGTGCTATTGCATATCCTGTTGCCAAAGCATTCCACGAAAACGGCGCTGAAGTCCATACCATTGTCGGCTTTAGAAATACCGAGCTTGTAATTCTCAAAGAAGAATTTGAAGCTATTTCCGATAAATTCATTCTTATGACAGACGACGGTTCAGCTGGCGAAAAGGGCTTGGTTACCGATGCTCTCCGCAAGCTTCTCGAAGCAGGTGAGTATGACGAGGTAGTATGTATCGGACCTTTGGTTATGATGAAATTCGTATGTCTTGTAACCAAGGAATTCGGCGTTAAAACTATTGTAAGTATGAACCCTATAATGATAGACGGTACCGGAATGTGCGGCGGATGCAGACTCTCTGTCGGCGGAAAAACTATGTTTGCTTGCGTGGACGGTCCGGAATTTGACGGTCATCTCGTCGATTTCGATTCCGCTATCGCCCGCAGCCGTATGTACGGTGAATTTGAAAGACACGCAAGAGAAGAAACCTGCAACTTGTTTTCCAAGGAGGTAAAATAAAATGGCAAATATGTCCCAGAATAAAACTCCTATGCCCGTTCTTGATCCTATAGAACGCGGCAAATGTTTTGAAGAAGTTGCTACCGGCTACACCGCAGAGGACGCATTTAATGAAGCACAGCGCTGTCTCAACTGCCCGACCCACCCTTGTGTTTCCGGATGTCCCGTGGGCATCGATATTCCCGGTTTTATTTCAAAGATAAAAGAAAATGATATAGACGGTGCGAAGCTGATTATAAACGCATCAAGCTCTCTTCCCGCAGTATGCGGTCGTGTGTGCCCTCAGGAAAATCAGTGTGAAAAATTCTGTGTACGCGGTAAAAAAGGCGATCCGGTTGGTATCGGAAGACTTGAGCGCTTCGTTGCTGACAACGCCTCTTCCACCACATCTGCCAAAGTAGAGCCCAACGGAAAGCGTGTTGCAATCGTTGGCAGCGGTCCCGCCGGTCTTGCCTGCGCAGGAGCTCTCGCTTCCAAGGGCTATGGTGTAACCGTTTTTGAAGCACTTCACACTCCCGGCGGAGTTCTTGTATATGGTATTCCTCAGTTCCGTTTGCCCAAAGAGATAGTTGCTAAAGAAGTTGATCAACTTAAGAATATGGGTGTTGAAATCGTAACCGACTGTATTATCGGTAAAACCGTACTTATTTCCGAGCTTCGCGAGGAATATGATGCTGTATTTATCGGAAGCGGAGCAGGTCTGCCCAGATTTATGAATATCGAAGGCGAAAATCTGTGCGGTGTTTACTCTGCAAACGAATTTCTTACCCGTGTAAACCTTATGAAGGCATATAAAGCTGACAGTACAACGCCTATAATGAAGCCTAAAAAGGCTGTTGTAGTCGGCGGCGGCAACGTTGCAATGGATGCTGCACGCTGTGCACTTCGTCTTGGCGCAGATGAAGTCAGTATCGTATATCGCCGCAGCGAAGAAGAACTTCCCGCACGCCGCGAAGAAGTTGAGCATGCAAAAGAAGAGGGAATCATATTCCGCCTTCTCACAAATCCCGTTTCCATTCTCGGAGAAAACGGATACGTTTCCGGTATAGAATGCGCAGTAATGACATTGGGTGAACCCGATGAGAGAGGCAGAAGAAAGCCCGTAGACAGCGGTGAACGCTTTAATCTTGAATGCGATTGCGTTATTATGGCAATCGGCACTTCGCCCAACCCCCTTATCGTCCGTTCAGAGCCCGGCCTTGAAACGAACAAACACGGTGGAATAGTTGTTGACGAAACCGAAAAAACCTCCCTTGATGCCGTTTACGCGGGCGGTGATGCCGTTACAGGCTCCGCAACCGTTATACTTGCGATGGGTGCAGGTAAAAAAGCAGCAGAAGAGATCCACAAGCTGCTTTCATAAATTTACACACAAAATAATCCGGCAGAGCTTCTGCCGGATTTTTTCAAAAGGAGGACAACTTAAATGATTATCAGACAAGCAGTGCCTGCTGATGCAGAGCAATTAAAAACACTGTACTTTGAATATCTCACAAATTTTCCGCCTACGGAAGAACAGGATATGAAAAGTTGGCGAAAATTAATACAAGAATTTTATGATGACAAATATATTAAGCTTCTTGTATGCGAAGTAGATGGTATTGTGGTTTCATCGGTACACGTGACAATTATTAAAAATCTTACCCACAATCTTCGTCCCTATGCAGTGATCGAAAATGTAGTAACACATGCGGATTACCGCTGTAAGGGCTACGCCTCCGCACTATTGGACGAAGCTACAAATTTTGCTAAAGAGAATAATTGTTACAAGGTGTTTTTAGAAACCGGTTCAAACAAAGAAAGCACTCTTAATTTTTATAAAAATAACGGTTTTACAATTGATGCAAAGCATTCTTGCTTAAAAAGACTGTAATCAAGAATTTTTTTCAATGCTTTATATTCTGTACCTCGGTGTATCTTACGAGAATAATATCTTCACCGATACGTTCTATGTTTTCCCACCTAATATATATGCGGCTTTTCCCGGGAAATAGTCCGCTTTTCGCAGGGATCGCCAAACGAATAATCTTTCCGCATTCGGTATCTATATCCGCATCGCAAACATATCCCAACCGTTTACCGTCGCACAGATTTATTACTTCCTTATCGCTTAAATCAGAAAAGCTTACTACCATGGCGCTACCTACAGTAATATACAAATAAGCCCGCCGCTGCCCTCATTTATAATCCTTTCCAGCGTTTCGGATAATTTTCCTCTCGCATCCTCGGGCATATGGGCGAGTTTTGCGTTGATTCCCTCACCGATAAGCTCGTATAAGGATTTACCGAACATATTTGATCCCCATATTTTTTTAGGATCTTCCTCAAACTCTCTCAGCAAATATTCAACCAATTCTTCCGATTGCCGTTCTGTGCCGACAGTAGGGGAAAGCTCTGTTTGAATATTTGCTTTTATCATATGTATAGACGGAGCGGATGCCTTGAGCTTGACACCGTATCCTCCCGGCTGTCTTACGATTTCCGGCTCGTCAAGGGTAAGATCATCAACGTCGGGTGTAACTATTCCGTATCCTGTACGGTTGACCTGCGCTAACGCATCAGATATCTTTGAATAGCTATCATTGATCTGTTTTAGATCGCCAAGGAGAGAAAACAAGGATTTTTCGTCTGTTATTTCAAATCCGGAATGCTCACCCAACGCGTTAAAAAACAGTTCGTCGGGAACAACAACCGCTATCTGCGATGTGCCGTTTCCCAAATCGACTTTTTCTATTTTCGCCGTACCGCCGTTTTCAGTAAAGAAGCTGCCAAATACCTGCTTAATTTCGCCGATACGTCTGATCTTATTTACAGATTCGATTATCCCGCTATACAATTCCTCTTTCACTTTGCCGCTTTGTTGCACGTCAACCCAAGCAGGTAATGCGAATTTTATCTCTTTTACAGGAAATTCGTACAGTACAGCCTGTAAAATTTCTTTAATATCACGCTCATTCATTTCGGCACAATTTACCGGAACAACAGGGATATCGTAGTTTTCTTCAAGTTCTTTTGAAAGCAATGCTGTTTTTTTATCATTTGGATACGCTGAATTCAGAACAATAACAAAAGGCTTACCCGTTGACTTCATTTCACGAACTATCCTGCTCTCAGCTTCAACATATGCATTTCTGTCTATTTCACCTATACTGCCATCGGTGGTAACAAGAATACCGATTGTGGAATGCTCGGTAATTACCTTTTGCGTACCAAGCTCTGCTGCGGTTTCAAAAGGCATCGCTTTGTCTGACCAAGGTGTCATTACCATTCTTGTTTCGCCGTCTTCGATATGACCAATGGCACCGGGAACAATATATCCGACACAATCGATCATACGCATACGAAAAGTCGTGTTTTCGTCAAGTTTAATTACTGCGGCTTCTTCCGGCACGAATTTGGGTTCTGTGGTCATTACCGTACGGCCTGAAGCTGACTGGGGCATCTCATCCCGCGCTCGCTCTTTTTTTGCCTGAGAATCCATATATGGTAAAACCATTGTTTGCATAAATCTGTTTATCAAAGTTGATTTTCCTGTTCTTACGGGTCCTACTACACCAATGTAAATATCACCGTCTGTACGCTTCGAAATCTCCTCATATATACTCAAATCAGCCATATTAATTTCCTCCGGATTATATTTTTCTTTTTATTCCGTTTAAAGATATTCAAAAAAGGTAAACTATATGCTATATCATCAAAAAATGTTTGACAAAATCAGTATCAAGTGATAAAATTAAAGTGTTAATTACAGTTTTTGGGAGGTTCCCTATGGCAGAATTTAAAAGAATAGGCGTACTTACTTCCGGCGGCGATGCCCCCGGTATGAATGCGGCTGTACGCGCGGTTACAAGACTTGCGTTGTATAAAGGCGTAGAGGTATACGGAATATATAACGGTTATCAAGGATTGATTGACGGAGATATCAAGCCTCTTGGCGCGCGGGACGTTTCTTATATAATCAATCGCGGCGGTACTATGCTTTATACTGCCCGTTGTCCCGAGTTCAAAACCAAAGAAGGCGTAGAAAAAGCAGCGGCAAAAGCTCGGGAATTCGGTCTTGATGGTATCGTTACCATCGGCGGCGACGGAACTTTCAGAGGTGCCGTTGATCTTACCGATGCAGGTATTCCTTGTATAGGTATTCCCGGAACTATCGACAACGATATAGCTTCTACGGAGATGACTATCGGCTTCGATACTGCGATGAACACAGTTGTTGATCTTGTTGATAAGCTTCGTGATACGAGCGAAAGTCATTCCCGTTGCACTATTGTTGAGGTTATGGGAAGAGATGCAGGCGACATTGCACTGAATACCGCTATCGCAGTCGGTGCGGTTACCACCGTTATAAAGGAAATTCCCACCGATTTCGATCACGTTTTTGAAAAGATGGTCGAAGCCCGCAGAGCAGGCAAGCGTAATTTTATTATCATTACCGCTGAAGGAATGGGAAGAGAATACGGCGAAGAGCTTACGGATCTGATCGAAAAACGCACAGGTATAGAAGCGAGATTTGCACGTCTTGCCCATATTCAGCGCGGAGGAAGTCCCACTCTGCAGGACAGAGTGCTTGCGACAAAGATGGGCTGTGCCGCCGTTGAAAGTCTTGTATCCGGTCAAATGAAAAAAGTAGTTTGCCAGCGTCATAACAGTATAATTACCATGGACATCCACGATGCACTTCAGGTAGATAAACTTATGAAAGGCAAGCTTTCCAAGGAAGAACAAAACAAGATTCCGCCCAACATACTGTACGATATGAAAAAGATCGTTGCAGAAAAAGAAGCTTACAAGCAATACCTCAATTATATTATCGACCACATTACACTTTAATGATCACCCCAATCACCCCAAGAAGTCTGCGACTTCTT